>CAZXIN010000020.1:0-91105 GCA_964640795.1 uncultured Pseudoalteromonadaceae bacterium | reverse complement strand
TTGTAAACATGATCACGTAACATGTCGATCTCTTCGCCCAAGCCAAAGTTAAGTGTAGGGTAGGGTACATTCATAGTTACGATTCTCTCTTTGATTTTGTGGGATTAGTTAATTCCGCTAATTCATACATGCAACGTTGTTCGACTTCGTCGAGTTCCTGTAGCACCATATTAACGTCATGCAATTGCTGCAACATCAGCTCACGTTTTTCTTTCGTCATACTCAGCATTGTTTCAAGTTGTGCAGCTGAGTTGCTGTGGCTGTCATATAATTTAAACAGTACTTTTATCTCAGCAAGTAAAAAGCCGAGACGTTTGCCTCTGAGTATTAATTTGAGGCGAACTTGGTCTTTCTTTTCATAGCTACGGTTTTGACCTACACGACCTGGATTGAGTAGACCTTGTTCTTCATAAAACCGAATGGACCGTGGCGTAATGTCAAACTTCTTTGCCAGTTCACCAATACTGACTGCATCTGATTCTTTCATGTGCCCTTTACGTTAACGTAAGGTTTGAGTTAACGTAAAGGTAAAGTAAGCGAAAGATTACGTCAACTTAATTTTATAACTGGTATTCACAACCAAGTGTGAATAGACTTTTACGTAAATTCCAAACCGAAGGAAAAAGAAATGAGTCAAGAAGCTGTTGTTATTGTTGCGGCCAATAGAACCCCCATGGGTGGCTTTATGGGAGGTCTTTCTTCATTGTCTGCGACTGAGTTAGGCTCAGTTGCTATAAAAGGTGTTGTTGAGCACGCAGGTATTTCTGGCGATAACATCGACGAAGTTATTATGGGGTGTGTGCTTACGGCGGGCTTAGGTCAGTCTCCAGCACGTCAAGCATCGCTAGGGGCTGAGTTACCTTTATCAGCCGGTGTGACGACCATCAATAAAGTGTGTGGCTCAGGTATGAAAGCCGTTATGTTAGCTAATGACTTAATCAAAGCCGGTAGTGCGAGTACTGTAGTTGCGGGTGGTATGGAGAGTATGAGTAATGCCCCCTATATATTACCAAAAGCGCGTGCAGGTATGCGTATGGGGCATCAACAAACACTTGATCATATGATGTTTGATGGTTTGGAAAATGCGTACGACGGTCAAGCTATGGGATGCTTTGCGCAAAGTACAGCGGATGCTGAAAACATTGGACGCGAAGCGATGGATCAGTTTGCATTGACCTCTTTAGCAAAGTCCCAACATGCTATTGAATCTGGTGCGTTTGATGATGAGATTGTCAATGTCACGGTTAAAACACGTAAAGGTGAAACTGTTGTATCTCATGATGAAGGGCCAGGAAATGCGATGCCAGACAAAATCCCACGCCTTCGTCCTGCTTTCAAGAAAGATGGTACAGTAACAGCCGCCAATTCTAGTTCTATTTCAGACGGTGCAGCTGCTATGGTTGTGATGTCAGAGACAAAAGCGAAAGAGCTAGGTGCTACACCACTCGCTAGAATTGTTGCTCATGCAACCAATGCTATTGAACCTGAGAACTTCACTGTCGCACCTGTCGGTGCAATGCAGAAGTTATTGGATAAAGCTGGGTGGACAAAAGATGATGTCGATTTGTTTGAAATAAACGAAGCCTTCGCGATGGTGACTATGTTGGCGATTCGTGAACTAGACCTTGATCCAGATAAAGTGAATATTCACGGCGGTGCTTGTGTTCTAGGACACCCAATAGGAGCCTCTGGAGCACGTATACTTGTGACTTTGTTACATGGTTTAAAGCAGCGTGGGTTGAAAAAAGGTGTTGCGTCATTGTGTATCGGTGGTGGCGAAGCGACCGCTATTGCAGTAGAAATGCTATAAAAAAGAATGAACCAGTAGAGTGTGTTGAACACGAAAGGTCAACACACTCCAATCAACGGTTACTACGGGTTCTTATCCTTCCTGCTCTTTTGTAATGTAGTTTCACTACCACCTTAACGGTGTTGTATTACAATGCTCTTCTACCCAACTTTCCAATTTAGATTTATCGGGAAAATGAATCTGTCTGTAGCCTAATTCTATTAAGCCATAGCCAGCCAGTTGCTTAAGCACCTTTCCAGCGGAAACTCTTGTTACACCTAAAGCAAAGGCGAGATCTGATTGTAAACAAGCAACCCCAGATTTATTGCCTGATGAATCAGACATAGATAAAAGTGCTTTTGCCGTTCTTTCAAGTAAAGGTAAGCGTCGAATAGCATCAAGTTGTTCAAGTAATTGGTGTGTGCGCAATAACGACGATTTTAATAGAGCAGAAGCTATCTCAGGTTCCTTTTGATACAGAGGAATAAAGCGAGATTGTGGTATTTGGAATACGGTTGTTGGTCCAAAAGCAATTGCATCATGCGTTCTAGGTAGGTCAGCAAAAAGTGTAAATTCACCAAAACTTTCCCCTGGCCCTAGAATTCCGGCCATAACAAACACGCCTTCGGTATCGCTAACGCCGACATGCACACTGCCTGTTGAAACAATAGACAACCCTGGTTTTGTTTGCCCTCGGGTATGGATAAGTTGGTTGTTTTGATAATGCATCAAAGTCGCTGTTTTCATCACGCTGTCACGAGTTGCTTCACTCAACAAATTCATAAATGTAGGTTGCTGCATACAGAGTTTCTTAAATGCTAAATATTTATCATTTAATCATAATTTCAATTGGTACTCTAATATCAAACTAAGCCAAAGGGGGTTACGATGAAGTCTGAAATTGTCATCGTTGCTGTGATCTTCATGGTATTTGTTGTGCTTGAAGTCATCTTTACGCAATTCTTCGCTAAGAAAGGGCAGGATAAGTCAGACGCTATAGTTGAGGTTTTAAGCTCAGGGGTCTTGATGTTTATTACTCAACCCATTGTTTTATTTAGCGGTGCCGCCTTTGCAAGTTATATTGCTCCAAAAGCAGAGAATATGATTTTACACTGGCCGTTTATTGCCGTGTTTACCTTGTTTCTCATCTTTGATGACATGACACAATATTGGTGGCACAGACTATCCCATTCTGTGAAATGGCTATATAAACTGCATCGTCCGCATCATAACGCGTCCTATTTATCCATCCGGGTTGTATATCGAAATAACGTTTTCTATTACTTGCTAATGCCCGGGTTATGGTTTTCTGGTGTTTTGTTATACCTAGGTGGTGGTTGGGTATACGCCGTTTATATTGTATTAAAGATGGCTGTTATTTTTGGTGCGCATAGCGATGTTAGATGGGATGAGCCTCTTTATAAAATCACTTGGTTATCGCCATTGATGTGGGTTATTGAGAGAGTTATTTCTACCCCAGCAACGCATAGTGCTCACCATGGGAAGTACTTATCGGATTACGCTACCCACTACAAAGGAAACTTTGGTAATTTTTTGTTTTTTTGGGATATTTTATTTGGTACTGCGAAGATTACACGGCAGTATCCTCAAGATATGGGGGTTGAAAACCTTCCACCAACGAGCATTGGTGAGCAGCTTGTGTGGCCATTAATTACAGCAAAAAAATCAGACTAATGCGGCGCATTGCGCGCTTTTGATGGTTCATAACCAAACCAACGCTTAAAACTTCGTGTAAACGAGCCGAGGTTTTTATAACCCAGTAATAGTGAAATTTCGGTTAAACGGTAGCTAGTGTCCCGAAGGTATTGTTTGGCTTGTTGGCGGCGAACTTGATCTAAAATGTCAATAAAGGAGGTTGATTCCTGCTGCAGCCTTCTTTGTAATGTTCGTCGAGAGTAACCTAACTTTTTCGCCACTGTGTCCGCATTCGCTAAGCCACTTAATAACAAGAAATGTGCTAGTTGAGTGACTTGCTGAGTCAGCTCCTCTGGCTTTTCAATGCTTGAAGTCATATTAGCAGACAACATGCTATCGCGATTCAGCAAACGTTCGTCAAGTAAGTGGTTGTCCGCAGTTAATGTTAGTGTACTTTTGCCGAATGCAATAGGACACCCAAAATACCTTGTGTAAAAGTCTAAACGACGATTACCCTCTTCGGCAGAGCAAGTGAAATAACAGCCTCTGAAAGGGTATTTTCGCCCAACTAGCTCCCATATCAATTTAACAGTAGATCCGAGTACGTAGTCTTGGTATTGAATGCTTGATGTTACATAAGGAATATTGCAGTGAAATTGAAACGACACAGTGTCAGCGACGATTGATATATCAACTTCAACGCCAGAAACCGTCAGCTTAAAATACTTGCTAATGGTATCGATGGCCTCAGCCATATTGGTTGATTTGTAGAGCATTGAGCTCAAAGGCCCAAGAAAATGAATGTCTTGCCGTTGAGCCAATTCCATAGCGAAGTATGGGGCGTTTAACTCTCTGGCACTCAACTCTAACAAATAAACATAATTGTTCAGTGGCATAAGCCTTTCACCGGAGCTAAGCAATTTATGATGAATACTTGCCGCCTTGAGCAGGTAATCTAGATTGCCATTGTGTTGTTTCACTATGGAGACATAATGATTTAAACAAGCGGTGTTGACATAATGAGGGAGCTTCTTCATTGAACAACCTTACCATAATGTCTATTTTGGCGCATAAAGTTAAATTGGTGGCACATAATGATAAATTTTGGCGTTTTTAACGGATGGTAAGCATGTCAAAGTTAACGTCTGTTGACTCAGACGTTGAATTATAATGCAAGTTATTGCCTCTCAACCCGAATCGATAAGTGAGGTTTGGCTCGCTCAAAGAGCATCTATTGCTTGGAGCACAGTGGTACTCTTTACCGTCACTTTAGCGTGTATCGGTGGATTAATCATTGGCCTAAGTAGCTCTTTTCTTACACCTATTCAAGCAGTGCCTGTGTCTACATTGAGTATTTACTTAAGTTTTACCGTGATTCATGAAGCGGGCCATAGAAACATTGCACAAGGCGTTCAGTGGATGAAACCAATAGAAAGGGGAATGGGATGGGTTTGTGCAATTCCTTTTATCATTATTCCTTTTTCGTTATTTGCGCGCATTCATGATCATCATCATGCCTATACGAACGATCCTGATCGTGATCCAGATTACTGGGTCTGTTCTAATTCATGGTTGTTGGCCTCGATTAAGTCACTTGCTTTGCCGTTGCACTATATTGGTTTTGGATTCTCCAAGTCTAAGACAGACCCTGTCTTTCAAAAGACATGGCGTAGCTCTCTCATGTATTGGGTCAGTATGGTTGCTCTGTTGGGTTACCTTATTTATGCTGGCTTTGGCTCATTCGTCTTAATTGCGTGGGTTTTACCTGTCGTTTTGGCCTCTTTTATTTTGGCTATGTTGTTTGATTGGATCCCTCATCGGCCTAACATTCAGCAAAGTCGATATCAAAATACACGTATTTATTTAGCTCCCTTCGTTAGCATGGTGACCTTGGGGCAAAGCTATCACCTGATACATCACTTGAATCCACGGATCCCTTGGTATGCCTATCGACGGGTCTTTGACCAATTTAAACAAGAATTGGAGAATAATGACGCGCCTATTGAAAATTTATTCGATAGACGCCTTCCTCGTTTGTTCATGTCTGGGAATAGACTAAATGCCCAGCAGTGTAATAAGGCCGGTCAATATACATTAACTGTTAAATCCATTGTTAAAGAGACAGTGGATACAGTTCGCATTAGTTTTGATAGTAAAGAGGTCCTAGGGTTTCGTTTTAAAGCCGGTCAATACTTAACGCTGAGTAAAGTCATAGACAACAAGCATTACACTCGTTGCTATTCCATTTGTTCTTCTGAGTCATCTGACTTGCTTTCAATTGCGGTAAAGTGCCTTCCTAATGGTGTGATGTCTAGCTATCTAAATCAAGAGCTGAAAGCTGGAGATAAATTAACGGTGGCAGGTCCGTTCGGTGATTTCGTACTCAATAAAAGTCGTGCTGCACCGTCTCAACGATTGCTCATGATAGCTGGTGGAAGTGGAATAACGCCTGTTATGTCTATGCTACGCTCTGCATTTGATGGTGATAACACGAACTTTTCTGTTGAGCTTATCTACTGTAATCGTTCAAAAAACGACATTATATTTAAGCAAAGTATCGATCAGTTGTGTAACCAATACCCTAACCATTTGAAGGTACACTATATTAATTCAAGTGATTTAATGGCAGAAAGTGGCGCTACTGGTCGATTAACCCCATCAATGATAAAGGCTTTGGTATTGAACCCCATAGAATGTACACATTGCTATATATGTGGCCCTGAAGGACTTAAGAATATGGCGCAGAAAACGCTGCTTGCATTCGGTATTGCGGAACAGCATATTCATTGTGAAGACTTTGCACTTGAGACAAAGCAACCTGAAGGTAAACGATTTAATGTGGCCATAGAGGTTCATGATGGTACGAAGCATGTTTTGCAGGTTGCAGAAAATCAAACAGTATTAGAGGTTGCTAAGCAACAAGGAATAGAGTTGCCCTATGCTTGTGGAGAGGGGCAATGTGGATGTTGCATGCTTACGCGTGTTAGTGGGCAAGAGTCCTACGCCTCAAATGAGGTTGTGGCACTATTAAACGAGGAGCGAAAGCAAGGTAAAACACTGGCTTGTCAGTGTCGGCCGCGATCTGATCTACACTTAAGACTCTATAATTCCTAGTGTGTTCTGGATAAAGCCTTTAGAAAAGATGTATGCTAATAAAAAAAGCGGTTTAGTCAGGAGGTTACATGAGCGATGACTTTAAATGTTGGAAATGTGGTGAGATGTTGCAAGGCGTAATCCTACCTATGTCCAGACGTGAAGAATGCACTAAATGTCGGGCTGATCAACATGTTTGTAAGATGTGTGCTTTTTACAGCAAAGGACGCTGTGATGAAGACAGAGCGGAGTCTGTGTCTGATGAAGAGAGAGCTAACTTTTGTGACTATTTCAAGCCTGTTGGTGATGCTTATCGCGCTGCGGATTTAGAAAAAGCGCGAGAAGCGAAAAGAAAACTGGCCGCACTTTTTGGTGATCCCGAGCCTGATTTTTCGGATGATTAATGATGTTGGCTTGAAAAGACCTGAATGCAATAATATCGTTAGGCTAACCAACTATTTTAACTTTTTGATTTACAATGCTTTTATCTCTTCTTTTATACAAACCTGAAGTGAATTAAGTTTTCTATGAATTTAATCACCCACCTGCGTTCTTTTTTTAATACACCAACTTTATTTAAAGTCGAGCAAGTACAGGCCCTTTGGAGCGGGTACGGTGAGATTGCTAGATACCATATCCAACAAAATAGTGATGTGGGAGTAGAGAAGAGCATTATCGTTAAACATGTTGAACTGCCTGATAAAAGCTCACACCCTAGAGGTTGGAATACCAATGCTAGCCATCAACGTAAAATCAGTTCTTATATCAATGAAGAACGGTTTTATGCTAGATATGCTCACCTTTGTGACACGCATTGTTATGTTCCTAAACACCTTGGCTCATTAAACTTATCTGAGCCTAAGCCAATTATACTGGAGGATTTAGACGCATTAGGATTCAGTCAAAGGTTTGGAAGTGCTAGT
Source organism: uncultured Pseudoalteromonadaceae bacterium (assembly GCA_964640795.1). GTDB lineage: Bacteria > Pseudomonadota > Gammaproteobacteria > Enterobacterales > Alteromonadaceae > M269. The sequence goes on along the minus strand of CAZXIN010000020.1, from coordinate 83,644 downwards.
TTAAATCAAGCTATATTAGGTATTCGCTGGTTAGCCTATTTTCATGCTTGTTATGTCGACAAAGTGACAGATGATTTATGGTCTGTAGGAACATACTGGCACTTAGCTACTCGGCTAGAAGAGTTGGCCGCAATGGCCGATGGGGAGTTGAAACATCTAGCGAATGCTATAGATGCTCAACTAAATGATGCTAGCTACCAAACGCTGTTGCATGGTGATGCTAAAATTGCCAACTTCTGCTGGCATCGGGACGGTAACAATTTGGCCGCTATCGATTTTCAGTATGTTGGGAAAGGTATTGGTGTAAAAGATTTAATGTACTTCTTAGGAAGTTGCCTGACAACTAAACAACTGTTGAATCATGGCAGTGAACTCCTGAAGACTTATTTTAAGCTGTTTCATGAAGCACTAAATTACTATGGAAAAAGTATTGATGGGGTTGCTATTGAACAGCAATGGCGAAAGCTTTATCCGTTGGCATGGGCAGATTTTCACAGATTTTTACTTGGCTGGCATCCAAAGCATATAAAGATAAATGCTTATATGCAGCAACAGACAGGTATGGCATTGGCTCTTATTCATGCTTCAAAATGAACTAGTGCAAAGCAATGTATTCTCCATTGGTATGTGTGTTAAAACTGCCAAGCGATAAATCGGCTACTTTTGTTCCCTTGTTGCATGGGAATGGTTTTTACTTCGTTGGCATTAATATGTTTTAACGCATTGAGAATGGGCTTCATATTGTCCTTTTTAGAGACTAATGTAGTAAACCACTGCACTTGTGTTTTGTAATCACTACTCTCTTTAATCATTCGTTTTATAAAAGATAGCTCTCCACCCTGACACCATAGTTCATTACTTTTACCTGCAAAGTTGAGGTTTTTAGGCGACATTCTTGAACTCTTTTGAGGTTCATTTGAGTGTTTTTCTTTATGCCTTGATAAGTTTGTATTTTTGCGTTGGTTACCTTCTGCAGCAGCCTTGGCGCTGGCATGAAACGGCGGATTGCATAGCGTGAATGTGAACCTGTCTTGTGGATGAATAATGCCGTGAAATATGTTGTTAGGTTGTTGTTGCTTTCTAATAGATATGTGCTTTTCAAGGCCTTCATTCATTTTAATGATCATATTAGCTGATTGGATAGCGGCTTTGTCAATATCACTACCAATAAAACGCCAACCATACGATTGACTGCCAATGATGGGATAAATCAAGTTAGCGCCAGCGCCGATATCCAATCCTATTACTGACTTACCTTTGAGGACTTTATCCGCGTTATCGTGAGCTAATAAGTCAGCGATATGGTGAATATAATCTGCTCGGCCAGGTATTGGTGGGCATAGATAACCATCGGGAATATCCCATGTTGAGATATCGTAGTCACTGGCCAGCAGTGCAGCGTTAAGCTGTTTAACTGCGTCCGGTATAGCAAAATCAATCGTTAACTTCCCAGCAGGGCTCTTCTTGATAAAGGGTTTTAATCGTGGGGAGCTTAATACGAGTTTTTTGAAGTCGTAATCGCCTTGATGCTTATTGCGAGGGTGCATTTTATTCTCTTTTTCCTGTCTTCATCACTATTTTATGGTATTGGTATGACTGAAGTTGCCGTTAATACAATACCTTTAGAGTGTTTTATTGCTTAGCTGCAAAAGTATCTAGCATAGCGTAACGCACTGTCGTCAAAGAAATTTTAACTCTAAATAAAAATAAATAGGAAAAAACATGGCTACATTTGAAGAAAAGCTGCAAGCATTCTACGACAGTGCCATCACTCTTGGAACAGAGTACGGTGGTAAAGTGATTCTCGCAATTATTGTCCTTATCGTTGGACTTTGGGTTATTGGTAAAATCAGCCAAGCAGTTCGTAAAGGGTTTATGAAAGGGTTGCCTGATGAAACACTCGCTAAGTTTTTAACCAATATCATTGAGGTGATTCTTAAAGTTCTACTCGTCATTAGTGTTGCATCAATGGTGGGTATCGAAACAACCTCATTCGTGGCTATTTTAGGGGCCGCAGGTCTTGCTGTTGGTTTAGCATTGCAAGGCAGTTTATCTAACTTTGCTGGTGGTGTAATGATCTTGATCTTTAGGCCTTTTAAAGTAACTGACTATATTGAAACACAGGGTGTTGAGGGAGAGGTTGTTGATATAGGTATATTCGTAACAACACTATCAACCTTTGATAAACGAATATTGATCGTACCTAATGGTCCAATAGCTAATGGTACTATTACTAACTTCACGACGAGCAAAATAAGAGCGGTAGAAGTCTCTATAGGTATTGCGTATTCTGATGATATTGCAAAAGGTAAAGAAGCCATGGAGAAAGCTCTGGCGGCGGATAGCCGAGTATTACAGGAAGAAGGTAATGTTGTGGCCGTTGTTGATCTCGGTAGTAGTTCTGTTGACTTCTTAGTCCGTGCTTTTGTTAAAACGGATGATTATTGGTCGCTCTTCTTTGACATAAGACCTCTGCTGAAGTCAGCAGTTGAAGAAGCCGGTTTAACCATTCCTTTCCCCCAAAGAGATGTACATCTTATTCAAGAGAACACTTAAACTGCCTAACCTTAGCGAGGGATTGATGTGAATTGCGTCAATCTTTCGTGCTAACCGGCATTCCTGTGTTATTTTTGTAATAACTTTGAAGAATTAGGAAGAATCATGCGTTTCGATAGTTTCATTAGTGCTTTAGATATGGGGCAGTGCGAAGATCAAATGCAAAGGCAGGCATTATTTGATATCGCGTTACTGTTTGTCGTTGTTGATGGTGTTGTTGATGATAGTGAAGTCACTTTTATGAAGAGCTGGCTCGACTCTATTCCGTGGTCTGGCCCTATCAGTCAAGATGATTACTACACTAATACATTGTCTAAATGTAAGCATGCCGCAGAGAATGATGGTGTTGAAGACTTTATTCGCCATAGAGCCAGTCAACTTATTGATAATGATATCAAGCAGCAAGCACTAAAGCTGGCAAAAGATATTGCTAATGCTGACGGCGAGATTGATGCTAAAGAAAAGCGCGCTTTGGACTTTTTAGTTTCGCTATTAAATTAGCTGATGAGCGTTTTTACATCTATCAAAATGCGCACTGCATTCGCATTGATTAGCCTTATCCAAATTGGCTATGTTACTGCTGCGACTGACGAGCTCAGTGTCAGTTATACGGCCAATGCTGGTGTCATTTTAAGTAGTGGCTCATCCAGCGTTTTAATTGACTCGTTTTTTTCTCGAACCTTTGGGCGTTTCCACGCGTTGGATAGAGAGGAGCATAAAACGCTATATAGTCGACAAATCCCTTTAGCACTTGCAACACATATTCATGGTGATCACTTCTCTAGCGGCCCAGTGATTGGCTTTCTCAATGCAAATTCCAATACCCTGTTTGCTAGTAGTGAACAGGTGACCAAGCAGTTAATAGGGAAAGTCAAGGACCGTCAATTGGTCAGTGCTAAATTAAACCGTGCTGAAACTATGGAACTTGAGCACAATGGTATGATTATTACTATGCTCAATATGCCTCATGGAACGGGAGAGTTTGCTGCTATTCATAATTATGCTCAATTAGTTGATATTAATGGTTGGAAGGTATTGCATGTTGGTGATGCAGCCATTGATATAGAAAATACGACTAAATTAGGTTTTGAAGAGAGAGATATTGATATTGCTATTGTGCCTTATTGGTATTTGTTTAGTGAAGGTGGAGATGAGCAAATGGCATTAATTGGTGCTGATGAGTGGATATTTGTGCACATGCCGCCAGATGATATTGAACGATTTGACCAAGCACTTGCACGAAAGCGCAGTGATGCTAAAACACTCTCAATAGAAAATAAAAGAGTCAAGTTTAGTCGATGATTTAATGTAATCCAAACTACCTTGAAAGGAAAACAAGTTTCAAGGTAGTTTGGTATGAAAGAAACGGGGAGCAGTTACGCATCCCCTATGGGAGTAAAGGGTTAACGGAAGCTTGCCATTATTTGACGGCGTGTTTCATGTACACGCTCGTTGTCAGCAAATGAGCTGTTTCCTATCGTATTGCCTTGGAAGTTCTGATCATCTGTAGAGAACACACCAACACGTTGTTGTGGGTTGCTATTAACCGCCATGATAGTACGGATATTTGCACCAGCATTAACAAAGCCGTGTCCGAAAGAGAACGGGAATGTATTCGAGTCATTGTCATGACGAGCACCAAACAAGTGAGCTAGTTCATGCACAAATGTAAACCCAGTCGCACAACCACTAGAGGTGCTAATCGCGAAGAAGCCTTGATTAGGATCAGCAGCTATTGCATCAGCAATACCACAAAGGCTAACACCGAAAGTGCTCGCTGAGGTTGATGTCATAATAGTCACAATATCAGCACCACGTGAGTTTCGAGTGGATCCAGCAAATGCATCTCCACGACCATCATTAGGGTTGGCAATAGCATCTAGGTTTTGATCCATAAAGGCGAGTTCTGCGAAGCCACTTCTGAATCTTCCGGCATCTTGCAACTCAAGATCTAAACCATTACGAGCGTAAACATCATTACTTTGCGCCAAGAAGAAATTCATTCTGTCAACGGTAGGGCCAGTGCCACCAAGTGCGTTAATAGCCTCGTTTGTTGCAGTTTGAAGCACTCTAATGGTTGAACCGTTCGGGCCTACAGCATTTGCAAAAGCACCTTGATCACTGACGTCACTTGCGAAACCTTGGCCCGATAAAACTCGGCTACCTATTTTCTTCGGTGTATCGTCGCCTAGGGGGATATCGAGGTCACTCGTTTTAATTTCTGTCAGTATATGTTTGCCGAGATCTGTGGTTTGTATTCCAAAAATTCTGCCATCTATTCGCATCTCACCGAAAACACGGTCGCCATTTCTAACAAAAACAGCTGTATTTGCATTTTTCTTCTTTCCATCAGCTGTTAGGCTTGACAGGATGCTGCCTGTGTTAATGTCACCTGTCCAGACTTGATAATCGCCGTTTAACCAATAACTGTTGTTATTTGTTGCGTTAAACACAAGCCCAGGACCTAAGTTGATTGTCATTGACGACTGTTCGCCACTGATCATTTGGGGGTTAATGCCTACAGGTTGAGCTGTAAGTATGGTTTCATCCTGCAGTAGTGTATTGAATAAAGGATCGCTACTTAATGATTGGCTCTTTGTGTTGGCACTAAATAGGTTGTTACTTTGTTTGGTTAAGATAGATTGCGGGGAGCTCAATTCCATAGATTGGGCTACCGCTGCTTGCACACCTGTCAGTGCTAGCGAGACTGTTACTGCTACTAGAGCGAGTTGTTTTTTCATTTTTGATACCTTCGTATTTATACTTCATTTTATTTTTATGGGTAAGCGCTTCTTATATTAATGCTTGCTTACCATACGTATGGTGCATACGGACGTCGTATGCTATTTCCCTAAATCCTCAAAGAGAGATACCCCTAATTTTGGGGAGTCAAATCACTGAGGTAATTTAAGTTACCACTGTTTTTATCTATGGTAAATAAAAATGTAATTAAAAATGAACAAAAGGTATGTTTTATTTTTGTTTTTTATGTGGTAGGGCCTGTGCTTTAGTATGCTGCGCTTTGTTTTTTCTTTGTTGAATGGTTTATGACGCACCCTTTGGACAACAAAGATCAACTCGCTCTAGTTCATTAATAAAAACCATGAAAGGTTTTGAGTATGAGGTTGACGCTTTGTTCATGAATCGAGACGGGTAGTATCTTCGTTGAAAGAAGCAATAGGTATAATAGGTTGATAGTATAGAGCGTCATATTGAACAATAAGAAATAAGGTGGCGTGAATGCCTAAGTATTGGTTGAATTGTGTATTGATTACCCTATGTGTGTTTGCACCTGTCCACGCACAGGATAAGCATACAACGGAAAGTATTAAGAAACTCTCTCAAACTCATTTGAGAGAAGCACTGACGTTTTATCGTGAATTTCTGAGCTTGCCCAATGATGCAAATAACCCCGATGATATTTTGCGTTTAGTAGATTGGTTGGAACCGGAAATGAAAGCGAGTGGGTTTGATACGAAACGTATCAAGACTGATGGCAGCCCACTACTTTATGCACACAGAGATATTGGTGCTGACAAGACCGTGCTTGTTTATCTTCAAGCTGATGGACAGCCAGTTGATCCGAATGCTTGGCAGCAAGATGCGCCGTTCACTCCTGTACTAAAGGAGCAAATGGATGATGGCAGCTGGCGCGAGATATCATGGTCTAAATTGGCTGGTAAAATAGATCCCGACTGGCGAATTTTTGCTCGCTCGGCATCTGACTCTAAAGGCCCAATGACACAATTTATTTTTGCTGTTAGAGCTCTATTAAAAGCAAAAATAAACGCTGATTTTAATTTGAAGGTCATTATCGATACCGAAGAGGAGCTCGGATCGCCAAATCTGGCGAAGGCAGTGGAAAAAAACAAAGCACTATTATCTGCCGATATGTTGCTGATATTCGACGGACCTCCACATGCATCAAATAGACCGACACTAAACTTTGGTGCAAGGGGTATTGCCACCGTCACTCTGACTATGCACGGCCCAGTTGTTCCTCAACATAGTGGTCACTATGGAAACTATGTTCCTAATCCAGCATTTGCTATGTCGCATTTACTCTCTTCGATGAAGTCGAAAGATGGCAAAGTGCTCATTGAAGGGTATTATGATGGCATTCAGATAGATCAAGAGACAAGACAAACACTGGCTTCTGTACCGGATGATGCTGCAGGCCTTAAGTCTGTTATGGGCTTTTCACGGCCTGATAAGGTCGCTGAAACATTGCAGGAATCCCTCCAGTACCCATCTCTTAATATTAGAGGGCTTTCTTCTGCATGGGTAGGGGATAAAGTTAGAACCATTATCCCTAGCAAAGCTATTGCAGAAATTGATATTCGCTTAGTTCAGGAAAGTGACCCTGAGTACTTACTTCGTTTATTAAAAAAACACATTGAGCAACAAGGGTATACCGTTATTGCAGGCGAGCCGACTGAACAGCAGAGAGCAACTGAAAATCAATATGTGCAGTTCAAATCAAAGGTAAGTTACGGTGCTTTTAGGACAGAGTTTGATTCTGCACCAGGTAAACTGGCTAGGCGGGCAATTAAAAAACTAACCGGTGAGGAGCCTATCCTTGTTAGAACATTAGGAGGTTCTGTACCGATAGCACCTTTTGTTGATACTTTGGATATTCCTGCCGTTTTGATCCCAACCGTGAATATTGATAACAATCAACACAGCCCTAATGAAAATATAAGGCTAGGGCACTTTATTGAAGGTTTAGAAATTGCCATAGCAGTATTGACTGAAAAAGCTGTCGAGTAATACCCATGCGGACAGGTATAAGAAAATGAAGAACAAAGGGCGTACCAATAGTATGCCCTTTAATAGGGTAACTAATCTGTCATATGTAATCGTTGGCCGAACATTTCTGCGGTCACCAAAACAACACCTTTGTCAGTGACTCTAAAGCCTCGCTCGATATCCTCCTGACGATTGAGGCCAATGGTTGTCCCTTCAGGTATTTTACAGCCACGGTCGATAATAGCGCGCTTAATGTGACAATGACGACCTATGTCAACTTCGGGGAGCACAACTGAATCCTCAATGTAAGAGTATGAATGCACGCGAACATTTGAGAATAGTATTGTTCTATGTAGCCGCGCACCCGATATAATACAGCCGCCTGACACCATTGATTCCGTGGCTGTGCCGCATCGATTATTTTCATTGAGGACAAATTTCGCGGGTGGGAGTTGAACTTGATGCGTCAGTATTGGCCAATCACCGTCATACAAATTTAGCTCAGGCTCAACGGCGATTAATTCCATATTCGCTTCCCAGAATGCGTCTAATGTACCAACATCTCGCCAGTAGGCTCTTTTGTTTGTTTCAGGATCACGAAAAGGGTGGGCGAATATGTTGTGATTCTCAATAATTGACGGAATAATGTTTTTGCCAAAATCATGTTCTGAGTCAGGGTTTGCTGCATCTTTTAAGAGTTGCTCAATAAGAAATTCGGTGTCAAAAATGTAGTTGCCCATGGATGCCATGGTGAGTTCTTTGTCATGAGGCAAAGGTGTTGGATGCTGGGGTTTTTCGTCAAATCGTTTAATTCTGAAGTTTTCGTCAATCGTCATGACACCGAAAGCACCTGCCGCTTCTGCAACAGGCACTTCAATACAGGACACTGTCATGTCAGCTTTATTCTCGACATGGTAAGCAAGCATTTCACCATAATCCATTTTATAAATATGGTCGCCAGATAAGACCATAATGTATTTTGGGCTTCTGGCTCTGAGGATATCTATGTTCTGGTAAACAGCATCTGCAGTGCCTTTGTACCAAGCTTCTGATGTTCGTTGAGAGGCAGGAAGAACATCAACAAACTCACCCATGTTATAGTTCATTTGTCCCCAACCATGAACTAAATGTTGGATTAATGAATGAGCTTTGTATTGTGTAGCAACACCGATTTGTCGTATGCCAGAGTTCACACAATTAGAAAGAGGAAAGTCGATGATTCTGAATTTTCCTCCGAAATAAACAGACGGTTTGGCACGCCAGCTTGTTAGTTCATGGAGCCTAGAACCTTTTCCTCCGGCTAAAATTAGCGCATAAGTATCTTTGGTAAGGCGGCTAATGAAACGTTGATTCATATCGACCATATACAACTCCCTCTCGTTAGCGTGTTCTGTTGAAGTAGCTCGTTCTCAAGGAACACAACGTAATGACTATTTTATGAAGATGGAATATCCCATCGTCTGACGTTACTTTTTATTTCATCAGCTAATAAGGTTAAGGTTTTCCTCATTTCCTTCACTGATGAAGCGTAGCCGCTATTTTCAAGTGGCGATTCAATATTGGAAATACCCACTTTGTTAGCCTTTGCTTTCGGTATATTTAGCCAATACCGTGCGGATAACCTGACACTCCGATTACTTGTCGCCAACAAATGCTCAATATCGATACTCATATATTCAGTTGCCGTTCTAGCTCGAGGATCACTGTCTTTTACAAAAACAATCTTACTGTCATTTTTGTTGAGTTCTTTGAGTAAAACCTTTTGGATGGATGTTTGTAGGTTTTCAGCCCAAATATGTTGTGAAGAATAGTGCAGCTGATGCGAGTCAGCTTGAAAAGTCAAGTATGACTGGAGCAAGTATTCTGCCAATGTAAGTGTCTTAAATACAATGACCCGGTTTGGTATCTCAGGCTCAGAAGGTAATTGGGAGATGTCATCTAAAGTATAGTATCTCAACGGTTCGATGGGCGCAGAGCTACAAGCAGATAAAAGTATCGCAAAAATCGAAAATAATAGGGGACGGTACTTACTCATTATCTTCAGCTCCTTTTTTGCCTATAGGGTGAGGTTGTTTTACTGGCGCGCCACTAAATATCAAACTGCTTGGCTTATTGTTGAGTTGTAATAGTAAGGGCTTAAGATCTTGCATTGTCCTATTTAGGGTTCTTAATGTGTTTTCGATACTTTGATAAGCGCCGGACTCCGCATTGTAGTCATTGAGTAATAAATTCAAATTTTCTAAAGTTTCGTTCATACCTTCTACTAATACAGTGGTATCAAGATCTTCTTCTAATTGATCGAATGCGTCTGACGCTTCTCTGAAGGATACGGCTGTATCCGTGAACTCTTTTACCATTTCATGTGCATCGACGGCAAAACCTTCGATTGGTAAATTATTCAATCTGTCGAGGATGTCTGTAACCTTCTGAGTGATTTGTGTAAATTCATCTGATACTGTTGGGATGACTTCGTAAACTAAAAAACGCTCTGTTTCAGCAGGCTCAGCATCATCGTAAAATTGTAAATCAACAAATTGTGCACCGGTTAATAAATTACCAGTTTTAAGGGAGGCTCTAAAGCCTTTTTTCAGCCAGATTGCTGTTTGTTCCCTTATTTGAGCTAAACCTATTTCATTATCAGGCAATCCCACTCTGCCGGGTTGGACAGATATTAATACTGGAATTTTGTACCCTTCGTCGAGAAGATCATCTCGTTCAGGACTTTGAAGGTCCACAGCGATTACGCTACCAACCTGAAGGCCTCTATATTCTACAGGTGCTCCGACATTCAGTCCTCGCACAGTATCTGAAATCATAATGACATAATGTACAGCTTCTTTGAATCGAGCTGCTGACGCTTCGTCGTAATCAGGATAGATATCAAAAAAAGCTCTTTGTTGAATAGGGCCACCATTAGGCATGCCATCAGGAACAGCGAAAGAGACTCCATTCGTAATTAACGTTTCGAAATTGCCTGTTTTTACCGTGACGCCCGTTGATTTGAGATCTAAGCGTACACCGCTGACATCCCAAAAGCGGGTATTCTCTGAGATCAATTCATGATAAGGCGCTTCGACAAACGCGTTGTAGTAGACAATACGCTCTTCTAAGTTAAAAAATATGTCCTCGATTTTACCTACTGTTAAGCCTTTATAGATTACTGGATCACCTGGTGAATAGGCGAATTCGTCATCGCTGTTCAAGGTGATGAATAAACCTGGAGTACCTGCCGGTGTTAATGGAGGTTCATCTAAACCCTTAAACTCATTGGTTAAGCTCAATGATTTTCCGGGTGAGACTTCTATATAAGGACCCGATAGTAACGTGCTAAGCCCAGAGATACCATTAATTGAAATACGCGGAGTCACTACCCAGAATTGATTGTCCTTATGCATTAAATGCTCAGCGTCTTTGTTTATTCGGGCTGTTACCAATACACCGTCAGACTCTTTTTTAAGTGTTATGGATTTTACATCGCCTATATCAACATTGCGCGTTTTGATTTTCGTTTTGTTCGCTTCTAAGCCTACGGCAGACTCAAACTCAATCGTAATGAGCGGCCCCTGATTATCCCATTGGTAGTAGACCATCCAAGCACCTATCAATAGGGCTATTAGGGGGATTAACCATATCTTTGATACGGATTTAATAGGTTTTACCGTTGCTTCTTCAGTCATTTTTAGTCTTACTTGAGTGCCAAATTAGTCTAGAGTCAAAGTTGAGAGCGGCCAACATGGTTAAGACAACAACACCACAAAATGCAAGCGCTGCTGGTCCAGGGAGGATGCTCATAGCATTTCCTAATTGTATTAGGCTGACGAGTATACCGACAACAAAGACGTCAACCATCGACCATCGCCCGACAAATTCTGTTATACGATAAAATATCTGTCTTTCTTTGCTTAATATGCTGCTATTACTTTGCACAGAATAATTCAGCCATGCAAGGATCAATAACTTTGCCACTGGAATAAAAACGCTAGCTAAGAAAATAACAATAGCTATTGGGTAAGAACCACCATGCCATAGGTGAATAATGCCACCTAAAATTGTGTTGGGTTCTCGGTCTCCTAAAACCGTGGTATACATTATGGGCAGTGTATTGGCTGGGATATAAAATAAAAGAGAGGTCGCTAACAAAGCCCATGTGCGCTGTATATTTTCGCTTTTGTATTCTTTTGATATCGGCTTTGGAGGTTTTATCTTGATAGGAATCAATTGTTGCAACTGATAAAAAAGTTGGAATTTGTCTAAATATAAAATGGCTGCCACGAGGCACACCGTAAAACCGACATAAGCGTAAAACGACATGCCAATACCGATATCTGCTAGAGAGCTTATTTTAATGAGGCTAACAAGAACACCAATAAGAAATATTTCAGCCATACTCCAAGGAATAAGAGCGAACACAAGATCAGCAATAGCTTTAGATTGGGGAGCCACCTTACCGTATCTCAGTGGTATCAATACATAGAGCATCCCTGACAGCATAACAATAGGGATAACGTAGATCGCTAAAACCTGAATAACGGCCAACAGCCAATAACCATTGTTAACTAGCACTGTGACAGTGCTGATAGCATCGATAGATTTAAATTGCCCTTGTGCTTTAAAAGAAAGAAATTCAAAAGGAACGGATGCTAATAGGAAAACTATTGCTGCTAATGAATAGGCAACGACATATTCAAAAGCATTACGCCTAAATGTGGTGAGTGACATCCCACACATGGGGCATGTGGCAATTTCTTTATGTGATAGGATGGGTATTTTGACCGTCATGGCACACTCATGGCAATGAGTGTTTTTGGGATCTTTCTCGCTAGAAATTACAGGCGATTGCTGCATATCCATCCAATCAAATAAATCATACTATATTGATATAATAACCTTTTTCTATCGTTTTTCTACAAGGCATAAGAGCAAAGGTAAATTCTATAAATTTACCTTGTGATTACACTCATTGGCGTTATGTGAGTATTGTCCTGTTTTGCTCATCGTTGATGGCTTTAGATACCTATAGAACAAATATGTCCTAGTCTGGTGACTGAGAGAAATATCGTCTACAGCGTATCTAAAAACTTAGATTACTCTATGGGACCGTGACTATTTTGCAGGCATTTGTTGCCCCAACTTGTTCCATTTGGTCGCCATAGGTCAGTACAAATTGGTCACCAGACTTTACTAACCCTTTCTCCAGCAGTTTTTCAGTCACTCCAATGCGAAGTTCACCTGGATTTTGCAATTGTGAGTCAAAGAAAACGGGCTTAACACCACGGTATAAAGCCATGGCATTGAGTGAGTCTTTGTGACGTGACAAACCAAACATAGGCAGGGAACTTGTCATGCGAGACATTAATTTAGGTGTGCTGCCGCTTTCGGTTAAGGCTACAATCGCTTTGATAGAATCCAAATGGTTGGCCGCGTATACAGCCATCAGTGCCGTCGTTTCGGTAATTGAGCTAAAGTTTTCATCTATACGGTGCTTAGATATGCGTACGCTGGGATGAATTTCAGCCCCTTGGCAGACACGAGCCATTGCTTCAACAGTTTCAACAGGGTAGCTACCCGCGGCTGTTTCTGCTGACAACATCACTGCGTCAGTACCATCCAGAACGGCGTTAGCAACGTCCATGACTTCTGCACGGGTCGGCATGGGGTTTTCTATCATCGACTCCATCATCTGTGTTGCTGTAATAACAACTTTATTCAACTGGCGAGAACGAGAGATGAGTTTCTTTTGAACACCAACAAGCTCCGCATCACCTATTTCTACTCCCAAGTCACCTCGTGCCACCATAACGGCATCAGAAGCACTGATGATGTCGTCTATAGCTTCATCTGACGCTACCGTTTCTGCGCGCTCTACTTTGGCGCATATCTTGGCAAAGCATCCAGCTTCTTCTGCTAATCGACGAGCGTAATTTAAATCTTCTCCTGAACGAGGAAAAGATACCGCCAAGTAATCAACACCAATCTCAGCTGCCGTTTTGATATCTCTCTTGTCTTTTTCAGTTAGCGCTTCAGCTGAAAGGCCACCACCAAGACGATTGATCCCTTTGTTGTTTGACAACTTACCACCAACAGTAACAGTCGTTATGACTTTATTGCCTTCGACTGACTCAACTTGGAGTTGTATACGCCCGTCATCTAGCAGCAATAAATCTCCTTTATTGACATCTTTGGGTAAGGCTTTGTAGTCAATACCGACGGATTGTTCGTCACCAGAAAACTTATCTAGGTCTGCATCTAATGTATAAGTGCTTCCTACGTCTAATATGATGGAACCATTTTTAAATTTAGATACGCGTATTTTTGGGCCTTGCAGATCACCCAAAATAGCGACGTATTTGCCAAGATTGTCTGCAGCCTCTCTTACTTTCTTGGCTCGCAGAATATGATCCTCTGCTGTACCGTGAGAGAAATTCATACGGACGACGTTAGTACCAGCTTTAATGATCTTTTCAATCATCTCAACACTGTCTGTTGATGGCCCAAGTGTGGCAACGATTTTGGTTCTTCGTAGCATAGATAATTGCTCTCTTTTAACAGTCAAAAACAAAAATTTTGTAATTTTATTACAGAATACTATGTGAAAATGACAAGAAGCAAACTTAATAACACAATTAATTAACAAATCAGACCAATGGGCGATCCAAATTTATGCTGTTTGAAAGGGGATTAACGAAGTTATGTGTTGATTTAGGCATGCTTTACATAACAGAAAACATGCCTGATATTCTTTTTAGGACGGTGTTTTGTCGAACCTAGAACCACGCAATGTATCTTTAATACGTTTAAGGTTCTCTCTAAATTTAGGCCCTCTGCGTAGCGTAAACCCTGTCGCCAGTATGTCGATTAAAGTTAACTGTGCAATACGTGAAGCCATTGGCATATAGAGATCTGTGTCTTCTGGTACATCAAGCGAAAGGACAAGGTTACAATCACGTGCTAGAGGGCTGGTTTTTGATGTGATGCCTATAACAGTGGCGTCGTTGCCGCGAGCAATTTGAGCAACATCAACTAAGTTCTTGGTGCGGCCTGTATGTGATATCAGAACAATAACATCACTTTCATTACTGTTCATGCAGCTCATACGCTGCATTAAGATATCTTCAAAATAAATAATAGGGACATTGAATTGAAAGAACTTGTTTATAGCGTCATGTGCTACCGCAGCTGAAGCTCCTAGCCCGAAAAAAGAGATACGTTTTGCTTGTGTCAACAAGTCAACAGCACGATTAATATCTGTGACATTCAGCGACTGACGAGCTATTTCCAACGAGGCCATTGTTGACTCAAAAATCTTCTTTGTATATTCCTCAGGGCCGTCGTTTTCTTCTACATGTTGATTTACGTATGGCGTGCCATTGGCCAAGCTCTGTGCAAGATGGAGCTTAAAATCAGGGTAGCCTTTTGTATCCAAACGTCGGCAAAAACGATTGACCGTAGGTTCGCTGACATCAGCCATCTTAGCTAGGGTTGCAATACTCGAATGAATGGCTTGCTGTGGGTTTGTCAATATCACCTGAGCGACTTTGCGTTCAGACTTACTAAAAGCTTGCTGTTGCTGTGAGATTTTTTCGAGAATATTCATACGTAACGCGGATTCTTATTTATAATGTGCTTACTTACAGTGCCAATTTGTTACTTGGAATGTAAGAGAAAACCAATGTAATTTTTTAACAAATGTCATGCATGTTGTCTGTTAAGGCTGACATTAAACAGCGACAGGGTCAAAAATAATTGTATTGGTTGTAATATTACTACATATTGAGCTATTATGTTGAAAAATTACCGGTAGTATGTCGCTAAAAAGTAATTTTCCTACGGGTAGCTAAACTTATTTACATATAAAAATCAGGTAAATCATCATGGTGTTGGAAAACTCTTTCGAACCAAGCGATTTCGTGCTGTTTGGCACAAAAGGTGATCTTGCTCGGCGCAAATTGCTACCCGCTTTGTATCAGCTAGAAAAAGCCGAACTCATTCCGAAAGCAACAAAAATTATTGGCGTTGCTCGCCAAGATTTCTCTCTAGAAGAATATATAGATATTGTCCTAGAGAGTTTAGAGACTTTTGCAGGTGAAAAAATTTGCGAAGAGACTTGGGAGCGTTTCAAAACAAAAATTGATTATGCTCAGATTGACTTAACAGACGAGGACAGCTACCTGGCATTAACTGATCATGTTGATGCTGGACGCACCATGGTTTGTTATTTTGCAACAGCGCCTTCCTTATTCGGCAATATTTGCCGAGGCATGAATAACGCTGGTGTGATTGATCCCAGTGTTCGAGTTGTTCTTGAAAAACCTATTGGTCATGACTTAGAGAGTTCTAAAGTTATTAATGACCAAGTTGCTGAGTTTTTTACTGAAAAGCAGATATATCGTATAGATCATTATCTGGGTAAAGAAACCGTATTGAATCTTATTGCATTGCGTTTCGCCAACTCTATCTTTGCTACTAATTGGGATCACGATTGTATCGACCATGTTCAAATAAGTGTCGCTGAATCTGTTGGCATTGAAGGTCGATGGGGTTACTTTGATGAAGCAGGGCAAATGCGCGACATGGTGCAGAATCACTTGCTTCAAATACTGACATTGATTGCTATGGAGCCGCCTACAACACTTGATGCTGATAGTATTCGTGATGAAAAGCTAAAAGTTTTGAAAGCGCTTAGACCTATTACAGCATCAAACGTGCGTGAATGCACAGTCAGAGGGCAGTACTCTGGCGGATTTGTTAAAGGTGAAGAAGTGCCAGGGTATCTGGAAGAGCCTGATGCGAACGAACAGTCAGAAACAGAAACCTTTGTTGCATTGAAAATAGCGATAGACAATTGGCGTTGGGCAGGTGTGCCATTCTATTTGCGCACCGGTAAGCGTATGCCAAGCAAAACCAGTGAAGTTGTTATTTACTTTAAGCGTCAGCCACACAACTTATTTGGCGATAGTTTTACTCAGTTACCACAAAATAAACTGACCATACGTTTACAACCTGATGAAGGTGTAGAAGTAACGGTTATGAATAAAGTGCCAGGCCTTGCTAGTAAAGGCTCAATGGACTTGCAGAAATCTAAGTTGAACTTGAGCTTTTCAGAAACGTTTGCTGATGAGCGTATCGCTGATGCCTATGAGAAGTTATTGCTGGAAGTCATGTTAGGTAATCAGGCGCTGTTTGTGAGACGAGATGAAGTTGAACAGGCTTGGAAATTCGTTGATGGCATATTAGCCGCATGGGAATCAACAAACGAACCGCCAGAGAATTATCAAGCAGGAACATGGGGGCCCGTATCGTCGATTGCCTTGCTAGCTCGTGATGATCGTGCTTGGTACGAAGTTAAGCCAAAGAAAAAGAAAAAAGAGAATTAGGGGATATTGATGAAAGAATCTATCTATCAGACCCCAGAGCAGTTGAATAGCCAATTTGCAGAAAAGATTGTCACGCTACTGAATCAAGGTATTCGAGTTAATGGTAGAGCAAGCCTTGTCCTTTCTGGCGGTAGAACACCTGTTGGTCTGTTTCAACAATTAGCTGAACAAGCGCTAGACTGGGCAAAAGTCGATATTACCTTAGCCGACGAACGTTGGGTGCCAGCGGATGATGAGGCCAGCAACGAAAAAACCATTCGTACACATTTAATGCAAGGTAAAGCGTCTGCGGCGACGTTCTATTCGTTAAAAACGGATGCTAATGATGCGACCAGTGCTGTCAGTGAGTTGACGGCTCAGCTTGAGTCAATTCAAACGCCTTTTGATGTGCTTATTTTGGGGATGGGAGAAGACGGACATACTGCTTCTTTATTTCCATGCTCGGCGCAAATTGATGATGGTCTTAATCTTGACTCAGGCCAACGTTATATTGCTGTGCAGCCAACAACAGCACCTAATCAAAGAATATCACTTACCTTACCTGCATTGCTAAACAGCCGTCACGTGTTCTTACACTTGACGGGTGAAAGCAAGCAGAAGGTACTTCAAACAGCGCTCTCTGGTGATGATGAGCGCGCTATGCCGATACGAGCAATATTAAACCGAGCAGACGTAGAGTTGGTCTGGGCACCCTAGGAGAAAACAATGAATCGGGTTATCGAACGAGTCACACAGCGGATTATTGAACGCAGTCAAAGCGGGCGTCAAGCCTATTTAGACAAGATAGAGAAAGCGCGTTTAGATGGGCCGCATCGTGGCAGTTTGTCTTGCGGTAATCTGGCTCATGGATTTGCAGCTTGTGGTGCTGACGACAAGTCGTCTTTACGTAGTATGACAAAGTCTAATATCGCTATCATTTCTTCATACAACGATATGCTATCTGCACACCAGCCCTATGAAGACTATCCTGCAATACTTAAACAAGCATTAGTTGATGTTGGTAGTGTCGCGCAATTTGCTGGTGGTGTGCCCGCTATGTGTGATGGTGTGACTCAAGGCCAAGATGGTATGGATTTGAGTTTGATGAGCCGCGACGTGATCGCAATGGCGACCGCTGTCTCTCTATCTCATAACATGTTTGATGGCACATTAGCTTTAGGTATCTGTGATAAAATTGTCCCTGGCTTACTGATGGGCGCATTAAGCTTTGGGCATTTACCCACAGTTTTTGTGCCGGCGGGCCCAATGCCTTCTGGCTTACCCAATAAAGAAAAAGCGCGAGTACGTCAGGATTATGCTCAAGGTAAAGTAGGGCGAGAAGAATTGCTCGAAGCTGAGTCTCAATCCTACCATTCACCGGGCACCTGTACTTTCTATGGCACAGCAAACAGTAACCAGTTAGTGGTCGAAATGATGGGGCTACATTTGCCAGGCTCTTCTTTTGTTAATCCAGGAACGCCGCTTAGAGAAGCGTTAACAAAAGCAGCAGCTAAGCAAGTTGCACGGTTAACGGACCTTGGTGATAACTATACGCCTATTGGTCATATTGTTGATGCTAAGGCAATAGTTAATGGTTTGGTTGCGTTATTAGCGACAGGCGGGTCGACTAATCACACAATGCACTTGGTAGCGATAGCGAAATCAGCTGGCTATACCATTAACTGGGATGACTTTTCTGAGATTTCCAATGCCGTTCCGTTGTTAACACGGATTTATCCGAATGGCTCTGCCGATATTAATCACTTTACTGCTGCTGGTGGTATGGCTCTGTTGTTCAGAGAATTATTAAGCGCTGGTTTATTGCACAATGATGTTAAGACTATTTGTGGTGAAGGCTTGGAACGATACACCAAAGAACCAAAGCTGAGAGATGGTGAGTTGATTTGGGAAGATGGTCCAATGGCGTCATTGGATACTGATGTTGTTGCATCGGTTAGTAAGCCTTTTAGCTCACATGGCGGTTTGTCAGTGTTAAAAGGTAACTTGGGGCGCAGTGTGATGAAAACGTCTGCTTTGCGCGAAGACGCACCTATTATCAAAGCACCTGCAGTTGTATTTGAAACCCAAACCGATATCGAAAAAGCATTTCAAGCTGGTGAGTTAAATAAAAATTGTATTGTGGTAGTCCGTTATCAAGGTCCAAAGGCGATTGGTATGCCGGAACTTCACCGATTGACGCCATCTTTAGGTGTTTTGCAAGATCAAGGTTATCAAGTGGCACTGGTTACTGATGGCCGTATGTCAGGGGCGTCAGGTAAAGTGCCTGCAGCTATTCACTTAACGCCAGAAGCGTTAGACGGCGGCCTTATTGCGAAAGTTAATAACGGCGATATGATCGAGCTGAATGTCGAAACTGGTGAATTGAATTTACTCGTAGAAGCCGATGTACTCGCTAAACGTAAAGTAAACAGTGACAGTGTCCTAAAACATAAACAGGGGATGGGTCGAGAAATGTTTGCGGGTATGAGATCCTTGTTAACAGGTGCGGAGCAAGGTGCTAGCGCAGTTTTTCACGAGTAAAAAAGATGAAGTTTTCACGTTTTGTAGCTGATGTTGGTGGCACTAATATTCGTTTAGCGACCGAAGTTAATGGGCAAGTGTCTAATATTAAGAAGTACTTGTGCAAAGACTTTACGCATATTGCTGATGCTATCGAGGACTACTTTTCCCAGTTCCCCGATGCAGAGTTTGAAGCCGGTTGTATCGCTATCGCTTGTCCAGTGAATCATGACCTTATTAAGATGACGAATCACAGTTGGCAGTTTTCGGTTAAGGAAACACGCGAGCGGCTTAACCTCAAAAGTTTACTCGTTATCAATGATTTTACAGCCGTTGCTATGTGCGTTCCTGTTTTAAATGATGAGCAGAAATTAAAAGTCGGTGGTGGTAACGCTCAAGAAAACGAAAACATTGCTGTTTTTGGGCCGGGCACAGGCCTAGGGGTCGGGCACCTTGTTAAGTCCGAATCTGGATGGCAAACATTAGATGGTGAGGGTGGACATGTTGATTTTGCACCTGCCGATGAAGTAGACATAACTGTTTGGCAATATCTTCGTAGTGAAGGTATTCACCCTTCTGCTGAAGAAGTACTTTCTGGCCGTGGTCTCGTTAATATTTATCGCGCTTTAGCAAAGGATGCAGGTGTTAACGCGTCTGAAGAAGAAGCATCAGGTATTACAGGTAAAGCATTGAATGGTTCTTGTGATATCTGTTTGGCTGCATTAGGCCAGTTCTGTCGTATCCTTGGCTCCTTTGCTGGAAACCTAGCACTCAATTTAGGCACATTCGGTGGTGTTTATATTGCAGGTGGTGTGGTTCAGCATTTTGTCGATCACTTTGCCACAAGTGATTTTAGATTGGCCTTTGAAGCTAAAGGCAGATTTACAGATTATGTGCGCGATATTCCTACGTATTTGATAACTGAGCCTGATTTTGGCTTGATTGGTGCCGCCGCGCATCTTGAACAACACTATAAAGGTTAATCACAATGACAATAAACTGGAAAATGTCTTCTGCCGAAGTTTTTGCTCAAGGGCCTGTGGTTCCTGTGCTTGTGGTCAATGACGTTGCTCATGCAGTGCCAATGGCTGAAGCGCTGATTGAGGGAGGCGTAAAGGTATTGGAAGTAACATTGCGCACACCAGCTGCATTAGATGTGATTTCTGAAATTGCAACCAAGCTCCCAGATGCTGTCATTGGCGCGGGTACAGTCACCAATCCAAATCAATTGCAGCAAGTGATTGATGCAGGAGCAAAATTCGCTATTAGCCCCGGTTTAACAAGTCGTTTATTAGAAGCCGGAACTGAGTCCAGTATCGCATTAATACCCGGTATTGCATCAATTTCAGAATTGATGCTCGGGCTAGATTTTGGTTATACACACTTCAAGTTTTTCCCAGCTGAAGCATCAGGTGGTGTAAAAGCTCTGAAGGCCATTAGTGGGCCATTCCCAGATGTTGTGTTTTGTCCAACGGGGGGTATTTCTCCAGCTAATTATCTGGACTATTTGGCTTTACCAAGCATTCAATGTGTTGGTGGTTCATGGTTGGTGCCAGAAGATGCTTTGCAGTCAGGTGATTGGAAACGCATTACAGATTTAGCCAAACAGGCTGTTTGCGGCGCCAATTCCAATCAAGAGCGCTGATTATCATCCGCGAGGTTGTTCGTGGATGAATTCACTCCCACAGCTTCTCTTTAGTCGTTTAAAATAAGTTGCTTGTGGGACTGATTTCAATCGGAAATGTTGATTGCTCATGTACCAGAGGTTAAAGCAGGCTTAACACCTTAATTGATGACTTGTTTTAAGCGATGAGACTCACCGGGAGCTAAAGCATGACCCGGTAATTGAGTGACAGCAGTCTCAACGCAAAGCATCTGTTGATAGCCGTCGTCACTCATATCCTGCATAGAAGCCGACTTTTCTGCCCAAGGGTTCCAAACGACTATACTGTCATGCCCATATGAAACAACCTCTGTTTTAAACCCATTGAGAATAGACACTTTTGCAGCTGCGTTTAAGTGCACTCTGTCTGTTTCTGAAGTAAATTGATAATTGTCAGGTGTCTCGAACCGATTGAATCCACGTGTTTTGTCAAAATAGTCACCACTTAGCCCTTCTAAAACGGTTTTATGTATATTCTCGATAGCGAAATAGGAGTGCAGGGCGCAGCTGTAATTGAAGGCCTCTGCACCTGTATTTTGAGTCACTAGGTCGAGGCTCAATGCTTCGCCTATGGTTACAATAAAAGTGACGTCTGCCTGATGTTTAAACCCCAAGCCTGCTGTGGACTCAGGTTTTAGATAGAGTTTTGTGTTCTTGCTGTCTTCTACTATTTTGTCAACAGACCAATTTTGTGTTCTTAGAAAACCGTGAGCGGGGAAGTTAGCGTTTTGGTGTTCTGAGGTGTGGAAAAGCGGAGATAATTTAAAGTCGCCAAACCAAGGCCAACAAATAGGCACACCACCTCGAATTGGTTTGCTGGCATCGAGTCTGGTATTTGGACTCACCCATAGCCTCTCGCGATTGTCTGTCTTTGGTGCAAAACGAGTGACGTGACCACCATAGAGGCAAACCTCAGCTTTAGCGTAGTCATTGTTAACTTGGACGTATTGAACGCCATGCTCATTGGTTTGATAGATAACTGACAAGAGTTCTGACATAGAGGTTTCTTTTAATTAGAGGGGATAATAGGGTGACATAAAAAAGCGACATTCAGTAGGCCTGATGTCGCTTAGGAAGTGTCATGTTAATGCGTTGCTAATAACGCTCTATTGTCGCCTTATGCAATATGTGTCACAAGATCGAGTACTTTGTTTGAGTAGCCGATTTCGTTGTCATACCAAGAAACAACTTTCACAAAGGTATCTGTGAGGGCAATACCTGCGCCAGCATCGAAGACAGAGGTGCAAGTTTCACCAATGAAATCTTGAGAAACAACCTGATCTTCTGTGTATGCAAGAATACCTTTTAGCTCGCCTTCTGATGCTTCTTTAACCGCCATACAGATTTGCTCATAAGTTGCAGGCTTTGATAAGTTGACAGTCAAATCGACAACAGAAACATTCGCAGTAGGTACTCTAAATGCCATACCAGTTAACTTACCGTTTAACTCAGGTATAACTTTACCTACTGCTTTAGCTGCCCCCGTTGATGATGGAATGATGTTTTGGGAAGCTCCACGACCACCGCGCCAATCTTTAACAGAAGGGCCATCAACTGTTTTTTGCGTCGCAGTCGTTGCATGAACAGTTGTCATTAGGCCATCAGTAATACCAAAGTTATCATTAAGCACTTTCGCTAACGGCGCTAAGCAGTTAGTTGTACACGAAGCATTTGAAACAATATCTTGTCCATCATAGCTTTCGTGATTAACACCCATTACGAACATAGGCGTTGCATCTTTAGATGGGGCTGAAAGAACAACTTTCTTCGCGCCGGCTTGGATGTGTTTTCTGGCAGCTTCGTCTGTTAAGAATAAGCCCGTAGCCTCAACAACAACATCAACGTTCAGATCACCCCAAGCTAGATTAGCTGGATCACGCTCCGACGTGGTTCTGATAGCTTTGTCATTAACGATAAGCTGCCCATCTTTGACCTCAACGGAGCCATTAAATCGGCCATGAGTCGAATCGTATTTAAGCATGTAAGCCATATACTCAGCGTCAATAAGATCATTTATGCCAACAATTTCAATATCTTGTCTTTGGAAGGCTTCGCGGAAAACAAGGCGACCGATGCGGCCAAAACCATTAATAGCGACTTTAATTGACATGATAAATCCTCAACAAAATAAGTAATATGTAATTATATTACGTAAATTATGCCTGTATTAATAGTATTAATCAAAATAAAAGCAAAAAATGTTGTTTAATTACGTTAATGGTTGGTCGTGGATAAAGTGACTAGTTATAGTTTAGACTAAGCAACAGTTTTGGATCTTGTTTGGGAAGACTTGCAAGTATGAATAGTTCGCTCATTGATGAGTTAAGTGAAGTACGTGGTATTGAAAGTACCTATATAGACGCTTGGGGGAAACCAGTCGACATTGCTGAGGTTACCAAGGTCAGCCTTTTGTCAGCTATGGGATACGATGTTAAAGACGAAAGTAAGCTCATTGATCAAGTTAATCAACAGGTGCAACGTGATTGGCTAAGACCACTTAATCCGGTTCAGGTTGTTAAAGAAAGTGATGCAATATCTATCGCTGTTAGATTACCAATAGAACTCGCTACCGAAGATTTTACCTTTGCGATTGTTGGAGAGAATGAAAAACTCAAAGAACATCCCTTCTCTGCAATAGACGGTGAGCTGGTTAATGTCATGCATTTTAATGACGGAGACGAGTTTCAGGAGTATTTGGTTGAACTACCTATGACGCTTTCAGCTGGGTACTACGAGTGTCGATTGCAAGATGTTGATGAAAATAATATCAGTTCAATGCGTCTCATTATTGCACCGAAACAATGTTATCGACATACAACCGCACAACAGAATAATAAAATATGGGGTGTTACGGCACAACTCTACTGTTTACGCAGTGACGACAATTGGGGAATTGGTGATTTTGGTGATTTAAAAAGGCTTGCTACAGGGCTGGCAAATAAGGGGGCAAACTTTATTGGCCTTAACCCAATGCATGCGTTGTATTTGAATCATCCCAAAACCTGTAGTCCTTATGGACCCTCTTCAAGAAAATGGTTGAACACACTTTACCTCAATGTCCCAGCTTTAGAAGGGTTTGAGCAACCTGAAGTGCAATCAGAGTTTTATTCTTTGGCATTTCAATCCAAATTAAATCAGGTAAGGCAATCCAAGTACGTCGATTATACAGGCGTCACTGAACTTAAACTTAATATACTTGAACGGATTTTTGCTTGGTATAACACCACTTACCTCTCTAAGCCTTGCCTTAAACAGGAAGCGTTTAATGCGTTTGTTAAAGCAGGTGGTGGGACTTTGGATAACCTAGCAACTTTTGAGGCAATTCAAGCGTATCTTATTGAGCGAGAGTTGCCTAATTGGGGATGGCCGGTTTTCCCTGAGGAATTAAATCAATCGGACAAACCTGCAGTAAAAGTATTTAAAAAAGAACATGCCTATCGGATTAAATTTTACCTTTATTTGCAATGGCAGGCATCACTGCAGCTGGAAGAAGCACATCAGCAAGCATTAGCTAGTGGTATGACTGTAGGTTTGTATCGGGACTTGGCTGTTGGGGATAGCGAGGGTAGCAGTGAAATATGGTCTAATCAGGATCTGTACGCATTGAAAGCCAGTATCGGTGCGCCACCTGATGTTATGGGCCCCCTCGGTCAAAAGTGGGGGTTACCACCAATGAACCCTGACACACTTTATCAGCAGCAGTATCAGCCCATTATCGATTTATTTTCGGCTAATATGAGTTCATGTGGTGCGCTGCGTTTAGATCATGTGATGGCGCTATTGAGATTGTGGTGGGTCGGGGCCGATGATGAGGCAAAGCAAGGTGGTTATGTTTATTATCCGATGGATGACTTATTAGGTATTCTGGCATTAGAAAGTCAACGTAACCAAACAACCATCGTCGGTGAAGATTTAGGGACAGTGCCACCAGAAATAAAGGCTAAGTTAGCTGAGCAAGGTATTTTGTCTTATCGAGTGTTTCTGTTTGAACAGGCTCACGACGGAGGGTTTTTCTCACCGGAACATTATCCAGAACAGTCGTTAGCTGCACTCACAACCCACGATATTCCAACCCTAAGAGGGTATTGGCATTGCAATGACTTAGCATTAGCAAAAGAACTTAAATTGTATGATGAAGAGGTGTTGCCTCATTTATATGACAAGCGTCTTACTGATAAACAGTCTATTCTAGATTCATTGCATGGCCATGGTGCATTACCCGCAGGGCACTCAAAAGATGCATCTCAAACCGGTATGCATCAGGCGCTTAATCACGCTTTGCAAAATCACATGGCGAAAGGAAATAGTACAATGTTGAGCCTGCAATTAGAGGACTGGCTAGATATGGATGAGCCTGTTAACGTTCCGGGTACCAGCAATGAGTATCCTAATTGGCAACGCAAGTTGAATAGAACATTGGAAGAGATATTAGCGGATCCGGATTTGTCACAGTTGTGCGAAGACTTAACCGGCTCTAGGCAATCAACTTACACTATGACGTCATAGGTAGATCGCCTGCTGGGTAGTTGTAGCCGGTTGGGGTTAGATTGAATTAAATGCATTTTAGGGAGTGATAACATGTTTTTAGAAAAGTATCTTTGGCATATTGAGCAGCAGCTTGAACAAGCCTCGTTTACACATCCCTTCGAACAATTGGGTAAGCATAATGAAGAGGGTAAAACCCGTATTCAGGTTTGGCTACCTGATGCACAACAAATCAGTGTTTATGACATCGCGACGGACAAAAAAATTGGAGATTTAACAGCCAGTGGAGAAATGGGGTTGTTCGCCGGCGTTTTTCCATCATTACCAGAGGATTTGGTATATCGGCTGTCTGTTACCAATGCTGAATGTGAAAGAAGTATTATCGATCCATATCAGTTTAAAGAGGCTGCTTTTCATGCAGTGCACTATGTTGATCACCAGCCACAAAATATATATCAGCAAATCGGCGCTCATTATATTGCGTTAGATGTGGGCTTAGCTGCTCCAATCAAAGGAACACGATTTGCCGTCTACGCACCGAATGCTTCGGCTGTTTCGTTGATTGGTGATATGAATATGTGGGATATCAGATACCTACCTATGGAGAAAACATCCATGGGGTACTGGGTATTATTTGTTCCTGATGTATTGCCCGGCGTTAAATATAAGTATCACCTCAAAGATCAATATGGCCACACCTTACCTGACAAGGCCGATCCTGTGGGCTTTCAAGCTGAACAATACCCCTCTCATGCGTCGGTTGTTTTCGATCACAGTCAGTACCAATGGCAGGACCAACAATGGCAAGCGTATATCAAAGCCGATAAATATAAACAGGCAATGAGCATATACGAAGTGCATTTGGGGTCATGGAAAAAGAAGATCGAAAACGATACGTGGAAAAGTTTTAGTTATCGTGAGTTAGTCCATGAGTTGATCCCCTATATTAAGAGCATGAACTACACGCATATTGAGTTGTTGCCCATTTCTGAGCATCCTTTTGATGGATCTTGGGGGTATCAACCTGTTGGACTCTTCGCGCCAACAAGCCGATTTGGTAATCCTGATGATTTTAAGTATTTTGTTGACCAATGCCACCAAAATGGCATTGGTGTGATTATCGACTGGGTACCAGCACACTTTCCTGAAGATGGGCATGGTTTAGCACGATTTGATGGCTCGCATGTTTATGAATATGCGGATCCTAAACTGGGGTGGCATCCAGATTGGAACTCTTGTATATACGATTTTGGTAAAGAGACTGTGCGTCAATTCTTGGTAGCTAATGCGTTATTTTGGTTGGAGTATTTCCACATCGACGGGTTGAGAGTGGATGCGGTGGCGTCCATGCTATATCTGGACTATTCGCGAGACGAAGGTGAATGGATACCTAATGTCGACGGTGGCAACCACAATTACGAAGCAATAAGCCTATTACAATGGATGAATAAAGCGGTTTATGAACACTTTCCACATGCCTTCACTATTGCAGAAGAGAGTACGTCTTTTCCTAAGGTGTCTCGTCCTGTGCATGAAGGTGGTTTAGGCTTCGGTTTTAAATGGAACATGGGATGGATGAATGACTCACTGCATTACATCAGTAAAGATCCGTCTTACCGCCGCTACCATCACAATGAGATTACCTTTAGTACAGTGTACGCATGGGATGAAAGTTTCGTGCTACCAATTTCCCATGACGAAGTCGTGCATGGTAAAGGCTCTATGTTACGTAAAATGCCTGGTGATGAATGGCAACAAGCTGCAAACTTGCGATGTTACGCTGGCTTTATGTATGCACATCCGGGCAAAAAGCTGAATTTCATGGGTAATGAATTCGGACAATCAAACGAGTGGAATCATGATGGCTCGCTGACATGGGATTTGCTTGAGTTTGATAAACATAAGGGGATTCAATCCGTTTATCGAGACCTAAATACACTTTATACAACCACGCCAGCTTTGTATGAGCAAGACCATGAAGCCAAAGGGTTTGAGTGGATTGATCATGACAACGCTGAGCAAAGTATACTAATTTTTGTTCGTAAGGCTGCATCAAGTAATCAAAAGGTTTACTGCATTTGCAACTTTACACCGTTACCTAGGAATAATTTTAGCTTAGGGGTGCTTGATGAAGGTGATTACACCTTAATCTTTAACAGCGACAGTCAACATTACTGGGGAAGTAATCAGGTAACGGGTGAAAAGTTCTGCGCAACGCCTATCTCTTGTCACCAAAAGCCATTCTCCATTAATATTCAGGTGCTACCCTTGTCGACACTCTATATTCTTTACGACGCATGACAGAAAAATATAACGTATCCTCTGGCTTTCCTAACCCGCTAGGCTCATCGCTTGACCGTGGAGGCTGTAACTTTGCTGTTCACAGTCCTGAAGCGAAGCAAGTGTTTCTGTGTTTCTATGACGCTGGAACAGAAGTTCAAACCGCAGAAATTCCTATGTTGGCGAGAACTGGGGACGTTTGGCATGCCTTTATTGATGGTATTCTCGAAGGGCAACACTATGCCTATAGAGCTGAGGGCCCCAAAGAACCTGAAAACGGTTGGTTTTTCGACAAAAGCAAAGTGTTGATAGACCCTTACGCAAAGCAACTTAATCGCCCCGTTGTATGGAATCGCGAACAATACAGTGATGATAGTCAAGATATGATCCCTAAAGGTATTGTGAGCGAGCATAAGTTTGACTGGCAAGGAATAGAAAAGCCCCATATTCCTATGCAGGAAACGGTGATTTATGAAGCACATGTGAAAGGGATGACGATACAAAACTCTGACTTACCAGAAGAGATCCGAGGCACCTACCTTGGTTTGTGTCACCCAAGCATGATTCAGCATTTTCAGGCACTAGGTGTCTCCAGTATTCAACTATTGCCTGTCTTTGCCTTTATGCCAGAGCGCTTTATTACCGAAAAGGGCTTGACCAATTATTGGGGGTATAATCCCGTAAATTTCTTCAGCCCTGAACCACGTTATGCCATCGACGATGCCGTTATTGAATTCAAACAGATGGTGTGTGAGCTGCACAAAGCAGGGTTGGAAGTGATATTAGATGTTGTATACAACCATACGGCAGAAGCTGGCTTTGACGGCCCGACATTGTCTTTTCGAGGTTTGGACAATCGTTCATTTTATTTATTCACTCCCAATGAATATGGACAGGTGAGCTATCAAGAGCCGATCAATAATTCAGGGTGTGGAAACAGTATTGATGTGTCCAAACCTTATGCTTATCAGTTGATCATGGATTCTTTACGCTATTGGACAACGGAGATGCAAGTTGATGGCTTTAGGTTTGATCTTGCAGCGAGCTTATGTCGTGACCCTTATGAATATTCGAGATTCTCGGGTTTCTTGCGGATGGTTAAGCAAGATCCAGTTTTGCAAAGTGTTAAGTTGATTGCCGAACCGTGGGATATCGGCATGGGAGGTTATCGATTAGGGCAATTCCCTTCAAATTGGTTGGAAGTCAACGATAAATACCGTGACACCGTTCGCGCTTTTTGGCGAGGGGACAAAGGCGTAGCAAGTGAATTCGCTACCCGCTTACTAGGTAGCCGAGATATTTTTCATAAAGGAAAGCGCTCTATTCACTCGTCTGTGAACAACGTTACCTATCACGATGGCTTTACTCTGCAAGATTTGGTTAGTTTTGATGAACGCCATAATTTGGCTAATCTTGAAAATAACCGGGACGGCCATGGGCATAACTTATCGTTTAATTATGGTATTGAAGGCCTCACGAATGACGAGACCATTAATCAGCTAAGGGAGCGTCAGAAACGTAACTTGTTCGCAACGTTAATGTTGTCGCAAGGAACACCTCATATATTAGGTGCAGATGAGTTGAGTCGCACTCAACAAGGCAATAACAATGCGTACTGTCAGGATAACGACATCAGCTGGGTCAATTGGCAGTTAGGTACGCAGCAGCAAAGCTTTCTCATATTTTGTAAAGCGCTTATCACGTTGCGTAAAAACTCAAGTGTTCTAAATGATTTGCAACTCGATGATGATCCTTATTCTCTTACTTGTAATGTCAATCGAATCCATTGGTACTTGCCTGATGGAGAGGAAAAAACAGCGGAAGATTGGCATGAACCAGATAACCAAGCTTTTGCGATAGAGATTGAAGGGACTCAAGAAAAAGAGCATTGGTTATTCTTGTTTAACGCGAGTAAAAACGATATTGAATTTAACCTACCGTCCAACACTCTATGGAAATTGGTGGTGGACACACGCTATGAGACCCCCGATAAGAACCCTCAAAATGACATGAGCCAGAACTACGTATTGGTTAATCGCAGCTTGGGGGTTTTTAAGACCTTATAATGCTTTTACCATGTGTAGTGGTATAAGGCTAATGATGAAAAAATCAGGATGAAAGTTCAGCAAAAAAATGCAAGTCATCCTGCCTTAGATATTTTTGACTTAGATAGATAAGCCTACAAATATCCGCCTTGACTAACGTGCTTTAAAATTCCGCTTAAACGTGCATTTTGAGGTGGCATGGGTATAATGCCGCTCCAATTCGAATCTTTTAATTCAATTGGAATCCTGTATGAACGATAATAGTGAGCAATGCGACATCGGTTTTATTGGTTTAGGTGTGATGGGGAAAAACCTCACATTAAACCTTGCTGACAACGGCTACCGAATTGCTTGTTTTGACCTCGATAAAGCCAAAATTGATGACACTATTAAGCAAGACAAATTGGAAAACGGTTCGGATTCGAATCGTATTGTTGCTTGTTGTTCATACACCGAGTTACTAAGTCAATTAAAAGCCCCTCATTTGATTATCTTGTCAGTTCCAGCTGGTGACCCGGTTGATCACGTATGTTCGCACCTTATAGATGCAGGTATTGGTGCTGACGACATTGTTGTTGATACGGGTAATAGTTTGTGGACGGACTCAGTCGAGCGTGAAGCAGGGTATAAAGGCAAATTTATCTTTTTCTCCACTGCTGTTTCCGGTGGTGAAGTTGGTGCGCGTTTTGGTCCTTCTTTGATGCCATCTGGTGACCCTTATGCATGGACTCGTATTGAGCCTGTTTGGCAAGCTATTGCTGCTAAAGTCGATGCGGAAACGGGTAAGCCAATTGATTCTTCTACACCGGGTAAACCTGTTACAGAAGGTGAGCCTTGTACAACCTATATAGGTCCGGTTGGTGCGGGACATTACGTTAAGATGGTGCACAACGGGATTGAATATGCAGATATGCAACTTATCTGTGAAGCTTACCAAATGATGCGTGATGGTCTTGGTTTGGCACCAAAAGAAATTGCTAAGATCTTTAGAGAATGGAATCAAGGCGAACTAGATAGTTACTTGATTGAAATTAGCGCAGAAGTGCTTGAAAAAGTCGACGAAGCCACACAGAAACCATTAGTGGATTTGATTATGGATAGGGCTGGTCAAAAAGGAACAGGGTTGTGGACTGCCGTGAGTGCTTTGCAAGTTGGTAGTCCTGCTCAGACCATTGCTCAAGCTGTTTTTGCTCGTAGCCTATCTAGCTTAAAGTCAGAACGTGTTCAAGCCGCTAAGGTTTTAAAAGGGCCTGAGGTTCCAACGTTATCTGACGCGCAAAAGCAGGATGTTATCGAGAATTTACGTGCAGCTATGTATTGCTCAAAAATATGTGCCTATGCACAAGGTTTTCAATTAATGGATATGGCATCTAAAGAGCAAGGTTGGACTTTAGATTTTGCAGAAATTGCTAAAATTTGGCGCGCAGGCTGTATTATTCGTGCAGTATTTTTGCAATCTATTACACAAGCCTATGAGAGTGACGAGACATTGACCAACTTGTTACTTGATCCATTTTTCATTGAGCAAATCGCTAAGTATCAAATGCCTTGGCGTAAAGCTATTTCCGATGCAACGTTAATGGGTGTACCTTGTGCAGCTATGTCCTCTGCTTTAAATTATTATGATTCTTACCGTTGCGACACTTTGCCTGCTAGCTTACTGCAAGGGCAGCGCGATTACTTTGGAGCTCATACTTTTGAACGCACAGACAAACCCGCTGGTAAGAAGTTTCATATTGAGTGGAGCCAGCCTGGTCAGCCACAAGTTACTATTAAGCGTTAAAACCTATCTAAATTGGCGGTTATTGAAACCGCCAAGCTACTTTTACACATCACCACTTGTACACATTAACATTAGATTGGTATTAAAGAACTCTTGCGTTAGGCTTGTATTCATAGTCAATCAAATAACAATCTTCAATAACCATGAAACAAAGTGAACAAGCTTGGCGTGAACGACTGTCCGATGAGGAGTTTAGAGTATGCCGTCAAAAAGGCACCGAGCGTCCTTATACGGGTGAATACCTTGGCGAAAATCGAGCCGGTACATACTCCTGCAAGTGTTGTGGTGTAAAACTATTCGAGTCAGAGCACAAATTTGATACCCGTTGTGGTTGGCCATCGTTTTATGCTGAAAGTGCGGAAGAAAATGTTCGCTACGAAACAGATCTGAGCCATGGTATGCGTAGAATAGAGATCCTTTGCAAACACTGTGATTCTCACTTAGGCCACGTTTTTGAAGATGGGCCTGAACCAACAGGGCAGAGATATTGTGTCAACTCAATATCGCTAATTTTTGAACCAAAAGAATAATCGAGTAAAGGTATTGAGCTCATTCTGGGCCTAGGATAATTGCCTTAAAAAGTTCGCCGTTAAAACGGTTCCCACATTGCCTTTGATTTGTGGGATCGAATTTATTCGGGAAAAATTTAAAAGAATAAAACTAAATCACTGGAGCAGAATGCTCTTATCAACAAGGAAATACATTATGCAGAAAAAAGGCTTTTTAAGCGCTGCACTATTGCTCTGTGGGCTCTCATTGTCAGCACAATCCACTGTGTTGATGAAGCCTGTTTTTGAGCCTGATATTGAATATAAAGGCCGATTGCTAGAGGGGAGTTACAACAACCAAGTTACCAAGCCTGATGATATATTGGGCTTTCCCGTTGGTCAGCGTGTTGCAACACCTGCGCAGATATCTGAAGCTGTAAAGTTGTGGGATGAACAGAGTGATCGTGTACATGCGGTTGAATATGCACGTACGCATGAAGGCAGGCCGTTATATGCTGTCTTTTTGTCTAGCCCAGAAAATTTGAGTCGCTTGGAAGATATCAAAGCAGATATCGGTAAATTAGCTGATCCGCGTAGCTTGAACGACAGAAGCGCCAAAAAGATTATCGATGACCTACCTGGTGTCGCATGGATGGCTTATTCGATTCATGGAAATGAAACCTCAGGCGCTGATGCAGCAATGACGGCTATTTATCATTTAGCAGCCTCTCAAGAGCAATCTGTCGCTGAACTATTGGATAAGTTAGTTGTTGTTATCGATCCTATGATGAACCCTGATGGTCGCGCACGTTTTGCTAAGTCGCTTGAGCAATATCGTGGTACAGCGCCCAATGTAGACGATCAATCTCTATTACATCGCGGTGACTGGCCTTATGGAAGAACTAATCATTACTTCTTTGACCTAAACCGAGACTTTTTCTATCTCACTCAACCAGAAACACGTGGTCGCGTAAGCTTGATAAACCGCTGGCGCCCACAGTTGATGATCGATGGCCATGAAATGGGATCTCAAAGTACCTATTTGATGGGACCACCAAGGCAACCGCTCAATGCGAATATTCCTCCTTTTGTTCAAAAGTGGGGACTGACTTTCTCCAAAGAGCAAGGTGCAGCTTTTGATGATCAAGGTTGGCGTTATTTTACAGGCGAATGGTTCGAGAATTGGTATCCAGGCTATTCAAATTATGCAGAGTATCGAGGCAGTATGCATATTCTTTATGAGCAATCGCGTATGGCTGAAGACGGTGTTCGTCGTCCCGAAGGTACAGTACAAACGTATAAAGAGTCGGTACATCACCAATTTGTTAGTACCATGGCAAACTTAACGTCACTGGCTCAATACTCCAAAGATATGTATGCCGATTACTGGCAAAGCAGGAAGCAAAATGTTGATCCTAAAGGTCAGTTTGCTAATCGTTCGTATGTCGTATTGGCTAATGAAAATAAAGGTCGCATGAATGCTTTCGTAGAGCGTTTGCAAGCACAGGATATTGAAGTATTTGTCGCCCAAAAAAGCATAAAAGTGAGTGACGCCGTTAACCATTTAGGTGAAACACTTAGCTCGACTGACATTCCTGCGGGTAGCTTGGTTATTCCAAATAGGCAGCCAGAAGCGCCTTTAATTGCTGCTATTTTGGAATTTGATGCTGCCATCAAAACGGAAGTGTTAGTTGAAGAACGTCAGCGTAATTTGCGTGATGGCTCATCGATTATGTACGACACTACCGCATGGAACCTGACTATGATGTACGGTTTACCTGCATTAACAGTTCCAGCGGAGATAAAAAGCAACCTTAAGCCTTATGAAGAAGATAAAGCTGCACCTAGGAAACTCAATACCAATGCCAATGCATGGGTAGTTGATGGCGCAGATGATCGCTCCGTGAGCTTTGCAGCACGTATGATGGAGCGCGGATTCCAAGTACGTACAATAGATAAAGCCACGGTTTTAAGTGGGGAGTCATTAAACCGCGGTTCCGTGATGGTCGCAAAAGTAGATAACCCAAATGCACCAGACTTGTTAAGTAACGTTGAGCTAACAGCAAATGAGTTAGGATTGGATGTTGCTTCTATCAGCAGTGGTTACGGCGATGGGACGCTACCTGATTGGGGGGGCCGTCATTTTAATATCTTGAATAAACCACAAATTGGTTTAATCAGCCACGGGCAATTCAATAGTTACGATGTCGGTGCGACTTGGTGGGCTATTGATCATTATTTAGGTATTCGCCACAGCCAACTTGATTCAGCCGCTTTAGCGAATACAGATTTAAGGCGTTATAACACCTTAGTTTTACCGACAGGCTTTGGCAGTTTGTCTAAACCTCAGCAGGATGCACTTAAAAAATGGGTAGAGCAGGGGGGGACACTTATCGCTCATGATCGCAGTGCAGGTAATTTAGCTAAGAAAGGAAGTTTAAGCCAAGTAAGGCAGGTGGCTGATACTTTTGACGACGCTGAAGAATACGACTTAGCCGTACAACGAGAGTGGTTAGCATTGCAAGAAAATGTAGACCCGGTGCAAGTCATGCAGCATTCAGTGAGTACTGAGCTTACTTACCCTTGGGATAATGAAGTAAAACGCCTCAAAAAAGATGCGTTGAAAAAACGTGACCAATGGCAAAACCTCTTTATGCCGCGCGGTGCTATGGTTGCAGGCAGAGTGGATACAGAACATTGGCTAAGCTTTGGTGTTGACGAAACATTGCCATTGCTTTATTCGCGTCTACCAGTGTTGATGTCGGGTAATGGTAGCAGAGCGGTTGTAAGAGTCGGTGTTCTAAAAGAAGCACCAACCAATACCGAAACCTCTGTTATTGGTTGGTCTACCGTACCAGCAGGACATGAGCTAACTGTGAGAATGAGTGGCTTATTGTGGCCTGAAGCTTCGCAACGGATTGCTAACTCTGCCTACTTAACACGTGAATCCGTGGGTGCAGGGCAAATCATCCTATTTGCTGGACAGCCTAACTTCAGAGGCTCTACCAGAGGTACAAACCGCTTACTACTTAATGCACTGGTATATGGCTCAGGATTAGGAACAAGGCCTAAAATCAACTTATAGCATGATTTTAAAGGGCCTCATTTGAGGCCTTTTTTATAAGTGTGATAACGGACTTATTACGCTGTTGCCGCCTCGTTAAAGTATGTGTGTGTAAATCTGAGTCGTACGCAAATCGGCATGGCCCAACTGATCTTGTACCGTCCTAATATCTGCGCCTGATTGCAATAGGTGGGTGGCGAATGAATGACGCAATGTATGAGGTGATACCTGTTTTTCTATTTGTGCTTTTTTAACGGCTAGCTTGATCGCCTTTTGTATAGACGATTCATCTATGTGATGTCGCCTAATAAGTTTAGATTCGGGATCTGTTGATAAACGGCCGGAAGGAAATAGATACTGCCACGGTATCGACTTGTTAGCAGATTGATATTTTATCCTTAATCTATGCGGCAACCATACACCTGAAAATTCCGGATTTTCGACATCTGATTTAAGGAGTGATTTTACGCATTCAACTTGTTGATGCAAAGACGTTATTAAGGTCTCTGCCAATGTCACGACACGATGCTTACCACCTTTGGCATTCCATATGCGTATAGACTTGTATTCAAAATCAATGTCTTGAACTCTTAACCTTAAACATTCCATGAGACGCAAACCGCTGCCATATAGCAGTGATACTGGCAGTTTGTGATTGGCAGTCACATGACTCAATAATGATTTTACTTCTGATTGAGTCAAAACAACTGGTAGCTTCTGTTTCCTATTGCTTTTGACAAAATTGAGTTTCTTATTAATAGGTTTATGAATAATATCGCGATATAAAAAAGCCAATGCGTTCAAAGCACTGGCTTGTGTATTAGCAGAAACATCAAGCTCGCAGACTAAATGGTTCAAGAATGCTTCAACCTCGACATCGTGCATAAGAGAAGGATGTTTTTTGTGGTTGAAATGAATAAAACTAGAAATCCATTTGAGATAGCTCTCTATTGTCCGCTTCGAATACCTGCGTTGATACATGTCTTCTCGTATTATATTAAGAAAAGGTGACTTCATCTATTCATGTCCTTATGTTACTGTGTTTATATACAGTTATATGTGAAATTCCACTTATTTGCAAGATTGCGGAAATTTTCCGCTTTTTATCACTTAAGTTAAGCTAAGAAAAATAAAAAAGAGTCTGGTCAAATGTTTATGGCTTGTGGTAGAAGTGTATTGAGTAGAAACACGGAATTATTCAGTGTTTAAACACGGAAATTTTCTGTCTATTAATATTGTTAGGCGCCAATGATTAAAGGAATCTCATTTACACTGATACCCATTTTTATGGCGGTCGGCTTTTATAAACTACGATATAAGCGGCCTTTGAGCTCTTACACTCTGGTATCAGGGGTAACGTTAGCTATCATGTTAGGCTTTTGGAAACTTTGGCCAAATATTACTTTTTTCAGGGCTGGTCCTTTAATGGCTTCAGGTAGTTATACTTGGGTTCTTCCTGCAGAAGTACTTTGTATTTCATTAATTTTATTGCCAAAGTTTCATCGCAAAGCCATCAAGCGCACACAACTGGTTATTGCGCTCTGCTTTGGGTTAGTTGTTGGTGAGCTCGGAGGTTGGATTGCCTAACAAACAACTCAACCAGACGCCTACTTGTTGGCTGGCGCTTTGCGCTAGTATAGCCAACAAGTATCTGCTGTTTAGTTGAAACGTTATATGACTCGGGCAGCAACATGAGTAAAAGTGAAGACTTTATTGCCAGAAGAATTCGAAAACAATCTGAAAAGTACGACTTTCCAAATGACTCAGTACAGGTACTTGACGAAGAATCCAAACATATACTAGTAATAGATTCTCATGGCATAAAGATTGATTCTAGTGGTCTTTACATCTATGAGACTAGGCTTGCCTTCAGGGAGATAAAAGATATTGCTTATGGGGAAGAGCGTGAGCAAATTTCCAAAAAGGAGCGTACCAAATTATCTATTGAGCTTTTAGATGGACGGAAGGTCTCTTTAGTTTTACCAGCAGGAAACTCATTCTATGGTATTTTCAATGTGTTATTGTTAGCCATAAGATTGGCAGCATAGTAGTCATATAACAAGCCAATTAATCGGACAAATACTCGCTGGCTCTAGCTCGTCCCTCGCCAGTGTAGCCAACGGCATTTGCCGTTTATTGGGACGTTATACATTAAGGAAGATTATGAAATACTCTTTAGTTTTATTATTGTTTTTATCAAGCTCGTCTTTTGCGGCAGGTTTTCATTATTGCAATGGAAAGATTATAGACTTAGTTACTAGGGCTTCAAGCGAAGGTACAAGTGTTAGAATTGAAGGCATGAATGGATTTGCTACTGTAGGGTTTGGAGGTGATGCTCAGAGTAAAATGCACGACAGACAGTTTTCAATGCTAATTGCAGCTTATATGGCCGGAAAAGAAGTTACTTTAGAGTTTGTCGATAATACAAAAACATGTACCGACGATCACAACAATGTTCAGTTAAGGTATGTTCGTTTTAGGTAGCAATGTATAACAAAAAGCTTAACCGGAACCATACTCGCTGGCTGCTTCGCATTATAGCCAGCGAATTTGCGCCCCTTATGTTAAAAGTTATACGCACTGAAAAGGAATATCAGTTGACTCAGGAAAAACCAAGCTTCATGGCTCTTGTTGATAGATGGGCTGTCATATTTGTGATTGTTTGGTCACTTATTTCACTTAGTTATGGGATAGCGTTTCAAGCAATTGAATTTGCTATCTCAATACCGTTAATGACTCTCTTCATGTTCTTTATGGCTCGGCCAATGGTTATGGCTGTGCTTTATGTACAGGCAATAAACAAGAGTTGTAGTTTATTAATATATAAGTTTTTCGTATATTTTTGTTTTACCTTTGGTGTGCTGGCTTTTGTAATTTCTGTATTTAATGCAGTTTTTATGACAGAAAAAGAGTATGTTTATCATATGCTAGCGGCATCTCCATTTCCTCTTGGGGCCGCTTTGGGTGCCTCTAAAATGTACGATAAAAAGAAAGCTCATGGGTAAACGTGCGTATAACAAAAGCATTAAGGCGTTCGCTGTCACTCACTGGGACAATTACTCGCTGGCTGCTTCGCATTATAGCCATCGAGTAATTGCCACTTATGCTAAAAGTTAGGCTCTTTGATGCTTATTGAGGTTGTCGTATTTCTGCTGTTTCTTTGTTTATTTTCGATTACTTGGTTCAAGTCTGAAGTTAAAACCAAGCGCTTCTTAATCAAGTGGCTTTTGGCATCTTTAGTAATGCCTTTGTGCGTTTTGTTTTTACCTCATTCCCTTCTTTCGGACGAATTTGTATTATTTCATTGGCCCAGTGCAATTGTTTTACTGGCATTAGGGGGCAGTGAACACCATATTTGGTATGTTATTTACATTTGGTTTTCTGGAGTTTTCCTTAACATGGTACTTTATTATTTATTGGGTGGTTTGGTACATTTGCTGTTTAAGGTAAAGAGGCTTTAGCTATATCGAGCCTAACAAAAATCTCAACCGGACAAAAACTCATTGGCTGCGCTCCGCGACTATAGCCAATGAGCTTTTGCCGGTTAGCTTAAGCCGTTATGTGCCAAAGAGTGTTTGAATGCTTTTACTAATATTTATTGTTTACTTAGGCATTACTATTCGGATCGGGAAAAAGATGGATGCTCTACTCATCTATCAACATGATGAATATTACGATTGGTGGCTGGCTGATGGAGGCCATCGTGGAATGTTCTATATACCTAAAGGCTGTTCTGTTTTCGCCTCATTAAAACTGTCTTTTGGGAAGCATAAAAATGTTCCAGACTGGGTTGAAGGGGATATTAAAGCAGAGAAACTGCATGAAGAAATTGTTTCTAGTATCAAGCACTTTAAGTTCGCGACTTATGTTTACTTATTTTCAATTATTTACTTTGTGTTTCTATCGTGACATGGCACATAACAAAAGCATTAAATCGTTCGCTATCGCTCACTGGGACACATACTCGCTGGCTGCTTCGCATTATAGCCAACGAGTATGCGCCCCTTATGCTAAAAGTTATATTCATTGATCTTTACAAGGAGTTAATATGAAAAAGTGGTTATTCTATTTAGGAACTATCTTAACAAGCATTTCTTTTACTTCATCAGCAGATTGGGTTTCGTCCAAAGTCGATAGGATTCAGGCACTGCCAAATGGAAATGTTTATTTTTGGTTAACGTCAAAGACAGGTGAGTGTGGTTCTCACCAAACACCTTATAAAGTTGAACTAGGGCAATATGGCTTAACCGATGTAGGCATAAATACAATAAAAAGCATAGTATTGGCTTCAATAGCAACCGATAAGTCTCTTGTTATTTCTGTGCGAGATGAATTGTGTAGGGTTGACTCTCTTACATTGGTAAAATGAATATAACAAGGCAAATTAACTTCACCCCGGTGGGGGCGGACACAAACTCGCTGGCCTTTTTTAATTTTAGCCAGCAAGTTTGTGCCGGTTATTTGAAACGTTATGCTCTGCAAATTGTTAAACAAAGGAATGAAAATGAGAAAACAATTATATTCAGTATTTTTAGCACTTAGCCTCACGTTAAGTCATTCTGTACAAGCACGCAATATCGCTTCAGATTGGGTAAAAGTGGTACAAGTAAGGTCAATAATTAGTGGCGAAGTTTATTTTGTATTGGATAAGGTAGCTATGTGTAATACCAATACTTTACTGTTAAGGGTTGCAAATGATACCTCTAAGGCAGCTTATTCAGCTTTGTTAGCGGCGGCAACTGCTGGGAAGGAGGTTAAGCTAGAAACGTGGGGAGAGTGTGCGCCAAACGGCGGCTGGGGTACTGAAGTTCAAGCTGTAAATGTTAAATTTCCTTAAACCACATGAGCATAACAAAAACATTAAGTTGTTCACTGTCGCTCACTCGGACAAATACTCGCTGGCTGCTTCGCATTATAGCCAGCAAGTATTTGCCGCTTATGTTAGAAGTTATAACTCATGGAGGAAATCATGAAAATCTTTAAATTAGCTTTATTCCTTAGCTTTTTAACCCCAACGCTTTCAGATGCAAATCAGGATTTAAATAAGTCTGTTGGTCGTTTAGGTGTTCAGGGAAATAGTGCGTTTTTTTCAGTAAAAGAAGGGCTTTCCACTGCTTGTAAGTTCGGTATTATTTACTCTGCCATTAATACTGATTCTGGAAAGGCTGCGTATTCAGCATTATTATTGGCCAAGTCGTCAAAAACGGAGTTACTCCGTATCACGTATGATTTTGATACAAATACTGAGCTTTGTACTCTCACATTAGTTGAGCTTAAGGAGTAATGAGTTATAACAAGCAACTCAACACGGACAAAAACTCGCTGGCTGGGCTTCGCCATTATAGCCAACAAGTTTTTGCCGTTTAGTTGGGTAGTTAGGTTTTTATAGTTGAGTTATTGCAAATGAGTAACGAAAACAAAAATAAACATGCAGAATATAAGGCTTGGCTTAGAGATACCGAGCAGACCTTATCAGAGCACTTTGATAAAACTATGCTAACCATTACCGGCGGCGCGTTAGGGTTATCTATAACTTTTATCAAAGATATAATTGGCGAAGGGAAAATGCTTCATGGTTGGTTACTGATTTCTGCTTGGGCATCTCTTACTATATGCTTGATCTTAATACTTTGGTCATTTCACATGGGATTAAAAGCATATAGAAAGGCTCAAGATCAAGTTGATCAGGGTGTAATCGAGGATGAAACACCTGGGGGCTTTTTTTCAAAAGTATTGAATGCTTTAAATTCGGTAAGTATATTTCTATTATCTATAGGATTAGTCTGCCTTTTTACTTTTTCTTTTATAAACCTATCCAAGGAGACAGCGGATGGCGCAAAAACCACAAAGACCAGTATCACCTCCACCACAAAAGCAACAACCTCCAAGGCCAAACAATGATCGCCCTGTTAGAGATGCTCCCGTCCCACCTCCTAGGCCTTAAGCACCAAAACCTAACAAAGCAAATCAACTTCACCCTTGTTAGGGTCGGACACAAACTCGCTGGCTCTTTTTGATTTTAGCCAGCAAGTTTGCGCCGGTTATTTGAAACGTTAGGTGCTAATCAAATGAATTGGACTGACATGGATGAATTTAATGGTGTTGATCTAAATGATTCTTTTATTCTTAGTTGGTATCAAGATCGTGACTCACTTGTCATTGAAATAGAAGCTAGTCTCTGGCCTGAATCTAAGTACTATTCAAAGCCATTAGAAGGCGAATACACATGTTATAAGAAAGCGCTTGTTTCCTTTCGAAATATCCAATCTATTTATGGCCTAAAAACTCTCAATGAAGTTAAACCTATTATTGAGCCTGACGGCTCAGAGGATTATGGCAATATTGACACATTAGAAAAGGAAAATGGGCAGTTTCTTGTCTCAGGTGAATTTGGTAACGTCACTATTAAAGGTGGGGAGTTCGAATTTAGTGTCCGCACCTAACAAAAATTTCAACCGGACAGTCACTCGCTGTGCGTGTAACAACCGTTTAGCTTAAGCGTTAGGTGCTCAATGAATCCTGTAGTCACATTAGGTAGAAAAACTATAGATCTAAAATTCAAAACACTTGGGTTGAAAATTATTCAAGACATTCCAACAGATGACTTCAATCGTATATTGGAGTTTCTTCTTCTTGAAGGCTGGGTAAAAACATACGAATACGATGGTTTTGATGCTTGGATAGATCACGGTAAAGTTAAGCTAGTAAAAGAGAACTCAAAGCTAAAATTTGAGTGGGACAATTGGTGTGAAGGTGAGATAACTGGTAAAGCCAAAGACATTGATTGTCTAGCAAAAAAATTTGGCCTTAAATGCAGGGAAACACCAAATTGGTGGCCTAGGAGCACCTAACAAACCAATGCACTAGGACGCTTTCTCGCTGGCTGCGTTCGTGCCTCACTTAGTTTAGCCAGCGTTCAATCGCCTGTGATAGGGGCGTTAGGCATACAAGATGAAGTTGACTTATTCAATTTTGATAGTCCTTTTTTCAATATCATTCTTTCTAATTTTCTATGTTACAGATATTGATTTACGTTATGGAAGTGATGAACCTATTCTTTTGAACAAAGTCAGTCAGCTTTGGACTTTTTTTAGTTCAGGCATTTCGACATCAGAGCATAATACTCAAAGTTTTATGCTCACAGAAAATAACCTAAGGCAATCGCTACTAATTCTTTCAGTTGCCTTAAGTATTTTAGCCTCTAGTTTAGCTACATATAATCGTGTTAAATTTGGCAAAAATAGAATCTATATCGCTTGCTTGTTTACTGCGGCTTTATTGAGTTATGTGGCAATAGAATCTGGATTTTATATTGGAGTGTTTAGGTATGCCTAACAAAAAACTCAATCAGACAGTTACTCGTTGGCTTTGCCAATGCACTCGTAACTGCTGTTTAGCTTAAGCGTTAGGCTCAAGGAGAGCTAGATGAAAATCGCATATCCAATTTATCTTCTAATTTTCCTATGTTCTTTATGCTCAAACTCGCAGGCGGAAGATGCTAATGTGGAGCAAACGCTTAATAAATATTTCGACGCAGTAAAGGATTATGATGTGGTCAAAATGAGTGAGCTAATGCATCCGTTTGCCTTAGAAAGATTCAGGGAAGTATTTGACAGTGCATTTCATGGTTCTAAAAAAGAAGAAGCTATCCAAAATTTGCTGCCTCTATTTGACGTAGAAGAACTCTCTAAATTTGAAGCTATGAATAATAGAGAGGCTTTTGAGCGGATGAATAAATTTGTTACTCGCTCTTCTCCAGATCTTATAGAAATGTTAAAGCAATCGAAAGCATCGATAGTCACAAGCTTGATTAAAGATGATACAGCATATGTTGTGTATGAGTTATCTTTGAGTGTGGGTGAGAAAAGCATTACACAGGAAATTGTGCAAAAGCTGATGAAAAGTAATGATGAATGGTTATTGTTACTCCCTGCCACAGCAGAAGCAACTATTGTCAATATAAATGCAGAATACAATTAAGCCTAACAAAACAAATCAACTTCACCCTTGTCAGGGTCGGACGCCAACTCGCTGGCTCTTTTTTATTTTAGCCAGCAAGCTGGCGCCGGTTATTTGAAACGTTATGTTTCAGGTGAACTCGCATGGAATTAGATCACTTTAAATTAGGCTTCATTGGATTGTTATTTTGTATTTTGGCTGCATGGGCTGCCGTTTTTTTGACTAATTCTGAAAAATCGATCTCAGTACAAGTACCAACGCCAAACGTAATCTGTGAATGCTATGAGTCAGATTTGAGTATTAGTGTAGATAACAGTGGCTTAATCACACATAGAGGAAAAATAGTTTCGGAAAAGCAAATAATCGATTCTATTAAAGTGTTAGTTGACCGTGGCTGGAGGATGGGTGTCATCATATCTGCCTCATCAAATGTGAAGCACAGCAATGTTGTTCAGTTGACTGATGACATTAGAAGAGAGTTTAATGAGTTAAAAGTTGTTTGGACGGTGCGTGAAGAAACATAACAAAAACATCAAGCACGTTCGCTGTCTGCTTCGCATTATAGCCAGCAAGTATTTGCCGCCTATGTTAGAAGTTATGTGCCTTTGGTGATTCAATGTTAGATGAAGACAAAGAATATCCGCAGTTTGCTGCAACAATCGCTCAACGAAGCATATCTGACATTGTAGATATGTTTCGCAGATCAGGTTGGAAATGTCGAAAATCATCTTGGTTTGAATATGAAGCAGAGTGTGATTGGGCGGAACTAGCGTTGTTCGAGGACGGTGAAGTTGTAATTCATGGTGAAATGTTGTTAGTCGAGGAAAACGGCTTAAAAGTAATGGATCTTTTTACCAAAAATGAATTTATTTTTTCCGCTGAGTTTTATGATGAATATGGAAAGCTTTTAAGTGAATTTAAGTCAACCGGCACCTAACAAACCAATCAACTTGACCCAAACTCACTGGCTTTGGCTCGTTCCTCGCAAGTATAGCCAGTGAGTTTGCGCCGCTTATGTTAAAAGTTAGCTACCAAAAAAGGAGTTTTATGAAATATTTATTGATTGTCTCGTTATTGTTATTTTCATCGGGTGTTTTTTCCAATTCATGGAGGGAAGGCAAGGTTACTGATCTAGCTTCAGGTTACGATGGTTCATCAATTACATTTAGATTATACGATTTAACAGCGGATAGCGTAGCTATCGATTACTCTAAATGCACATGTAACAGCTCTTGGCAGGCTTTGTGTTTAAATCCGGTACGTGAAAATTTCGATAAGGAATACTCAATGCTTCTTGCTGCAAGCAGTGCTAATAGAAATGTTCGCGTCATCTTTAATGATGAACAATGTTTTATTAGAGCTTTAGTTATCCCGCGTAATAGCTAACAAAAACATCAACTGGAAAATTAACCGTTATGTGTATTGGGAAAGTTGTGAGTATGACTCGATTTTGGGATATTCAATTGG
Organism: uncultured Pseudoalteromonadaceae bacterium; assembly: GCA_964640795.1. GTDB lineage: Bacteria > Pseudomonadota > Gammaproteobacteria > Enterobacterales > Alteromonadaceae > M269. The sequence continues at coordinate 39,232 of CAZXIN010000020.1, read as the reverse complement.
TTTTAGATAGTACATACACCGAAGAAGAGCAAAAAACTGTAATTGTAAATTCTAGATCTATGGTTCATTTCATTGAAAGGCTCTTATACCCACTTAACTTTCGTAGTGAATTTTCAAGACTAGTTATAAATTGCTCTAAGTCCCCAATAGAAACTGAGTTTAGGCTGGCAAAAGATCCTGCAATTGCCTATGTTAATATTTCACAAGATTTAGGATGTTTCATTCACTCAGATGATGAAAAATATTTAGCTTTCGAAAGTATTCTAAAACATGGTTTTGAGGTTGCTGCAAAATATGTTGAGTTACCTAAAGCAGAGGTGTTTTCTGCCATAGAAAAGTTTAAATCCGTTGGTTTTAAAAACGAATGGGTTCATATTGAAAAAACTTGGAAGCGAAAAGAAGTCACTTGCATAATTGAGTGTCATCATCAATTGAATACTTTTCAACTAACTCAAAAAATTTATAAATGTGGCACATTGGTTCAAGACTCAATTATTGCTGAATCTATGCCTAGGGAGTGGCTGTTTAATCAGCTACTGGGCAAAGTGGCGCTTAAAGAAGGGGGTAAACTTATTTATTCAGTTAAATCTAAGGTTTTATCTACTTTCGATCTTGATACCAAAAAATTGGAAATATCTGGTTCAGTGTAAAATACACATAACAAGTCGTTTAAAAGGACAAAAACAGTTGGCTTTTGCTCCTTCGTCGCTAATTTTTGCCTCTTAACGAGGCGTTAGAGCTTTACTTTGAACATGGAGGTATATTTTTGAATATTGAAAAAGGTCGAGTATTCCCTAAGGTTGGTTCTTTAATAATACTTTTATATATTGTTGAATCACTTGTAGTTTTATCGACCAACTATATCCCCTATTTGGGCGAAGATGGCTCTGAGGATCTTATTACCGAAAGCGGCATCATTTTACTAATTACGGTCGGCTTATTAACTTATCTTGTTAGAAGCTTGTTAGCTGGGTCTAAAGCAATTTTGCAAATCAACTACATTTTATTAGCTGTTAATGTATTACCGGTTCTTTTCCTAAAAGGAGGCGGTATATCTACTTTCGAGAATGTTGATTACTTAAGTCTTTTAGGCGGTGGGGTGGTACTTCTTATAATTGCTTTATGTCGTACAAGTGAAATGCAAAAATGGTTAGTGCATAAAAAACTCTAACAAAAGCATTAAGCCGTTCGCTGTCGCTCAATGGGACAGATACTCGCTGGCTGCTTCGCATTATAGCCAGCGAATGATTGTCCCATATGCTAAACGTTAGCTAACCCAACCCTTTAGCTTGATTTATTTACCTGTAGGTTGGCATGCAAAATGTTTAACTTTTCTGTTAAGTCACTGGCTTCAAAAAGTGGTTCATGTAAATTGAAAAGTCTGGCAATATAAATTTATCAAATACTGACAAATAAAAAGGCAACGGAAATGCAGCAACACAATTCAACAAAGGAAGTCACAGTTTGTTAGTTCATCAATCAAATCAAACATCGCCGTACTATGCGGTTGCTAACAAAAAGCTTAATTGGAAACATACTTGTTGGCTTAAGCGTTATATTCAATCGTACATAGGGAATTTATGAAAACACTTTTAATCGGCTTATCAGTTTTTGCCACGTTCATGGCTAATGCTACCCATATCGTAACTAATGCAGAAATAACGTCCGTTGAGAATACCTCTGCTGGAACAAATGAGTTTGTTTTACATTTAGTCGGTGGAGGAGGCGTTTGTACAAACGGGGTTGTTCGTTATTATCGTGCAAATGCGGATTTAGCAGCAGGCAATTCAGAAAATGGTAAAGAGGTTCACAATAGGGCTTACTCCGCTGCTTTAGCTGCTTTCATGTCGGGTAAGAGAGTTAGCGTTGCTACAATAAGCAATTCAGAAAGCTGCAATGATGCTGTTTGGATTAAACTGCATAAATGAATATAACAAACAACTTAATCAGACACATATTCGTTGGCTGCTTCGTCGCATTGTAGCCAACAAGTATCCGGCGCTTAGTTGGGCCGTTATGTCTCATACGGAGCAATGTAAGTGAGTAAGACAAAGATTTTATCTGTACTTATTACATTACTTATACTTACAGGTATTGGATCTGTAGTTCATAGAGGCCTTTATGACCCTATTATCGAGTCAAGAGTTAAAGAAGCTGAAGTCGAGCTAGGCCTAATCGCAAAATCTATATCGACTTCGTATGATAAACATGGACATTTGCCTGACGAAGGCGAATGGCTGGAGTTACTTCTAGATGATAATTTAATTAAAAGATTGCCAAAAGATCCTTGGGGCAAGCCGTATACTTACAGACTCATTAACGATGATTCATTTATTCTATTAAGCACGGGTTCTCTTCTATTAGGCCCTAAGGCAGTTTTGGTAATATTTGTAAAATCGGATATGAGCTTTATTGAAAGAAGCTTAGTGTCAAATGAAACATAACAAAACAAATAAACTTCACCCTTGTCAGGGGTGGGGCGGACACCAACTCGCTAGCTCTTTTTGTATTTTAGCCAGCGAGTTTGCGCCGCTTATGTTAAAAGTTAGGTAACTATTCAAGAAAAGGAATACCATGAAGAATAAACGGATTTTTGGTGTCACATTGCTGTGTTTTGCAATTTCGGCGGAGGCAGTTGATGGAGAAGGGAGTATAAAACGAGTTGAATTTATAGGTAAAAATTTCCTTCCTCATCCAGATATTGTTCAGTTCAAAATTGAAGGTAATTTCAATAATGCCACTTGTGACAATACATGGGCTGGTATCAGAAAGGTCGATAATCATTTGGTTAGCGCATTACTTGCAGCTAGAGCAGCCGATAAAGTAGTACAAGTTTACCTAGATTCGAATGATAAATACTTTGCTGAAAGGTGTGTAGTTACAGGAATTGCATATCCATAAGTTACCTAACAAAAAGCTCAACCGGACACAAACTCATTGGCTGCGATTCGCGATTATAGCCAACAAGTTTGTTCCATTTAGCTTAGCCGTTATAAGCACAAGGAGAGAGCGTGCAACAACGAATCGAGCGTAGAGAAGTTAAAGTTTGCCCTGTAGTACTTAGAAATACAGGGTCGAGTAAAGAAGTTCTCCTATTCGGACACCCAATAGCAGGAGTTCAAATTGTTAAAGGCACCTTAGAGATAGAAGATAAAACAATTGAAGATGCTGCATTACGGGAGCTAGGAGAAGAATCAGGAATTGAGCTTGTTTCAAGGGTAACTCAATTGCGTGACTGGGAGAGTAGTTATCTGAATCATCTTTGGTATTTTGTGCTTTGTCATATAGAGCAAGAGCTACCTGATAAATGGGAGTTTTTCACAAATGATGATGGTGGTCATAATTTCAGTTTTTTTGGCACAAGTTAGGATCGCCTATAACATTCGAGTGTAATCAAGTATTTAGAGAGGCTATTGGGTGTATTGAAGAGATGTGCTTATAATAAAAACATCAATTCGTTCGCTATCGCTCACTGGGACAAAAACTCGTTGGCTTTCCCTCGTCTCAGTCATTATAGCCGACAAGTTTTAGCCCTTTATAGGGGCGTTATACGCCAAGGAAAGCCTATGCATATTAAATATTTAGCTGGCCCCATTTTGATAGTATTTGGTGGGGTTAATGTAATATCTGAAACATCAAGTCCATTTGGCTGGATAGCGCTAATTGTGGGGCCTCTAATACTCGCCAAACACCTTTCAGGCACAGCAAAACCAAGAAAGTATGGTCATGGTGATAGTGGTGAACCGAATTACACTGGAGATCACCCATCGTACTCAGATTCTGACTCCTTTGGTGGAGGAGATGGCGGTGGAGATTGATGCGTATAACAAAAACATTAAGTTCGTTCGCTGTCGCTCACTCGGACAAATACTTGCTGGCTGTTTCTCATTATAGCAAACAAGTATTTGCCGCTTATGTTAGAAGTTATATTTCATAGAGAAGCTCGTATGTCTGAAAAACTGAGTGCAAGTTTATATTCTGGATTGACTTGTGCTGTTGTTGGTTTCTTATTCTTACAGTTGAACGAATACTTGTTTTTTAGTTGGTCTTCCCAATCGATTTTTTATGGAGCATTTGGTTTTGTCACTTACTTCATTCTCGGTTTAGTGTTTTCATTTTTCTTGTTGTTTGGGCTAGATTGGAGCATAAGCAAGCTTAGCCTTTTTAATTCATGTTTCCTCTTTATTTGTGTAGGCTTTTCCGTCGCAAGCTATTTAAGTTATGAATCCTCTTTGCTATCTAGTCATGGGCAAAACCCATTTATCGGGGAGACCAAAGCGAGGAACATTTTTGGTGTCATAAGTTTTGGAGTAATGGGGGCTAGCAGTGCATTATCAGCATGGGTATATTTGGTTTTTGCAAAGAATTAAAATGACATATAACAAACAAATTATGACAGGGACGCGCAAACAACGCGCTACCCATATTTGAGAAGTTATGTCTCATTCGAAAGATATTAATTAAAAGGTCAAATTGTATGGATGCAGATCCTTCTAAAGCAAAGCCTGCTCTTTTAAGAAAGTTGAAAAACTTGTATCTGGGCTGTGTCCCCGAGTTTGTTAATGGCGATGATTCGGCGTTAAGGTTTCGTTTGATCGACTCTAATAGCAAATATAGGTCAAATTTAGTGTGCATTTGGCCAAGTAACAAAGACTGGCTAAAGCGTTCATATTTGGAACATCAGATAAAGTGGGCTAGGAGATCAGATATGGGACAACCAAGAGTTCGAATAGTTAATGAAACATAACAAAAACATTAAGCTTTTCGCTATCGCTCACTCGGACAAATACTCGCTGGCTGCTTCGCATTATAGCCAGCGAGTGTTTGCTGCTTATGTTAGAGGTTATGCATACTGATGAATGTACGTGAATATCTTGAACAATGTAGACCGTTATCACTAACAGCTAGATCTGCTATCAGCTTGTTGGTTTTTGAAAAATACTGTGCTGAAAATGACTTAAATATATTAGCTGTAACAGAGTTACTAGATCATATGTGGAAATGGCCTTTAATAGATGGCCCAGATCAATTTGAGCCATGGGAATCACAAAGGCCACTTTTAATCGATTGTGGTTTAGGGGATGACTTTCCAGATGATTTAATTGCTATATTGGCTCAGCGAAACATCTCTGAAAGTAAGTTTAGGACCGTTATCGAAGGTGTTACAGAAATCTTATGGAGTAGCTTTTGGGGTGCTGCGGAAAACGAAGCTTCAATCAATGATCTAGAAAAAGTTCTTTTGGTTACCAATGTACAAAAGCTTCCGACTCTAACGCCTTTTAAGTTTTCGCTTTTTTCAGACAAGGACGGTTGGGGCAGCAGCTTAACTGCTGAAGATAGGGATTTTTGGAGAAGGGGTGCAAAGTATGCATAACAAAAACATCAAGCAGTTCGCTGTCGCTCACTTGGACAAATACTCGCTGGCTGCTTCGCGTTATAGCCAGCGAGTTTGCGCCGCTTATGTTAAAAATTATGTTTAATTCCTATGATTGAGTTTTTATTCTTTGTAATTATTTCCTTAGCATTCGTGATTGCTTATCGAGCATTGCAGGTTAACAAAAAGCTAGATGCCGAATATCATAGCTTTTTACTTGAAAACGAAGGGCTGGAATTGTTTTGCTATACAAATCGAGAGCTTTTTTGCGACGTCATAGAGCAGGAGATTGTTCCGACATTGGAAGATTCAGTCCGCATTGTTAAGTTAAAGGGTAAAGAGCCTCATTCTGAATTTGAAGTGAAGTTTATTTCTCGGGCGTTAAATGAACTCAAAAATGTTGGGTTTCCAAATGTAATGAAAATTGTGAATGGCAAATTCGTAGATATTTCGATGCATAAGCAAATCTATGATGGAATAAATAACGGGAAACGTAGTGATTTACCTGAGCTGGTTCGATTAAATATCAATAGAATTAGAGGTTCGGGTGATCATTCAACATAACAAAAAGCTTAACCGGACGGCAACTCGCTGTGCTCGCAGCCGCCGTTTGGCTTAAGCGTTAGGCATCATAAATGGAATTTGAAAAATACCGCACGTTGAATCTACCAAGCGAAAGTGGCTACAAACATCTATTGGAAATCCAAAGGTTCCTTAACTTAGAGCTCTATAATTTATTTATTGAAAAAGGGAGCTCAGACCGCAGATCTCTTGCGAATGCACTCATCGAAAAAGTGGAGTCGCTAATAGATGAAATAAATCATTATGGGTATAACTTGCATAGAGCAGATTATTCTGGCGATATAAACTACGAAAATAGTGAACAAACCTACTCGAACAAAAGTTTAACAATTCAGTTCCGTGGTTATTCAGCGCAAGTTTCATGGGATGCTTGGTAATATGATGCCTAACAAAACAATAAACAACATTCGCTTGGCCCATTGGGAAAAAGCTTCGCTGTCGCTCAGCTTTTCCCGTTATTGTAGGCGTTATGCGTTTTCTGAGTAGATGAATATGGCCTGTACAAGTACTTATGCAACTTTGAGAATATTCTCTAAAAGTATTCCTCCTTACGAGATTTCAAAAATGCTTGGGTTAGAGCCAACGAAACTCCGCGAAATAAAAACAGACTCAAAATACAAACACGAAAGAGAAACTAATGCATGGCTCTTTACTACCAAGCAAAAATTAATTTCTAATAAAAACCACAAACATATCGAGTATCTTTTAAAGATGCTTGCAAACAAAGAGTTCTTGTTGAAAAGCCTTCGAGATGTTGGCTGTGAGACAGATATTTTTTGTTATTGGGAGGGTAACGAGCAAGGCGGGCCAAGTATGAGTCTAGATATCATGAAAAGGCTTGTGGATATGGGGTTGCCTGTAACGTGGGATAATTACTTCTGTAAAGACGATGAAAACGCATAACAAAAACATCAAGCTGTTCGCTGTCGCTCACATGGACAAACCGCAGAGAATGGAGCTTCGAAGAAAAACAGGATCTAGAAATATACCTGAGCCAGAAGAAAAAACTTCAGGACCTGAGTATGCCATGTCCTTTGCTTGTCTAAACTGCAGAACCTCCAACATGAGGTATTTTGACGTTAAGCCAATTGAATATCCATTAGCTATTGAGTGTCCAGTATGTAAAGGTGTTGCTTTCAATTTCGGACGGCATTTTAAGCCACCGAAGAAATCTGATGATTCTCAGCGGAAGAAAGTCCAATATCTTGTAGATCATGGATTCATCTTTCAAACAATTTATGAACAGAGAGATGGTTTAGGGTATTACAAAGTCAGCTACTCTAAGACATTAACCGAAGCTAAAGAATTTGTTGTAAAGTTTAAAAGCCAAGCCTGTGAGATTGCCTTATAACAAACAAATAAACTTTACCCTAGGCAGGGTTGGACGCCAACTCACTGGCTCTTTTGGAATTTTAGCCGGCAAGTTTGTGCCGGTTATTTGAGACGTTATATCACTAAGGAGAAATTAATGAGAATGGATAAAATTGTAGGTTTAATTTTGGTCCTTGCTGCTTTTGAAGGAAGTACGGCATATAAAGACTCAGCTGATGTAAAAATTGAGTTTATATCTGCTTGGAGCAGTAATGGTCAAATATTGGTTCAAACTAGTCCTAGGTATGATATTTCAGGCTTGACTTGTACGGATGATTATTGGCTAGTCTTAAATAAAAATGAAGAAGGCTATCAACCTGCATTGTCGTTATTAATGTCAGCTCAAGCTTCTGGGGCAAAAGTTGTTGTTCGTGCAGACGATAGCAGCGGGGAACAGTTTTGTAGGCTTAGCAGAATTATTACTAAGCCCCCAGAATCGTGATATAACAAACCCCTAAAGTATGGATGCAAAAAGCTTGGCTTGTGCTCCCTCGTCGCTAATTTTAGTCAAGCATTTTTAGCCGCCTATTATGCCGTTAGCTATCACATGGAGATGTTATAAAACATGGTAGGAAAATAATTCTTTCAATTGTCTTATCATTTGTAGCGAGCACTGTGAGTGCAAGTCAACCTAAAGGTAAAATATCAAGTATCTCATTCTTTGGCAGTAGGGTATCCGAGGTTGTTCTTGTTGTAGTTGAGTCAACCGAATCTGATTGCCTATACACAGGACACATTCGTAATGTATACGAAAGATAGGCCAGCTATTACCTCTGGGTTATTGGCTGCGTTTCAGGCCCAGAATAACGTACACATTTTTGGTACTGGTACATGTGACACTTCGTGGTCAAACCACGAGGTAATTAGCTATGCAGTGTTTACGAAGTAACATTATGATAGCTAACAAAAAGCTCAATCGGAACCATACTTACTGGCTGCTTAGCATTGTAGCCAGCTAGTAATTGCCTCTTATGTTAGGCATTAGCTGCTAAAGGAGCTCGGTTTATCAGTCGTCTAATTCAAATAGCTATTGGCGTTTTCTTCTTTCACCTTATGCAAAGGAGTACTAGCTTTATCACAATGAATTGGTTCTTAGATTCAGCAATTTGGCCAGATCAAAAGTCTTATTTTTGGTACATGAAATCTGGGCTCGCTGTTGCGTCAATTTATGCTGTTATACTTACTATTAATGTATCAATAAATTCAAAATTGTTATCCCTGTTAACTAATCGACGTCAGTGGCTCACTATCATCGGTATAAGTCTTTTTTGGGGCGTTGTGGTTGGCTTACTCCTTCAACTAAACTTGGCAACAAGCAGGTGGCAGTTCATATTACTCTTAGCTAGCCCTTTAATTATTTTGTTGTTTCAACATAAAATCTTCAAATATGTCGCAAGCAGCTAACAAACAAATCAACTTCACCTTTGTCAGGGGTGAACGCTAACTCGCTGACTTCTTTTGATTTTAGTCAGTAAGTTTGTATTGGTTATTTGAGGGGGTAGATTTATTTGGAACCACCTTAAGGACATCTAAAGTAGGAAGTGTTTATGGTGTTAAGTGTTGATTTTAATACTATTCAGGGGCATGTAGGTCTTGAAAATACTTATAGTGAATCTTTACCATCATCACCACTGAATCGATGGGTGCAAAGCTTTTGGCAAATCTGTGTTCCAGATGGTATGTTTTCATACCATAGTATTCCTGATAGCTGTGTTGATTGGATTATTAACACCGAATGTTATGAAGACAATTTTATTGTCCCACCATTTTTGTCACCGATAGTATTTGAGTTGTCAGGGCCAGTATCCTATTTTGGAATTAGATTCCGGTTGTTAGGGCATCAAGGATTGATTTCTTGCCCTCTGGGTGAGTGGGGGACACATAATACTGTTGATGCAGAAAATATACTGCCGAGTTACGTGATAAATGCAGTATTTGAGTCTATTAACCAAACTAACAAGTTTCAGGATCGGTGCAAGGGCTTGTCGACCGTACTGCTTTCTATGATTAAACACTCGGAAATTGATGCACGAGTAGCGCGGTACCTGCATTATTGCTATAGAAATCCAATTTCCAATATCAATCTTTCAGACAAGCAGTGCCTGAAGTTTGGTGTGTCTGCTCGTCAGCTTCGACGATTGACGAAGCTATATTTAGGACATAGCCCAAAGGATTTTTCAAAAGTAATGAGGTTTCAAAAAGTGCTGAAGTCCCTGAGTTTAGGTGGGGACAAAACAGTCTGGGTTGATCATTACTATGACCAGCCTCACTATATCAGGGAGTTTAAACGCATTTCTGGATTTACACCGGACGAATTTATTAATTTGTCCGTTTTGTACAATCATAAGTCGAAGCAATGAAGAATACTCTTTTCTCCAAAATTCACTAGTTGAAGGAGAAGTTCAATGATAGAAATAAACGCAATGTTTCCCGTTATGGTGGCTGTAAACCTAGAAGAGTTAAAACAGTACTATGAATCTGTATTTGGTTTTAGTGCCGTTTTTTATGACCCAAGCTTTTATTTACATCTGGTGTCCCCTAAATCGGGTGCTCAGCTCGGATTCTTATTGCCTGATCATGCTACTCAACCTGAATTCTTGCATCCTGTTATGTTTACTGATGGTTATGTTATTTCATTAGAAGTAAGAGATGCTGCTCAAGCCTATGCTGAGGCAGAGGATATGAACTTAAATGTGGTTATGGATTTGAAAGAAGAAGCTTGGGGACAAATACACTTTATACTACAAGATCCTGCTGGTTTCCGTGTAGATGTGGTACAACACATGGAAACAGCTGGTAACTAGTAAAAGCGACATATATCTATTAGCTTCACCGGAACGTTGCATTGCGACACCCCGGTGAGCTAGATTTTATGTGACAAGGAGGCTAAATGCACCTCGCTCAGCTCAATATAGGAAAAACCAGATTTAATCTGGAATCACCCCGAATGGCAGGTTTTGTTGATAATCTTGAGCCTATCAATGCGATTGCAGAATCCAGCCAAGGGTTTATCTGGCGTTTGAAAGACGAAAGCGGTGACGCAACCAGCATACAAATAGAAGGCGATCCAGGTTTAATCGTCAATATGTCTGTCTGGGATGGTGTGGAGTCACTAAAGCACTTTATGTTTAAAACACATCATATAGATTTTCTCAAACGTAAGAAGGAGTGGTTTATACCCATGACAGAAGAGTCATATGTGCTTTGGTGGGTAGCACAAGGGCACATCCCTACTATCGAGGAAGCAATGGCAAAATTAAAGCTTCTTCGTCAAAATGGCGAAACACCAGAGGCTTTTAGCTTTAAAGGTAATTTTGCCAAACCTAAATTGGATTGTGGTGAAAACTCATAACAAGGTGCTCAATTCGTACCTGTTGATGCAAGCGCTGGGAAAAATACTCGCTGGCTGCTTCACATTATAGCCTGCGAGTAATTGCTGCTTATATTGCAAGCTTTGCATATGGTGTTAAAACATAACAAAAACATCAAATCGTTCGCTGTCACTCTCTGGGGGGGATATTTAACCTTTATGTCAAAAGTAGTCGATTAATTGGGGGTTATTTGTCTGTAGGTTGGTGTGCGAGGTGGTTAGCTTTTCTGTTTGACTATCAGCTTTAAAAAGTGGTTCATATAAATTGAAAAACATGGCAATATAGATTTATCAAATACTGACAAGCAAAGCGGCAAAGGATATGCAACCACATAACTTAATAAGGGAAGCCACAGCTTGTTAGTTCGTCATTCAATCCAAACAGCACTAGCTAACAAAAAGCTCAATCGGAACCATTTTCGCTGGCTATTACTTCGCAATTTTAGCCAACCCCTATGCTCCGTTTAGTTTAGCCGTTATATTTCAAAAATAAGGAACTTAATATGAAATACATATTTACGATTACACTACTCTTAATTTCCAGCTTTTCATTTGGTGGGCAGGACTTTGGGAAAATAAGTAAATTATATATTGATGTCTCTGGAATAATGGCCATACAACTAGACGAGGGGTTTCCAACCTCCTCTAACTTATGCACATCAAGCAATGGTTGGGCTTACGTACCCGCAAGTGCTCCACCTGAATTTAAATCGTTGTTGCTTGCGGCAAAAGCAGCTAAAGCAAGATTACAGGTAAGTATCAACGAGTGTGTAAATGGTAATTCATTACAGTTGCATGCAGTCACTGAAATATAACAAAAACATCGAGCTGTTCGCTTTCGTTCACTCTGACAAATATTCGCTGGCCGCTTCGTATTATAGCCAGCAAGCTGGCACCGGTTATTTGAAACGTTATGTTTACAAGGAAGCTCAATGAGGTATTTAACTAACGTTGTATTTTTAGTTTTATTGGTAGGGTGTATCAAAGACTATTTAGAATAACCATTCGGCCTAGAGGAAATCGAAAAGGACGCCAAGGAGCTTATCGTGATTGAATACATTGAGGGATATCCTTTCGGGACACCAATAATTAACCTACCAACATCAATTGCTGCTCTATCGCCGGAAAAAGTTTGGCTTTCTGAAATTAAGTATATTGCTGCTGGCAATTCAGTTTAAATGAAGGTGGGAAACTCAACCAATTTATATATTACTATTAATGGTAGGGTTTATATTCATGCTAACAATAGCAGGGTGCAGATAAGGTATTCTACCGTCACTCGAAGCGGAAAGAGCATTTTCTGCACTTCAGGAAGGCCAGATTACTGTGTTTGTAGTGTTGCATGTAAAAATAACAAGGTAATATAGGTTACGGTAAATCATTTTGGTAAAGAATATAGTGTTCTTAGTTGCTTCTAGAACCTAAAATAACAAAACCATTTCATGGAGATTTATAAAATATGGTTAGGAAAATAGCTCTTTCAATTGTTTTATCACTTGCCGCGTTTACTTTGAATGCAAGCCAGCCTAAAGGTAAAATATCGAGTATCTCATTCTTTGGAAGTGGTGCATCCGAAGCTATTTTTATTGTAATGGAACCCAATGAATCTGATTGCCCATTTACAGGGCATTTCGTGATGTATACAAAAGATAGGCCTGCCATTACTTCAGGACTATTAGCCGCTTTTCAAGCTCAGAATAATGTGCAGATTTTTGGTACAGGCACGTGCGATTCTACATGGTCTAATCACGAGATAATTAGCTATGCAGTGTTTACAAAGTAACATTATGATTGCTTAGTGTTAGCAGTCAAAAAGCATAAAAGGGTACTTACAACCCTGAATTGTTGAGTCATTTGCCGCTTGCTTATCACTGAAGGAGCTACAACAAAAAATGGATAAAATGAGCGGTACGACAGGCTTTTATTTTCTTGTTGCTTTTATCGTGCAAATCATAAAGACTGAAGACATCAACTTTTAAGGGCAACGGATTATCAGGTAAAAGTTATGAACAAACCTCTCAAGCCATTCATACTGCTGACAGAGCATTCAACCAGATGGCAACTTGCTGTGCTTGCAATATACAACACCTTTAAATTAATGGAGTAATAATGATGAATCTTGTACCTAAATTAATCACCATACTTGTACTACTTATTTCCTGTTCGTATGTACAAGCAAACAGTCAGTTTTCAAGAACAACCATTAATGGTGTGATTGTTCATGACTTTGGCAATGATATCATTCTAGAGTTATCTTCCGAAGTAACTAATTCTGAAGGGTGCACTAGCAATAACGTTCTTGCATTAAAGAAAACCCACCCTTCATTTGATGAAATGTACTCGGCTGTTCTATCTGCATTTCATGCAGGCACATCAATTCAAGGGTGGGTAAATGGATGTCATCAGTTTAATATGCCTATTCTGACATTACTGAATTTGAAGAAGTAAACTTATGTTCTAACAAAAAGTTCAACTGGATAAATAGTCGCTGACTATTGCTTCGTAAATTTAGTCAATTCGCATGTACCTTTTAGCTTATTAGTTGAGCCGTTAGCTATGGGAGGAAGTAGTAATGAATGAACTTCAAGTAGTTTTAATTACAACGATTGTGTTCGTAATTTTACCGTTATTGATTTGTGGTTATTTCATTACATTCAAGCAAAAACGTCACTGGATAAATGGTGTCGACCAATCAAAATTATCAGATCCTGAGGCGTTTGGTGTTTTTGTTGGTCACAGCATTTCTGTGACTGGTTTGCTATTAGGTTTGGTTACATTTCTATTTTATTTTCAGGTAATTGGCGTCATAGTTTTTGTGCTACTTCTATGCACGTTTTCATTTTTACCGTTACCTTGTCTATTTTATGCTAGACAAAAATATATGTAGGACTCAGAGTTAACAAACCGTTTTAGTTTGCTTGCTGGGAAAAATACTCGCTGGCTGCTTTGCATTATAGCCAGTAAGGTTATGCCGTTTAGCTTAGGGTTATGTGTAAATCTCAAGGGCAATGCAGTGAACAAAGACATCAAAATTAAATTTGAAGCTTATCCAAAGGTAGCTCGTGCGAAGCTACAAGAAATCAGAAAAATGATTTTCGATATTGCAGTGGCAGAAGGTTTAGGAGAAATTACTGAGCAGCTCAAATGGGGAGAGCCTAGTTATTCATCCAAGTATGGCAGTCCTATTCGGTTAGATTGGAAATCCAAGTATCCAAATCAGGTATCAGTATTCGTTAACTGTAAAACTGTGCTCATTGAAACTTACAAAGAAGTATATGGTAATAGATTAAAGTATGTTGGGAACAGGGAAATAGCTATTTCTTTATCTAAGCCAACGCCATTGCTAGAGCTTAAAGGTTGTTTATCAATGGCGCTTCAATATCATAAGCTCAAAAAGCTGCCATTATTGGGGGCGTAAATTCAATTTCGGCGTTTAAAAAATAAAACCTAACAAGCACTTCAAAAATCTTCCACAAAAAGCGTGGGCTAGACTCGCTAATGTTCATTTTTTACCTGAGTGTTATATGTTATGAAGACGTTTGCTGTCATTGGGCTTTGCTGCCTTCTATTTTTATATTGGCTATTCTCTCAGTTAATCGCAGGTTCTTTTACACTTGAGTTTCATGGGTTCACTCATACAAAGTAGAAAGTGTCTTTGTAGAGGGGAAAGAGGGAGCGAATACATATGATGTTTCAAAGGAGAGCTGAGATAAAATAAGCGGATTCAGAGTTATCGTCCCAAGCACAGGTGATTTGGGTACAGTGGACATAAGAGTCAATACAAAGAATAGAGGTGAGTTTTTCATTTCTGGTGTTGAGTACAACGTAGGAAAAGTAACTACTGTTTCAAATATTCAAGGTAAGTTGATATATGTTAAAGCACATTGGCTGTAACACGCACTGACAGAAGCATTAAACTGTTAGTTATTCCTTATGTTAGTTGTTAGCAATCAAAAAGTATGGAAAAGGTGTAAAATCTCTAATTGCTGGGTAACTTACCGTTTGTTCGCCATTGAAGGAGCTACAACAAAAAATGGACGGAATGATCGGTGCAACAGGCTTTTGTTTTGTTGTTGCTTTTTGCTAAGCAAATCATAAACACTGAAAACGTCAACTTCTAAGAGCAATGGGTTATCAAGTAAGAGTCATGAATAAACATTCCAACCTATTATACACAGCTAACAAAGAGCTTAATCAGACGGCAACTCGCTGTTCAGCGGATCCGTTAGGGGTAGTATGCACTTAGACCGACCAAGAATAAAAGTTGATTTTAATGAGTTGATAGAAAAAGACTTTGTCTTACTATCTCAAACTGATGAACGAATAGATTCAGAAGGTAATGTTGTCCAACTCATTGCTGGTGAAAAAGTATATATTTACGAATACAACAAATACGAAGATGGTGAGCAAGAGCTGTTTGTGGCCGATGGTATTGTTGAACTTAACAGTACGGTCACTAATAAAAAGGCTAAGTGGTCTTGTCGCATTGATGGAAGTGGTATTGTTGAAAAGTACAACATATAACAATCGATTAACTTCATTAGATGATATTGGAAGTTAGGCGCTTATTCGTTAAGCACTCAATAAATAGGAAGTAAATATGTATCAAGGCTCTTGTTTGTGCGGAGCAATAAAAATTGAACTTTCGGGTTCTATCGACGATATCATTCATTGCCATTGTTCTCTTTGTAGAAAAAACAGTGGCACCGCATATGCGACAAATGGGTTTATCAATGTTAGTGAATTTCGTGTTATCGATCCGCAAAAGAAACTTGGAACATATGAATTTAAACCAGGTAAAAATAGGCACTTCTGTACAATATGTGCTTCACCTATCTATAGCTCAAACATTAATAGTCCTACACGCCATAGAATACGCCTTGGTATTTTAGATTCAGATATTACAGAAAGACCGATATCTCATAATTTTGTCTCTTCAAAGGCGAGTTGGGATAATTTGGGTGCAGAACTACCAAGGTATGACAGTTTTGAGCCTTCTAGAAAAAAATCGTAACGTGCTTAACAAGCGCTTCGATTCACTAACAGGTTCTTAGGAACAAATTCTCGCAGGTAGTGTTCGTTATTTGCAAATTGTAGCCAGCAGGTAATCGCCTGTTATGCGTGTATTCTAGCGCTTAAGGGGAGTTATGAGATTTAGTCATTCTCGGCAAATGCATCTGCTTTCTTGCAGCCGTAAATCAATGAGGAGCAACGCAGATAGGTCCAATATAGCTTATTTAAAGGCATCGCTGATTCCGAATTTAGATTTATTATATGTTACGGGTTATATGATCCCTTTGTAGTCCCATGAGATGGAATATCAGAAGTCCGCGTAAATGATTAGTTTTTCAAGTGGAGGAATACCGTTAAGAGTCTTAATTATTCAGGTGATTTCCCGCCAAGTTTGTAGACGCTCAATTTGTTCATTAGGAATTTAAAGGAGCTACTGTAATGTTCAAACTGAACTTAGCCGAGTGATTGTTCATATGTCTATGATGAACCTTTCAATGAGCATGTTGATGTCGATATCATAATCTGCTGCGTTAACAACTTTCTGAATGGAGTCTGTCCTGCTTCTTGAGCTTAAGTCAATCGTTGTTGCGCTAATATGTCGTTTAAATTTTGTGTGGTAGAACGCTGTTAAAGTGGGTTGAAGTGGCTCTTTGTAATTCGTTTGAGTAACAATTGCTAACTTCTGGCTTTTCATCAGTACAACACTACCAACAGAGAAAAGCCCAACGGACCGTATGAACTGATTGAGCAATCTATCATCAAACTCGGAGCCACTCTCCTTGATAATTTTAAATGCTTGAGAGGGGGTCATAGCTCGTTTATAAACCCTCTCTGCGGTGATGGCATCAAAGACATCGACAATACAGGCCATACGTACGTATTGGTTCAATTGATGTTCAATTAAGCCAGATGGATATCCAATGCCTGAAAGCCTTTCATGATGCTGTAGTGCTATTTGAATAGTCAGCCCATCTAATCCCGCTACTGTGAGAATATCTGCACCGTAGGATGGATGTTTTTTGATTTCCTCGAATTCGTCCTTCGTTAGTTTTCCCTGTTTAAACAATATTTCATCAGGCACTTTGACTTTACCGATATCATGTAGCAGTCCTGCCAGTGTTAGTTTGAGGCTGATATCTTTGTTTAACCCTAAATGTTTGGCGAAAATAGCTAATAGGATCGCGACGTTAATTGAGTGCTCAAGAAGGTAAGAGTCTTTGTCTTGTAGCTTAGTCATGCACAGTAAGGCATCTTGATTACGATATATTGAATCAAAAAGCTCAGAGGCAATATCTTCATATCCCGATAGATCTATCTCACCTTCTGATTGCACGCGCTGAAACGCATGATGTTGTACTTCTCTAGCTTGCTTATAGATCTCTTGCGCCCTTTTGATTTCTTGCGTTAAGGGGGTTGTTAGTTTAGCCGTGCTATCTAAATCGTTGCTTTCATGAAGTGGGGTAATTAAGCTTTCTTCAGCTTCGGGCGTTATAGATTTTGAGGTATCAATCTCAACTTCTTGTACCTTAAGTTTCTTCAGTCGTTCGATGCTTTCTTGGGTCCTAAGTGAACCTTGTGACTTCATTACTGCCGAGCCATTTGATTTGGTTACGCGAACCACAAACATGCCGATAGAAAGCTCGTTTACTTTTACAACTTTTTTCATTATTTTTTTAATTATCTACTACGACTGTTTTCGTTATACACACTGGACAATAGTTGAGCCTAGCTCAAAATTCAGTAACATGCGAAGGTAAGTGCTATAAATTTAGTGATATTCATTTTGTAGGCGATGCTTTAGTGAACTTGGAGAGTTCAAAATGAGGCTTATATTAAAAGTTATGCGCTAGAAAAGTGGTTATACTAAGCTGCAC
Source organism: uncultured Pseudoalteromonadaceae bacterium (assembly GCA_964640795.1). Classification (GTDB taxonomy): domain Bacteria; phylum Pseudomonadota; class Gammaproteobacteria; order Enterobacterales; family Alteromonadaceae; genus M269. The sequence continues at coordinate 21,648 of CAZXIN010000020.1, read as the reverse complement.
TAGCAGGTAATAATGAGGTACATATACACTGTCAGCAGATGCTAGTAAGCAGATGCTAGTAGGTTGGTAGGCCTTTCGATTGGCACAATGGTAAGTAAATCAATCTAGGTACAACTTCTCCAGTTGTTTAACCTTTTTAAGGCTTGGTTCAGTCAGTTGTCTTATATTCCAATGGCGCCATTGGTTTATTTCCCTACTATTGATGTGCTCTGTTAGACCTAAGGTATGTCCTACTCGCGTTTGACCTTCCGCTTAACTTTTATAGTTCTGTAGCTATTATTGTTATGGGTTAAATTCTGCCTAATTCCCTTGATGAAGTAAATAATTTGGGTAATATAATTGACCTTTGGTTTTTTTGATGGTAACGTCAATATCGGTGCTATTTTGGATTGATTTAACTGGTGTACCAAAATTTTAGGCACCAAGTGAATAGGTTTTGGCCTATTTAAGGTTAGATTATGAGAGGATATAAAGATGAAAAATAGTAAACCTACAAAGTCATTTTCATTTCAAGTTGCTAAATCGGCATCAACAAAAAAACAATCGCTTAAAGCTCGTGAGGGCGTTGCATTAGCTGGTTGTAGCGACCCTTCCGGTTTTGGGGATTTCCGCGCTAGGACTAGATTCGGCGATAATGGGATTTTCTGCTAGTGTTTTCTGGTAGGCGGTAGGTACTGCCTGCCATTATTTAATATTAAATTGGGCAGTAAGTGAAAGCTTTATCATTTATTGAGGTTGGCGCTTTTTCTTTATGCCCTTTTTTAGCGCGTTAACTAGGGTTAATACAGCTCTCCTGTTTTTATTTTTTATAATCCATTGATTCCAACTTGGGTTGTTTTTTAGGAAAGTGGTGTTGTATAGGAAATCTAGATTAATCATCCCTTTTTTCGTTGTCCTCTATGCTTGAAGTCGTGAATAAGTGGTGAGCTTGTTTTTTATAATTATTTAAAAAGGAGTTGATTTAATGGTTAATAAAAGAATTTCCAAGTCATTTTCATTCAATATTGCTAAATCTCCACCTAAAGCTGATAAGCCATTTAAATCACGAGATGGAGTTGCTATGACTGGCTGTAAAAAAGGCGCTGGGCCAAGATCCAACTTTAGAGCTTCGCTGGAGGCCTAATCGAGGTGGTGGAGAACAATTCTGTTAATTGGCTTTAATTTAGGTATTAATGGTAGCTATTGTTATATGCTGCCATGTTTCAATAATATAATTAACACTTAAAATTTTTTAATAATAACTATAGATTGTATCTCCCTTCTGTTAACTTAATTATTTATCTCTTGGTTATAGGTTTTTTGTTTACCCTACTATGAAAAAAATAATACTTATTATTACCCATAGCGTGGATTTGCACGCAGATATTGTACAAGAAAAGGTTTTGTCGCTGGGTGGGGGCTGTTTTAGGTTAAATCTTGATAAGTTTCCCAAGCACTACAGGCTTTGTGTTGAAGCAGACGAACGTTCAGATAGTAGTTTTCTAGTACATGAGCCATCAGGGGAGATGGTTGAGCTGAACCTTATAGGTTGTGTATGGCTTAGAAAGAAAGCTGACTTTACTTTTCTTTCTGATGATTTATCGATACAAGAAAAGCAATTTGCGAATAACGAAACGGAACACATATTGAAGAGTATTCTCTTTGGATTAAATTGCTATTGGATGAGCCACCCCAACGCTTTGAATCAAGCTGGGTGGAAGATAGAGCAAACCAAGCGCGCAAAAAAAATGGGGTTTTCTGTACCTGATTCTTTAGTCACCAATGATCCATCGAAAGTTCAACGGTTTAGAGACAAACACCCCGAAGGCATTATTACCAAAGCAATGTCTAGCCCATATTTAGGTTCGGATGAGGTCAATGTAGAGGATATTGAAATCGATATGATGCCGACAACCTTGATTACCGATGAGATGATGGAAGGCATTGAAGGTGTTAAAGAGTTTCCTACTTACTTTCAGGGATATGTTGATAAAGCGTTTGAGGTGAGAGTCACTATCATTGGAAATAGTGTATTTGCAGCGCGTCTCAACTCTCAAGATTCGGAGCTAACCAAAGTAGACAGTCGTAGTATGGCGGCTGAAATTGAGTATTCGCTTTACAATTTGCCTGATGATATAGCATGCCGTTGCTTAAGCTTTATTAAGAGTTACAACTTAGAATATGGTGCCATTGATCTGATCGTTACCCCAAAAGGGAAATATGTTTTTCTGGAAAACAACCCCGCAGGTCAGTTCCTTTATATTGAACAGCTAGTCCCTGAGTTAAAAATGATGGACTGTTTAGTAAATAAATTAATGAGTGAAGCACTATGCCATGCCTAGAAACATTCGAGCTGCCACAGGTCACTCAGATAGAGGCGTTATTGAACCAGCGAGTGTTGGTACTTGCGGCCTCTTCGTTAGATATGGAGTTGCTACCAACGCTACATAATATCTTGAGTAGTTTACCTGAGAGTGAAGAAACTTGTGTGTTGTTGTATGGCCGAGGTGGTGAGATAAACGCGGCACGCAGGGTCGCTTTGTTACTTAAAGAAAAGTTCAAAAATACGAGCTTTGTTATACCTTATTATTGCCAATCTTCTTTTACTACTTTGGCACTTTCAGGGGATAGACTTTTTACTGGGCCAATGACTTGCTTTTCTCCTATTGATACGCACCTTGAAATGCTCAGTGATGAAGGTGGGTCGCAAGGTATTTTAGCTAGTGAGGATATTCGACTTTTTTCATCTATGGCAGAGGAATGGTTCGGTATAAATGCTACACAGAATTCAGAAGCTTTGTTTGCCAGTGTTGCGCCGCATATTTATCCCACAACATTGACTTCGCTTTATCGATCAATAAAAGAGCAGCAACAAATTGCACATGAACTACTAGCACTTAATTCGTCAGTGACTAATGAGCAGGTCAGAAAGGAAATTGTTGATAGCCTTATGTTTCATTATCACTCTCATAGTTATGCGTTAACTGGAAAGGATTTGGCTGGCTTAGGATTACCGATTATTGAAGATGACGGTTTGTTCTCTTTGGCATGGGGAGCTGTCAATGAAATCATGACTGTTATCGGCGGGCAGGCAAGAGATTCACTTGAAGAGCCTCGAAATGACTGTTTGATCATGACCTCAAGTAAAATGAGCATACGGCAGAATTATCCAAATGCTTTCCGCCCCAAATGGTTTGAGAAAGAATTCTAAAATGCAGAATGAAATTTTTATTGCAACTGTGCTTAAAAACAGTGTGGGTTTATTATTAGTTGTGGCCTGCATAGGAAAAGCAAAAGGATTCAAGTTATTCCAAACGAATCTGTCTGATTCTTTTCATGTTCCAGCTACTTTGGTTTTGCCTTTAGCCAGCTTTATCATTCTTGCTGAATTTGGTTTGGCGGGATTGTTATTACTGGGTACCACAAAGCTAGTTTTGTTTTCTCTATATGCATCTTTTGTATTATTTTTGGTTTTTTCAATGGTTGTGGCGCAAAAACTTGTCACTTACCAAAAAGTTGCGTGCAATTGTTTTGGTGCTACAAAAGAGAACATAACGCCTCTCGATCTTATACGTAATGGATTGATCCTGCTTTGTTGCCTTGCTGCTTACTACTATTACGAATCATCAACGTTTAGTCGTTGGGATATCGGTGCGATTGGTTTCATGAGCATTATCCTCGCTATCGTTCTGTTGAATTTTAAGGGTATGGTCAACACTACTTTTTTTAAGGGATACTAAGCTAAATGGAATTTCAATATATCAACCTCGTCGTTATATGCTTGCTCATGGTGGTGACTCTCAATTTATTTTTGACCGTCAAGTTGATGAAAGCCATGCGTTGGCAGGTGATGCCAGATACTTTGAAAGAGCCTTTACCTATAGGTTCAACAGTAGAGAACTTTGAGGCATTTAATGAAGATACAAACCAAAAAAAAAATCTTTCTGAGAGTGGTTCTGCGAAGGTATTTGTCTTTTTGCATACAGGCTGCCCGAGTTGTAAAGAGAGAATCCCTGATGCTGAGAAAGCACTTAAGTTATCTGAGAGTGAAGGGGTGGATATTTATCTAATAACCACTGAGTCCTATAAAAGGTGCCGTGCATTTTTAAAAGGAACAGACCTACTACCTCATTTATTGCAGGTTGATGAAAGTGTATATGAAAGGATAAATCCTCAAAAAGCATCTCCTGCCTATGTGTTTGTTAATGATTTAAATGTTGTCGAAGCTGAAGGAATAATTGGCGATGAGAATTGGCTTGGGTTTATTGAACAGTTGGCCCTATTGAAGGATGAAATGGCTGATGAATAGAGCAATATACACACGTTTTAGTATTATAAAGCCTTACCGATACACACTGTTGTTTGCTATAACCTTGATGTTCGCCATGGTCAGTGTACAACTCTATATGCCGACCTTATTGGCGTCTTTCATTGATAATTTACCTTCTATAACGCGTAACAATGACATCATGCGTTATAGCTTGTTGTCTGGACTTTGCATTTTATTATATGCAAGCTTCAATGCGAGTCGCTTTTATCTCTTTGATCGCGTGGGTAATGAGATCATTACTGATCTACGCAAGCGCCTCTTTAGCTCGCTTATCAGACAAGAGATCAGCTTTTTCGACAATAAGAAGGTAGGGGAGTTTACCAGCCGATTATCTTCTGACGTTGAAATGATAAAAGATATAGTCACTGTAGATATGGCCATGGCATTGAGATCATTGCTCACTAGTATCGGTGGCGTAGCGATGTTACTGACCCTGTCATTTAAGCTGACGCTTTTACTTATCTTATTGACCCCTATATCTTTCATATTGGCTAAATGGCTAGGTAAAAAAGCACGAGTTTATGCCGGGGATATACAAGACAATCTTGCTGAAAATATTCAATGTGCTCAAGAGTACCTGACGAACGTTCGTGTGGTTTACAACAACAATGTTGAACGTCGTAGTATTCGACACTTCGATTCTTCAGTAGGAAAAACCCTCAAGAGCTATAATAAAAACGCGTCACTGTTTGCTTTATATCAGTGGTCGAGCACCTTGGTTAGTATGTTCTCTGTGCTCGCATTGATTATTTTGGGATCTACTTTTGTGGTAGAGAAAGCTATGTCGCTAGGGGAGTTAAGTAGTTTCATTATATACGCCACTATGGTTAGCGGATCATTCGCTGGGTTGAGCCACTTTTGGGGAGAGTGGATGAGGACGGTTGGCGCGACAGATGATTTGTTTGCGCTGATACAAAGGGTATCACAATCCCCAAAAGAACAAAGTAAAGAGAAGAAACTAAAAGTAACGCCTCAAGATATTATTTTCGATGACGTTAATTTTAGCTATCCCTCAAGACCTGAACATAGCGTATTTGAGCATTTTTCTCTTCAGATTGACGTAGGTAAAAAAACAGCATTAGTTGGTCGTTCCGGTTCGGGCAAATCTACAATTGTGAATCTTATTTTAGGCTGTTACCCCTTAAATAGCGGGCAGATAAAGCTCGGACATAACTCCTTATCAGATTATGGTTACGAATCAGTTGTCGATTCAGTTTCTGTGGTAGAGCAAGAGCCCGTTATTTTTTCGGGAACGATAAGTGACAATATCAGCTTCGCTTCGAAAAAAGAGAATGTTTCTGACGTTGATATACAACAAGCTGCGAAGAAAGCTCATATCCATGATTTCATTGTAGGACTTCCTGATGGATATAAAACAGTAGTTGGTGAACGAGGAGCTCAACTTTCTGGTGGGCAAAAGCAACGTATTGCAATAGCCAGAGCTTTCTTAAGAGATACTGATATTATCATCTTGGATGAACCAACTAGCGCGTTAGATAGTGAAAATGCGGCGCTTATTCGAGCAGCATTCAATGAATTAGCGCAGAATAAAACCACGATTATTATTGCACATTCGCTTTCTCAAATTATTGACGCCGATAAAATTGTTGTTCTGGATAAAGGTAAAGTTGTCGCTGAAGGCGAACATAGACAGTTGATGCAAAGTCAGCAAAGTGTCTACACTGAATTGTTTGCTGCTGAGCTCTCAATGCCTTTGAAATAGAACGTTTTTTAGTTGTTATTGTTTGAATAAGCTCTGAGCTATTGATGAGCTCACAGACGATTACTTAACATATTTGTCACTGAGGTCAGCCCTAATTACCCATTTCTTGCCCCTTTTTTCGCAAAGCAAAAAGGTGTTCTTATCTTTATCTCATGGTATTCAACATATTTTGGGACTTGATGTATATAATTCGGCTGATATTAGAGTATGTTGACCTTTACTTAGAGCCATACCTATAAAGCAAAGAGCAACACGCTCTAGTTTGAACAACAGACTAGAACATTGATACGATGGCCTTAGACAAAAAGCAGAGGTTACAACTTTGAGTACAAGTAAACATGGTTTAAGTAAAAGCCTGAAGCAAGTCGATATTTTAGCACTTTCATTTGGCGCTATGATTGGCTGGTCATGGGTTGTATTAATTTCTCAACTTATGCAACGAGCTGGAAGTTTAGGTGCGGTAATCGCCACTTTGGTTGCTGGTGGTGTCATTATCGTTATTGGCATGATTTACGCTGAACTTACCTCGGCGATGCCTGAAGTTGGCGGAGAGCATGCTTATAGCTTGCGAGCTATGGGAAAGACGGCTTCGTTCTATTGTACGTGGGCAATTGTCTTTGCTTATGTTTCGGTTGTTGCGTTTGAAGCAGTTGCACTGCCTAGTGTTCTGACCAATGTATTTCCTCAACTTGGAAATGCTGAATTGTGGGAGGTCAATGGTGCGAGTGTCTACCTCGACCAAGCACTCATCGGTGCATTGGTATCTATAGTGATTACTTGGATTAATATTCGAGGTGTTAAGGTCGCTTCTATTATTCAGGGCGTTGTTGTTATTGTAATAGTACTATCTGGGATGGCGCTATTTATTGGTTTAGGGGCAAAAGGAGAGGTGGCTAATCTGACCCCTTTAATTGTTGGGGGCGGGACTGGAATTTTGGCTGCGATGGCACTAGTACCATTCATGATGGTTGGTTTTGACGTTATTCCTCAAGCAGCTGAAGAAATAGAACTACCCGCACGGAAGATTGGTCAGTTACTGATTCTATCTATAGTGATGGCTATTGTCTGGTATTTACTGATCGAATTGTCAGTTGGCATGTTACTTAACGAAGAGGCACGTATGGCTTCGGAGTTAGCAACAGTTGATGCCACACAGGCAGCTTGGGGACGTACTGGCGCTTTGATACTATTGCTTGGCGGTGTTGCTGGCATACTAACTAGCTGGAATGGCTTTTTATTAGGAGGTAGTCGCGCCTTATTTGCAATGGCTTCGAGTGGCATGGTACCGAGCTTCTTAGCTAAAGTGCACCCTACGTATAAAACACCTGTTAATGCTATTTTATTTATTGGTGTGCTAGGGACACTATCGCCGTTTTTAGGACGGCAAGCACTGATTTGGTTTGTCGACGCTGGCAGTCTAGGTTTGATGGTGTCGTATATATTTGTTTGTGGCTCGTTTTTGTTACTCAAATATAATGAACCAGATATGCCAAGACCTTATAAAGCTCCTGGCGGTAAATTGTTAGGTTGGGTTGGTTTATTGGCGAGCCTGATGATGGCTTCACTCTACTTACCTGGCATGCCTGCAGCGTTAGTTTGGCCACAGGAGTGGATGATGGTTGTTCTATGGTTTGCTATAGGCAGTTTATTTTACTTTTATCCTAAAAAAGTTGCTGATAACGGGTAGTTTTGGCCCAAGCTAATACCAATTATTTCATTAGATCGATTGGTATAAGAGCTTTTTGTTTTATGTTGAACTAGAGGAGGAGGTTAGTGGAAAGTGCCTCCCATATCATTGAAAGGTGAAGTTGTGCGTCAAGGTATTGAAAAAGGCCAATTAGATTCGGCATCACTTAAAAAATTGGCAGTTGAGGATAGGTTAGCCTATGTGCTGGACAGTGTAATAGCTAATAAATCCGTTTGGGGGTTAATGGGAGAAGAGGGTTGGATATTGGTTACTTCTGATGAAGATACATGCCTCCCCATATGGCCCAATGAACATTTGGCCATGGCATGGAGTATGGCTGAGTCGCCGAATGCCAAACCTAAAGAGATCGATTTAGAAGATTGGCAAAATGCTTGGTTACCGGGTATGAATAAAAATGGCACTTCTATCCTTGTATGTCCCTTTGAGGATGAAAGCGAAAGTACTCTGTTGTCTGCTGAACAACTTATTCTATATATGGATGAAAGTGAGATTAATTAACTGGTACTGAACACCAGCTAATTGCAGCAAAGATCAACAGATTCTAGTATTAAAAAGATAAGGCTTTGGTAAATGAAATTATTTATGTGGATTTTTATCCTCTCTCTTTTAATGAATTCGTCTTTGTCGATGGCGGAAGAAGAGACGCTGCATCAGGATAAAATCAAGGCGTTAAGTTTTTTAGTTGGAAGTTGGGCAGGCGAAGGTCGATCTTATGCTGATGACGGATCTAATTCATCATATTTCGATACTGAAGATGTATGGTTTGACGTTGAAAATAGCCTTTTAATCATTCAAGCCAAGGGGTTCAGGGATAATAAGCAGTTTTATGGTATCCATACCGTTATCTATTATGACGAGGCACAAGGCCACTATTGGTACAACCCATACACTGCAAAGGGAGCTCGTGCATTCTCCTGTGATTTGGGCAATAAAGTGTTTTTATGTCACACCCCTGATAAAACGTTTCGTTTAACATTCAGGCGAACGGAAAGTGGACAATGGAACGAATTTGGCGAGAAGTTAGTTGATGGTCATTGGCAAAAAACGTTCGAAACTTTGCTAGATAAAGCCAAATAACAGTTATTTCAATGCGCCAGATGCTGACGGTTCCCAATGACTTCTGTTTATTGACAATACTTCGTCAGAAATATACTTAACTCTTTGTAAAATATAGCTTAACTGGTTAATTAAAAGAAAAACTGGTCGTTTTTTGAGTTGAAATAGGTTTATAATTATGCGGTCAAATCATCTTTTGGTGATTTTTAGATTATTTCATTGAGAGCGAGTTCACAGACTTATTAGTGACTCCTATTTAAATGTACAGGGATCAATTAGGGAATTTAAAGTACATGGCCAATCCACTTGACGAGTATTATTTGTCGAAAAACGTTTCTGATGGTGACGTAAAGTCACCGTGCGTTAGGAATTGTTGTTTAGATGATTTCGATGTATGCCTAGGTTGTCGGCGAACGTTGAAGGAAATCTTAGCTTGGGGGAAAGCGAGTGAGTATGAAAAAACTCAGATATTAAATCGTATCCACCAGCAGGTGGTGCGGCAATAGCCCACCTGTAGCCATTTCAAATATGTATTAGCTAACAGCTCTAGCTATGTTCTTAAATCAACACGACTATTTTAATGTTCATCAACGCAATGTTTCAGTATGAATTGATATAATGCCCTTTCGTGTTTTAAAAGAGAGCTTTTCAAATGGAGAGCAAACCTCTATAAACCATTTATAACCTTATTCGTGGGAATTAGATGTTTAACATCAATAAAGCTAAATTAAGAGAGAGTCATGAGGGCTGGTGGCTATTGATTGACTTTGTCATGTTGGCGCTGCTCTTACTCAATTTACTCTTTATTATCTTTGATTCACTTTACGAGACTTCTTTTTTTAAAGGCCTCCTACCTCTGCTTTCAACTGACTTCGAGGTTTTTTATCAACCTATTCACGACAATTTCATCCTTATCGATTTAGGCTTTATAGCGGTTTTTTTGACTGAGTTTTTAGTTCGATGGATCGTTGCTATAAAGCGCACAACCTATATGCGCTGGTATTTTTTCCCGTTTATACATTGGTACGACCTTGTGGGTTGTATTCCGTTAAGTGGTACGCGAATTTTCCGCTTTTTACGTGTTTTTTCCATTGTTTATAGGTTGCATAAATATCAAATCATTGACTTACATCAGTTAGGGTTCATTCGTTTCATTCGTTTTTACTACGACGTCCTTATCGAGGAATTGAGTGATCGTATTGTCGTAAAGGTGTTGTCTGACACGCAAAAGGAAATTGTCTTAGATTCTCCTCTTGTTGACGATATAACTGAGCATGTTTTAAAACCTCGCAAAGCGGTATTAAACAATTGGTTGTCTGGCATTCTTGGACATATAGGGAATAGCATTGCTGACGTCGAAGATGGTGAAGTTATTCGCGAACATGTTAAAAGGAGTGTAGGGCAAGCTGTAAGAGAAAATAGTCAGGTGTCAGCACTGAATCTAGTGCCTGTTCTCGGGAGTACAATTGAAAAAACGATAGAGGTCGCTGTCGCAGATATCGTTATTCAATCTATTGTTCATTTATTAAAAGATATGACACCAGAAAAAATTGATAGCCTGTTACAGCATACAGTGAAGGCAGTACCCGATGATGAAACACAAGTTAATCAAGAAGTGCTTGATATGGTAAATGAGTGTATCGATATCATAAAAGAACACGTGTCAGAGCAGCGCTGGAAGACGCAATTAGATGACAATGAAAAGTCATAATTAAGCAGACGTATAGGTTAAAGTGCTGCTAAACTGCTGACGCAAAGAATGGCACACTCTAGGGTTTATTGGCCTTTGTGCATAATTTATGCGGCTAGCAATTTTTTATTCAGGCCGCTGCACGAAGGGTTGAAGCTAAAGCGAGCTAGCCCTGTGTTGCTAATGACTGATTTGGATGGCCAAACGGCGTCATCGACGCCTAGGCTTATACCATTTTATCGTTCAGCATAAAAAATGAACAAAGGTTAATGAGTCCTAATCGTAGTGACTGAATGATAAAAAGTTTTTATATTCACAAAACCTCAGGAAAGATAGATGCGAATTAAAGCGATAGCGATATCAACGATGCTAATACTCGGCGGCTGCTCTAATGCACCCAATTTAGCTTCAGTACCAGATGACATCTCTGGTGCCTTTTCAGAGGAGAATATTAGAGCTTCGGAAGAACTTAATAAAATTGTTGATCAGTATTTTGATCAAAGCCTGTCATTGAATCCAGTATATGCAACATTCGTGGGTGAGCATAGATATGATGATAAGTTCTCCGACCCGATCAATGAGGAATCATTGGCTCGACAATTATCATTTGAACAATACTTTTTAAATCGCATAGAAAGTATTGACCCTAATGCATTACGTGGGCAAGACTTGTTGAGTTATCAAGTCTTTAAACTTTCAAGGGAAGAATCAATTAAAGGGTTCGAATTTGAAAGCCACTTAATGCCAATAAGCCAAATTGGCGGGGCACATACTGTGTTTTCTACTTTGGGTGCAGGTGGTAACGCACAACCTTTCGAAACTGAGCAAGACTTTATAAATTTTGAAAAGCGTAGCCAAGGCTTCGCCATATACATGGCCAGTGCTATTGAAGCGATGAAAGAAGGCGCTGACAAGGGAGTCGTGTTGCCTAGAGCATTGGCAGAGAAGGTTTTACCACAACTCAAAGCGCATTTGGTTGATGATGTTAAGGACAGCCTGTTCTATGGTCCCATAAGAGCTTTATCTGAGAACTCAAGGTTATCTGACGAAGAAATAAAGAACATAACCTTACGTCATGAAAAAACCATTACAAACATTATTATACCTGCCTATAGAGCTACTTATGAGTATATGCTCAATAGCTATTTACCTAAAACCCGAGAAAGCTTTGGCTTATCTGATTTGCCAAATGGTAAGGCATGGTATGAATACGAGATAGCAAATAACACGACACTCTCATTGTCTGCACAAGAGATCCACCGTTTTGGTTTGAAGGAAGTTGCTAGAATTCTGGACGAAATGAATAAAGTACGTGAGCAAGTGCAGTTTGATGGTGATTTAACAGCATTCTTTACGCATTTGAAGGAGAGCGACGAATTCTACTTTGATACAGCGGATGAGCTAATCGCTGGGTATACGAATATTAAGAAGGATATTAATGCGAGAGTGGGACAGCTGTTTAGTATCTTTCCTAAAGCTGATTACGAAGTTAGAGCTGTTGAACCTTATTTAGCTGCCTCAGCAGCTGGAGCGAGCTATCAATCTCCCGCTCCAGACGGTTCTAGGCCGGGTATTTTTTATATCAATACACATAATTTAAAGGCACAACCTAAGTTTCTTATGGAAACTTTGAGTATTCATGAAGCGGCTCCTGGTCACCATTTTCAAATAGCCATACAACAGGAGGTTGAGGAATTGCCTAAGTTTAGGAAGTTCGGCGGCTATACTGTGTTTGCTGAGGGGTGGGCTCTGTATGCTGAAAGCCTAGGGAAGGAGTTAGGGCTCTTTAGCGATCCCTATATGTGGTACGGTAGACTTGTTGATGAGCAGCTCAGGGCTATGCGTTTAGTCGTTGATACTGGTTTGCATGCAATGGGGTGGAGTCGTCAGCGTGCTATTGATTATATGATAGCTAACTCATCTATGGCTGAGTCTGATGTTGTTTCTGAAGTTGAGCGCTATATTTCTTGGCCTGGGCAAGCTCTCGCTTATAAGACAGGGGAGAGGAAAATTCGTGAACTACGCGAATTAGCAAGCAAAAGGCTTGGTGATAAGTTTGATATTAAAGAATTTCATACACAGATATTAATTGACGGTGCTTTACCTATGCCTGTTTTAGAACAAAAAATAAAACGTTGGATTAAACAGGAGCGCGCGTCTAATCGACAGTGAGCTAAAACTTTAAGGCAGAACGATTGTAGGTAAACGAGGTTATCTTGAGTAAATTAGCGAAGAGTAATGTTGGTCTCTTAATCTATCTCGCTGTGGCGACATTAGTTGCGGCGTTGCTCAATTACTTGCCTATTCCTTTTTTTAACGAAGCCGAGCTTGTCTTTGGTAACGTCATTGCTGTAGCTGTTGGGCTTAGATTTGGTGTTAGGGCTGGTTTACTTGTTTCTATCGTGGCTGGCCTTGCTACGTACTTGAATTGGTCACATTTCTTAGTTCTGATCCCTGTCACCCTTGAAGTTATGGTTGTTTCTTTAGCTTTAAAGTGGCGTAAGAATCCGATTTTATATGGCTTACTTTATTGGTTAACACTTGGCTGGATGGTAGTCGCAGTTGAGTATTGGTTGTTTTCCGATTTCCTAGTGATTAGTAAGATAGCCATCACGGTTAAGTATGTCATCAATGGCTTTATCAATATCATTTTAGGATATGCTCTAGCCCTATTAGTTCGAGGTCGCCGAAACCCTGCTCTTGATAAGCAAGCATTCAGCCAGTTACTGACTTTTACTTCGTTCGCAGCCATCGTTAGCTCACTTTTTGCCTTGTCATTTTTTTGGTTAAGCGCAACCAAAGAAGAAAAGCTTGAAGACCTCAAATATGCACAAGATCTAACGGGAAAAAGTATTGCTAAGGAATTGTCTAATTATATTACTCAGCATCAACAAGTACTTAGATTGACAGCTAAAGCACTTGGAGAAGACACCAGTCACGATTATTCGAAAGCTTTATTGTCACATATTAAGGGGACTTACCCTAGTGTGCGAACAGCACTAACCAGTGATGCCGATGGAGAGATTTCTATGGCTGCTCCATACTCTCTTATGGCATTGGTTGAAAAAGATGGACTGACGAGTATTTCTGATAGGCCTTATTTCTACGAAGTGAAAAAGAATAGAACTTCTTTTGTTTCAAGTGCTTTTCGAGGGCGAGGGTTCGGAAATCAACCTATTTTAGCCATTTCAGAGCCCTTGCTTAAAAACTCTGAGTTTCTTGGTATTGTCGAAATATCGCTGGACTTAAGTAAGCTTGAACAGCTTAATCGACAAGAAGTTCATGATGAACAAGGGATTGTACTGCTAGACGAAAATGATCGTGTTATCTATAGCACACCTTCACTAGGCTATGAGTTTTTGCAAGATTTATCTGACAGCCGATTGCTGAACTACTTCCGAGAACCCAATTTATATTACGCTATTTTGGCCAATGGTAGGCGAGAGCTTGTCCATAAAAACGAAGTTGAAGGGCTTGGTTGGACAGTGGTGACAGCGATTCCAAGATCAGTTTTCGAGATGATAATCGCCAAGTATATGGCTTTTTCCTTATCTCTTCTGAGTGTCGCTGGTGTTTTTTGCTTCTTTGTCAGTCGTTATGCTGCAATGAAGTTTAGTGCGCCAATAAATCGCTTGTCTGAGATGTTAGATAAAATTAACACAAGAGATGATTTTGAGGGCCTGACTTTCGATACATCTGAAAGCCACATACGTGAAATCAGTATGATGCAACGTAAGTTAAAAACATTTGGTGAGCGATTGAGTGAGTCAATACTGGATTTAAAAAATGCTAATTTAGCAAAGGTTAGACTTAATCTGGAGTTGGCTAATATTAATGCTAGCCTAGAACAACGGGTTGTTGAAAAAACACAGGCGTTAAACCATACATTGGAATTGGCTCAACGAGCTAATCAATCTAAATCTGAATTTTTGGCTAACATGAGCCATGAAATAAGAACGCCTATGAATGGTGTTATCGGTATGCTTGATTTGCTTGATATGTCCGATCTTAATGAAGAGCAGCGTCATAAATCTACCGTTGCCAGACAAAGTGCTTATGCTCTGTTAAATGTGATTAACGATATTCTTGATTTTTCAAAGATCGATTCTGGCCATATTGAGTTAGAGCTGGTTGAGTTTGACTTGTTGAAACTCATTGAAGAAGTCGGAGAGTCATTCGCATTGCCCGCTCAGGAAAAGGGGTTGGAACTGGTATGTGATGTCGTTGATATAGAAAACCCAAGTGTTTTCGGAGATCCTAGTCGTATTAGACAAATCTTTATTAATGTTATTGGGAATGCAATTAAGTTTACGTCGGCTGGAGAAGTCAAAGTTACTGCTAGATTAGAAAGTCACGGGGACGCTTTGAGGCTGTTTGCTAGTGTTAAGGATACTGGCGTTGGTATAGATACCGACAAGTTAGATAGTCTATTTTCTGCTTTTACACAGGCAGATACTTCGACAACTCGGAATTTTGGTGGCACCGGATTGGGATTATCAATTAGTCAAAAGTTGTGTCATTTAATGGATGGTGACATTGATGCGTCAAGCGAGTTAGGGCGGGGTAGTGAATTCAGGTTTTCAATTGAGTTAAAAAGGGGACAAGCTAATATTCGAGCGGTGCCAGAAGAAGATGTCAGTCACATGCATGTTCTTATTGTTGACGATAATGAAACGAACTTAAATGTCTTAGTTAAGCAATTGGCACAGTGGGGAGTTCGTGTAGAAACAGCCGGAAGCGCTTCGCAAACCATAGAGTTATGCAATGCGAGGAGTAAATTGAATGAGAAACTATTCGACCTCATTATATTGGACAATCAGGTGCAAGGCTTTAGTGCCTTTCAAATTGCTCAGCGATTTAAGTCGGATGCTCAATTAAGCACTATTCCACTCGTTTTGATGACATCTGTTGCCCAACGAGGCGATACTGAGTTGTTGACTGGGCTTGGTTTTGTTGGTTACTTTCCAAAGCCCTTAACGACGACGGATCTACTCTCATTATTTTCTATGTTAGCTGAGCAGTCGAGCCCGTCTATTGTACCTAGAAAGCTGTTAACAAGGCATCATGTTCGAGAAGCGGAAGAGCGAAGAGTACAAGGGCAGAATCAACCTTTGCTAACCAGCGGAAAGCGCATACTGCTTGTTGAAGATAACGAAATAAATCAGCAAGTCACCAAAGCAATGTTAGATAAGTTAGGAATGGATGTTGAGCTCGCTAATGATGGCGTCGATGCCATTGAGCGGATTAATGGCTTTCCCGAAAACTATTTTGATATTGTTTTGATGGATTGCCAGATGCCTAATAAAGATGGCTTTGAAGCAACACGTGATATACGCTCCGGTGATGCTGGTAAGTATGCCAAGTCGCTGACTATTATTGCCCTAACTGCGAATGCGATGAAGGGAGATAAAGAGTTGTGTTTAGAAGCGGGAATGGATGATTATTTGAGTAAGCCACTCAGGAATCTGGAGTTGAAGCAGAAGCTACGCGAATATCTTTAGAACCACGCGTTCACGTTCTTATAGAATATCTGTGAACTGTGATGCCTCTATATTTCTTCTGAATAATCCCACTGTACTTGCCACCTTTTGCAGAGAATCACGTATCAAAAAGCTCGCTGACTAGCGAGCTTTTTGATGAAAACTATTGGTTATTTTATTGTTCGCAATAGATACAGAAGGCATAAACTCCCTTCGGGTCATTCAATTTTGTCACCGCATCAAACTCTCGTGCTAATTGCTTAAACATTCCAATGAGCTTGCTGTCTTGCGAATCAAAATAGATGTCGCTAAACCATACGGAGGCAATACCGAAGATTTCTTGCCAGAATTTTTCTCTAGGGCTTAAACTTTGTTCAAAGTACTTAGTGTCGTATGTTTCGAGTTCAGCTAAGTCAGCGGCGGCTTTAGTGGCGTCATCCAGATTACCTAGTTCATCAACTAAGCCTAACTCTTTAGCTGTTTGACCAATCCAAACGCGCCCCTGAGCAATTTCATCGACATTTTCTTTTGTCATATTACGTTGTTGAGCAACAAGGCTTATAAACTCATCATAGCCATGCTCAATGCTGCGCTGAATGATGTTTGCCATTTGAGGTTTCAGTGCAGCTGTTGGTGTTAGCGCTCCGATATCTGTTGTTCCAATGCCGTCAGTTCTTACTCCAAGGTAGTCTAGTGTATCTTCGAAAGTCATAAACATACCGAAAATACCGATAGATCCAGTAATCGTTGCTGGTGAAGCCCAAATCTGATCAGCACTTGCAGATATCCAGTAGCCACCTGATGCTGCATATGTGCTCATAGAAGCGACAACAGGTTTTCCTGCTTCTTTGAGAAGCTCAACCTCTTGACGAATAATTTCAGAAGCAAAAGCGCTTCCACCTGGTGAATCTACGTATAAAACAACCGCTTTAACACTACTGTCTAAGCGCGCTCTTCTAAGCATATGGGCAGTGCTATCTCCGCCAATTGTACCAGCTTTCTGTGTGCCATTGAGTATGGTACCTTTCGCCACAACAATGCCCACTTTGTCTGCTGTATTGTTGACTATAGGGAAAGGAGCCTTAATAACTTTTAAGTAGTTTTTATAACTGACGTTATTGTAACCTAATGTTGATTTATTAGTGCCTACAAGGTCTGCTAATTCCGCCCTAATTTCATTCCTTGTTTTGAGCGCATCAACCCAGCCATTTTGCTGAGCATATAAAGCATAATCTCCATTTGCTTCATCGAACTTTGCATTGAACACCTCAAGTGATTCATCGAAGTTATCCAGTTCGATGTTTCTTGCTTTAGCTACATCAGCTTTATATACATTCCATAGCGATGTTAACCATGCCAGGTTAGACTCTTTCGCTGCTTCCGACATGTCGTCACGAATATATGGTTCAATTGCTGATTTATAAGTTCCGACACGAAATATATGTGTAGATACTTTTAGCTTGGCCAATGCTTCTTTAAAGTACAATCGGTATCGATTGTAGCCTTCAAGCATCATAAAACCTTCAGGGTTTAAATAAACATGGTTTGCTCGGCTTGCTAAGTAGTACTGATTTTGAGTGAAGTAGTCACCTATAGCATATACAGGCTTACCTGATGCCTTGAACCTATCAATTGCATCACCGATTTGTTGAAGTTTGTCTAACCCTGCAGAACCAAGACCTTGAAGATTTAACACCAACGCTTTAATCCTGTTGTCTTGTTGGGCATTCTCAATGGTGTAAATAACGTCTTGTAAGAGTACTTCAGGGTTGTCGTTAGATTGCTCTAGTGCTTCTTCCAAAAACTCATCAAGAGGGGATATTGCTACCTTTTGTATAACGATATTGCCACGTAGGTCCAGTGTTAAGGCGGATTCTTGTGGTATTTTAACTTGGCCTTCTTCGGACATAATACTCGCTATGATAACGATAACTATGCTTATAAATATAAGGTTGAAAAATGCTTTTCGAGTGAAATTTAGTATTGACCAAATTCCAATAAAAAAAGTTTTGGTCAAACTGTTGTTACTGGACATGCTTACGATTGCGCCTACAATGATTATCTAACGCTAATGCTACCGAATATTAGGTCCAGTATAAAAGGGCAAATGTAAAATATTATGTGAAAATTACCGTTAGTATTTTAAATTGTTAGATTTGGCGCGTTTTGTTAATTGTAGAATGAAATGTTCTACAGTAAATTACTCGCGATATTTGAACGGGCACCATGCTAAGAAAATTAGAGCAAGATTTCTTTTACTCTTTTAACCATTCATTAAGCAGCCGTGCTATTCGCTTATGATCATCTTCAGCATATGACTTTAGTAACATTGCCATACGCTGATTAGCTTTAACTTTGCGTTGTTGTTTAGCAAATAAAGCTTGTAGTGGTCGTGTGGATCGTTTCATCTTTGATTACATGTTGTGTTATGGTTTTCAGGACGAATTAGCTTAGACAAAAATTATACTTGAAAGAGCTACACCTTCTAGTAATAAAGTATAATAAACGAAATTTTATCGACACTCGTTCTATCTATCACAGTAATTAAATAAAAATACAGGAACTTAAATCATGAATTTAGCCAAAATTTATGCACCGCTGCAGAACCTTTTAGATAAAACACTTGTCGCTGAAGGTCTGGCACCATTATTACTTCGTCTCTATCTAGCTCCCATTATGATCCAAGCTGGTTGGACTAAGATACAAGGTTGGGAAAACCAAGTTGCTTGGTTTGGTAACGCAGATTGGGGACTAGGCTTACCTGCACCTGCACTATTTTTGGGTTTAGCTGTAGCGGCTGAATTCATCGGCGGTATGTTAATATTGATTGGTTTAGCGACGCGCTGGGCAGCAATTCCTCTTATGATTACGATGGTCGTTGCTATGCTAACTGTACATGCAGAAAACGGTTGGGCAACGCTAGCTGATGCAACGAGCTGGATGTCAGACGGTACTATTTTCCTAAATGAATCTGTTATGGAAGCTCCTGATAAAAAAGCGGCAGCTATTAGCTTGCTGAAAGAACATGGCAACTATAGTTGGTTAACATCTAGCGGTAGTATCACTATTTTGAATAACGGGATTGAGTTTGCTGCGACTTATTTCATCATGTTGTTCTCATTGTTCTTTACTGGCGGTGGTAAATTCACCAGTGTTGATTATTTCCTAAATAAAAAATTTGGTGATAACAACTAATACCAGCTGATTGATTTATTGGAAAGGCGCCTTGGGCGCCTTTTTTTGTGGTTGTCAAAAGGTGCTACCTTATACAAATCCGCAGTTTACAAAGTGGCTTGGTACTATTGAGTGAACCGATGGTCAACAAAAGGAGTATACTAGGTCATCAATACATTACTTAAATGGGAATTTGAATGGATGCGTTAGAACTATTGCTGAATCGTAGCTCTCAACCTCGGCTACAAGCTCCTGCACCACAAGGTGAAACACTAGAAAACATCATGCAAGCAGCCTTAAGAGCCCCCGATCATGCTTGCTTAACTCCTTGGCGCTTTATTGTTTGTACTGGTGATGGATTGGAAAAGCTGGGCAAAATTTATCAAGAATCAGCTTTGAGATTAAGTAAAGAGCAAGAGTCTGTTGATAGGGCATTGCAATTGCCTCATAGAGCACCCATGGTTATTGTCGCAATATGTGAATATCAAGAACACCCTAAAGTCCCTAGAGTTGAGCAAATTGCGTCGACAGCGTGTGCCGTACAAGCGATGCAAATGACTGCTCTGGCACAAGGTTTTGGTGGTGTATGGCGCACAGGAAGCTATGCATTTGATGAACATGTTAAGCATGAGCTGGCGTTGAACGTAGATGACGAAATAGTGGGTTTTCTATATTTGGGGACACCCATCACGAAAGCATTGCCAAAACCTGAGAGAGAAACAGGGCGTTATTTTCAACATTGGTCGTAGGGAGCTAGAGTTTGACCTTTAAATAAAAAAGCCAGTCAATCGACTGGCTTTCAAATGAGCTAATATATTTTAGTAAGGCGCACTGCCAGGCGTTCTAGGGAAAGGAATAACATCTCTAACGTTTTGCATGCCTGTTACATAAGCAACTAGTCGCTCAAAGCCTAAACCGAAACCTGAATGAGGCACTGTGCCATAACGGCGCAGATCACGATACCAGCTGTAATCTTCTTGATCTAAGCCCATTTCTGCAAGACGTCTATCGAAGACATCTAAGCGTTCTTCACGCTGAGAGCCACCAATAATCTCACCGATACCTGGCGCCAATACATCCATTGCGGCTACGGTTTTCCCATCGTCATTAATGCGCATATAGAATGCTTTTATGTCTTTAGGGTAGTTTTGCATAATGATGGGGGCACCGACATGTTCTTCTGCTAAATAGCGTTCATGCTCAGATGCTAAGTCAACACCCCATTCAACAGGGTATTCGAACTTCTTGCCGCTAGCTTTAAGGATATCAATAGCATCAGTGTAATCCATGCGCACAAAGTCCTGATCAATGACTTTTTCAAGGCG
This sequence comes from uncultured Pseudoalteromonadaceae bacterium, assembly GCA_964640795.1. GTDB lineage: Bacteria > Pseudomonadota > Gammaproteobacteria > Enterobacterales > Alteromonadaceae > M269. Next base: position 1,183 of record CAZXIN010000020.1, on the reverse strand, counting down.
TGTAATAGCTTCTTTTTCTACTCGTTGAGCGAAAAAGGCCATGTCATCTGCACGTTCCTCTAACACGGCCTTAAACACATACTTAAGCATGTCTTCCGCTAGCTGAGCAATGTCACTTAAATCAGCAAAGGCTACTTCAGGTTCAATCATCCAGAACTCAGCAAGGTGTCGGCTGGTATTGGAGTTCTCTGCCCGAAAAGTTGGCCCAAATGTATACACCTTAGACATGGCACAAGCATACGTTTCGACATTAAGTTGTCCGGATACCGTCAGGTAAGTCTCTTTTCCGAAGAAGTCTTGACTGTAATCGACCGCACCTTTGTCATCTAAAGGTAGGTTTACTGCATCTAATGTAGAGACTCTGAACATCTCTCCAGCGCCTTCTGTGTCACTCCCCGTCAATATTGGTGTACTGATCCAGTAATAGCCACGCTCATGAAAGAACCTATGTAATGCATGAGACAAACAGTTTCGAACGCGCGTCACAGCACCAATAATGTTCGTTCTTGCACGTAAATGGGCCTGATCACGTAAAAACTCAACGCTGTGACGCTTGGCTGCCATCGGGTAGGTGTCTGGGTTTTCCACCCAACCGAGTATTTCGACTGCCGTTGCTTCAATCTCGAGTGCTTGTCCTTTGCCTTCAGACGCTTTGATTGTGCCTGAAACAGCAACAGAACATCCTGTAGTCAATTTTTGGATATCAGCGTAATTGGGTAAATTATTCATGGCAATAACCTGCACAGCATCAAAGCAACTGCCATCGTGCACATTAATAAAAGACAAACCTGCCTTGGAATCTCGACGGGTTCTTACCCATCCTTTCGTTACGATAGCATCGCCAATCGCAAATTTACCTGACAGAACATCTACCACAGATACGTGGGCCATTTTACTCTCCAACCGATACCACTTGATTTCTGGTATGTATAAAAACGATAAAAAAACATCAGCGCTTAAAATCAAAGCACGAATAACTTACTATGCCTTCTTGTATTGACCAAATCAGTAAAACTGGATAAATCTTAATCAACTCTATCATTTTGGCACCAATATAAGGTGAAATTCATGAGTTTTGACGAGATAACTGCCTACTATTTGGTATAAACGGGCAAGGAGTGTAATGTTACTTTTCCTGTCAAAAGACACAAGTAAAATATGGGGAAAACCTGTTGGATTGGAA
>CAZXIN010000019.1:0-92951 GCA_964640795.1 uncultured Pseudoalteromonadaceae bacterium | reverse complement strand
TAGTATTATAAGGTTTATACCACATTATTTTCGCATTTATAAGTGTATCTGACAGAGGGAGTCACCCAAAGCCAGGTGAAATATCCTTAGCTAACAATGGCATTTTGTTTTTGGACGAACTGCCAGAGTTTTCGCGAAAAGTACTGGATGTATTACGAGAACCGTTAGAAGCTGGTCAAGTGTCAATCTCACGAGCGGCAAGACAGGCTGTATTTCCTGCTAAGTTTCAGCTGGTAGCAGCAATGAACCCGAGTCCAACAGGCGCTGCGGATGATAAGCGTAGCACCCCAGACCAAGTGTTGCGTTATCTCAGTAGATTATCTGGCCCTTTTTTGGACCGCATCGATTTACAAGTCGAAGTCCCCTCACTACCTCATCACCAATTCGAACAACAAATAAGCCAACGAGGGGAGTCCAGTGACACAATTCGTGCACGAGTTATTGCTTGTCGACAACACCAAATAAAGCGCAATGGTGTCGTCAATGCACAGCTATCTTCAATACAAATTGAACAATGCTGTTCACTTCGGTCGAATGATAAAAAGTTCTTACAAAAAGCCGTGCAGCACTTAGGCCTATCTATCAGAACGTATCATCGTGTGCTTAAAGTCGCACGGACTCTAGCGGACTTAGAAGAGGTTGAGCAGATCACCCAAGCTCACTTGAGTGAAGCACTTAACTATCGAGGGCTGGATAGATTGGTTAGTCGCCTTACTCAACTGTAACGCCTGATGTTGTTGGTATTGATGACATCAATGCCTCAACAATAGGCTCTTTATAACGACGAGCCAACACACAAATACCCAATTTGAACGGTTCAATGTCATCCATTGGCAGCCGATGCACTTTTTGACGAGCAAAGGAATTTTCTACAACAACGTCTGGTACGATCGCCACTCCACATCCCAAAGCAACCATACTCACTATCGCCTCATTACCACCTATCGACGCGTAAACATTCGGTTTAATACCATGCTTACTAAACCAACCATTTACTAGACGCTTTGACGGTCCAACATCTGGCAAGATAACCGGTTGAGACAGCCAATCGATAGTCTCCACGCTTTTTATTGAAGAATGACTGGGCGCAATCATAACAAGTGGAATGGTGTCCAACAGAGAGAAGTTAAGCTCTTTAGGAAAATCAGGCGTTCTCACTGCAATGGCTGCATCCACGTCCTGTTTAAGTACACGCTCAATAGATAAGCCAGGATCACCTGTTTGGATATGCGTTTGTACTTGTGGAAAGTTGGTGTGAAACTGCTCTAACAAACTAGGTAAATGGCTAAAACTAGCCGTAACCGAACAGTAAATACGTATACTCCCTTGTAAAATTTGACCATTTTTATCCAAGTCTTGCTTTAATGTTTGCCAGTCAAACAAACACTTATCAGCAAATTGCAGGACTTTTTGACCCGCATCAGTCAATTTCACATTACGGTTGTTTCTCACCAGCAACGCACACCCGCAATCTTGTTCTAACCTTTGTATTGTGCGACTTAGAGCCGATGGACTAAGATGATGAGCTTCTGCCGTCCGACCAAAATGCAAGCTACGAGCAAGGTGTTGGAAAATCTTTATTTCCTTTAAATTCATGAATCAAACCAGTGTTGCGATATACGCAACATTATATTGCGTATATATCATTTTAAACAACACAAAATTATCGATAAGATACCTCCATCAAGATCGTCACTGACTTGGGATTTATAGAGGTTTATGGGAAATTATTTCAATACATTATCGTTGAGACAGCAGTTGGACCAGTTAGGTCGTTGTCGATTTATGAATAGAGAAGAATTCGATGAAGGCTGTCAATTCTTAAAAGGCAAAAAGATTGTCATCGTTGGGTGTGGCGCGCAAGGCTTAAATCAAGGCCTCAACATGCGTGACTCAGGGCTCGACGTTTCTTACGCGTTAAGACAAGCTGCCATTGATGAAAAGCGTGCTTCTTTCACTAGAGCATCTGGTAACAGCTTCGTTGTAGGCAACTACGAACAACTGATACCTACAGCCGATCTGGTTTATAACTTAACACCAGATAAGCAACATGCCGATGTTGTTGAAACAGTGATGCCGCTAATGAAAGCAAATTCAACATTGGGCTATTCACATGGTTTCAATATTGTTGAACAAGGCCAACAAATTCGTAGCGACATTACCGTCGTCATGTGTGCGCCTAAATGTCCGGGTACGGAGGTTCGCGAAGAATACTTACGAGGCTTTGGTGTACCGACGCTCATTGCTGTTCATCCGGAAAATGATCCTCTTAACCAAGGCTGGGACATTGCAAAAGCACTTGCATCAGCAACAGGTGGTGACAAAGCAGGTGTTTTAGAGTCGTCTTTTGTTGCAGAAGTAAAGTCTGATTTAATGGGTGAGCAAACTATCTTGTGCGGTATGCAACAAACCGCTGCCATTTTAGCCTATGACAAAATGATCGCAGATGGTGAAAGTCCAGCTTATGCCACTGCTTTTATTCAACGTGGGCTAGAGGTTATTACCGAAGCACTTAAGATTGGCGGTGTAACTCATATGATGGATCGGCTATCTAATCCAGCAAAACTGCAAGCAGCAGAATTGTCAGACAAGCTGACTTCACTATTGCGTCCGCTTTTTGAAAAGCATCAGGATGACATTATCAGTGGTGAGTTTTCAAAAACCATGATCGAAGATTGGCACAATGATGATGCGAATCTTTTACGCTGGCGAGAAGAGACCGGTGAGAGTGGCTTCGAGAAAGCACCTGATTATGATCAAACAATAGATGAACAAACCTTCTTCGATAAAGGTATCTTTTTGGTAGCCATGATCAAAACGGGTGTTGAGCTTGCTTTTGATGTCATGGTTGAAGCAGGCATTTTACCAGAGTCAGCTTATTACGAATCACTTCACGAAACACCGTTGATTTCAAACACTATTGCACGCAAGCGTTTGTACGAAATGAACGTTGTTATTTCTGATACAGCAGAATACGGTAATTACCTTTTTGCCAATGCAGCAATACCCTTGTTGCAAAAGGAACTTATGCCAACGCTGTCTAACGAAATGATCGGCCAAGGTTTAGCCGTAAACTCGCACAGCGTTGACAACAAAACACTGGTAAATGTTAATCAAGCAATTCGTCAACATCCTGTAGAAACAGTTGGCGAGACGCTGCGCGGATATATGCAAGATATGAAAGCAATAGTCGCTTAGTATTTCAAAGATTTACACTCCCTAAAATTTTAACGCCTCACTCTTTAATGGATGAGGCGTTTTTTTATTACCTACATTCTAAATAATCATCTTGGTTGATAAATCTATGGCTTTATATTGTTAAGCTTTTGTTATACTTATAGATTGACGAATTAAAAACGACTGGAACATTGCAAACTGTTGCTTAATAGAGACACTCAGAAAAACAAATAAATTTGATCTATCCCGTTGATTTAAAAGATTTTTCATGAAAACATACTGGCGTTGGTATGACTGTTAAGAGCGACTGTCTTTAAAAAAAGACATCTTTGCGTCTTAAATGCGGCAAAGCCCGCATTTATACTGGCTTGCGGAGTTGGCACGACTACTGCTCTAGTAAAATCAGTATTCAACTAAACAACGTCCATAACAATAATAAGACGAGACACTGGAGCAAAATTTGAATCCAACAATGCCACGCTACATTAAGATGAACGACTGGATATTCGAAATAAAAACTGTCCGCGCATTAAAAGTGTCTAATTATGGCGAGCCCTACAGTGCAATCTCAAATTTGAGTGTTATGGGTGAGAGCATGTACATCGATGGTCAACTGACTCGGGACGAAGATCAATTCACGCGCAAAGACTTTGCTACATTTTATAAGTTCTGCCAGCAGTTGGGCATGAAGAGTGCGCATTTTGATCGTATTAAGAATGGTCAAAGAAGTAGTAAAATAGTCGATATTGAACCACCAGTAAGAGAAGAGCCTTATATTAGATTGGTGAAATAGCACAGTATAAGGAGCACGCTTATTTTTGAATGACTAGGTTTCACGTTATTCAAAGCGACATCGACATGAAGCAAAGTTTGCAAGTTACAAACTTTGCTTCAATAACCCCGTACCTCTATAATACCTTCTTACCAATTGTCGGTATTTTATTTCAAGAATATAGAAAAAAATCTCGCTTTCCCCGGTCTTTATACCAAACTGTGTTGAATTAAGTGCGGACTAATACACTCATCAAGTTTCAGCCTATATATTCTTGTGAACATAAAAGTGTCAAAAAATAAAAATAGAATGATCTTTTGGTGACGTTGCAACGTCTTAGACTACGCAATAAAGAAGCAATTTGTGGTGACAATATCAATGAAAGATAAAATTCCGTTGCTGCCCGGTGAATACCCTATTCCAAAGGCACCGCTGGTTAAAATTAAGGACGACACGCATTGTATTCCTCAACATTACCTTCAATTTGATCATTCCGTCGAATCTGTTGAGCATCTAGTCGTCGATATTGAATATTCCGAACACTATCCTATCTTTGTTAGCGCAGATATTAGTTGCATCTATCTTCAAGTCGGCATTATTGGCTATGACAACTATCAACCTAAGTCACAACAGCAAGGTAGGAAGATAGTTTATGGCAGAAAATGGCGCGTCGAGCCACAACTCCCTACGTCAGAAATTATTCAAACTGCTTTTTTAGCGATACTTAAGGCTCGTGAGCATGAGGTGCGCGAATTATTTCGTTTAGTTAATGATGAGTCGGTTAGCAGCCCATTTAGTAATCATCACGATTTACCTCTTATGGCCAATGAGCCTCAGTTATTAAAACACTCAGTGTCTGTTGAACAACATAAAGACACCCATCATTGGTTACAAAAGCAATTAGATAACGTGGCTTATGACTTAGCCACTTTCTCAGTCGAAGAGGTTACTGAATATAAAAATGGACGTTGGATTATTGATATTGATGTAAAGCCACACTCTGAGACCCAACTACCAGAATTATACCATGCAGAAATAACACTTTTTCTTGATCATTTATCAACCAATGAGCTTTATTTTACTCTGATGGATGCATTGCTTGATATGAGTCGCCGACATGTTGAAGAAAACTTCAAGTATAAAGGGTTCACTCGATTTAGTCGTCAAAACGACATTGCTGCTATAGGTCAGTTGTCATCCCTCACTCGCCGAAGGGAATCTTTAGGATACCAAAGTGAGTTTGATCAAACGTTCATCGATACAAATTACGAGACCGATCGCACTCGCGTGCCGAAATTAGGGAATGGACCGCTCTCAAGCAAATTAAGAGAACAATTACACCGCTTTAATATTACCGACGGTATCTTGCCAGAGTAGCAATACTTCTCATCGAATCAAGCTGAACTTATGAGTAAGCCAGTCGGTTATCTCTAAGAATTGGTGTGATACAATATTCGCATATAACGACACAAGAGACATAAGGCATGCCAAAGGCAAGTGAGATAAAGAAAAATACCGCAGTAGAACATAACGGAAAGGTCTTTCTCGTTAAGGACATTAATAAGCTCACACCAAGTGGCCGTGCAGGTGCCAGTCTCTATCGTATGCGTATGTATGATGTCGCCACAGGCGCGAAGGCTGATGAAAGCTTCAAAGCGGACGAAATGCTAAATATAGCGGACTTTAGCCGCCATCAAGTTTCATTCTCTTACATTGATGGTGACGAATATGTCTTTATGGACAACGAAGACTACACGCCATACAACTTGAATAAAGAAACCATCGCTGAAGAGCTATTATTCATTAACGAAGAGACGCAAGGTCTACAAATACTCACCGTAGACGGCGCCCCAGTTGCTATCGAATTACCCTCTTCCGTTGAGCTTGTTATTGTTGAAACAGATCCCTCTATTAAAGGTGCATCTGCCAGTGCTAGGACAAAGCCAGCAGTTTTGACAACCGGTTTAACCGTGCAAGTGCCCGAGTACATTGCCAACGGTGAAAAGATAAAAATTAACACCGCTGAGTCGAAGTTTATGAGTAGAGCAGATTCAAAATAGACTCTATGTCCTTAAATAGTTTAAGGCGGCTACTCGCACACCCAACTCTTTCAATCCAACTTTGTTTATTGGGGATTGTGGGTGGTATAAGTGCTGCTGCACTTATTATTACATTTAGGCTTTCCTATGAAGGGTTGCAGTCACTCTTTGTTGACAGCACTGATCACTTTGCGCAGTTGGAGGGTTGGAGCCGGCTTATTATTCCAATAGTGAGTGGATTACTCATTGCCGCCTTTGCCTTAACCACAGGCCTTAAATACTACCGAATGGGCATTCCATTTGTTATCCATCGACTTAAAGCAAATTATGGTCAAATACCTTTTCGTACCTCTTTAAATCAATTCTTTTGTGGTGTTTTAGCATTAAGTAGTGGCTTTGTTGTGGGCAGAGAAGGCCCATCCGTGCACCTTGGCGCTGCCGGCAGCAGCTTTTTAGGGCAATGGCTAAAGTTACCCTACAACAGCATTCGTATTCTCGCCGGCTGTGGCGTTGCTGCGGGTATATCTGCATCGTTTAATACCCCCTTTGCCGCTGTTATCTTTGTTATGGAAGTGGTGCTGCGTGAATACAAAATTCATATTTTTATACCGGTGATGCTGGCAGCTGCTTGCGGATCAATACTGACGCAACTTGTCTTCGGTGCTGATAACGAATTATCTTTTCTTTATTTTATTTCACTCGAAAATTGGATGTATTTGTATCTCATCCCTTTCGGCATCATTCTTGGTATTTTAGCAACTGTGTTTAACCGCTCTTTAATGAAAATTATCCATTGGAGCAAGCCAATTAGTATGACAAAACGCTTACTACTCGCTGGCGTAATTACTGGTACTGTTAGCTTCTTTATTCCACAAGCAATGGGCGCTGGGCTCTCGCCTCTCGACACCCTCATCGCTGATCATCTAGATATTGATCTCATTTTTATCGTACTTGCAGCGAAGATCATCCTCGCATTGTGTGCGCTAGGTTTAGGCATTCCAGGTGGCATTATTGGTGCAGTATTTTGTATTGGCATTCTAACGGGTTCATTATTGCTTGCGCCATTGACAGTGATGGATGACAGCCTTATCAAGTACTCGGACTCGTTTGCTCTATTAGGTATGGCTGGACTACTAACGTCTGTCGCTCATGCGCCGCTTGCGGCATTATCGGCAGTCATGGAGCTAGCACACGCACCGGATGTCATTGCACCGGCCATGATTATCATTGTTTCTGCCTACATTACGTCGACGCAACTGTTAAAAAACCGATCTATTTTTATTATGCAGCTACAATATCAAGGCTTAGGTTTTGCATTTTCACCCATTCATGACTCGATGCAAAAAGTCGGTGTACTCAGCGTCTTAACCACTGACTATGTTCTCATTAACGAGCACAGCGAAAGAGACTCGCATCGAGAGCTCAATGACGACCCAAGTTTGTTATTTATGGTGCAGAATGAGGAAAGTGGCGGCGCAAGGAGTTATACACTGGCACAGCTCGATAAACGTAATCATGACGCGCCGCTTCGTCAGCTCTCAATGCAAGGTTTGTCATCACAAACCACTATGGCTGAGGTTTTTGATGCGTTAAAGGAAAAGCGCGAAGGTGCTGTTTATATCTATGAGGAATCGTCCGATAATATTATCGGGCTTATTAGTTGGGATATGTTGCAAAACCAACTGTTTAAAGAAGATCAGAACGCCCACTAGCTCATTGAGAGAAAAAATCGGGATTAGTAAGCACTTACATATATAAGAGGAATCCTTCATTGACTGCCATTCTGTGGTTCAAAGCATTACATTTATTTTTTATGGTGGCGTGGTTTGCAGGAATATTCTATTTACCACGATTATTTGTGTATCACGCCTCTGTAACAAACAAAGAAACCAGTGAAGCATTTAAAATCATGGAAAGGCGTTTATGGTTTTTTGTGACGCCTTTTGCTTTCCTTACCTTAGCTTTCGGATTAGCGCTAATATACAGTTATGGCATGGATTGGTTCCGTCAGGCGAGTTGGCTTCATATGAAACTAGCCTTAGTATTTGCTATTTATATTTACCATTTCTACCTGTACAAACTTGTCCGCGACTTTGCTCAAGACAAAAATACGCATTCTTCACGTTTTTATCGCTTTTTGAATGAATCACCCGTTTTAGTTTTGCTAGCCGTTATAATCTTAGCTGTTGTTAAACCTTTATTTTAAAAGGCACATAAGTGTTGTATATAAAGCAGAGTTGTAAGGCATTAATTTATTTTGGATTGTTACTGGCCTTACTGTGTGCCAATGTCGTTGCACTAGCACAACCCAAAAGCACATTAACGCCTAACGATACTGTCGGCCTGCGCAAAGTTATACGCGCATCGATGGCTCCCAATGGTAAACATATTGCCTACACACTATCTTATCCTCGCGACCCTTTATACGAGAATGCGGGTAGCAACTGGCTTGAACTTCATATAGTGAGTAAAGACGGTACAATCAGGCCATTCGTGATAGACAACACTATAGTCGTTAGCCCTAAATGGAGTCCGGATAGCAGACTCATTTGGTTTATTAGCAAAAAAGTTGGTGATAAATTTTCTGCTTTATACGCTATACCAGAAGCAGGAGGGCAAGCGCAAAAGGCCCTTCGATTCGAAAACGATATTTTAGGATTTGATATCAGCGAAGACAGCAAATACGTTATGTTCTGGGCACAAAAGGCTGAGGACACAGCAACAAAATCGTTAAGAAAGAGAGGATTTATTGCTGAGGTATTTGAGGAATCCACACCTAAAAATCAACTTTGGATAGTTGATACAACCAAAAGAAAAGCTGAACCCAGATTATTGTACGGCGCTGAGCATGTTGTGAGTGCACAATTTATTCCGAACAAGGGCGACGTACTTATTCAGTCTGCCCCCAGCGCCAATGTAAACGACATTGTCACCAAAAAATCATTGCAACGTATCAACCTCGACGGAGAAGTTATCGTTCGATATGAGCACGTCGGCAAGATGGGACAAGCAGCTGTATCACCTAACGGGCAATATATTGCTTTCGTTGGCAGTAATGATATCCATGCACCAGCCGAAGGTCGTCTTATGCTAGCGAAATCTAACCGGCCAGAAGTTTCGCTGCATTTGACAGATTTTGAAGGAGAAGTCACTGATATTACTTGGCTGTCAAATACGACGATGGGGTTTATCGCACACGTTGGTACAAAAAGTATTTTTGGTAGTAAGAAGGCTAGCCCTTCAGGCCCTGACTATAGGAAAGTGATTCGAAATGGCGGCATTCTAACGCAAGTGAGCACAGACGCATCGAGAAAAAACCATGCCTTTATTAGCCATAAGCCCAATCACCCACCGGAAGTTTATTGGTACAGTAATCGCCAACTTGTCCGTACTAGTAATTCAAATCCTTGGTTAAAAGACAAACAATTAGCTAAGCAAAAGCGACTTGAATACAAAGCGCGGGACGGACAGACCATCCAAGGTATATATGTCGAACCTTTAACGCCTAAACCGCCAGAAGGTTACCCACTGTTATTGTTTGTTCATGGAGGTCCAGAAGCTCACGCCTCTAATGGTTGGCTAGACCGATATTCGTCCCCTGTACATTACGCTGCAGCCAATGGTTATGCTTCTTTTTTTCCAAACTACCGAGGCTCAACAGGCAGGGGCGATCAATTTACTCGATTGGGCCAAGAAGATTATGCTGGGGCAGAATTTAATGACTTAGTCGATGCCGTTGAATATTTAAAAGAAGAGAATCTCATTGATAGCACACGTGTTGGCATTAGCGGTTCATCTTATGGTGGGTATGCGTCAGCTTGGGGGGCAACAGCATTGTCCAAGCACTTCGCAGCAGCAACTATGCTGGCAGGTATCAGCGATCAAACAAGCAAGTTTGGTACAACAGACATCCCGAACGAAATGGTTAATGGCCATTCATTTATTTGGCCATGGGAAGACTGGCAATTTATGCTTGAGCGTAGCCCTATTTTTCATGTAAAGAAGCATCAAACGCCTTTACTCATTGCTCATGGCTTAGACGATACTCGTGTGCATCCAAGCCAATCACGCATATTGTATCGTTATTTAAAGGAGCTTAATCAGGCCCCAGTGAGACTAGTTCGCTACCCTAAAGAAGGTCATGGTTTAACTCGAGCAGCAGCACAACTCGACTATTCAAAACGATTAATGCGTTGGATGGATTACTACCTCTTACAAAACAAGGAAGAGTTACCCCCCCTATCAATAGAGGCTGGCACTAAGCCTTAACATAGCAGTATCCAATTGTGTGACCTCAAGGTATGTATGGGCACCTCAGCTTGACGAAAAGTAGTAACTTTACAGTAGCGCTGTGCCCGTCCTTTCTCTCTTCGTTGACAGCCAATAAGACGTGCTTTAGTTTGCTTGCTACTTTTTACAATCCTAGGTTTTAAATTGTGCGTTCAACTCTTCAAAAAAAGTTACTAGCTCTCACGTCCCTTGTGTTTACTCTATTCTCTTTCTCAACTTTAGCTTCACCTTTCCCCGAAGTAAGTGTTGCAGGAACGCAGGTGCGGGAACTGCATTCAGCCTTATACGACAGAGACTACTTGCTGTCCGTTTCTTTACCTGACGATTATGATCCAAATGACAATACAACTTACCCTACCTTGTACGTTTTAGACGGCAATATGTACTTTGAGACTGCGGTTCAGAGTTATCGGGTACAAACCTTAGGTACTGATGTCCCGCCAATGATCATTGTCGGTATTGAATACCCTACCGACTCGCTTGATGCATGGCTGGTGCGCAGAGCAATAGAACTCACACCTTCTAATAATAAAGAGTTTGATACCCAGTATACTGAACAGTATAAAACGGCTACAAAATCTGGCGGAGCAAAAACCTTCCTGAGTGTACTGGCTAAAGAAGTCGTTCCATTTATCGACAGAAATTATAAAACATCAGATAAAAAGGCGTTGTTTGGTCATTCGCTTGGCGGCCTGTTTGCCACTTACAGCTTATTGCAGCCTCAACCGCTTTTTGATGAATACCTTATTAGTAGCCCGTCTTTATGGTGGGATGACGAAATGATTTTTCAACATGAAGCAAGTTATGTCGCGGCAAACAAAGATCTGAATGCTCGCGTTCTACTCTCTGTTGGCAGCCTAGAAGGACCTTTGATGGTTCCCCCCATGCAAAAAATGGGTGATGTTTTGAAGAGCCATCACTTTAAGTCTCTCGACATCACCACACATATATTCGACAACGAAACGCATTTATCTGTGCAACCGGGCACTCTCAGTCGAGGACTAAGAGCCCTCTTTGACGAAGAATGATTGAAACCTCTATAGGAAGCGTATTATGACCATTGAATTTTTTGATTTAGCTGCCCAAAACGACAAAATCATGTTTGGGCCATATTGCTGGCGCGTCAGAATGTCACTTCTTCACAAAGGGTTAGATTTCAACTTAAACCCTTGGCGTTTTTCCGACAAAAGTGCAACTGCGGACTCAGGGTTCACTACCGTCCCCGTCATTAAGGACGGTGAGAAATGGATCGGCGACAGCTGGGAAATCGTCCAATATCTAGATAAGCAATATCCTGACAAGCCAACATTAATTGGGAATGATGAGCAAAAAGCGCAGATCGAAGCCGTCATTGAAACGTGCCAAACTAAGATTTTCCCCGCTCTCGTTCCTGTCGCAATTTTGCAGGTACACAACATACTAGACCCAGAAAGCCAGACTTACTTCAGAGAAACACGTGAGGCTGGTTTAGGTAATAAGCTGGAGAATGTCAGCGCGGATCCAGAAATCGCAAAAGCTAACTTAGCCACAACATTATCAGTATTTGATAACACGCTATCTCAACAAGCATTCTTTGGCGGTGACCAACCGAATTATGCAGACTATGCTTTATTCGGGATTCTAAAATGGACAGACATCGTCAGTAACTACCGTCCAATAGATGAAAAGAGCGTAGTAGGTAGATGGTTTGTCAGTATTGAGAACCTCTATGACGGCTATGCAGCTAAAGTTGCAACCGTTAGGAACCTAGCCGTTTAAAAACTTAGCTTAACCCTCAGTTCGGGATAAAGAATGTCAACCACAGCAAATTTAGCATAATAAAACCAATGGATTAAGGTGCGCGTTGGGTAAACATTGTTATTTTTGTTCCTATCAAAGCACGAGTCACGAGATTTAGTCATTCTAAACCCGTGAGGAGTAGCACAGAGAGGGACACACTATAATCTAGAACCCACTGATAGTATTTCTAAAGATGACCAATGACTAGTATCAACATTAGTCCATGCAGTGAAAATGACTGGATGATATATAAATCCATTCGACTAGAATCATTGAAGGAGTCCCCAAACTCTTTCGGTTCTACACATGAGAGGGAAATCGGCTTCACCGATACAGAATGGAGAGCCAGACTAAGCACTTTGCAATATGGAACACTGAGACTACCTTTAATTGCATACGTTGATGGTATTGCTGTTGGCTTGGCTTGGGGGGTTTTACATAATGTCGATTCAAAATCAGGACATATTTACCAGATGTGGGTGTCTCCCAAATACAGAGGATTAGGCATAGGTAAAAAATTACTAACAAGGATTATAGCTTGGGCAAATGAACGACAACTGGACTCATTGTCACTGACGGTAACCAAGACCAATACGGACGCTATCGCTTTATATAACTCACTCGACTTTTTGCTTGATGGTAAAGCAGCGCCACTAAGAGATGGCTCTGCATTATTAGTACTCTCTATGCAATTACAACTGCGTTCTAGCAAATTGCCATTGTCATCTTAATTTCTAAACCCCAAAAGTAAGTGTATCACCCGATTTCACAATACGCTTTTGGTGGAACTCTATCGTTTTGTATTGCTGTGAAAGTATCGTGTCTACCGCCACAAAAGTAGCCAATCCCTCATTTTTAGAAAGCTCTATTCGTGTATAGCCTTGGTATTCGCTATTAAACCAATTCACCTCTTGTGTATGCTGCGCAAAAATCGCGTCGAGCTGCTTAATCGCTTTAGGCTTCCAACCTGATGAAATAAATTCGCTGGGTGACGTCACCCCAGCTGCACTCAACTCCAACCCCATAGCCACACCATTATCATCAAAGAGCTGATTAGCCATAAAGCTGTGACTATCACCTGATAAGACGATGAGGTCATTTGCACCGACTTGCTGACTTGACTGATAAAAAGCCTGTCTGGCACCAGCGTAACCGTCCCAAGTGTCGGTATACCAGGGTAAATTCAGTTTTCCAAAAAGCTTCATGTATTCACTGGCTTTTGGAATATCTGTATCGGCTATACCATGTTTGACTATGTCTGGTACAAGTAGTCGTGCCATAGGGCTTGCCGAGCCGACTAAACGCCACGGTTGTTTTTGTTCAACCGAATCAGCTATAGACTGTTGCGCAAAACGTTGCATGCCCTCAGTCATCATCTGGCGTGACGGGTCGCCCAAAATGTCCTTCATAAATTGGTCTCGTCCACCAGGCTTTTGCAATAGCGATTGGTGTGCCCATGGCCCTTGCTCTTCATCTCGACCGGCATGCCGTGTTTCTAATAAAGTTAAAGTCGCTAAGTCGCCAAATTGATAACGTCGCAAGTAATCTACTCTATTTTGATTCGGCAACGGCTCACGTATTGGCATCCATTCGTAATAAGCTTTAAGCGACGCTTGTTGTCGCAATGCCCATTTACCTTCTGTCTCGGGTTGGTGGTTTTGTGCGCCTTGTGACCAAGCATTATTGGCACTTTCATGATCATCCCAACAGGCAACAAAAGGGTGCATGGCGTGCATATTTTGCGTCCCTTGGTCTGTTTTATATTGTGCATGCCGCTTTCGGTAATCGTCTAACGATACAATCTCGTGTGCCGGTTGGTGCAACCTCTGTATAGCTTCACCGGCTTTTGCCCCCCAATTATCAGCAGCCAGCTCATATATATAGTCACCTGCATGAAACACGATATCGATGGTTGGATCATTTGCAATGGCATCATAGGCATTGAAATACCCAAAGGGATAATTGGAGCAAGAAACAAGTGCTATGCCTAGCCTTTCTTGTTTTCCCTTTGGCAGTGTTATCGTTCGTCCTGTTGTGGAGTATTCATCATTAAAATAGAAACGATAAAAATAACGCTTACCAGCGACAAGCTTTTCAGGAATAACCTTAACCGTGTAATCGCGCTTCTGGGCCGTTTTGACATGACCTTCTTGCACCACATTCTTAAAATCATCATCAAGTGCAAGCTGCCACTTAACCTTTGCACTGGGTTGATTCGTTGTGATACGTGTCCATAGAACAATACTGTGATGATCGGGATCTCCGCTGGCAACACCATGCTTAAAAGCCCGCGCAGATATAGGTTTGGTGACTTTCGATGACACCTTCGCAAAGTTCGGTGCGCTAACAGCAGCGGTTGCCATTAAGGTCAGCATATCTCTGCGACTTAATTTCATTACTCAGGTCCCTACTTGGTATTCATAGGTAGGAGATCACCTAAAGCTTGCTTTAATGGGCTAAGGAATTCATCGTAATGTTCCCACTGATTAACAGCACTTTTGTAAAGAGGTTGACGGACTTGTTCAGAGCTTGGTGTGCGCACAGCTCTTTTGTTCTGATGAAAATCAACACAGGCTTGTTCAAACGGCAACCCACAGTAGTTCAAAATCCGGCGAACTTGTTTTTCTAAATCATCATGCAAATCTTCATGTTGAACGCGCAAGATCCGGTTCGGTAACACCTCATCCCAATGCTGCATAACCTCAACATAACGTTTGTAGTAATCACCAATATCTTCAAGCCCGTAAGTGAAATCTTGTCCCTCAGCAAACAGTTGCTTATAGCCAGAAAAGCAACACGCCATAGGCTCTCTGCGGGCATCTATAATCTTGGCGTTTGGTAAAATCAATTGAATAAAAGCGATATGACGGAAGTTATTCGGCATTTTATCAATAAAAAGAGGCGCACCTTGGCGATGATCTGAAGTCTCATCAATATAGCGCTGCCCTAGGTTAAGGCACTGCTCGAAAGACAGTTCATGTAATATACCAGGATATCTTGGTGTGTCGTGTGTTGCCAAACGACCGTTAAGATGATGAGCCATACTGATAATATTTGCCAACTCCATTGTGCCATCTATCTGACTGTGAGAGGCCAAAATCTGTTCTAATAGCGTTGAACCAGCGCGAGGCAGCCCTACAATAAAAATAGGTGCCGCAGAGTCACAACCACTGCCTTTAAACTGTTCAAAAAATGCTTTGTCAAAGTGTTCAATTTGGAAATCTAGCTCATATACAACTCTATCAAGTTCAAATCGACTACTGGCTTTTTTCAAGGCGTTACCTTGCTCATAGAAAGCGAACGACTGACTGTAGTCTTTCTTATCTTCATAAGCCTTTCCCAAAGCAAAGCAAAGGTGTGTTTTGTCCTCAGTGGATGTCGACTCTAGCGCCTCTATTTTCTGCATATGCAGCAATTCTTCATCGGAGAATCGATAGGTTTTCAGGTTAGCCAAACTCCAATAAGCATCCCCGTAATCTTCCTTAGCCTGATAGGCCTGTTGATAGGACTCTATTGCTTGTTCGAGGTGCCCAACCGTTTTCAATGCATGTCCCTTCGAGACTAAGATTGATTGCGCGTCTTTCTCATTAGCAAGCGCTTTATCATAAGTGTTTATAGCCTCTTCAAAGTCGCCACTAGATTGCTGTGCATTCGCTAAGCTAACAATGAAACTAGTATTATTTGGGTCTGCTTCATAGAGCATTTTGGCTTGCTCAAGTGCTTGATGAAATTTTTGTCGACGATGCAATACGTTGACATAATCAAAGCGAGCTCTCACAAAGGTCGGCGAAAACTTAAGGCAACTCTCAAGCAGGTATTCGGCATCATCTAAAATCTGAAACTCACTCCCCAGTTCTGCCAACATACGCATGGCTTCAACGTGGCGAGGATTCTGCTTTAAGAAATGGCGACAAATTTGCTCAGCTTTATGTAGTTTTTTTTGATGGATATAACTCGCCACAGTGACCAGTTCTCGCGGCAAACTCGTCAACCATGCACTGTAATGTTTAGCATCCTCTTGACGGTGGTAGCTTGACTCACCGGCAAGCACTTTCCAGCTTGCTAATAAAGTAGGATTTAAACTAACTGCTTTGTCGAATGCTTCAATAGCTTCGGCTTTACGCATCAATGCTAGCAAGTTATACCCTTGCTCTTGATAGGCTCGCTCATAATTAGGCGCAAAAGACAGCAATACATCCAAAGATGCTAACGCTTGATCGCACTGATTTAGTTTACGTTGGCAAACAGCTAAGCAGTAACGACTTTCGACATCTGACTCATTAGCTTCAAGCGCCTTTATTGCTAACGCCGAGGCTTGTTGAAAATGTCCAGTTTGAATAGCCAACTTAATTGACCGAAGCGCTGACTCAGTGTCAGAGGTGAGGGATTTTTGCATAAAACCTAATGTCGTCTTTTAAAGCTTATGGTCTATATAGTACCTAATGTAACAAGACACTATATAGGTTTTATGACAACCCAATGAATACGGTCTTATTTTACCTGTTTAATGGTGACAATGGATAACGAGATCCGGTAGGTTTTGCCCTGTCTTTAACAAGAGTTTGTAATGAAATATGATCTCTCTCAGTACCATGCTTTTTGCCGCTTTTACGTGCTCGACGTTCATGGTGTCTTGCCTAAAACCTGAGGCTATTCATATAATCGATTGCGATCTGACTAAAACGATACTTGCCCAAACACTTTATTCAATAGCGATTGTATAAATGGTGGTCCTTTAGCGTCAGGTAAGACAGCATTGAGCTTAAGGAAATACTCAACCATGGGCGTATTCATTAGCGGATGCTCAAATATCTCAGGGTTTTCCAACCCATGCTGTTGACGTAAAGCCAACCACGCCAATATTTCGTATGGGAATAGCTGGTCAACACATCCTGAATAAATACTTCCCGGTTGCGACAACTCCATATGTGTATCGCACATCAGAAAAACCAATTGCTCAATCACTTTTTCGTTTGTTTCATTCCATTGTGCCAAAACCCTTGCATAAGGTAACGGGATGTCCTCTTCTAGGTGCTTCAACGATGATGACGAGCCGCTAGAGTTTTTGGGTAATCAATTTAGGGTTAGCAATTTGGCGACATATATCATGATAGACATCCAGTTTCATCACCTCTAAATTATCTAATGTTTCAGCACCACCTAATGCATGATGATGTTTAAATCCATAGACTTCGTCAGATTTGAGGGAACCTAGTTCTTTAAACGTTCGATCAAATAAAGGGGTATCACTTTCATCATCGTAATCTAGGTATTCTCTTTTTTGCATTCCCCAGAATCTGCGCATGTATTCACCTTCTTCTTCATCCGTATAATCATTGGCATCTTTATCTGGGTAATGATAGATAACATTGAGTGCAGGGTTTATTTTTATTACTCTTCCTTTCCCTTTTGCCCAAATAGATAATTCACCAAATGCTGTGCGCATGACAACACTTAGATCTTGCCGATGTTCAAAGGGAGAGCCTCTAAGCCAATCTGTTAAAATACCTTCGTATAAAGAAGAATCGACCATCCAAACCAAACCATCACCGTAACCACACCAACCGAGTGTTTTCCAATAAGTAAAAAGTTGCTCGGGTAGTTTTTCTTGGTACTTATCAATCTCGCTCTGAGAAACTGGCTGGCTTGAGTGTGGCTCACCAAATTTTTTCAAAAAAAAGTCGAAAAACTTGTCGTACCGATAGCTACTCATACTCTATCCTGTTTTTTTCTTGTAACGTTTCTTTCTGTTATTACATCCCGGCCTTGATGGCTTCTTTTTTACCACAAGGGCGCAACTCTACATTCATATTATCTTCACCTAGCCCATTCTTTTTCATATCACAAGCAGCTAAGTCCATGCCACCAGCACGACCGCCCCATTGACTGCCTATGTGAGAATTAACTCTACATTCACCAAGAGCTTCAGCCTTCTATGTAGCGATACAAATTGGTGCCGCCACTGACAAAACCGACTGAGCCTGTGCTTAAAAAACGTTTGGTTTATAGGTCTTAATAGCGAGTGTGGTAGTCGTGAAAATAATTGGTGTCGAGTTCACGTCCGGTGCAGCAAAAATGGGTTGTGGATTTCTTCGGTTTTGCTACGCCTGATAATTTCGCCATAGGTGCTGAAATCAAATTGCTCCACAATCTC
This sequence comes from uncultured Pseudoalteromonadaceae bacterium, assembly GCA_964640795.1. Lineage (GTDB taxonomy): Bacteria > Pseudomonadota > Gammaproteobacteria > Enterobacterales > Alteromonadaceae > M269. The sequence goes on along the minus strand of CAZXIN010000019.1, from coordinate 74,740 downwards.
GCACCATATCGAGGCCATGCAAAGCAACCAGACTGTTTATAGCCTTTAAGTATCACCTCTGACCTATTACCAAACGCGTTTAGGTGTTGTTTATCGATAATTCAAATCTGGCTTTACTTGTTTAATGGTTGTGGGGTTACCACTTTTTAGGCTTCTATCAAATCAATATCTGGGATTTTGTCTTTTAGTTTTGTCAGTAGCTCGTTAGCAAAAGGAAGTGGATTTGCACTGACAAATGGCTTCTCAAGCGCTAACAATGATCGGCATAGCGATGTGTTCATTAATGGGTGACTAAATTCGGTAGGGTTTTTCAGGCCGTTTTTCTTGCGTATTAATAACCATATAAGGATTTCGTATGGAAACGTAAAAAGTGTTGGCGAAAAGAGTTCTGGAAAAAACTTTTCATCATTATCTTCAGCTTCTTCCTGCAACTTGATACTCATCAATGCATTGTCTATATGAGATTCAGATAAGACATACGTCAGCTTATCAACTAAGCCCATGTCTTCCGTATTCCAATGACCTACCACCTCATCATAAGGTTTGAGGTTTTTAGGAATAAATACCTTATTGATCGTTAGCTTTTTATTCTCAATCTCAGCACATAAAAGGACAACAAACCAGGAGACAATATTCTTAACATTACCATTTTTGATAATGCACTCTTCGCCATTCAGAGAGGCGATTAAATGCCCCATCGCTTGATCGGCTTTTTCCCATTGTTGGGACAATATTAAAGTAGAAAACATGGCCACAGCTTTGTTCATAGTGATAAAAGGTGCTCTAAACCCTAATCGGCTAAATGCACAACATTGAGAGCCTTGATGCAATATAACACTCGAATAACTCGCCGCTCGACTAAAGTGGTCGTAAAAAGAATCTGTATCAAGCTTCGCCTTCTGCATATAGATCGCATAATCTAAATGCAGAAACGCTAAATCTTGCAACCATAAAAAATAAACAGGGTCGGCTTCCAGCTGCTCATCAAGTCCTTGTTGTATTCTATTAGCTGCTATTTCGACAGATGAGTTTTCAGCAAATACAGGCTGATATTTGAAAGGTAAACCGTCCTCAAAGTGCGATACTACTTCCTGCTCTAAGTCATTTAAGTTTTGCATAGTTGGCTTGCCTGAATATAGTGTTAGTCGTATTAAACTTCATTTTCTACTATGGCTCCGAGGTCACTATTGTCCTCAGTTCTTACGGTTATCGATATTGTGTTTATTCTGGATAATTGCTTATCAGAAAAAGTAACTGTTAAGGCATAAGCTTTATTATCTTCTCTTTTTTTTGTCCAAATTTTTACTTGATTCAATATCTGATTCATAAAGTTTGCGTCTCCGTTTAGTTTATTCCTAACATCGAGATAAGAATCATCAAAAATAATATTGAATGGCGGAGTAACATCAGAGGAATCGTCCAGCGTAATTTCTGAAAGGCAAGGCGTCCCGCTTGTGTTTTCATCACTCTCTTCAAACACAAAGAATATAGAGTCATTGTCAACCGAGATGTCTAAATCTTCGTAATATTTTTCATCAACAACAGGTTGCTCCAACTCTAAGGAGTCTAGTGTGTTAATGATCTTTGTATCTGTCATAGGTAGATACAGTAGATCGATAAAACTTTCTGCATTGTGCTTTTTCATATAATTATATCCCTTAAACTCAAAAACTATTCTTCACTTGTGATTACTGTGCCAAGACTTTCTATATCATATAGATATAGAAAGTCGTATTAAACTTCATTTTCTACTATGGCTCCGAGGTTACTATTATCTTCATCCTTAACAGAAATAGTTAGAGAGCCTATATTGATCAAAGCTCTATCAGAAAAAGTAATAGATAACGCATAATCTCTGCTATCGTTTCTCTTTAATGCCCATACTTTCTTTTGTTTTAAGATCCTGTTCATAAAATCAGCATCTCTTTGTATCTTTTCTTTTACTTCTGGGTATGAGTCTTCTGCCTCAATAGTAAATGGAAGTTTAATCTCAGGTGAGCCTTTAATAGATATACCAGCCAAGCTTAGAGTGCCATTCTCACTTACGCCTTCAATTTCCCTAAAAACAAAAAATATTAAACCATTATCAACCGTGACATCTAAATCTTCATAATACTTTTCATCCATTACAGGTTGATCTAATCCTAACGAATCAAGTGTGTTAATAACCCTTGTATCTGTCATAGATAAATACAATAAATTAATAAAACCTTCTGCATCGTGCTTTTTCACAATATCTCCTCTATACACACTCATTAACAGCCATCGCTATCATTTCATCAAAATATTCATTTGTTAAGGTCCTAAAAAATGCTAGTTCCTCCGCAATCAACTTTCTACAGGGATCTGTTGGGTTCATATTTTTATTAGCAAATTTAGTCACTTCCCTAGACTCCTTCTTAACAGTTCCGGCTAAGTCATTGGAAGCCGCACGCCGCTGAGATCGGCTCATTTGACTAGGATCAGTAGTACTTGTTTTATCCCTATGCACACCTTTAGGTAATGCCAATGTCTCCATATCACTAGAAATGATTTTTTCCACGCATGCTAGTTGTTTACGATTCCTACCTATAAGGGTTTTTGCTCTATCTTTAACTAAAGCCTGTGATGGAATATGGTCTCTCTCAGTACCATGCTTTTTGGGATTTTTAAGTGAGCGATACTGATCACGTTTACCACATTCGGCCTCGATCCGTTTACGGCGCTTTTCCCTCACCCTATTGGACTCTCGTGCTTTTTTTGTGTTTACTTTTTTAGAGCCTGCTATGCATTTCTGTAGCATTTCCTCTATCGCGCTATACTCATCCCATAGCTCATCAAGGCGCAACCCAAGTTGCACTAGATCATAAGCCGTCCAGGCTGCCATAGCCCAACCTAAGAAAGGAACGGCTGCTACTCCTAATTTAGCGGTCTGTTTAGCAACGACTTTAGCCAGAGGACGAATGGCTTTTTTATAAAACCTATCCTTGTATCGCCGTATCGCTTTGCACTTATCAAACCCTAAAGGGTCGACGAAATTGACGGGGTTGTTTTCTACGTAGCGATATAAATTGGTGTCGCCACTGACAAAACCAATTGGGTCTTTGCTTAAAAACCGTTTGGTTTGTGGGTCGTAATAACGAGCGCGGTAGTAGTATAAATCTTTGGTGTCGAATTCACGTCCTGTATAGCAAAATGGGTTGTGGGTTTCTTCGGTTTTGCTATGTCTGATCACTTCACCATAGGCGCTGTAATCAAATTGCTCCACAATCTCGCCAGCATGATTGCTTAAGGCAATAATGCTGCCTAGGTGGTCACGATGATAATAATAAACTCTTTCAGTTTTACTGCTCAGTATGGTCTGTTGGTCGAGCTCACTCAAACTGTCAAAGTAAGTTTTTTCTGCAGGCGTTAATGGCAGCGGCTCATGGCCGTAGGTAGTGATCGATAGCGGTTGGTCTATTTCGTCACTGTGAGTAATGGTAGCAATGAGCTGCTTGTTGCTATCTAAAATACCGACTAAGTTAAATTGGTCATAAAGGTAGTATTCGGTTGTGAGTATTGTCTCACCATCGTTAACAACTTCGGTACTTTTTTGTACTCTACGATTAAAAGCGTCATACCGAAAGCTTAAACGAGTATTGAGGTAGTGTGTCTCATCTTGAATATCGACTGTCGTAACACTCGTGAGTTGGTCAAACAAGTTGTAATCGTAGAGTGTGATAGTCGCTTGGTGTTTATGCGCTTTCTTAATGAGGTTACCACGGCCGTCGTAGCTGAATATATAATCAGCATTTTGATTTAATTGATTACCTTGAGAGCTATAACCAGAATAACCATCAAATACATTGCCTGCGCTGTCATAAGCAAAAGTCTCATCACCCGCTTGCGTGAGGCGGTCTGCACTGTCGTATTGATAGACAGTAGGTACATTGTTGAACGACTTTTGCGTCACGAGTCCTTTCTTATTAAAACAATAATCGATTGAAAGAAGGGTCTCAAAGGTTGAGGTTCGCGTGGCAGTGATTTGTACCAAGTTGTCAGCTTCGTCGTAAACGTAAATCTCTTGAACTCTATTAGGGTAATCACGTTGAACAAGTTTCCCTGTTGGGCTAAACGTTTGACGAATGGACTGAAGGCCTTGTTGAATGACCTCTACATTGTCAGCTTGGTCATAGTGATAATTCACTTGCTTATCGAGTAAACCAATACCCGCAAGAAGGCCACCTTTATGTTGATACCAACGTCCGACTTCAATGCCGTGTTGGGTACTGTTTATCAAGCGCCCTTCATCATCGTAACCCAATACTACAGCGTGTTCACCAAGGTGAGCCTGAATTAAATCACCGTCGATATCATATTGGTATCCGACGCTTTCTTGATTATATTGTGGGTTGTCAGGCGTACTATCATCCGTCTGTTGTCTGGCGATAACCTGCGTTATGTGGTGTTGTTGGTTGTAACTGAAGGCATACTCACTACCATCTTCGCGCTTAATTGTCTCGACATCGCCTTGCGCATTGTATTGATAACCTTTGCCGCTGCCGTCAGTCTGACGTTGCCCAATAGGTCGTAAGTATTGATCGTACTGATAATGAGTATGCTGGCCACTAGGTTCAACAACACCACTTAATTGTTGCTGTGGGTTATATGCAAACTGAACCTCTACCCCCAAAGCATCGCTATGACTGGTGACCTGATCAAAGGTATTGTATATCAGTGTTTCAGTCTGTTGTTCAGGGTCTGTGCGTTCGGTATTACGACCAAGCAAGTCATAAGCAAACTGATACCTATCCCCTCTTGCATTCGTGATCTGTACTAACCGATGGCAATCATTGTATTCATTGAATGTGGTTTGCCCACTCGCATTAGTGTAGCTACTGACTTGACCTTCTGGTGTGTACTTGTATTCATCAACCGTGCCATTGGGCGCTGCTGTACTTAACAGTTTGTGGTGCTGATCATAGCGATTGACTATTTTCTTACCGTCGTCAATCACTGCTACAGGATTAGGATTATCACCTTCATACCGATATTTCACCTGATGACCACAGCTCGCGCAACAGCCATTAGTAACAGAAACCAGTCGATACAGTTCATCGTATGTTTCTATACGCGGGTCCCCGTTATTCACCGTCACGGTGGCCGTGCGTTTTTTGGGGTCATAATCTTCTTTAATAACACGGCCATCTGAATAACGAATGGCCGAGATCAAACCGTACTCATCAAGCCCATAGCGAACAGACTCATTGTGCTGGTCGACTTTTTCGACCAATCGCTGGTGATGGTAGATGTAATCAAATTGCGCTTGTGCTTCTTGATAGCGAGTAACCCTGCCTGCTTTATCATAATCAGCACTTAGCAATAGCCTAACACCGCCTTTATCTACCGAGTTTGACTGGCTGTGAATTGTTGCAGTCACATCAGCAAGTAGCGCGTGGTGCCCTTGTGATGGATTTGGGTGGACGCGGTAGCGATAGCACTCAACCTCGCCCATAGGCGGTGTGATTTGGCTTAAGTTGTTGCCTTGTTCATACTGAAAATGCCACTGACGCCCCCCATGATCTTTTACGTACTCCACTTTCCTATGCGTATTGTAAAAAAATCGCAGACAAGAGCCGCTGTTATTACGAATACTATGCAAGGTACCGTTGGGGGAGTAGTCAAAGCTTAAACCATTACCATGACTGTCGTTAACACGCAGCAAACACTCATGGTGATAAACCTCTATGTGGTAGGTATTAGACGTCGAATCAACATAACGTAATTGCCACTCACCTTTGTTCTCGTTTATTTGGCGTTGATAGCGAGAGACCTCAATACCTGTATTGCCTGTATCAATAACACCGTCATCTGTCTCAACAAAATCAAACTCACGGCCGTTGTCTAAATACAATCGATAGGTTTTATTACTTATCGCACGAAACTGCTTTTCGTAAGCAAAGCGCCTGTTAATACCGAACATGCCATGGTAATGCTGCTCCGATAGGTAGTTAAGCTGCATAGGGATAGGAAAAACACCGCTGAGCACAAGCTCTGAAAAGTCGTACTCGTAATACAGTTGGCCAGTATAAAGAACAACCGGAGACCCTGTAGTCGCCCCTAAACCGCCAGAGCTATCGCTTGCCGTCGGCTTAGTCGCTCGGGGTAAGTTTTGATTGTTGCTTGGGCTTGTCGACTCCTGATACAACGCATTAGCGGAATTGCTGTCCATGTCTGGCGGTAAAGTCTCTCCTTCAATAGCGCCATCATCGGTTATATGTGCAGGTGAGCCACTCTCGCTACAGGTGATTTTGCCAATGGTGTTACCACCCTGCATTTGCTGTAAATCGCCCTCACGCACAATGCGTTGCCCATGACTCTTTACCGTAGGGCTTGCTGTACCAACGATGGGCTCAGACTTTGCTTCAACCGTACCAGATTTAACCCCACCTAGTTTTCCAGGGCCATCTCCTTTCACTGACACCGAATTACTGCCATGAATATAGGCATCGTCACCATTAAGCTTAACGGTGGTGGCGGTGTCTTTAGCCTTTCCCATTTTTTCGGTAACAGGGTAAGGGATAGGCACAACAGCGTTACCTACCTGCGTTTTATTAACGCTCGGTGCTGAGCTGATAATGGTGTATTTATTACTTTTACGTGCCCAAAATTTATTTGCCACTAAACACGCTCCTTGTATTCACTTCTGACTGACTCCGAGCTATTCGACAACGCATTCTCTGGCATAAGCATCACTTCACTGCGTGTCGCTGACGTGATCAAAGGTGAATAAGAACGCCAAGATGCATATACATTAAAACTCTCTGGGTCTTCGTCATCAATATCTATAATGATAGTGTCCAGATTCATCACAGCATGTAATGTATCCAAATCTGTTTGTATTCGGCTCAATAAGCGGTAGTTAGGTACAACGCAATACCCTCGAGATTCATCCGGTAGCAGGTTTAGCCATTCAAGACAGGCACCAGCTTGTATATAACCTTTGGTGACTAATGATGGATGGGCTGCTTGGTGATGTCGCTGATCAAAATCATGTGGTGGCAGCGGGTGCTGCTCTGATAACCATTTTTCATCATAAGTGCCAGCATACGCTAAACGACTCCGCCATCCTCGGTTAATAATACCTAAACCCGCAGGCGCTTGAGGATTCGGTATCGCTTGTGGGTCGGTATAACCAATTTGTACACTAGGTAATGGGAGTGGATCATTCGTGCCTAGCGGCTGACTCATAATATCTTTGCCGACGCCAATGGGATTATAGGTATCCAGTGAGATACTTTCGCCTTTTTTACCTTTGTTCTTAATATGAGTAATCCCACCGACACTGTACTCATAACGAATAGGTATAGAGGTCACTTTTTTCCGTAACAGCGTGTCAACGGGCCCTTGAGCCAATAGCGATAGGCTGTTTGTAGACTGATTCGCAGCCATTGCCATAGAGGATTCATAAACATTGACACCACACTGCCAAGACTTCACTGGTATACCTTCGGGAGCATATGCTTTGGCATTGAAGACAATGTCGGTGCTGGGCTTGTAACCAACATAGTCAGACTCGTATCGAACAGCAGCTAATTCAGCATCACCCGTTTGTTGATAAATTTTTGCGACATTGTCTTGATGAAAAACATCTTCGCTGAACAATTCGCCTTGATCAGGGTGCAGCTGCCACACCCACTCAGGATGGGCAGAAGAGTATTGCTCACTAGGACGCAAACGAAACCGTACCCTAGCTACATTGGTACAATGCCATTGGTTGAGACTGTTGACCGTATCCCAAGCATTACCGGCAAAAGGCGTATGGTTGATAAACTCCATTAATTAATTTCCACTATCTTGCCTTTGACCGTGGTTTGCTTACCACTTTCGATCAAAATATCCTTCCCTTTTAAAATAATGGTGCCGTCACTGTTTAAAATGAGCGAACTACCACCAACAACCAATTCAAAACGTTTACCTGCGATAATATGTTTCATGATGCCGACTTGTTCACTCGAACTGAGACCTACCGTCTCGTTTTTTGCTGCACCAACACTCACTTGATAAGCAGCGCCTACGCTAAGTGCTTTAGCTATGGCGATAGTCTCTGCTTTGTTCATTTGTACAGTCTCGACCTGATTGCCACCTATTGTGATTGACTCGTTACCCCCAACATTCTCTAGCCGGTTTTCACCCACACTGATAGTTTCGTTAGCACTCACGTTCTCGGTACGATTGGCACCAATAGTAATGCTTTCGTTATTACCAACGGTTTCCGTTCGATCAGTGCCAACCGTGACTGTTTCATTAGCACCAATACTTTTATTACGATTAACACCAACCGTGTGGTTCTCGTCATTCTCGACACTGATGGTATTGTTGTGTTCTGCGTGTAGAGTGATGTTCTCTTTGCCTTTAGCATCATCGAAAATAAATTCATTCGACCCATCACCACCGCTCGTAGAGTCAGAGATAATACCGCTTTTGTGCTTATTCGATGGCAGAGCCATAGGTGGTGTATTGTCGCCGTGATAAGTACGGCCTGTAATGATTGGCCGGTCAGGATCACCTTCTTCAAAGCTCACCACCACCTCTTGACCGATACGAGGAATATGAATAGCTCCCCAACCCGCACCAGCCCACGATTGGCTGACTCGAACCCAACACGAGCTCTTCTCGTTGGACTTCCCTTCTCGATCCCAATGAAATTGTACTTTTACTCGACCATGTTCGTCTGTGTAAATTTCTTCCTGTGCAAGGCCTACGACTATGGCAGTTTGTACACCATCGATAGACGGGCGTTTCGCTCTATGAGGAGCAACGTAAGTCACTTCAACAGGGATAGCACTAAAATGGCTATAACAGTGCCCATCTCCACCCTCGTCACTTTCTTTCGCCCCTAGTGTTTGCGGGCTGTTCCCTGTGTGCTTAACATCAACAATGACATAACGACGATTGAAACGGTCACTCGGATGATCCGTTAACGTAAATTGATGCCCTGGTTGCAAACGCCTGATTGTAGTTTCTCCCTGAAGCATGCGCCGACCGGTCTGAAAGCGATCCAAACAAACCTGTGCTCGCAATCGGCCAGTTTGTGCTGGCAACTCATAAAGCCCGGGATAGTCATAATGTTCGCAATCACTCAGTTGCTCGACCGCCTGCTTAATCTCCATAGGCGCTAGCGTCGGTTTCTTAAAGTCATAATCCCTTAAGCTGACCTTATTAGTGGTCAAAGATTCTGTCCACTTCACATGATGAATGTGTTCCTGATCAGCCAACCCCATATCTTTTGGATGATAAAGTAGCCGATCATCTTGTGGTAACGCAGGATATCGACTGGGGTCGTCAGTAATAATCAGCTGACTGCTATTATCTTTATGTTCGAAGAAATAAATGATTCCCTCTTCTTCCATTAGGCGGGTAATAAAATTGAGATCTGATTCGCGATATTGCACACAATAAACGCGAGGTTCTCTTGGCATACTGAGCGTAATTTCAAAGTTTATCCGATCGATATCAGCGTCTTTTAAGACCTGTTGGATAATATCTTCGACCGACTGTTTCTGAAAAATGCGACAGTTACTACGATAATCAAGCCGCTTAATATCAGCGACTAAGTGCACTTGATAAGATGTCCACTGCACGCCGCTATCACCTTGCTGGCAATGAGCGACGATACCTGAGTAGCTGCGTTGAAGCGCAACACCGTTTTCGTCGTAAACATCAAACCACGCACGCTCACCAATGTAATTGTCTATCGGCAAATCAGCATCAGGAGAGATCAGATCAATAATATATCGATAGGGTTGGCATAGTGATTCCTCAGCACTAAATTGATGTACTCGTAATTCCACATCTGGCTGCCCAGACAATCGAAATCGAAATGGGGCTGTATCATAATCATCAAAGAACATAGGTCCCTCTTAGCTGAATACTTTATTCATAGAGGCCAATAAAACTACCCTATGAATGTAACAAAAAAATGTCTGTTCTATTTGAAATCACTCTGAAGGTAAGTGATTCCTGATCCCACTCTATGTCTCGCTTTCATAGACACATGATTCCAACTTATGCGCCACGATCAAGCCAGTGGGTTCACCGTTTTTAGCGACTTACTAAGCAAGCGCCAAGCCAACTACACAGGGAACTTAATAAGCTATGGAGGAGCTATTCCTCATGTTTCGAGGTCAAGATAGGAGGAATTCACCACGAGTCAGTGGTTATGAGTCAAATAAGTGAAATGAGAATCGGAAGAACGCACTGTGATTATGCCGAGTGTATCTTTTTTGCAACACAAAAACGATAACCGAATACACGCCTGATTCGGAGCAATGCAGCTAAAAACTGATTGAGCCAAGACAGGGAGTTGAGCTTAGTGACTCACCAATGTATCCATTAAGAGACAGTCGGTAACTTTTAAACTCAAGACTGAAAAATACAGCCAGTAGTAGATAACATGCTTTTATCTAGGCGATTCAAGTAGTCGTCATAACGCAAGTGTTGGCAAAGTGAGACGGTACAAGGTGGTAATACCAATCTTTTTAATGAAGTGATCGCTCAGCGAGAGTTAAGGGTAAGATAAGGCAATCTAACAGCTCAATAATATGAGCAGTTAGATTGCTAGAGCATGATTTAGTATTGGTAGCTAATACGTATACCGGCTGTTCTTGGTCTCGTTGGAATGACCCTAAAGATATTATCAGGCGCACCTGCTGACAGCTGACCCAACCTATCATTCAAGTTATCCACGAAGAAGTTAACCGTCCATTCCTCCTTGCTAACACCTAGCGTCAGATTAACTTGAGCATAGTCTTCCAACTCAAAACGCCCAACTTCGGCTAGAGAGGTAAAGCGCGAACCAGTAAATTGACTAACAATCTGTCCGAACAACGTATAGCCGTCGATATCATAGCTGTATCGTCCACCCACAACGCCTTCATAAGAAGGTGAGAATGGTAAGTCAGATCCAGCAGGCGAGATATTGACCAGCGTTTCAGGTATTTCAACTAATTCGGAGTCAAGGAAAGTCCAAGACGTAAATAACGTTAAATTGTCATTTGCCGCCCACTCTACATCAAACTCTAAACCACGCTGTTCTGCTGATCCCACGTTATCAAAGAAAGAGACATTCGATATAGAGAAATCGAGTACCCCTTGTTGCAAATCATCAAAATCTACAAAGAATATTGCGCCGTTGAAGCGTAATGTATTTTTGAAGAATTGTGTTTTCCAGCCAAACTCTGTGTTAGCAACATCATCCGTATCGAAAAAGAAAGGGATATCGTCTGGTCCATTACCTGTGCCATTACGGTTAAAGCTTCCTGACCTAAAACCTTCTGAATAGGTGGCGTATAGCAAGACGTCATCGTTAACATCCCAACTCACATTGAACTTGTATATCGTATCATCCAGCGTAGTGGGTGACTGCCCTTCTAATGCAGCGTCTACGTTAAACCCTCCGTCGGCTTCTGGGCCTGCAGCACGTTGACCAAAGCTGGCCTGCCCAGTCAAACCTATGTCGATACTGTAATGCCTAAAGCCAACAGAAACTGTGACATCGTCAGTAAAGTCGTATGAAAACTCACCGAAAACAGATGTCTCTTCACGGTCACGTATAAAATCGTTAAAGAAGGTCACCCCTGGTGCGCGAACATTTGGGTCAGATGCAAAAGCATCGGGTATAGGGAAATTAGGTTGGAAGCCTGCCGCTATGGAAGACGGATAAATTAAGTCCGTACGTTCAGTGATTTCCTGATCATCATAGAAAAGACCACCAATAATACGCCAGTCTCTATCCGCATCAGTTGCAAAGCGTACTTCTTGAACAAAGCGCTCTGTCTGGAAGAATGCATCAGCAATAAGTTCAGGTGTTCCGCAAACATCGTATCCAGGTGTACAAATATAATACGGAATAAATGGACCGTTGTTTGAGTAACCTGTGTAGTCAGTTCTGCCTTCAAAGACACGATCCGTATATGAGCCGTTATATATAAGCTCTAAATTATTCACGCGTCCATTCACAGTCCATGTTGTTAAGTTGAGTTCGTCTTCGCCATTATCGGGTGTGAATGTCTGAACATTGAAATCATTGTCAGTGCTTACTTCAGGTTCAAATTCGAACACCCCTTCAGAATCAATCGTTTGATTAATATGGGTGACATATAAATCCCAGTTGTCATTGAATGCATATAGTGCACTCGCACGGAAACCACTAAACGTGACGTCATTAAAGTCATCTTCGGCAACGGATGTGTTAGCAATCGTTTCTCTGACTGCAGGAACAGCACCAGCAAGTCCGGGGTTCGTTAGCGGTAGTTGGCGCGTTGCTGGGATATTGTCAACAAATCCACCATCTGTCGAATTGTAACCAACGAAACGAATAGCAAATTTATCTTCAATAATCGGAATGTTGACGTAACCTTCGCTCAGGTTACTGTCTTCGCCGGAGCGTGTTGAGGAGAAACCAACTGTACCACCAGCTTCAAACTCATCTAACACGGGCTTGTTTGGAATCAAACGTACTGTACCTGCTTGCGAACTCGCTCCGAACAGCGTCCCTTGTGGACCTTTTAATACCTCTATTCGGTTCAAATCAGTCGCATACAAATCGATGTTACGACCACCTGTAGATATTGGCGCTTCGTCGAAATAGAGAGCAGTACTGGGTTCTGCAGCAAGACCAGAAATACGCAGCCCTGTGCGGCCAGGTGTTATACCACGGATAAAAATCTCTTGTTTACCGGGGCCTTGCCCTTGCGCACTCACGCCAGGTAACAACGCAACATAGTCTTCAAACTTATCAATGCCTAACTCTTCTAGTTGTTTTTCGCCTAAAGCATTAACCGAGATAGCCACGTCTTGAAGACTTTCAGCACGCCTAGATGCCGTCACAACAATAACTTCTACCCCTGCAGTCTCATCATCCTCAACTTCTTGTGCATACAAATTAGGCGCGACAGCAATTATCGACATGGCGATAGGTGAAAGAGCTCTAAGCGCTGAGTATTTGTACCCGCGTTTAATTGACAGTGGTTTATTGTGCATAGTATTTTCCAGAGCGTATGAGTATTTAAAACAAGCTAGGGTGATGTTTATTTAGTTTTAACCCGAGCTAAGTTATTGTTTAAATTAATATATTTAGCCACTTGCAAAGCAACTACAACTCAGCCAAAAATACAATCGCTGCAACTTATCAGAGCATCATGACACATTTGTGTCACTTATTAGAAAGTATTGTGAAGGAATCACAATAATATGATGAATGGTGTCATTGTTTATGACCGGCTTTCTTTAGGACAAAGAAAGCCGTGAGAGTCATTACATTGCTGGAGCTAACTCGATAACAGCTTGTTCTTTTTTGCGTGCGGCACGACGCCCTAGAAAAGCAACAACAATGGGTGTGAACACCAGTGATAACATCACCGAAAATCCGACACCACCTGCAAGAACAACGGCTAATGGAGGCCAAAATGTGCCTTCACTAAACAAGAGCAGTGGGATAAAACCTCCTACCGTTGTCACTGTGGTTGACAAAATATGGCGACTACAACTCAAGGTCTCAATCACAATCTCTTGCGTGTCACCAAGCTTTGCCTTCTCGTTAGCGTTAATAGCGGCTATTACAACAATAGATCCGTTAATCGCTACCCCTATCAATCCAGCACTACCAAGAATCGGATTAAAGCCGATAGGCATACCCGATATCCATAGACTCAGCATACCTAACCCAACAGATAATACGGCAACCGAGCCAATCACTAGAGCCAAGCGTACGCTGTTAAATGTTAGGATCAGAGTTGCTATCATCAGTACCAACAGTACAGGCGCATAAGTGGCTAGCTGGCCTACCGCTTCTTGTTGTTTATCGGCATCGCCTGCCATACGCATGCTGTAGCCCGGAGGTAACCCAAAGTTTGCTTGTTCTAATAGTTCAGTCAAACGATTGCTTGCATCAATAGCTGTCGCATTTGGCGATAAAAAAGCTTCGACATGATTGACTCGCACACCGTCTTGTCGAGAAATGCCACCCACTGTAGGAACCAAATCAAACTTACCCACAGCCGACAATGGTAACCACTGCTGCTCTTGAGACAATTGTGTATTGATAATGGGGAGGGATGCCAGTTCACCTAACTCTGAGCGCTCGATATCACTGACTTGGATGCTGATTGGTACTTCCTCTGTATCTTCGAGAATTGACCCGCCCAAACGACCATCTAGTGCCATTTGCAATTGGCCTGCAATGTCAGTCAAATTAAGCCCAGCTAACAAGCTGGCATCACGATCAGCATTCAAGGTGAACTCTGGTTCACCGACAGTAATAGACGAAATCGTATTGGTCACACCAGGCACGAGTGCCATAGCTGCGCGAACCTGTTCACCAAGCTCGTTCAGTACCTCGACATCTGGGCCAAAGATATCTATACCAATAGGTGCTGAAATCGGTGGCCCCTGCCCGAAAGCCCTTACAACGATTTTTGCTTGCGGAAATTGATTGTCCAACTCACGCTGTAACTCACCAATTAACCCACTTGCCGCAGACACCGTTTTGGCGTTAATAACAGCATTGGCGAACCTCGGTGTGTTATCTCGCGACATAACCTGATTATAATAAACTGATGGTGCAGAACCACCAATCAGCCAAGTCACCTGTGCAACATCTTTGTGCTGCCTGATAACATCGTCAACCTCAGCAACAACAGTCTGAGTTTGTTCTATGGCTGTACCATTCGGCATCCATAAGTACAGCTGAAATTGATCACGATCCGCGCTGGGGAAAAAGACATTACCTAATTGACCAGCCAACACAAAGCCACTTAATGGAACAATCACGGTGAGTGCGAGTGGTATGAGCGGCTTACGAATACAGTAAGCGAGTAGCTGTCTAAAACCTTGGGTGGTGGATGGTGTTTGCACGCCCTGCTTATACCAAGGCCGATGAGCCTGACCGTTCTCACGGGATAAAAAGCGTGCGGCCAAGGAAGCAATGATAGTCAATGAGATGGCTAGAGAACCAATCAAAGCCATGACAACACTGATCGCTATTGGTCCGATAAAGTCACCAATATTCCCAGACAGGAGTAGGATCGGCATAAAGCCTAGAATAGTTGTCAGCGTGGAGGAGACAAGGGGTGCAAACAAATGCTTAATACTGATACTCAGTGCTTGCATTCGAGAGTGCTGTTGATTAGCCAGATTCAGGCGAATCTCATCCGTTATCACAATCGCATTATCGATGAGTAATCCGATCGCGATAATAATGCCAAAGATAGACATCTGATGGATTTGTTGACCGAAAAAGCTCAATGAGAAAACGGTAAATGCTGCTGACAGAGGCAATGCTAAGCCCACAATAAGTGCGGCTCGAATACCCATGAAAGCAAAAACCACCAGCATGACGACCAAACTACCGAGTAACAGGTTTTCGGATAAATCACTTAAACGTGCTGAGGTGTATTGGTTTTGATCAAACACAATCTTGGTGGTTACAGAACCTTGGTGCGTTTGATTGAACTGCTCTATAACTGCTTTAGCGTTGTCGGTCCATTGGTCAACTCTCAATGTGGGTTGCATGCGCGCAGCAACAAAAACACCTGGCTTTCCGTCAATCAATGCAATATCAGATACAGGCGTGCGCCAACCGCGGCTGACCTCTGCAACATCGCCCAACCGCAAGAAAGTACCATCATCACCGCTTTGCAAAGAGATGTTCCTAATTAAGTCGAGGCTATCTAAGCCGTCGGATACTTGCAGCCTGACATTCTGTTGCTCATTACGTAATACCCCGGCAGGCACTTTAGGGTCCGCTCCAGCAATACGTTGGCTCGCTTGCTCAATCGAAAGCCCAGCACTACTTAATCGCTGAGCATTGATATCGACACGTATTTGTTCGTCGAGATCCCCGAAAGTTCTCACGATTTCCGTGCCATAGACGTTTCTTAATTGATCTGCTAGTTCAGCTGATAAACGTGAAATGATTGCTTTAGATAGCGGATAACCGGGGTTTTCGGTCAATGCAACCAACAATGTAAATGATGTTGCTCCGCGCTTTTCATCAAGTTCAGGTTCACCCGCACCTTCTGGAAATTGCCGGCTCGCCACCCCTAAGCGATCGCGAATTTTTGAGAAAATCTGCTCATTGGTTGTACTATTAACCCAAGCTTGCAACTCAATGTTGATGACAGAAATGCCTGCTCGCGATGTTGATTTAATCTCTTTGATTTCAGACTGCTGACGAAGCTCATCCTCAATGACATCAGTAACGAGCGCTTCCACTCGCTCAGCAGATGCTCCAGGATAAGGCGTCAACACCAAAACATTACGCGTATCAATTCTTGGGTCTTCTAATCGCGGCAAGTTTGTAATGGCAGAATAGCCCGCGACCAACAAGATAATGATGCTTAAATTAAGTAGGTGATTTCTTCTGAAAAACAGGGTATACCAAGCTTTTTCAGGATTCACCTCGTTATCATGCTCAGTATTATGCATCAGTGGCCTCCGATGGAAGACACATGTGAGGTATTGGCTTGTCTAATATTCACTATTTGGTCAGGTGTTAGCTTATGTGAACCAGCAACGACATAGCGCTCACCATTGCGAACAGGTCCACGAATAAACACTTTATCTTTTAACGAATAGAGTACTTCGACAGAGCGAGGGGTAACGTGATCTTTCCCTTCTATATTTTTAACAATATAAAGCGTCCATAAGCCACGAACACCACTACTTAACGCTTGCCTAGCAACCCAAGCTCCCCTTTCACTCACTGGAAGACTAAGTTGTAACGACACCAAATCGCCCGCTAATAATCTATGCTCTTCATCTTCAATCGTAAAAACAACATCCACTGTTTGTGTTGCTAAGCGCCTGTTAGCAGCAATTGACGTTACCCTTGCAAAGACAGGCTGCCGGCCATTATACAAAGTGACCTGCTGTGCTAAAGAAAACACGCTTGCATCATTGGTTCCCATAGCAATTCTTGCTTGGAGCTCGTCCGATTGTTGTATCACAAAAACACGCTGGCCTTGCCCAATAACCGATCCATCGTCTACAAGGCGACTTAATACTTCACCGGCATAAGGAGAAACCAGTACCGACTTTTGAAGCTGAACCTCAATACCTTCAATTTGTGCTTCCATTTCAAGCACGGTAGCCGAAGCTGCCACGGTATTTTCTCTCGCTTCGTCAAGGCGTTGTGGTGACTCCAACTTTTTCTTCACTAACTCAATCACTCTCTGTTCAGAGAGCTTAGCCAGTCGAGCATTAGATTGTGCTCTTTTTAATGCAGCTTCCAACTGAGACATTTGTGCATCTAATCTCGCTGTATCAAGTCTTGCTAAAGGTTGCCCGGCAACAACATGTTGTCCTTCATCAACTAAGGTTTGCTCTAGCGTGCCGCCCAGTTCAAACCCTAAAACGCCTTGATTGGCTGCTTCTATACGCCCAACGACACGACGTTGTGCTACATATTGTTCTTGAATTTCTATTGCGGAGTACTCTACTAAAGGTACACTAGGTTCAGTTGGTGCCGACGAAACTTGCCCCGAACCTGCGGCTAATAAAAGAAAAATTAGCCCAGCTAGGGGCAATAAACCAAACAATCCTATTTGCATCATGCGCTGCAAGGATGAGACTTGTGGTTTATCTTTGGTACTCATGTTCAATCTCACTTTGTGGAATTTGAATAACGCTTTATACTATCAACAAATAAATACTAGACCGTACAGTTTGATAAAACAAATGAATATTTTGAATTTCTTATGACAAAAAATACAATCACTGAATCTGTTGTGTCTTCTGATACTGATTCTCATGCTGCAAGGATCAAAGCTGGGCGCCCCAAAAACCTCAAAAAACGCCAGCAAATACTCAGCGCTGCCAGTCATTTATTTCTCCAGCAAGGATTTAGTGCCTCATCAATGGACAATGTCGCGCAAAGTGCTGGCGTATCCAAACAAACGGTTTATTCACACTTTGCCAACAAAGAGGCGTTATTTACGGCCGTTATCCAACATAAGGTCGAGCAATACAGACTAGATGGCGAAACGGCTGGATGCCGTCAGTTAGCGCTCGATGTTAGGCTCAAAAACATTGGCCAGCGTTTCGTCAGGCTGTTGCAAGACCCAGAAGCTAGTGCAATGTATAGAGTGGTTATAGGTGAGTTCAAAACAGCCCCTCAGGTAGCCGAGATTTTTTATCGAGCTGGCCCTCAGCACGGGTTTGATATGTTCTGCGAGGTGCTCGAACAATCAGAACAACCTCCTTTGGCATCCTCTGATAAGCATCGATTAGCTGTCGAGTTCTTCAATTTATTAAAGGGAGAATGTCATATGAGAAACCTACTTGGGCTAGTGACAGAACTAACACCTGAGCAAGAAGAAGTCTTAATTAATAACGCAGTTCAGTACGTTATTTCACGTTTAAGTCATACCAATCACGTTAAATAACGTGTTCACCCAGCGAGAGTTAAAATGCATCGTCAAGAATTCCCAGTTACCCAAACAGAGCGCCTTACTCTCGATAACCTGAATAATGATGATCAAGCAGCGATTTACGAGATATTTTCTGATCTAAAGGTGATGGAGTTCTTTGATATGGAGCCTTTCACGAACAGAGAAGAAGGGCTCAATATGATTTCTTTCTTTCGCAACAAGTTCGCTAGCAAGAGCGGTATTCGTTGGGCTATCAGAGAAAAAGGCAGCACGAGACTTATTGGTACTTGTGGCTTTAACAGTTGGGTGGAGTTCGATCATTCAGCCATCATAGGTTACGAATTAGCGACACCCTATTGGGGCAAAGGATACGCGTCTGAAGCAATAGCCCACATTATCAAACTTGCTTATCAAGGCGGACTACCAATTACGGTAAACCGCATAGAGGCGTCCGTTGTACCTGGTAATATTGGCTCGGAGAACGTTCTTAAAAAGAATGGTTTTAAATTCGAGGGGTGCTTAAGAGAAAAAGGCTTCTGGGCTAACCAATATCATGATATGAATTTATTTAGCCTACTCAAGAAAGACTATTGAGAGATTAAAAACTCTGTAAGCTGGCGAATATCATCATTCGTCAGATAACTGGTCACATGATCAATCACATCAACCATTGCGCCGCCGGCGTAATCACCGTTTGGTGCTTCACCAAGTAGCAAATATGTTTCTAAGTCATCCACGCTCCAATCTTTTAGGGCACCTTTTGATGGCAATAACGAGGGCGCATAGCTTTCACTACCATTGTAATAGCCACCGTTTAATCGCTCTTCTGCCACTATGCCGCCTAAAGCACTTCGTGGTGAGTGACATTGATCGCAATGCCCCACAGCATAAAGCACATACCGCCCTTCCTCTAATTGCTTATCATACGGTTTCTTTGGCATTGTCCCTTCTTCCATGTATAGCCACTTCCATATGGATAACAAGCTTTTCACAGAATAGGGAAAGTCTATATCATGAGTTTGAGACGGTGTCTGACTGGGTTTAGTTGTGAGCAAATAGCGATACAATGCTTCAACGTCTTGCGGTGTTAGATTTTGATAACTCGAATAAGGAAAAACAGGATAGTAGTGCTCCCCGCTAGGGCTAACACCTTGAGTGAGTGCTTGACTAAAATCGCCTAGGCTCCAACGGCCTATACCTTGAGATTTATCAGAAGAGATATTGGGAGAATAAAAGCGACCAACGCGTGACTTTGTTATTTTACCACCACCAAAATCATCACCCTTTTCAGTGGTGTGGCAAGATTTACATCCCGCGATATCGGCTAAGTATTTTCCTCTGGCCAGTAACTCATCACTAGAATGAGATACTTGGGAATATACCGTGGTGCTTAAAAAAAATAAGCAGGCTAAAACAATAACGTTAAGAGGATTAATCATCAGCCTTATAATTGCGATGACAAGAGCCACAAGCTTTTCTCATATCTCTAAAACCATTCATGACGTCTTGCTTTGACGGGTTGTTGTTAATCAACTCTTTAAAAGTCTCAGCAGCACGAACATAACTGTCAGACTTTTCTGCAAAATCTTGCCAATGCATCCAGATCTCTTTTTTAGCATCCGTTTTAACATCAGCAGTAGATCCTTCAGGGAATATCATTTCCAAATCTTTATTTAGTAATTTGGCATTCTGATAAATAATATCGGCATGTTGCTGAACACTTTCCATAGACAAAGGCAGTTTGTTACGACTGTAATTAAACAGCGCATTGACGCTAATCGAGCTTGAATTCATCAAACCCTGTCGATATTTAATTAAATCTTCAGCTTCGCTAGCTACTGTCTTCAAAGACACAGTAAGTGTTGCAAAGGCAACTAATAGACAGAACAACTTCATATAAAATCTCTAATCCAACGCGCTTCACTGAGCGGCGAAAAAGTATACACTTATGCCAGAATCAGTCATTGAACAAATTCATCACAATAACCTCAAAATTTCATCAACCTAGATGAAATTGAATGGGCGATATTAGCACCACTTTCGCACCAGCTAGAACCAAAAAACGACAATTAATACTATTGTCTATGTATAAAGTTTACTTTTGTATGAAATACGAAGCCAATCCGTTAGGTCCATTCTATGCAGATTGGATAATTAATCACTAATAATGCATTCGATATGTATAGCTACCCGAAGCATATTTGTACAATATCTTTATGTAACTATACTTGATCAAACTGATATGACGCAAAGTACGTTGTATCTAAATTCATGCTGACAGGAGCATACAATGAATAAATATACTGGTGTAACAATGGCAATGATGGTTGCTGGACTAGCTGGTTGTAACGCAACTTCTAACTCTGGTTCAACAGAAGTTGTTGCTAGCAGCACAGGTGCTGGTGGTACTACTGACTTAGTTCACTGTTACGACGTTAACATTTGTGGCGGACACAATGACTGTAAAACTGCTGCAAATGAATGTGCTGGCCATGCATCTTGTAAAGGTACTGGCTTTGTTGCTATGCCAAGCAAAGCGTGTGGCGATGTAGGCGGTTCAACTAAAGATGAGTGGGTTGGTTCAATCGCTCAGTCTGATCTAGTTCATTGTAACGACGTCAACATCTGTGGCGGACACAATGACTGTAAAACAGCTAAAAATGCGTGTGCTGGTCACGGTTCATGTAAAGGTACTGGCTTCGTAGCTATGCCATCTAAATCTTGTAAAGATATCGGCGGTTCAATCGGCTAATCTTTGCTCGACGGTTGTAAGGTTGAGTGCACACGCTTAACCTTACATCAAACCCTCTGTTTTATCTGAATATCAAAAATGGCTACAAAAACGACTAATAGCGCAGTTACAAACGCTATTTAGCGCTTTTTAAGCAATCAAGTTTCAATACTCATTCCATTAGTAAACTACGACCTTCTAGCATATTAATGAAATCAGTATAGGCAATAGATACATTCGCTGACTCAACTGTGCAGATACGCTAAACTATAAATCGACTCAATAAGGCCAGAATACTCATGAACACAGACTTTCTTGGTTTTGGTTTAGGACTTAGGACTAAACATTTCACTACCATTATCAATGAAAAGCCGGCCGTGGATTGGTTTGAAATTATATCTGAGAACTACATGGTCGCAGGTGGGAAGCCTCGCTACTTTTTAGACCGGATCAGGCAGGATTACCCTATCGTAATGCATGGTGTCTCCATGTCGATCGGGAGTGTCGATCCAGTAAATATGGATTATCTGCAAGGCCTTAAAAAGCTATCAGAAGAAGTACAACCGCGATGGATGTCCGATCACCTTTGTTTTGCAACAGTCGGTGGCATCAATAGCCACGACTTACTCCCTTTACCCTACACTCAAGAGACTCTCGACCACCTCACACAACGTATTCATCAAGTCCAAGATGTCTTGGGTAGAGAAATGGTATTTGAGAATGTCTCTAGCTATTTAACTTATGAGCATGATCAAATGCAGGAGTGGGAATTTCTCGCCAGCCTTGCCAAACAGTGCGGTTGTAAATTCCTCTTGGATATCAACAATATTTATGTCAGTTCTAGAAACCACGGTTTTGATCCCATGGATTACCTCAATGCCATCAAACCAGAGTGGGTTCAACAAATACACTTAGCAGGGCATAGTGATATGGGTACTCATATAGTCGATACACACGATCACCCAGTCCCTGATCCTGTTTGGGCATTATATGAAGAATACGCAAAGATTTGTGGTCCCAAGAGTACAATGATAGAGCGTGATGACAATATCCCCTCTATGGAAGAGCTACTCGAAGAACTCCAACAAGCACGCGATATTGGAGATAAAGCTTGGTCGACTGAGAAAAGAGCTGCACATGCCTAATTTACGCGATGTCCAAAACGAATTTATGGCCTTATTACAAGGTAATGATCGCCATATTGAAAACCATGTCATCAAACAAGGTGAGCTAACAAGCGGCCAGCGCGTGGATATTTACCGTAACGGCTATCGTATACGCTTACGTGGTGTCATCGATTCAGATCACGAAATGCTTAGCCTTTATTTAGGTGATGAGTTGTTTGAACAATTGGTCGAAGGCTATATCGATGCAGCACCGTCAGAGCATCCTTCATTACGTTTTTACGCTGAACGTATGCCTGAGTATCTTTCGAATACCGAACCTTTTTCCAACTACCCTATTCTTGCAGAAATAGCAGGGTTTGAGCGTGTATTGTTACACACCTTTGATTCTGCTGATGCTGATATATTAGAACCGTCGATACTTCAGCAAATACCAGCAGAAGCTTGGCCAACGCTAACATTTACCACGCATCCTAGTATTCACTTTTATTCCACACATTGGAATTCGATTGAGAGCTGGCAACATTTAAAGAACGACAAAGCACCGCCTGAAGCTACTTATCGTGAAAACCCAATGATTTGGGCTATCTGGCGAGGACCAGAGAAGATGACTGAGTATAAGTCACTTCGTGGACCAGAGTGGTTGGCGTTACAGCATATGGCGCAAAATAAGCCGTTTGCCGAAGTCTGCGAAGAGTTAACCTCGACAATACCAGCAGAACAAGTGGCACCAACACTTTATGGCTATATTAGCGATTGGCTAGAAAGAGGCTGGATAACTTCAGCACAAGGCTAGGTCGTATTTATCTTATGCCGGTAACACGACTAGAGTGCCTTGCTCTAGTCGTTCAACGTCACTTTGAGGTGTGATTTGGCTTCTGACTTTTTGTCGGAAAACTTCACAATAAAAACATCACCATAATCTTTTTCTGTCAGCGGCTCTGCCTTGCCACCGACCAAATTAACCATGTTGGGAGTGGTGTTGCTATGCCCAACAATTAATGCTGTTTCACCTTGTTTGATCAGTTCAGCCGCTAAAGCAGCAAGCTCTCTGGGATTATATAAGGTGATATCAACATTGAGGTGATCGGCAATAGGTTTCGCAGATTGTTTGGTACGATGATAGTCGGAGCTGTATATTTTCTGCAAGCCAACATTATCGAGTAGATCAGCCAATTGCTGCGCTCGCTGATGACCTCTTATAGTCAATTCAGGATCAGGGCCTCCGGCTTGTTTCTCAAAATGACGTACAAAATACAAAGTATAATCGCCTGCGTATGAAACCCCTGAAAAAAATACCCCGGCGAATAGGGATAGTACTTTTAGGTAGTAATTACTTTTTATGCGAATCAAGTGAAAACCCCATAGGTAATAAGTCATCAATAGTAAAATCTTGCTCTAAACCCTCTATATAGATATCAGCAGAAGGGGCTAACTCCTTTATCCATTGCCGACAACTACCGCACGGCATTAGCTCATGTTCATGTGCTTGGGTGTCAGCATCAATGCAGGCTAGCGCAATCGCTTTTATTTGCGTATGGCCTTGTGCATGAGCATTTGACAAAGCAGCTCTTTCTGCACACAAACACAAACCATAACTGGCATTTTCTATATTTGCACCTGTGGCTACATTTCCTTCAGCACATAACACTGCGGCACCAACACGAAAGTTAGAGTATGGAGCATAAGCTTTAAGCGCGGCCTTTTTAGCTAACGCCATTAGCGTTTCTTTTTCCATTCTTATCATTATCCAATAAAATTTTGTCTGACTTTAAGCACTTAAGCCGATGAATGCAAAAAGAGTTATACCCAAACTACTTCAAAGTGGTTTGGGTATATGCGCTCGATCCATTTTCATTGATCGACTGCTCCAACAACGTCAACTTTTCTAATTCGTCAGAATATTTTGTGATTTGTCGATTTGCCCAGATTCGAGCAGGCCACAGTATCCCCAAAATAAAAGCGAACAAAACAGCCGTTTTCCATATAGCTTTTTTTGTATCCCAATCTTGCACGACAGCAGTCATCACAAAAAGAGTGAGTAGAAAAGCCAACGTTATCCAGACGACAATTCTAGTGTAATGGCCAATCTTAATGTTAATAGAGCATTGATGTTTTAACCCTTGCAAATAAGCACGCGTATCCGACACAGTATTTCGTAACGTAGAGCTTCTTAACCAAGTAATATAAGCCGCTGACCCAACACAAAATACCGTCATAAGCGACATAAAGGCTAATTGCAATGTGTTCATTTTCTGTGGAAAAAAGATCAATATAATGATTAATACAACACATGAGGCGACATCAAGGCCTATGTAAAACCATTGCTTCCGACGCATTGCCTTAAACCGGCTTTCTAACGCTTTAAAGTCTGGCTCTTTAGTGGGTTGCTGTTGCCACAGCTTTTCTAATGATTGATTATCCGACATCTTTAATCTGCTCCATCAATGCTTTTCGGGCTCTATTGAGAATGACGCCCACATTGTTTGCTTTGATACCACTCACTTCAGAAATTTCTTGATAACTCAAACCTTCCATAGATAAAGTGACGACCTGCCTAGTCTGAATAGGCAGTTCCCTCACAGCAATCAGCAGGGAGTCTATTTGCTTATCTTGCTGCAACACGCTTTCGGCACTAGCCATTGTGCTCTTTACCGGGTTTTCTGATTCGCAATAACTATCGTTATGCGGTTGCTTAGCATGATAAGCCACGTGATTCACCGCCCTATTGTGCGCCACTCGCATAACATAGGTTTTCTCGCTGCTTTCTCCTTTAAAGCTTTTTAACGCCTGCCACACAGCTAGCGAAATCTCCTGCAACAGCTCTTGTTGCAAATGATGATTCGCTTCATAGGTTGACGCTACACGCGAGAGCAAAGCGCCATACTGCTCTAGCGTTTCCTTAAAGTCTCGACTCAAATCATTTTTCCAATCGACTGTTCTGCCTTATACCAATAATATTCAATTGAGTTCCTGTTTCATCATAGTCATAACATCACCAGATATATTACAAACTTTCTCACATATAGCGGAATCAGTATGAATTAACCTATTCAGATTCACACAGGTTGTTCAATCCAAAGTGTGGTTACGTTATGTCGACCACCTTCCAAAAATGACCCAAGCACCTAATAGCTGCGCGACGAGCGTGTATTCCAAAGCGATTTAATGTATAAAATTAGCTGAATTAATAAAGGCATAGATAAACACTTGCTCATGAAAAAAATCGCTCTGCTGATCCTTGTCCCTCTCATTTTGCTCATTGCCATTGTTTTTTTCAGAGCAAATACATATTTTGATGATCGCCAACTGAAAGTCTCTCAATCTTTACCTCTAAGGAATATAGACGCAGAAGGGGCAGTCAAACGATTTTCTCAGGCAATCCAAATCCCAACCATATCGCATGAGGATGAAACTCAACTCGATACCGCCGCGTTCGATCGCCTTATTCAACATATTGCTCAATCTTTTCCTCTCGTGCATCAGCATGCCGAACTAAGAAAGTTCAACGAGCATAGCTTATTGTTTAAGTTTGAAGGTCGTGACGATTCGTTAAAACCTGCATTGTTTATGGGGCATACCGATGTTGTGCCTGCTGACGAAGACACAATAAAAGACTGGCAAAACCCTCCTTTTAGCGGATTAGTTAGAGACGGGGTTATTTGGGGCAGAGGTACATTAGATGATAAAGTCAGCGTTTTTGCCTTACTAGAGTCTATGGAATATCTGCTCGCTCAAGGTCTTGAACCAGAAAGAACTCTCTACTTCGCTTTTGGACATGACGAGGAGTTGGGCGGTGATAAAGGTGCTAAAGCAATCGCTGCAAGCTTCGCAAAGACGAATACGCAGTTTGAGTTTATCGTTGACGAGGGCGGAGTTGTCACACAAGACTTAATGGCAGGTGTAACACAGCCGCTTGCGTTGATTGGTGTTGCTGAAAAAGGTTTCGTGAACTTACGGTTAACGGTAGAAGACGCTGGGGGGCATTCTTCTCAACCACCAGCCAATACTGCCGCAGGTATTTTAGCGCAAGCAGTCGTCGCGCTAGAAGCCAACCCGTTCCCGGCTGATTTGTCATTTATTCGCATGACATTCGATGCGGTAGGTTCATATACGCCACTAAAAACAAGACTACCACTGTCTAATCTTTGGTTGCTCTCACCCATTGTTAAAAACACGTTGTTAGATGTACCAAGCTCTGCAGCAAGCGTGCATACCACAACAGCAGTAACCATGCTAAAAGGCAGCGCTAAGTCAAACATACTGCCAACACAAGCAGAGGCCGTTGTTAATTTTAGAACATTGCCGGGTGATAACATTCAAAAGGTTGAAGCACATGCCAAAGAGGTTATTGCAGACGCCAGAGTCAACATTGAGAGTTTCATGGCAAATGAATCGTCCACCGTTTCTAATATCGATAGCGCACCGTTCAAACTACTTGAGCGTACCATTCGTCAATTAGATGACTCTATATTGGTCGCCCCCTATTTAGTACAAGGCGGTACTGATGCCAAGCACTTCGACGGGCTGTCTAATAACATTTATCGCTTCATCATGATTCGTTTGGACTCAAATAGCGTGAAACGCTTTCATGGTATCAATGAACAAATCCCCATCAAAGAGTACTTACAAGCCATACAATTCTATACTGCAATCATAGAGCGAGCAGCGACGAGAGAATTGTAAGTAATCATTAATTCGGAATTGAGAAAGCTGAGAATATGGTGCAATATATTGCCCGTACACGATCAAGATAGATAAAAGGAACTTAAAATGAAGCTCGCAGTTGCAAGCATTATCTTAACGGGCATGTTGTTTTCTCAACCTAGCATTGCCATAGAATCCGAAAACTTTAGTCACATCTATAACGCTTACAAACAAGCTCAGAAATCAGGCGATATTGAACAAACGTTAGCACTCGCCAAGCAAGCGGTTACCTTGGGCGAAACGAAGTTCAAAGACGATCGTGAGAGTTTGAATAATCTCAAGTTTAACCTTGCCGCAGCTTACATTGATGCCAAACAATTGGAGTTAGCTGAAGAAGTTTATATAAACCTCAGAGACAACGCACAGCAAAAGGATGGTAAAACCTCTCAAGCTTATTTCTTAGCGTCTTTAGATTTACTGGATTTATACGCTAAAACATGGCCAATCGAAAGCGTTGAAAGAAGAAATAAGAAGGCCTCTAAAGTCGCTAACCAAGTCATCGCTCTTGTCAAAAAGCTCGAAAAACACGACCCGACACTAGCACCACAAAATTACTATATGGTCGCTAAAATACTTTATGCTAATCCAGCCGTAAGAGGGAATTATAAAAACGTACTGAAGATCACCGAGAAAGCACGTGACTTGCTCGTCGAAAGATTCGGTGAGAACGATCTAAAAACTATAGAGACCAAATATTTGGCAGGTAGGCTTAATATGACTCCCGGCCGTTATCGGGATGCAATAGAGAACCTTGAAGCCATTATATCAACCATCAACGGACAATTAGAAACATCCCACCCATATGCCGTGGCTTCACATGCCGCCTTAATTGAAGCTTACGAAAAACTGGGTAAGTCAGAAGAGGCAACCAAACATTGCGTGGCTATTGGCCAAATGACACCTTGGCAAGATGATGTTGAACCAACACCACTCTATCGAACTAACCCTAAATACCCTGTCATTTATGCTAAAAGTGGAAAAGAGGGGTATACACGCATGACGTTTGATATAAACACATCTGGATTTGTGAAGAATGTCAAAATTGTCGATTCCTCAGGCAAACTTTTTACAGATGAGTCTATTGCCGCACTCAATAAGTGGCGCTACGCACCGAAGTTTGAGAACGGACAAGCAGTCACTGCAACAGGCTTAGAAGTACAACTTGATTATAGGCTTGAACCTAATTAGCGTTGAAATCGAATAAACAGTCATTGTTTTCAAACTAAAGTAACATGAATAGGGAAATATTATGTTTCTGGGATCACTATCGGCTTACGCTTTTTATATTTTGATAGCCATACCTGCGTTATCTTATGCCGTTTTATTAGTGCTTAAAAACAGTAACCAATACAAGTGGCTATTACTTAACACACAATACGTACTGCTCATCGCATTCGCTATCATCTGGTATCAGTATGAGCAGGCTATGCTAGCTGAAGGCGTCAATATTAGATTGGACATGCTTATTATTTTGCCTTGTGCAATCGCTCAGGTTTTTATGCCCATAGCCAGCTTTCTGCATATACGAGACATGAAGCTCCGTGATGATTCCAAAAAAGCGCTAGATGCAAAACTCAAAAACAAAAAAGGGGCTTAACGCCCCTAAACGGTTGGATGAGTCATATATTACGAGAATTGATTCATCGTATTGTCTTTACCTGATGCTTTAAGAGCCTGCGCACCAGAAAAATATTCTTTGTGGTCATCACCAATATTTGAACCAGACATATCTTGGTGCTTAACACAAGCTAAGCCTTGGCGAATTTCGCGACGTTGCACTTCCTGAACATAAGCCAACATACCTTGCTCACCAAAGTAATCTTTAGCAAGATTATCTGTCGACAATGCAGCCGTATGGTAAGTCGGTAACGTAATAAGGTGGTGGAAAATACCCGCCTGCTCAGCTGCGTCTTTCTGGAATACACGAATTTTTTCGTCAGCAATCAGTGCCAATTCAGAATTGTCGTACTCTACGCTCATCAATTGGTCGCGTTGGTAATCACTCATATCTCGGCCCTCTTCAACCCAAGCATCGAACACTTGCTGACGGAAGTTAAGCGTCCAATTAAAGCTTGGGCTGTTGTTATATACCAGCTTCGCATTAGGCACTACTTCACGAATACGGTTAACCATGCCAGCAATTTGCGCTACATGAGGTTTTTCAGTCTCAATCCACAGTAAATCCGCACCTTGTTGCAATGACGTAATACAATCAAGAACAACGCGATCTTCACCAGTGCCGGGCTTAAAGCGCACAAGGCCATTAGGTAAGCGTGTAGGTTTAAGTAGCGTTTCGCCTTGTCTGATCACCATATCGCCCGACTTTAGCTGGCTAATATCAGTAATTTCTTCGCCGTCAATGAAATCATTGTATTGATCAGCTAAATCACCGGCTTCACGAGACACTGGGATTTTTTGTGTTAGGCCTGCACCTAATGAATCTGTGCGCGCAACAATGACACCGTCTTCAACACCCAACTCCATGAATGCGTAACGAACAGCGTTAATTTTCGCTAGGAAATCTTCATGTGGTACGGTGACTTTACCGTCTTGATGACCACATTGCTTAGCGTCAGACACTTGGTTTTCGATTTGAATACAACAAGCACCCGCTTCAATCATTTTCTTTGCCAGTAAATAAGTCGCTTCTTCGTTACCAAAACCTGCATCGATATCAGCAACAATAGGTACAACATGTGTTTCAAAGTTATCAATTTGCTTTAGAACACTTTGCTCTTTAACGTTATCACCTTCGTTACGCGCCGTATCTAGATCCTTAAATAAGTGATTAAGCTCACGCGCATCCGCTTGTTTTAAGAAAGTGTAAAGCTCTTCAATCAGCGCAGGGACTGATGTTTTCTCATGCATAGACTGGTCAGGTAATGGACCAAACTCAGAACGCATTGCAGCAACCATCCAGCCAGAAAGGTATAAATAACGGCTCTTAGTTGTGCCAAAATGCTTCTTAATCGAAATCATTTTTTGTTGGCCGATAAAACCATGCCAGCAGCCTAGTGATTGTGTGTAGTTAGCGCTGTCTTTGTCATAAGCGTCCATATCGTCACGCATAATTTTTGCAGTGAAGCGCGCAATATCTAAACCTGTTTTAAAACGGTTTTGTAAGCGCATACGAGCGATATTCTCAGGGTCAATAGCCCCCCATGCTTCGCCTTGTTGTGCTACGCTGTTGGCTGCTGTTGAAATATGTTCTCTGTAAGTTGTCATTGGTTTTCTCTCTATAAAATGGAATAAATAAAAGTTAATTAGTGGCTGCTTTTGCAAGACATCTGTAATGATGTAAAACAGGTTCTGTATAGCCATTTGGCTGTTCTTTACCTGCAACGATTAGCTCGCGTGCTGCCTGATAAGCCAAGCTCTTCTTTAGGTTGGTCGACATGGGTACATAGCCAGCTGTCGTGTTGTTTTGTGCATCTACAACTTCTGCCATTCGTGCCATGATTGAATCAACCTGTTCTTGGTCGCATATTCCATGCTCTAACCAATTCGCAATGTGTTGGCTGGAAATTCGGAGCGTTGCCCTATCTTCCATTAAACCAACTTGATCGATATCAGGTACTTTCGAACACCCAATACCTAACTCTACCCAACGCACGACATAACCTAAGATGCCTTGAATATTGTTTTCTAGTTCACGTTCGATATCGCTACCGGACAACTTGCAGCTTTGTGTCATCAATGGGATCGTTAACACTTCGCTAAGTCCTGCTGCTGCAGATTGTTGCAGGCTGATTTGCTGCTGCGTAGCAGCGACATCAACATGGTGATAATGCAAAGCATGCAAGGTTGCCGCTGTCGGTGATGGAACCCAAGAGGTCGTTGCACCGGAACGAGGGTGCTCAATCTTGTTATTCATCATTTCGTGCATTTCGTCCGGCATTGCCCACATACCTTTACCGATTTGCGCTTTACCCGGTAAACCACATTTAAGTCCGATAGAAACATTACGTTGCTCGTAAGCACGAATCCAAGGCTGTTGCTTAATCTGGTTTTTAGGTAATACAGCGCCGGCATGCATACTGGTATGAATTTCGTCGCCTGTTCTGTCTAGGAATCCTGTGTTAATAAAGACTAAACGCTCTTGTGCTTCTCGAATGCAAGCTTTTAAATTCACGGTTGTGCGGCGTTCTTCATCCATTATGCCCATCTTGATAGTATTCTTATCAAGCCCAAGCATTTGCTCAACACGTGCAAATAATTCACACGTAAAAGCGACTTCGTCAGGGCCGTGCATTTTAGGCTTAACGATATAGATACTGCCGGTTCGTGAGTTGGATAAACCACGCGCTTTTTCTAAATCTAACTTGCCAATCAGGGCTGTCACAACAGCGTCGATAATGCCTTCTGGTGCGAAGTTACCTTCAGCGTCACGCATTAATTCGGTATCCATTAGATGGCCAACATTACGTGCTAGCATCAATGAACGGCCATGAAGAGGGTAGTCGTCACCGTCAACTGTCGTGAATACACGATCTGGATTCATCGCCCGGGTTTCTTGCTTGCCGTTTTTTGTGAACGTTGCGGTCAAATCACCTTTCACTAAACCTAACCAGTTGCGATACGCATGAATTTTGTCTTCACCATCAACTGTTGCTACAGAATCTTCAAAATCCATGATAGTCGTCAAAGCTGACTCTAGTTGGATATCTTGCACACCTGCCGAGTCTGTTGCGCCGATAGTGCCTTTACGATCAATGATGATTTCAACGTGCAAGCCGTTATGTTTCAAAACAATAGAGTTCGGCGCACTCTTTGAGCCACACAATGCAACGAGCTGACAAGCGTCTCGCAAGCCGCTTTGACTACCGTCAGGGAAAAAAGCTAGTAAATGTTGATAATAAACAACATAGCTTTTCACATCTTTGTGGGAGCCCGATGCTAAGGGGAAGTTCTTATCTAAAAAGTCTTTCGCGTAAGTAATAACCTGCTCACCACGAGCTTGATCATAACCAGTAGACTTTTGTGATGCGTCTTTTGCAATCACATCAGTGCCATACAATGCATCGTATAAGCTCCCCCAACGCGCATTTGCTGCATTTAGCGCAAAACGCTCGTTAGTGATAGGCACAACCAATTGTGGCCCAGCCATCTGGGCAATTTCGGTATCAACATTCTGTGTCGAAATTTCAAAGTCAGGGCCTTGCTCGACTAAATAACCAATCTCTTTCAAGAAGCGTTGGTAGATATCCTGATTGAGCGCCTGATCTTTATGATCCTGATGCCACTGGTCAATCTTGTTCTGAAGATCTTGGCGTGTCTGTAATAGGCTGTTATTTCGTGGTGTAAGATCAGCGACGAGTTTTTCAAAATCTTGCCAAAAAGTGGTCTCATTAATTGAGCACAGAGGTAATACTTCTTCGTTGATGAAGTTGTAAAAGCCCTGATGTATTTGGCTATTTTTTAAAGCGGGCATATTCATCTTTAAATCCTCATAGTTTTTGACGAATGAAAAGCAAAAGTTAAAACGCCTGTTGATGTGTTAGTCACTTTGCTTGATTTGAAGAATAGAATATTTTTAACTACAATTTCACAATTAAAATTTCACAATGTAAATTTTACAAAATGTGTAATTTCACAAAATGCATAGATACGTTCGAAGCACAAGCTGAAAAAACGGAATTACCCTAATAAAAACAAAGGATTAAAAATCTTGTTGGAATGAAAATATGCAACGGATCAGTGTGAAATTTTCAATAATGAAGAGTGTAAAAAATGAAAAGCAATAAAAGCCTTAGCCGAAAATCTCATCTACTGGGTACAAAAATTCGCAACTTACGTAAGCGCAATAACTTAACGATGGAAGATTTGTCTGCACGCTGTGTCAGAGTCAACCCAGAGTCAGCACCATCGGTATCCTACCTTTCTATGATCGAACGTGGTAAACGCGTCCCCAGTGAAGACATGCTCAGTGTTGTTGCATCCGTATTCCAAAAAGAGGTCGATTGGTTCCTTGATGACGTACCAGAGGAACAAGCAATCACACCGGTCAAAGGTAGTCGAGGCGGAATAAGCGGCATGGCTTTGGAGCCAAGCTTCCTATTTTCCAATGAAATTTTACAAATCGCCATCCCAGAAATGTTATCTCAAACAGGTATTAGTGGACGTCAGTTTGCACATTTACTCATTCGAGCACACCAAGAGCACCACCAAAACCACTTTCCCGATCTTGAGCGAGCAGCAGAAGAAGTTGGGCTTAAGCGACTACCTCTCAGCATTGATGACCTTATCGGCATTACCAAACAACTGGGCCTGAAAATAAAATGGTTCAACCGCGCCCCGCAAGAAACTAAAGACGAGCTCGGCGTCAATACCAAGAGTGTCGTTACATCTTTCTTCGACCCACCGGGCACGATTCACATTAATGAAAGATTAAAAGCACAACAGACGCGCTTAAAGTACGATCTGGCGGTACACATTGGGCATAGCGTTCTACACAACAAAGATGGACTAAAGAGCGTCTTGATTACTGGAAGAAACCAGTACAACGCATTACCAGATGATTCTACACCAATACATAATTCGTCAACTGTTGACGCACAAGATATCCTGCATGCTTGGCGAGACTTCGAATCCAGCTTCTTCGCTGGTGCATTACTATGTCCTAAAGTTCCCTATAGACAACAATTAGACAGGCAGGGGTATGAAGTCAGTATCCACAACCAGATAGGGGTCTCTGCATCTGTTGCTATGCGCAGGATGACGGCTGTTTCTCCTTATAGTCACTGGCACTACTTTGACGCTTACGCTCCAGGTAAACTTAAAGCAGTTTATCGAGGCAATGGTATTCCCTTGCCTTGGGGTAACATGCGTATCGTCGAAGACCCTTGTCAGCATTGGGCCGTCTTTAGAATGATTAATACGCCTAAAACTGGAACATCTGCGCAAATATCCATACTCAATGTTGGCGATGAGCCGAGGATTTACTGCTGCGAGTCAACCAATGTGAAAGACCTAGCAGGAAACAACCACGTCTTGTGTGCTGGCATTGACTTAAACCCTGCAATTGAAGCACAAGGTGGCGATGCGTTATCCGTTGCATCTGATTTGAAAGCAGCATGTGCCAATAATGGTGGGCAATCCGTTATTCCCGCAACAGTGAAAAAACAGCTATCTAGTGTTTCTAGAATTTTGAATATCAACTGGGTAGAGCGCGGTATTGAATCAGAAGCCCGGCTAATATGTTCACGTGGTGCAGTATGCCCGAGACAGCCGAGTTGCTATTCCAGCAGCAAAGCTTGTGAGAGCTAAAAAGTGATTCACCTAAACAAAAAAGTCTGGCAGAATTTATATAAGTAGTTGATGGGCATGGAAGAAAGCATAGTCAATATACTGTATTGGCAATGGAAGTTACCGTTTGTTTGTTAGCCATATTGAGAATATGGTACTCAAACCACTTCATAGTATTCCCTCCTATGTGGCTTCGGCCGCTCAAATCAAAAATTGGAACTAAATAACATAATCGATATATGGAGTTAGAATGAAAAAAATAATAATAGGGTTTTGTTGCTTGATTATGACCGCATGTTCGTCATTAAAAGTGGTAGACATCGATCCCGCTACAGGCTATTTCCCAGGGGCAACTAAATCAGCCAAGGTAGTAGAAAGTAAAAAAATAGACTTAGATAAGAAAAAAGCATTGGTCTTAGTTCCTAATGATGATTTTTCGGAAAAGATGATGGATAACATTGCTTATTTCGATGAGGTAATAACATTTGAAGACTTGGAAGAAATTATCATTAAAGAAAATCTGGGAGACAAAATCCCTGTTATCAACTCCAAAATAGGTGTAAACAATGCTGCTAAACATTATAAAGAATTCTTATGGTTACGCTTCAAAACAAGGAAAGAGGGAAACAAAAGTTATAGGCAGCTTATTCTTACAAACCCTATTGATTTGGAAGACTATTTTATAACAGAGACTTATCTTGATTATGCTTGGGCCGGTGTAAACGATCAAAATAACTGGTACCCAATGCTGAATGCTTTAATTGATTACATAAAAGAGAACTCTAACTCTCAAAAATAACATTTTTAGCTGACTTTATTTTTTGGATCTACAACATAGTTGTTCTTTAGACTTGATAGATCAGTAAGTGCACCCGTCATATTAAATCGGGTGCACCTCATTCCTTAACAACTAATTGGCTAGGGTCATTTTCCAACCCACAACCAGCCATTAAGGCAATATGTCTATTAAAGTGAAAATGAATATACGACGTTGCATACTTTAAAAAGCTGTTATGGTCCGTAATGAATGTTGTCACATCAACATAGGTATTCGAAAGAGAGAGCTCTTTCTTATGTCTTGAGCTTATATACAGCTTTCATATACTCCTTTTATTCTCATAAGGTTATCTGTAACGCACGAACAAACCAAATTAACGGGATAATTACCTGCAAGCTCCCATCGCTTTGTTTCGTATTCTAGATTACAGTTATACTTGCCCCTGATTGAAACTCTAGGCATTACAATGCAATTTACGAAAAAGTTGAGAGAACCGATAAAAAGAGGAGAGATAACCTGTAGCGTGAGGATCTGGAAAAGCCCTCGTGTGAAAGAAGGTAATTGTTATCAGCTTGAAGAGGGATCCGTGATAATAAACAAGATACGCCAAATTGAGCTTTCTGACATCACCCCCCAACTAGCAAGAGAATCGGGCTTTCTCGGTGTATTGGATCTATTAAAAGTAGCTAAGCATGGTCAGGGGCAAAATGTGTATCTCATTGATTTTCACTATAAACCATAAATTCCTGATGAACTGTTAACCTCTAGAATATATTGTGATTGAGCATAGATCGCGGAAGAGTAGCGGTAAAAGTTAAAATAGCTTAATTGAAGGTATGGTCCTACTTTACATCTTACCCCATCAGTCGCTCGGAGCTTACTCAGGTAGCTTAGGCAACTAACAAAGTGAGTGCTGTTGAGATTACTAGTTGTGAATGAAGGGGGTAAGTTCCCAACGAGCTATTCCTTTCTATGAATTCTCAAACAGGAAGATTGCTCGCGTTTATTACTTTCCTGCAGAGAAATAGCTCAGTACCTAATTAGCAAATCATCTGGATTAAATATAGCAGACCTGCAACCCAGCGAGTTAGTAATTTAGGAACCCAAAATGAAGACAACCCAAAAACACGACGAGCGGATTGCAAACATGACATTTTCTTCTGTTTATCCACTCTATGTTGCCAAAGTGAAGAAAAAAGGACGAACCATAGAAGAGTTACACCAGATCATTTCATGGCTAACAGGCTTCAGTGAGAGTGACATACAGCAGCTGATTAAACGTGATGTTACATTCGAAAAACTATTTGCTGAGGCCACGATAAACTCAAATGCAAGCCTGATTACTGGCTTGATTTGTGGTTATCGAGTAGAGGAAATCGAAACCCCATTAACTCAACAAGCTAGATACTTAGACAAATTGGTAGATGAATTGGCAAAAGGGCGTAAGATGGAAAAGATTTTACGAACGCCTTAGTCTATAGAAAACAATAGGTACCCAGATCTTGTCCTAAACCACAAGGTCAGCACTCTGAAACAGGTAATCGTTCATCACGCGCCCATGCTTATGAGTATTAGCCCGCACTTTTAAAGGGAATTTGAGAAATTGAAAACTTTACTACTGCTTTTTATGTTTACCCTTTCTTGTTACACGCAAGCAAATGAATTACCCATTGTATTAAAGCTCTCTTCTAAAATTGTGGTAGAAAACCCCCAAGTTACTGTCTATCTTCCAAACTCTTATCATCAGGAGAAGAATCGCAGGTATCCCGTTTTGTATGTTCTAGACGGTGAAGGGAATGCTTCTATGGTCAATAGCATGCTCAATCGTATGCATTTGTCTAAAGGCTCCAATGAACATATCGTGATAGGCGTTGAAAGTACCAATCGTCTCAGGGATTTCGCACCCACGGTCAATAGAGATCCAAGAGGTCCAGTCGGAGAAGGCGGTGGAGGTGATAGGTTTTTAAGTTTTATGGAGAAAGAACTGATACCAGAAGTCAATGAGAAGTATCGAACGACTAATCACAATGTCATTGCAGGGCATTCAGTAGCAGGCCTTTTGGTCATTCGTAGCTTCCAATCACGCCCTCACCTATTCCAAGCGCACCTTGCCTTTAGTCCTGCTGTTTGGTGGGGAGAACAAGAAACACTCAAGGCAACGCGAAAATACATACTTTCAAATAAAAATATTCAAAATTACCTCTACATGAATATCGGAAATGCAGGAGGTGAAATACGCGAAGTTTACGATTCTTTTGCACAAACTATTTTAAGAAATCGAACACTAGATTTATCTTTGCGAGTGGATGAGTTTCAGCACTCCGGACATGACTTTACTATGGTTGCAGGGCTATATAATGCACTAAAAGGGTTGTATAAGTACCAGCAAGAAAAGGGTATCTAAAAACGCTGAATGCACTTCAATGTTGAAATAAAGATTAATGCTATATCATAACAGCACACAGCGTTTATCCTATTAATTTACGTTCCTCTTAATGGAGAAAAGGCTGTGCTTTCTGGTTTAAACCATATCACTATCGCAGTGAGTGATTTAGAGCAATCACTTAAGTTTTATACTGAAATTCTTGGTTTTACTGGACATGTAAAATGGGCTGACGGCGCGCACCTATCAATCGGAGATTTATGGTTCTGTCTTTCATGCGATAACCCAAGCCCTAAGATCGACTATACACACATCGCATTCGATATACCGTCCAAAGACTTCGACCTTTTCTCATCTCGTGTCATATACCATGGGGGAAGAATATGGAAACAAAATAAAAGCGAAGGTCAATCACTGTATATCTTAGACCCCGATGACCATAAACTAGAAATTCATGCGGGTTCATTAGATAGCCGGCTGAGGGCAATGAAGGCAAAACCATACGAAGGACTTGTTTGGCTTTGAATACTGCCAACATGTAAGAACTTTAGCGCTCGTTGATTACCCACTGCCCTTGCAAATTGCTAATACGAGGCTCTTTCCAGTTTACTTATCACCCGATGAAATCTATCAATATCCAAATTGAGCTAACCAAAATTGCTCCCAGAGTTGCTAACATGCCAATGACACGAAAAATAATGGGCCCCAATTCAGTTAAACCTATGTAATGAGATACGCGCCCTAATACTAGCGCTAAACCTAAAGCATGAAGCCAGGTATCTGATGCTCCTAACACTTCCATAGAAATGATAAGAAAAAGAGCCATCGGAACAGTTTCAATAAAATTTGCCTGACCTCGTATACGACGCAACATTTCTGGATCGTCGCCAGTTCCAATATTAATCTTGTTTTTAGCCCGATATAAGCCTGCACGCAATGTGAAGATGACAAATAACAGGCCCAATACTGCAACATAGGTCGGCGTAACATTCAGTAAAGATGGGAGTTCCATGAAAATTCCTTCGTTAAGTTGTTATAAATAATATCGCTGAATAATCAATACACGCTATACAGAAACGATAGAAGCATCGATTAGCAATGGGTTAACCGCTATTCTAGAGAACAAGCTTCTCATTGAAATATCTTGCCCGCAAGTCACTTACACCAAACGAAAGTGGGCACTTTAATTACGTGACGTCATGAGCCTTTTCATTAAATAAGTGATGAATAAGGCCTTATTCGGCTGTCAGTAGCTTAATGCCTATCATGCCCATAAATACACCAGCTCCACGGCAAATGGTTCGTTTAGATCTTGCGTAAGCTTCTTGCATCCTTTGGGTTGAAAATAGAGCGACCACCAAAATATACCAACCAGAATCGATGAGGAAAGCCAATAAACTGATCAAATAATATGAATATTCGGGTGCTGCCTTAGGCAGAAAAGCGGCAAGTGCACTGCCGAATACAATGGCCGTTTTGGGGTTACTTAATTGCGTAAACAAGCCGAGAAGAAACATCTTAACAGTACTACCACTATTTTCAGCGTAGCGGGTACTTTTTGACATTGGGAGATGTGCACTTTTCCACATCTTGAAGGCTAAAAAGAGTAAGTAAACACCACCACCAATTTTGAGCACTAAGTACAACCATGGAATAGTATCCAACACGATGAACAACCCCAAGGAAGCGACAATCGCAAAAATAGTAGCGCCAACCCCCATACCTAGTGAGACAGCGACAGCCTCTATTTTAGACTTAGCTACCGCTGTATGAGCAACTAAGACAAAACTAGGCCCTGGACTCATCACTCCCAAAAGTAAGAAAAGGCCGATAGGTAAAAGAAAAGTATATTCGTTCACCTTAAACTCTCACTTCTCCGTCACCTAAGACAATGAACTTCTCAGTAGTAAGCGACTCCGCACCCATAGGACCATAGGCATGAAGCTTACTGGTCGAAATACCGATTTCTGCCCCTAACCCTAACTCACCGCCATCGGAAAATCGTGATGACGCATTCGCCATAACCACAGCGGAATTAATCTGACGAATAAAAGCCTGCGCGCGACTGTAATTTTCAGTTGCAATAACCTCAGTATGCCCTGAGCTATATGTTTCTATATGCTCAATCGCCTGCTCAAAGCTATCGACAACCTTTACTGCAATCTCCATAGCTAAATACTCTGCATGCCAATCATCTTCTGTTGCCAGACTCACATCATGTTCACTAAAGAAGTCCATACTGACTTCACAAGTATGTAATTTAACTTTATGTTTTGTGAATAGCTCAGCAACCTTAGGTAAGTAGGTTGGAGCAATATTCTTATGAATCAACAAGGTCTCCAACGAATTACATACACCTGTTCGTTGTGTTTTTCCGTTTTCCAGTAAGCTAATTGCTTTTTCAATATCAGCGTCATCGTCTACGTATAAGTGACACACACCTTTATAGTGTTGAATGACGGGGATACGGCTATTAGCAGATACGTAGCGAATAAGCCCTTCCCCACCTCGCGGAATAATTAAATCGATAGCATGATTCAGTGTCATTAGCTCTTCCATGATGGCTCGGTCTGGATTGGAGACAACAATGACCGCTGCTTGATCAACACCATTTTTTTCCAACGCCACATCAATACACTTTGCTAATGCCAAGTTTGAATTTAAGGCTTCTTTTCCGCCTCTTAACACAACAGCATTTCCTGCTTTCAAACACAGTGCAGCGGCATCGATAGTGACGTTAGGACGGGATTCATAAATCATAGCTATCACCCCAAGAGGGATACGCATTTTTCCAACTTGAATACCGCTAGGCATGCGCTCTATATTTCGAATACTCCCGACAGGGTCGGGCTGTTCCGCAATATCACGAACTGCTTTAGCAATCGAATGAATACCTTCTGTTGTTAACCTAAGGCGATCGATCATGGCATCGCTTAAACCACTCTCACTTGCGGCGTCTAAATCTGCTGCATTGGCAATCAATATATGTGCAGTCTGGCATTTCAATTGCTCTGCAATATCGCGCAACACCGCATTTTTTTGATTTGCGGTTAGCTTCGCTAGTTGTCTTGCCGCAAGCTTTGCTTGTTCGGCAGATTCCGTCATAGAAAAAGTCACTTTACTTACCTATTTATTACTTACGCCAAATATTCACTGGCCTTAATTACAACAACACTAAGTTATCTCGATGAATGGCTGCATCACCCGCTATGAAGCCTAGTGTCTCTTCTATCTGATCACTCTGAAGCCCTTGAATGAGAGCCATATCGACCGAGCTGTACAAACAAATACCCTTTGCGAAAATATGTTTTTCACAGACAATGTTAACCGCTTCCCCAGACTTGAAATCACCAACAACATCGACGACACCTGCGGGTAAAAGTGAAGCGCCAGATACCGTTAAGGCTTGCTTTGCACCGGAATTAATATGTACTTCGCCTTTTGCCTTTAATGTATGCCTTATCCATCCAGTACGTGCTTTATCTTTATTTAATTTCGGTAAAAAATGCGTTCCAGCAGTCTTACCTTCAAGTAATGTGTCGAAAACAGCGCCTTGGCGACCATTGACAATCAACGTCTGAATACCACTTTTAGTGCACTTATCGGCGGCTTCAATCTTTGTTCGCATACCTCCTGTACCAACATTAGAACCGGCTCCACCAGCTATAGCATAGATGGATTCATCGATATCGACGACCTCTTCCATTAGTGCAGCAGAGTCATCCTTACGAGGATCCGCAGTAAATAGCCCGTCAATATCAGAGCAGATAATCAAGGTGTCAGCTTGCGCAACCAAAGCGGCATAAGCAGCCAAGTTGTCGTTGTCGCCTACTTTCAGTTCATTGACTGCCACCGTATCGTTTTCATTAACAATGGGTAGGGCTTTGTTATTTAATAACTCTCTTAATGTGTTTTGGATATTCACATAACGAGCACGATTATGTAAATCGTCAGCTGTTAATAATATCTGTGCACAAGGGATATCAAAAAAGCGTTGCCAATTAGCCATCATCTGCATCTGACCAATAGCTGCCATAGCTTGTTTTTCAGCAATCGAAGGTGTGTGACGATAGTCTATTTTTCTACGTCCTGCTGCAACACTCCCTGAAGAGACCAAAATGATCTCTTTTCCTTGTGACAAGCTCGCAGTAACAAAGCGTGCTAATGGCAATAAATAGGTCCCACTGCACTCATATCCATCAGGTGCGATAAGTGAGCTACCGACTTTTATAACAGTCCGCTGCCAAGTAAAAGGCTTCATTCAATTCTCTTTAAAGGATAAAAACACTTGATCAAATACAACATATCCCAAGATTACGAAAATAATGGAAAAAAACATACTTAAAAACACAAAATAATGACAAAACGTCCTACTTTTCTCTAAAAAATAGCCATTTCTCTTTTAGAATCAGCCTAAACCAAGAAAAAACTAGGTATTGTTAATAAACTGTAAATGTCACTGAACTCAGATATTAACTATTTAATCAGGTCATACTAGGCATTTAGGCACAATACGTGTATTTTTACGCGCTCGCGTTTGTTGACTGATCCAATAAGCGCTCGATAGGAGATACGAATGACAAAACGCGCAATGTGGTTAGTGGTACTACTGACCAGTATAACTTCAGTAAGTGCTTTGGGTGCGATAAAGCAGACAAAAGGCGATTTCGAAGATAAATTTCGCCAATTGGACGAGTCACTACCGACCCCCAATGTATACCGTAACGCTGCCGGCGAGCCTGGGCATCAGTACTGGCAACAAAAAGTTGACTACAAAATCAAGGTTCGTCTCGACGAAGCAAAGCGCTCAATAAGTGGTAGCGAAACGATTACTTATAAGAACAACTCTCCTGATACGCTGAAATACCTATGGCTTCAACTCGATCAGAATAAGTTCCGCAACGACTCGATGTCCGCCTTAACAACAACCTTTGGTGGCATTGGTGGTCGTGGGCCAGCAGCAAAAGCAGCCGAAGGGAACAAGCCAGCACAATTGAGCCTTGGTGCACTGCGTCGCCAGCATTTCACGGACGACGTCGAATTAGGTTATAACATCAAAGCTGTTAAAGACGCTAATGGTAAACCTCTGCATTACGTGATTGTTGGCACTAACATGCGCGTTGACTTACCACAAAGACTTAAGCCATCTCAGTCAGTAGAGTTTTCAATTGACTATGGCTTTAACATTGTAGAAGAAGATGCTGTATCAGCACGTTCAGGTTATGAGCACTTCCCTGACGATGAAAACGAAGGCGGCAACGATATATTCCTACTCGCCCAATGGTTCCCGCGTTTGCATGCCTACACTGATTACGAAGCGTGGACAAATAAAGAGTTTATCGGTCGTGGCGAATTCACATTAGAGTTCGGTAACTACGACGTTGAAATGACAGTACCGGCTGATCACATCGTTTCTTCTACCGGTGATCTCGTTAATCCCAAAGATGTTTTAACTAAGAAACAAATTAAGCGCTTGAAAGAAGCTGAAACAAGTAAACGCCCTGTTTTCGTTGTCACTGCTAAAGAAGCATTAGAAAACGAGAAAAAAGGTACTGACAAAGAAAAAACATGGCACTTCAATGCCAAGAATGTACGTGACTTTGCATGGGCTTCATCACGTAAGTTCATTTGGGATGCCAAAGGCTATCAGCAAGGTGGCGACATTCAGCCTCTTGTCATGGCCATGTCTTTCTATCCTAAAGAAGGTGGCGAGCTTTGGGAAAAGTATTCTACTGAATCAATTGTCCATACGATGGAAGTTTATTCTCGTTTCTCATTTGATTACCCATATCCGGTAGCTCAATCAGTTAACGGCCCTGTCGGTGGTATGGAATACCCCATGATTACGTTCAATGGCCCACGTACTGACTTACAAGATGATGGCTCACGTACATACTCGTTAGCAGAGAAGCGCTTCCTTATCGGTGTTGTTATCCACGAGGTAGGTCATATTTACTTCCCTATGACGGTTAACTCAGATGAACGTCAATGGACTTGGATGGACGAAGGCCTTAACAGTTTCCTAGACGGTGTTGCCGGTCGCGAATGGGATCCCAATATTCCATGGGGCGTTGAGCCACGTGACGTTGTTGATTATATGAAATCTGAAACACAAGTGCCTATTATGACACAATCAGACAGCGTGCTTCGCTTGGGGCCTAATGGTTATACTAAGCCAGCAGCAGCACTGAATATCTTGCGTGAGACTATCTTAGGTCGTGAGTTGTTTGACTTTGCATTCAAGGAATATGCGCAACGTTGGATGTTTAAGCGCCCTACACCTGCAGATTTCTTCCGTACTATGGAAGAAGCATCTGGTGTTGATCTTGACTGGTTCTGGCGTGGTTGGTTCTATAGTACAGATCACGTAGATATCTCTCTTGATCGTGTATCTAAGCTTCGTTTGGATACAAAAGATCCAGATATCGACTTCGCCCGTCAACGTCAAAAAGAGCTTGATAAGCCACTCTCTCTAACTGATGAGCGTAACAGAGCCGCAGGCCAGTCTCTTTGGATTGAGCGTAATAGCGATATTAAAGATTTCTATGACGACAATGATCGTTTCACTGTCACCAATAAAGAACGTAATGGTTACAATAAATTTTTAGATGGCTTGGAAGACTGGGAACGTAAAACATTCGACCGCGCTATCAAAGAAGATAAAAACTATTATGTGTTAGAGTTTTCTAACCAAGGTGGTTTGGTTATGCCTATCATTCTTGAGTTGACATTCACTGACGGTACGAAAGATGAGGTTCGCATTCCTGCTGAGATCTGGCGCCGCACACACAAAGCCGTTCAAAAACTTATCGTGACGGATAAAGATAAAGAACTCCAAAGTGTTGTTGTTGATCCACGTTGGGAAACGGCTGACACTAATGTAGATAATAATCATTATCCACGTCAGATCATTCCATCACGTATCGAAGCATATAAGCAAAAAGCACGCTCTGGTAAGGTTCAGCGCGATATTATGCAAGACATAAAAACTGAACTGAAAACAAAAGAATAATCAATGTAACTAAGGGTTATTCTTTGTCTCGTGACACCTTATATTAGGTGTCACATATAGAGCCTAATGAGTATTATGCATATGCGCC
Organism: uncultured Pseudoalteromonadaceae bacterium; assembly: GCA_964640795.1. Taxonomy (GTDB): domain Bacteria; phylum Pseudomonadota; class Gammaproteobacteria; order Enterobacterales; family Alteromonadaceae; genus M269. The sequence continues at coordinate 30,280 of CAZXIN010000019.1, read as the reverse complement.
TACTTGGCGCATTTTTCTGTTTTAAGCAGAGGTAGAAATGAGAAAACAACACCTTTTGACCTTTATCGCCTTTGTATTGACTAACATGTTATTTGCACAATTTAGTCATGCACATCAACAAAAAGCAGCCATTAGTTCTGTATTGTTTAATCCAAGAACCACCAACATTGAAATTAGCCACCGCTTTTATCTACATGATGCTGAGCATGCCATTAAAAAGATTTTTGGTGGGGATGCTGACATCTATCGTTCTATTGAGTCACAGCAAAAGTTCGCCAATTACGTTACGGAGCGTTTTGCTATGTTCGACCAGCATGAAAAACGCGTTGAATTGTCATCAGTAGGGTTTGAGCTAGAAGGGAAGTTTTTCTGGGTGTATCAGGAAACCGCTCAACCACCTGAACTCCAAGGCTTAAGCATCGCACATCATGCTTTACGTGATATCTGGCCAGAACAAGTGAACACGATTAATGTAGAGGGTAAAGGCGATGTAAGAACACTTACCTTTGAGCAATCTGTAGAATTACTGACTGTGGAATTTGGTGTACAGTAGCGCCTGTTATTCTCACATACCACCCGTGTTAAAACTAACCGTATCAAAAAGCCAATACAAATAACCAAATGAGTTGCCCGATAACTTTAAGCCCATCCTAGAGTCTGTTGATCTTAATTATTTAAAGTAACTGACAACCGTTATAGTAAATATCCCGAAAGTATCACATAATAACCTTGGAATTTAGAAAGAGATGCCTTTGGTATCAATGTAAAGGGATAAGGACATGAAGAATAAAGCATTATTGCTGAGTATTATTATGGCTGGGTTATATGGATGTGGAGGCTCAAGCTCTGACACACCAACAAACCCAACTGCCCCGACATCGACGAATACAGCGCCAACAGCTTCACAAGATATAGCAACAACGTTAAATAACGCCGTAATATCGATCGATGTGCTAGCCAACGACAGTGACCCAGAATCAGACTCATTAACCATCACAGAAATTGTCACTGAGCCTTCTTTTGGTACAGCCGCTATTGTCAATAATCAAATAGAGTTTACTCCACAGGAAAACTTTGCTGGGTCTGACTCTATCACTTATAGAATATCCGATGGTGAATTAACGGCTGAGGCTGATATAACACTGACACTATCGCAGTCATTAACGCTGTCAGGAACGCTCACTGATTTAAATGGTACTGATGCAACACTTTCCATTTTAGTAGGAGAGAACAATGAAGGTACGCAAGTTCCAATAGACAGTAATGGCGAGTTCGGTGTCCTGATTAATGTTGACGACACAAACTTATTTGTCCAACTCATCGCCAACAATGCAGAACAACAGCCATTACTCAGAAGTTTGTTAGGTAATGTTGAGCAACTCATTGAGCAAAGCGGTGAAGATCGTGTCTTGACACCACGAGAACTCACTAGGCTGAATTTGAACCTACTTTCAACGGCGTTTTCTTTGATAGTTGAGGACCTTAATGAAAACCAACCATTTGAGGAATCCCAAAGCTTTGAGAATGCCATCAGTAGTGTCAATGCACAGGATGCTTTAAACATCGCTGCTTTTATGCAACTTATTACTACAAACAACGATTTTATATTTAATGAAAATATAACTGCTCTGTCCTTGTTGAACAATAATGAGCAACCAACCACACAAGATGTTATTCAACAATATTTGGCCAACAACGAGTTATTAGATAACGTCGGTGACCCATTTATTAACTACCAAAATGCTCTTGAGGAGGCTATTTCGATTGTAGTCAGCAATCTACCAACAAACAGTGGCATTGAAGATTTAGCAAACAACCTAGTTAACAGACCTCTTTTGGCTTTACCTGCCCAACAAGCAGGTTTTATTGTTCCAGATGCCGACTCGTACACTCTCCATATGGATGGTACAGGGACCTATTTCCCTTTCACAAATTCTATTAGAGGCTCTGTTGATTCAAGCACGGATTTTACTTGGGCATTTGAAGACGATCGCTTACAACTAGCACTCGATAGAGTATTACTGGAGAGTTTGCCGCCTATTACTAGCCGGTTCTCATTAGAGTTTATCACTATAGCTCAACAATACGGTATTGAGGTTGCTAACCTACTTCTAAATAACCCCGGGGCTGCATCTAGCACTCTGGTGCGTATCAATGAGACCGGGCGTACTTTTTCATTAGTGGATCGTAGTGGCTCTCAGATACAAGCCATTATTGAAACCCGCTCAATCAGAGAGCTTGTTTTACCTGATTCTCTGGGTTTTGGCCCAAATCCAGTTTTTACGCCTATACCTGAGGTAACTTCAGTCAGCATCCCAAATACCGGTGAAAGTTTATTTTCTGCACTATCACAAGATGAACTTGAGGGCGAATGGCTGTTACCACTGACGATGGAAGCCGAAAGTGGCTTTGAGACACTAATACGCGAAAAAGTGACTTTAAACTCCGATGGCAGTGCCTCAGGAAGCTTCAATGAGCGAGAGTACAGCTGGTCACTTTCAGCTGGTATACTGAGCCTCACGAGAGGAAATGAACGTTATGAGTTTGAACCTTTCTTACTAAACGGTAAGGAATACCAAGTGAGACTTACACGCTTCATAGATAACCAAATTACACTACAACAATCGTCAACCATTGCTCAGTTTGATGATAGCTTCACTGAGTTTACCGATAATATCGTTACCGAGTTACCCTTAATATATAACGCACATATTGCAAGCACTTTAACAGACAGCTGGGTTGGTAATACTCTTAGACCAAGTCGTATTTTCGGGTATAACTTTGATAATGACGGAACAGTCTTCAGCTCTATCTTGACGGCAAATGATGCCTTTATTCCATTCAGGGACGAAAATTGGATACAAACAGAGAATAACATCACTATTGAATCCAACAGCCTTACATCGTTCAGCAAACGAGATTGGGAAATCGTATCGGTTGATGAAGATGATCGTGTCATCGTATGGGAACGCCGAATAACAGCGTTTGATTCAACGACTAGTGGCAACTTCCCTGAGGATAGTTTTAATCTGGTTTCTCCTCCCAGAATGAACATACTTACGCAGTTAGATTTAAGCCAATATCCAGAGATCTTAGAGCGCAGTAACTTCCTTCAAGGGAATCAAAACAATATAAATGAAGAAAATGCCAATACTCTGCGCAGTTTAGACTAACTCTGCTTTTGCATAAATATAGTCACTTCGGCCATCGTGATACCAAACTTTTTAATATAAGAACGGTTAACGATGGTCTTATTGTCAAAAGCCCAAATCCAATCATCAAACTTTACACGATAGGTAGTGTCGCCGACTGGTAGATCCATTTCATATCCCCAGTTAAACGCATTCCCAAATACTTGACCTTGAGCGACTGCAATATCATCAGCGCTGCCAGCATATTTACCGCCACCTTGTTCACTAATGTTCCAAATACGCTTTTTAACGCCATCCCCAAGTTGATAAGTAAAGCTTTCATCCAGCGTCAGATTACCTTGTTTCACTTCACCAGCAATATCGACTTCAAAGCGTTGTACTAATTCACCTCTTCTGCCTTGTACAATGCCCCAAGCTTTAACATTCCCATCAAAGAATGTTACTAAATCAAATTGTTGAGTTGCCTCAAGGTAGTCTTCACCATCTATAGAGACAGTACATCCACTCACCAATAAAACGACTACCAAAGAAAAGTACTTCATACGATTAACTCAACAGAAGGGTAATATTGAAGATTTATACCAATAGAATGTCCTGAGGGATCACAATATCTATCCGAATAAACTACCAAGAAAGGGGTACTATGAGTGGTTGCTTTGCGCTCTCAGGGTTGCCAATCATCTCATCAAAAGGAGATTCATGCTTCAACTGAGCATTCCTTATATGAAAATCTGCCATTTCATTTTTCACTTGCTCAACACTTCGAAAGTGCAAAGGCCGGTCATTGGAACCCACAAGCATGCCACTATGTTGTCCTACGTTGAGTTCAACTAAGTAAAGGCTCATATCAAAAGAATGAATAGTTACTTTATCCAATACAACTTTTCTTTTTCGTAAATTTTCTAGGGTGAATTTCATAGCAAACCTACAGACCATTTTTGAGGAATCGACTATTACTTACGATTGAAACAGCTATTTGGGTTTTAAAATTAAAGCCTCAAACCCTTTTTAGGCATTGGCCTTCTTTGCTAGCCGCTCTAAACGCAAATCTTTCAAACTGTCACCTAGATGTTTTTCAAAATAAGCGTCACAACCGATACACAGATTAGCGTAGTCATTTCCTTTAGGGTCAATAATATGTGAGCGCTGACGATACTTCTCACGATCCCAGCCATTACTGATCCCCATACCTTCGGGATCTCCTCGATTAATTGCTTCCATTGCAGGGTGGCCCTTCAAACCATCCAAAATTTCTATCAGAGGCTCTTCTGTTAGATAACCCAAAGTCGATTTTGTTTTCATACAACAAGGGTAGACAGCACCGTTGGGTTCAATAGCTACCTCAGAGCCTGCGTATCCATGATTTAAGAAATTCTTACCGCCAGCCCAACGTGCACAAAAATTTGTTTTGTAGGTGGCCTTAGATAAGCCATTCGTCCAACTCCGGCCACGAGGCCATAACTCGCCAATCCATAATTCTGGCTGTGCACCAAAAAAGACGAAAAATGGCCCGTCTTCGTCTAAATGATCACGTTCTTCGGGTGCTTGAATACGCGGATCCTGAGCACCACCCAAGCTTGTTTCTTCTACCCCATATTTAGCCATCATCTCGCGGATTTTATTCATCAACCGAAACTTCTTATCCCCTTCGAGGCCTTTGTGATAGTCATCAATACTGGAAATAGCAATTGACCATACATTGCGCTCTAACAACTCCTCCAATATCTCTTCGGTAAGAATGTCACCTGTGGTTTGTATCGCTATGCGCGGTCCGTTAGTACCATACTTTTCTTTTAACGCATCTAAGATAGGATAAAAGAGAGGTTCACGAACGCTATCTATGAGTAACTCTCCACCTGCCAATATCAATCGCCCCCGACGACGCGTCGACAGCCCTTCATCATCAAGCACATTCGGGTCAAGATAACTAAAGTCATCTGGGAGGTTCTGAACAATATCCTGATAAGCACTTTGACCTTCACCGACGATTTCTTTAAGTTCATCTTTTTTGTAGGGGCGAAAGCGGTCGTCATAGCAATGTTCACAGCGACGATGACACGCCCAAGTAACTACCCAATATATACTTTCCAACTTTACCGACTCCTAGAGCGTGTTTGTCTTCAATTGAATATTTTTATTTTCAACAACATAGACAGGACCACCGGATAATTCATTCGCAACAATGGTATCTTGTATGTCATGTGTCACCATGAGGACTGGTATTTGGCGCTCTATTGCTCGCGTAAAAACAAATTCACGGAAACTTTGTTTCATCATGTCATCAAGTCGCGAGAATGGTTCATCTAACAATAGCGCTTCAGGCTCTGCTAACAACGTTCTCATCAATGCTATACGGTTGCGCTCCCCTCCAGACAACGTAGCAGGGTCTTTGCGATATGCACCTGACAGGTTAGCGCTATCCAACGCTTGTTGAATCCGCTCACACCGTTGTTCTCGCGTTAATGAAGCCGCCAGCCCAAAACCCAAATTCTCACCCACAGTGAGATGTGGGAAGAGCAAGGCATCCTGAAACAGTATGCCCACTTTACGCTTTTCTGTTGGTATTTGATGAATATGTCGACCATCCAAAATGACATCACCTGAGGCTTGAACATGATGACTTTGTGTACCAATAATATAGTCAAGCAAGGTAGACTTTCCGCTGCCACTAGCTCCCATGAGACTAGATACAGTTCCCGGTTCTATCGACAGTGTTACTTCCTGAAGTAGCGTCCGACTGTTAATCGACAGAGCCACTTTATTCAACTGTAAAGACATCAGCTATCTGCTCCACTCAGATTAAATCTCCCTTGGCGAACGTTCTCTTTAAGATTAAGGTAGGGTAGCCATTTTGCTAATAGTAAAGCAATAAGTGGCAGGATCATTTGTACGACAGTTAATGCACCCAGCAACCCTCTATTACCACTACCAGCAAGCGCCATGGTTTCTATTGTCACCGTTGAAAAACGCCCCCCTCCAGCAAATAATGTTGGCAAATAGAGTGACGTCGACACCAAAAACGCCAGCGCGATAGCATTCGCAATCGGTTGTTTTAACAAGGCAAGCTTTATACTGAAAAAAACACGATAACGGCTCGCTCCCAATGTCAGTCCGGCATGAATCAACCGTTTGTCAATGGCATTGAAACTATCAGCAAGCATCAGCCACGCATAAGGTAAGCAAAATAATACATGAGCCCATAAGACAGTGAACCAAAATCCATCAATACGCATGAAGTTCCACCCTAAGCTTAGGCCAAACATAATAGAAACTTGAGGCGTAAACAGAGGAATGAATATCATCCATTTCACCAGGTGCTGCAAACGCCGAGCAAATGGATTCACTTCTAGCCATGCGAGAGCAAGAGCGACTGAAACGATAGCGCAGAGGATACCCAACCAAAATGTACGTAATAGAGCGGGAATCAACAAATCATCATGATAACGCCATATAAACAATGACAAATCGTCAGGGAGTACGTCTGGGAATCGCCACCCTTGTGTTAAAGACTGGAGACATAAAACTATCAGGCTTACAACCGCTACAATAATGAGTAAAGCCATAAAACGTGATGTCAGGGTTACAGCTATCGACCATAACCTTTGTCGACAACCGTAATAAGCAAGATGCCTAAAGATTCGCTTCACTCCCTCTTCCAAAAAGCGCCAAATGACGAAAGCTAAACCTGTCACCACAACCAGTAAGACACTCCCTGCAGCCAGCGGTTGTTGGCTCAATAAATCGCCATCAGAGAACCAGTGTAACAACTTAACACTCAATGTTGGTGGCTGGCTTGGTCCCAACACTAATGCTTGCTCTACCGCACTGACTGAAAACGCCAACACAATAAAAATAGATAATCGGATTCGCTTAACAATGTCAGGAATAACAACAAAAACCCAGCTTTGGGCAAAGCTATACCCCAAACTCTTAGCAACATCTAACTGCCGTTTAGGTTTGATTTGATTGACCGCGACAGCACTAACCACTAGCAAGAAGATGGCTTCCTTTGCGACTAAGCCTAGTATGAGTGACAGTGCATAAGGGTCGTTAGGTAACAAGTAATCTGCTGGCCGATGCCAACTGGTTAACCAAGGAGATATAAGGCGCGCAATAAGGCCCGAAGGTGTTAGCAAAAAGGCCGTTGCGACAGCCATGGACACGTGAGGTGCTGCCAACAAGAGTCGACTTAAGCTATCAAAGGCGTAATCTCGTTGTTTATCGTAACGCCATGCAACAAAAGCCTGAGATAAGACAAAAGACAAAATGGTTGCCACTAAACCACTCAATAAAGACAACATAACTGACCGGCCTAATCCGGGGCTTTGCCATAATGCCTTCCACGCCGACAAGCTAGGTGATTGCCACTGCCCAAGTTCAATAAATCCAAACGCTGGCAGAATCATGCCAACAGAAGCCGCCACTAAAGGCACTGCAAATACCAATAAAAACAATACTTGCGCTGCCAATTTGTTCATTGACTAAATCGCTCCAACCACAATCGCTCAAGATATTTAGTCCAGCTGGGGTGAGGTTCTGATAATGACTGACTGACATCAACATTAACAAGTAACCCGTCCTCTTGCAGCTCATCAAACTGATACTTTTGTTCAGAACTCAGCTTTTTCAGATCGAGAGCACTTGGATCACCCCACACTCTAATGTCAGATTTACGCACTTGTGCCTCAACCGATAGCAGAAAGTTAGCCACAACCATCGCGCCCTCTTTGGAGTTTGCATTGACCGGTATTGCGACAAAGTGCCCATTTGTTAAGGCTCCCGTATCCATAATGTAAGTTTCCACCGTCTCGGGAAACTGCCCAGATAAAATACCACTGATACCCTCAGCTGGATTAAAATTCAGGCTAAAATCAACCTCGTTGTCGGCCAACAGTTGCTTCAATGCTTCAGCACTGACAGGAAAGCTTTTACCTGAACGCCATAGGAAGGGATGTAACTGTTCCAGAAATTCAAAAACAGGCTCAGCAAGGTGGGTAGCGTTGTCAGATACCGGTTGAGATAACCGTTTTTTATCCACCGTAAACTCAATAAGCAATTGCTTCAAGAAACTGCTGCCAACAAAATTAGGTGGGGCAGGGTAGGTTAAGCGACCAGGATTTTTTGAGGCCCAATCCAACATGTCTTTTGCGCTCTGTGGCGGTACGTCAACATTGTCACTGTTATATAACCAAACTAATGTTGAAAGTCCCCAAGGAACCTGCAATTCGTCAACATCAATCGTGAAATCTTTGGTAAAAGCAGGTTGATCGTGATCAACCCATTGATAATTTGGCAGCTTGGAAGACAAAGGGCCAAGTAACATTTGATTGGCTTTAAGGTCAGCAAAATTCTCACCGTTAATCCAAATCAAATCCACAGAACCCCCTTGCTGACGCCCCACCGCTCGTTCCGCTAGAATACGAGAAACCGCTTCAGCCGTGTCATTCAACTTAACGTGTACTAAGCGTACTTCGAATCGTTGTTCAACCTGTTCACCAACCCAGTCAATGTATGCGTTGACACGAGGGTCACCTCCCCATGCGTTCCAATAAACGCTCTGTTCCTTGGCTCTTTCCTCTATTTGCGCCCAACTCACGTCTAGTGGACTATCATAAACAACCTCTTCTATAGGTTCAGAACAGGCAAAAAGGCCAATAACTATCAGTAAAGGCAGTAAAAACCGTTTAATCGGTGATGTCATTCTTAGCACCATAATAAAATTCTCATGAAGTCACTCTGAAGCTCAGGATCCATTGTTTTCTCAACACGACAGGACCGTGCATAACCCGTTCCTCTTGCAGCAAAGTACTCTTTAAGAAACGAGATGGCTTTGTGGCTTTCTCATCATCCATAACAATAAAGCTAGGCTAACCAAAGCAGCCAGAGTCAATCCAAACGATACACCTATATTGGCTGTCATGGACCAACTGATAACAATCAATAAACAACTCTTAATGACTTCAAACCCAAAAGCATAAGACCTTTGCTCTAAAAAAGTGCCTAATGTGTAACTACATACACCCACAAACAATATGATTGTGAGTTGTTGCAATGCACTGTATTGCTGAACATTCAGTAACAATAGTAAAGCGACGCCTAATGTCATAGCGTGCTGTAAAACAGCATATAGCTTCGATGACAAGTTGAGTTGAACATCAAACTTTTTAAACTGGCTCAGATCAGACTTTGCCAATGGGAAATCTCTTTCCATATCCGCAGGTCGCCAACCTGTTCGACCGAACCAAACTTTCAGCTTATCTCGCCAATGCTTCGTACGTACACTATCTTTCATTAACTGACTATAAACTTGTACGTTGGTCCAAATTGGATTCCAACTCTTTAATGCTTTGCGTACGCCATAGACAGGTACCTCATTCTCTTGTTCTTCCTGAAATGTCTTAAACAGTCTATCCCATAGAATAAAAACGCCGCCATAATTGCGATCAAGATAAAGAGCATTTTGCGCGTGGTGAACTCGATGATTGGAAGGGCTCACAAAGAACCACTCAAACCAACCCAGTTTGGGTACATGTCGCGTATGCACCCAAAACTGATAAACTAAGTTCAACGACCCAACACTTACCAGCACATAAGGTTCAACACCCACGACAGCTAAAGGAATATAGAAAATCCAACCCAAAAAACTGCCGCTTGTTTGTCTTAACGCTGTGGTTAAATTGTACTCCTCGCTCGAATGATGAACAACGTGGGCAGCCCAAAGCACACTAACCTCATGCCCCATGCGATGCTTCCAGTAGTAACAAAAATCATAAAAGATGAAAGCCACAACCCAGAATAAGGCAGACTTTTCCCAAGTTAATAATGCAAAATTATCAAAAGCGACAACATAGAGCGTAAAAGGCACTAAATTTTTAGCTAAACCGATCATTTGGCTTAGCACGCCAGCACTTAAGCTACTAATAGCATCATTTGTTCGATAAAAATCAGTTTGGCGCCATTTTTCAGCAATCAATTCGACCGCAATTAGCAAGAAGAACAAGGGAATTGCATACAAAACGAAGTTCATCACAAGCACCTTATTGCTACGAATATCATCATATTGCTAAAAGAATTAGTACAATTCATCTTAAATTCAGCCTTGATAATTATATTTTTGTCGATATTAACAGTATTAGATAAGCAATTCACAGTTGAGATGGAACGAGACTCATAGAGTCTTCGGTTCTTTATTATCTCGTTACATTAGTTTTAAAATAGCTAATGCAATTCACCTTTGAATTGGTTAACGTTAACACTCAATCACTAACCGAAATTAATCACTTGGTTTGGGAGTTCCATGACCGAAGAGACACACAGCAAAAAGTCTTTAGTACCACATATTTCTGTGGCGGCTTTTATTCTATTGGCACTACTCACTGTTTGGTTATGGCCATCTAAAGAAGAGCCGGCTGTCGTTGTTAAAGTGCCGATAAAGGAACCAGAGGTAGCGGTACCTCAGCCTGAACCAGAGCCTGTTGAAGAAATACCGGCTGTGGAACCTGAGCCTGAACTTGAACAACCTATCGCCGAGGTTGAAACACCACCAGCCCCAGAACCTACGCCGGAACCAGAAGTCATTGATAGCAGTGATATTGCGATTAAAACCGCATTGGCGGGCATTATTGAGTACCCTGAGCTAACGCGTATTTTAGTGGATGAAGAGCTTTTACGGCGCTTCGTTGTATTTGTGGATAACCTAGGTAAAGAAGAGTTAGCAAGCAACTTTCAAGTTTTACAAGCCCCTGAGAAGTCGTTTAGAACTTATCGTCAAGCAGGGAAAGAGTGGATAGACGCCGCGAGCTTTAAGCGATATACCCCATACGTTGAGGTATTGGACAGCACAGACGCAGACAAGCTGATAGAACTCTATGACTATTATAAGCCGTCTATCCAAGAGCATTACGCAGAAATTGGATACCCAGACGATGACTTTGATGAATCGTTGATAGATGCTATTGAGCATCTATTAGACACCCCGGAAGTGCCGGTTCCCATAGAAGTCTATACCGAAAGTGTTGTTTATAAGTTTCGCGATGACCGAATAGAGAATTTATCCAACGTGCAAAAGCAACTGCTCAGAACAGGACCTGAAAACATGCGGTTAATCAAAGCAACACTGCGTGAGATTAGAGACCTTGTCGAAGAGCGTCAGTAAGACGCAAAAGTTAAATACCTAAAGCGCTATGGATCTTAACCAACTACAAAAACAAATTGGCGACTCTGCTGAAAAACTCCCCCCCGTCGACAAGTGGGATCCAGATTTTTGTGGTGATATTGATTTACGTATAAAACACGACGGCAGTTGGTGGTACATGGGTACGCCTATCGGTCGGAAGGCTCTTGTTCGTTTATTCTCTACTGTCTTAAAAAAAGAAGACGACAAATACTTTTTAGTCACCCCGGTCGAAAAAGTAGGCATTCAGGTTGATGATGTTCCTTTCGTTGCTACTCAGTGGCAACAAACTGAGACAGGTATTGTATTTAGTACCTTGACTGAAGACCGTATATTAGTCAGTGAACAACACCCTGTAACCTTGATGAAAGATAGGGTAAACGACGCGATTTTGCCCTACGTCAATGTAAGAAGAAACCTCTGGGCTCGTCTCCACCAGAACGTTTTCTATCAATTAGCTGACATCGGTACTCCTCGAGAGCACGGTGGTAGCAACCAATTAATGATAGATAGCCGAAATTATGCGTTCAGTTTAGGTCATTTATAGATCATTTCGTGCATACTCTCCTGTTGTAAACAAGCTCTGCCACATCCGCAAGATTATTCTCATAAAAGCCAAGTCTAAGCTTTGCTGATAACATGAATTTAACTTAGTGTAGGCAAACGTACGTGCTTTATACCGACATTTGGACGAAAAACAGTATTTATGAAAATAATAAAAACAATGCTAGCGACATCGCTATTATTTACGACATCACTCGCTCTAGCTGACACATATATACACGCGGGAAAAATGATCCCAGCGGACAGCACCAAAGTTTTCAAAAAAATGACCATCATCATTGATGATAAGAAAATTAAAAGCGTGGAAAAAGGCTTTAAGCAGCCAGCGCCGGGCGACAGCTTAATTGATTTATCTGACTCTACCGTTTTACCTGGCCTTATTGATATGCACACACATATTACTTCTCAATATGGGCCAAGAGCCAATGTCGAACGTTTCACACTCAATGCAGCTGATTATGCGCTCAATGGTGTTCGTTACGCAGAACTCACTTTAATGGCTGGTTTTACCACTATCCGTAACTTGAATGACGAATACAATGCCAGTGTTGCACTAAGAAATGCCATTAACAGAGGCGTTATCGATGGCCCCCGTATTTTTACAGCAGCCAAAGCTTTATCTTCAACAGGTGGTCACATAGACCCAACCAACGGTTTTAATAGTGAACTAATGGGCAACCCGGGACCTAAAGAGGGCGTTGTTAACAGTCCAGCGGATGCCAGGCAAGCTATTCGTCAACGCTATAAAGACGGCGCAGATTTAATCAAGATCGCCTCTACCGGCGGTGTATTAAGCGTTGCCAAGAGTGGGCAGAACCCTCAATTTACAGATGAAGAGTTGGATGCAATAGTCGCTACAGCGAAGGATTATGGTTTTAAGGTTGCCGTACATGCACACGGTAAGCTCGGTATGGAGAGAGCCATTATTGCAGGTGTTGACTCAATTGAGCATGGCACATATATGGATGACGAAACTTTCGACTTGATGAAAAAACACGGGACTTATTATGTTCCGACTGTACTAGCAGGCAAATGGGTTGTTGAAAAAGCTGAAATTGATGGATTCTTTCCAGAACTCGTTCGCCCTAAAGCCGCTGCTATTGGTCCACTGATTCAAAATACATTAAGCAGAGCTTACCGCGCAGGCGTTAAGATAGCATTTGGCACAGATTCGGGCGTTTCAGCGCACGGCGATAATGGCAAAGAATTCGTCTATATGGTCGAGGCAGGCATGAAACCAATCGACGTCATCCGTACAGCGACATTCCATGCCGCAGAATTACTGGGTGAATCAGAGACATTAGGCACCATTGAAGCAGGTAAGTTCGCCGACTTCGTTGCCGTCAAAGGCGACCCAACAGCTGATATCAACCATATTAGAAACATACATTTCGTTATGAAAGACGGAAAAGTCTACAAGCAATAAATCAATAATCGCTTATTTTTAAAAACTTTAGAGACACTTGGAGCAAAACATGAAAAAACTCATTCCTGCCTTACTGATGACACTGACAGCTAGTGCATCTGTATTCGCAGCAGATTTTGACGCAACAGCTGAAAAGATAAAAGAAGCCATGAAGGCAGAGGTTCGTACAGAAGCAGAAACTGATCGCGATCGTAATAGACGTCCTTTACAAACACTGGAATTCTATGGTTTACGCGACGATATGCGCGTTGTAGAGCTTGTTCCTGGCGGCGGTTGGTATACTAAGATCCTCGCGCCTGTACTTAGGGAAAAAGGGGAATATTATGCCGGTATCGGTGCTGGCCGTTTAAGAACTATCTTAGAAGGTCAAGCTGGCTTTGATAAAATTAATATTGTCGCTGAAGACGCACAATTCAATCGCGAAGAAGGTGCTCTTTTAACTGACATGACTATTGATGATCTTGGCGTGAAAGATGTCGATATTGTTTTCACTTTCCGTAACTACCACAACTTTAGTGAAAGTGGCCGTAAAGCGATGAATAAAGTCGCTTTTGACGCGTTAAAGCCTGGTGGAATCTACGCTGTTGTTGATCACACTAAACGCCATATGGAACCTCTAACACGCGACAACCGTCGTCGTGTCGATCCAGTTTTAGCAATCAAAGAAATCCTAGAAGCAGGGTTTGAGTTTGTTGATTACACAGATCTACACCGCCGCCAAGATGACGAGTTACGTTATGAAGTCGGTGTAAAAACAGTGACTGGCAATACTGATCGTTGGACATTCAAATTCCGCAAGCCTGAATAGAATATACAACCACTTGTATAATAGAGTTCACTTATAAAAAGAAAAGGCTTCTGCATTGAAGCCTTTTTTATTGGAAAAGATATGCCGGTATTACCCTTAAAATACCTGAGTAAGCAGCTTTGGTTTAACCAATACCCTTGATATTAAAGAAGAGTGTTTGGTGCTAATGGCAACTCTTATACTGAGTCCAAGCTAACTAACCTGAGGTTAAATATATTTCGCAATAAAACGCCCTTGATTGGCTCGACGCCAAGGCAGATATAATCGAGCGAGTAGGGTAGTCAAACACACAACCAAAACCACCAAAAGATAGGTAGCTACGAACGACAACCCAAACCCTTCAGGCAAGCCAATTAATGTACTACCATATGTCATTTGACTGAATTGGTAGCCCAGAACAGGAATGAGTAACCAACTTATCGCATGCAATAAATATAAATGTGCGAGATAAGAGAACATACTCGTTTTACCTAAAACTTGTAAAAAGCTTGTCGAGAATGCAGGCTTCACTTTAGCTAAGAAAAACAGCCCAATCAAACCCACACCAACAGTAAGCAACATAAACTGCAGTGACAAAGGGTATTTTGTTGGGTTCAAGAAAGACATTAAAGTGAGTAAAGGCGAGTCATATACGATGAATTGGCTCATATCTCCATAAAGGTTATTCACTCGCAGTATCGAGTAAGTCAATAAACAAGCACCCCCGAGCAGTAACCCTTTTTTCTCAACCTCTCGAGAAAAATTATGGTTTACATAATACCGCCCCAAAAGGTAAGCAACACACATCAATCCCATAACGGGCAAAACAGGGTAAGTGGTCCTGACACGCCAACCAAAGGGTAGTTCTAATACATTTTTTTGATGTAACACAGACCAAATGTAATGCGGCACACTGTCTACGCCAAAGCTCACGCCATCAAACAGATTATGTGTAAGCACCACAGCTAACCCAAACATGCCAACAACCTTAACGCCAATCAAACGCAGCAACCCTAAACCTACAAACCCCCAGCCAATGGCCCAAATGACTTGAGCATATAGCATTGGATATAAAGGGTTGAAACTCCACGACCATGAGATAATAGTAAATTCAAACGCTATTAAGACTAGACCACGCACCACCAAGGCCTTAGCGAATGAATGCGTAGTGAGATAACGACTTTCTGTTATTGCCGCTGACAAGCCTGCCAAAAAAACAAACAAAGGCGCACAAAAATGTGAGACAAAACGCGAGAGAAAAATACCTGTTGGTGTATTAGTGACATCCATAGGATCAGTGACAGCGTAGTCTAGGCAATAGACCATGGCATGATCAACGATCATAAAAACAATAATAATACCTCGCAGTATATCAAGGTGATGTAACCTCTTGGATTTCACCTGCTGCATACATCACCCCCTGTCTTATCCCGAATGAAACTCTTAAACCATGAAGCTTTCCCCAACCCACTTAAAGCCAATGGATAAGCTAGCACCAACACCACCACCAGCAAAGCTACGGATAGCCATGCCTGCATTGATAACTTAACAGTGTCGTCAACATGTTCAAATTCACTCATGCAAAGAATAGCGTAGGAACCAGTTATAAGCCCTCTCCTGTAGTATCAATCAGATGATCTATGTCATTTTTATTGCTGAAAAAAAAGCGGCTAGCCGTAGGGTGGGCTAGCCGAAAGGTATCAAACAATTATGTTATAACATAACAATGGAGATAAATGAAAGCTAAATTTAACCTTTCATGATGAAACAATTCAAAAAGTGATAGTGATGACTTATACCAATGACCAATCTAACGAATAAACTGATCCCTCAGACGCCCTGACAATCGGGTTAATTACTGAAGAGTCGACTATTTTAAGATGCGGATATTATCCACGTCCTGACTGTACTAAATTCGAAATATGTTGTGCGATTTCAGCCGGAGAGTCTTCCTGTAAGAAGTGCTTACCTCGTACTTTATGCCAATTCTCTATACCTAAAACCCGACATATATCTGGCGCATATTTGCCCATTTTTAAGGCGGGGTCTTGTTCACCCCAAATAACTTGTGCCGGAAAGGTTCTATTCTTCAACGCCGTTAGAATACCTTCCTCGTAGGCAGCTGTGCGCTCAAAGCCACGCATAATCTGTCTGAAAGCCCGACCTCCATCGTTCATTGTGAGTAGATCGCCGTAAGCTCTTATCTCTTCATTGGTTGGGCCATCATGCATACCTTGCATACGCATGAGAGCAATAATCATAGGAGTACGCAGAGAAGCCACCCATAAACGATCAATCAACGGATAAGTAAATGGCTCCATGACCCAAGGGCGTTTAAAGCTTTCAACATGAATCAGCGTGTTCAACACTGTCAGTGATTTTATCTTGTCGGGGATCCTGCGAATCAACTCAAAACCGATAGGCCCACCAATATCATGCACAACCAGATGTAACTTATCGATATTAGCAGCATCAACCGCTTTCTCTGCCCATTTAGCCAAGCCACTCCACGAATAGTCAAATACCAATGGACGTTCAGAAAACCCGAGTCCAGGGAAATCAAACGCCACACCTTCTAAACCGAGTGTATCTAACTCAGGCAACACTTTTCTGTATAAAAAAGCTGAAGCAGGGACACCGTGTAAGCACACGACAGCTTCACCTTGACCTTGCCGCCATATCCTTGATTTTGCCCCATCAACGTCTAGTGGCTGACTTTGGCTGTACCAATGATTCAAAAGTTGTTGTCTAGACACGACTACTTCACACCGTTAACGAGTTATATAGTCTGCTTTATAACACCCTATAGGGGATAAACACCACTGTGTACTGCGCATGTGGAGCATGATTAAACGTCTGTTGAACCTCTAGATTCATAGGTAGATGCAAGAAGAGCGTTGTTGCGCCTAACAAGGCAAGCACCAAATCTAGAACAGACACAGAAAGTAGCAAAAGTACCAAGGACAATAGCTATCATTCCCTTTGCTAAAATCGCCACTATGACACCAATATGCCCCTCATTAACTCTCGTTTCAGAATTCCGGACAACGCTGCCATCATGTTGATAACCACTCTTCAATGGCACTATGTGTTTTTCTTCAACTTCAGTGGCAGGTACAAAAGTGACTACTGCTATCGACGTTATCAATAAAGCCGCCATCATCAATATGTGTTTAAGCTCGAAGTGCATGATAAACCTTTATTTTATAGCCTGTTATGCATCAGGCTAATGCCTATTGCTGGAACGCAACATAGCAACCAATTTTTGCAGTAATATGTCAGTGATAGCTGATTAAATTTGATGGATGTGAGTTTTGATACAAAAAAAGCGCCTTACAGCGCTTTTTTGATTGATTTGGCGAGTGTGATTTAGAAAAAGTCCTTCCTAAACTCTATGCCAAATACACGTGGTTGGTTAACAATACCGGTTAAGTTGTTAAAGTCGATAGCCGCTCTAAGGTTCTCTTCATCGGTAATATTACGCGCAAACAAAGCGACTTCGTAATCATGATCAAAACTCTTATAGCCTAAGCGCAAACCGCCTTCAAAGTTATCATCGGTTGTGAACTCAACAGACTCATACAAGAAGATATTTGTTTCACCTTGAAATGCCCAATCAGTAAATGCATAGAATTCACCGCTGTCCGTCGGGATGCTGTATCGCGCCGTGAAGTTGAATATCGTTTCTGGTGCCTGTGGTAGCGGATTACCATCTACGATAGCACGGCCTTGGTCATCAAGCGCATCCGTTGGCGTACATTGACCAGAGCCACAAACAGCAACGCGTAAGTCGGGATCATCGATCTCAGTATCGTTATAACTGAAGCCTGCCGTAAATGTTAGGTATTCAGATGCTAACCATTGCAAGTCAAACTCGACCCCTTGACCATTCGCTTGATCAGCATTAATCAAAGCCGTGTTATTCCCATCACCACCAATAGCTGACAATTGAATATCGTCTATTTGATAAGCATAAACTGCACCGTTGAATCGTAGCGTATCATCCAGTAAATCGGCCTTAAAACCCGCTTCAATAGAATTGATAGTTTCGGATTCTGCAACGGATGGGAAACCTTCAAAGGCAACGTCACGTCCCTGAATAGTTTGTGCTCTAAAGCCATTTGAATAACGTGCATAAAGGCTAGTATCACTGTTTAGCTTATAGTTTAAGCTAAGTTCACCGCTGACTTGCCCATCATCAACATCAACCGGATCAATGTCCTGAATGGATGCTGCCCCAATCACTAATGCAAAACCATCGACATTCTGATCACCCACTCTCAATGACTTCTCATCGTCTGTGTAACGAAGGCCTGCTGTAATGTCTAATTTATCATTGATGTCATAAGACACTTGCCCGAATACAGCCCATGTCGTGTTTTCATGGAACACTGTCGTCGCACCAAAAAAACCGTCAATAGTCGTTACATCGAACTCAGAATCGAAGAAGAAAGCGCCCACTTGCCACGTCAGCTCTTTATCGTCGGCACTGGCTAAGCGGATTTCTTGGGTAAACTGATTGAAGTTATCCAGTTGGTCTTCGGTGACCGCACCAAAAGGAATAAACCCAGGAAATGACGACTCTTCAACCCCATCACCATCAAAGTCAATCGCAGGATCAAATGTCGCACCACCATCAATATCACCCAAACTGCGGCCTGAGACACTCTCGTTCGCAGTAATAGATGTCAGTGTGTTGCCGTTGGGCAAGGTGTACTCTAACTTTAAGCTAACACCGGTATTAATGTACTCTTGTGGATTGTTATCCCCTTGATCAAAGAACACTCGATCACGGTCGAAGTTCGAATTTAGACCTTGTCGACCTGTGGTTAAGACATTGGCCCGAAACACACTCGATGTACCATCAAGGTTCCTATTCTGAACACTTAACAAAGCATTAAAATCATCATTCGGGTTATAAGCCAGTTGGGCACGCCATGCTAATTCTTTAAAGCCACCTAGGGCGTCATCTTCTCCAGTAAAGCCGTTATCGATAAAGTCACTGCGGTTTTGCGATAGAAAAGAAAAACGGCCAGAAAAGTCTCCGCCCAAACCACCACCGACTGCACCTTCAAAATTGCGTGTCCCTAAAGAACCTAACGCTACTTTCGTGTATGCTTCAAAGTCTTCTGTTGGCTTGTTTGAGTCAAACTTTACAATACCAGCCGTTGTATTCCGACCGAATAAAGTACCTTGAGCCCCACGCAGCACTTCAACTTGCCCGACATCAAACAGTGGGAAGCTTTTTAATATGACGTTCTCTTTCACAACATCATCCATGATGATCGATACAGGTTGCGATGCTGCCAAATCAAAATCGGTATTACCTAATCCACGAATATAAAAGCGCGGTGCTACACGTCCGTTGGAAGACTCAGCATACAAACCAGGAACCCGTGTCGCTAACTCTAGAATATCGCCACCTCCTGAAAAAAGACTCTCAAAACGCTCACCATTCAACGTTGTTATTGAAATTGGTACGTCTTGGATACTCTGCGTACGCTTCTGTGCTGTAACGGAAATAATCTCTAATTTACCGGCGTCATTTTCCTGTTCATTTTCTGCATCTTGAGCAAAGGCTGCAGAAGAGAGTAAGGCGGCCTTCACACACAAAGCCAAAGCCGTTCTATTTAATGTTTTCATGTTGTTTCCCGTTGAATTTTAAAGTCACCGCAGACGAAACCAAAGTGGTTATACCAGTGCCCGTATAATTATCGCAAATATCACATTGATTAACATTGTTATCACAAAACCAGACCATATAGTCAACATAAATTTAATACACCCAAGTAAATGTTATAAAGACTCTGTGATAACCGCTATCAACGTTATATTCTTAACCTATATCAGCAACAGCGAATCAAAATATGACCGCCACAGTAAAGATAGAAGAGCTAGAAGAAGGTACTGGTAAAGAAAGTGAGCGAGGGGCTTTAATAACGGCACATTACACAGGCTGGTTAGAAGACGGGACTGAATTCGACTCTTCGCGTAAAAAGAAAGCACCTTTTCAAACAGTATTGAGCAATAAACGCGTTATTCAGGGCTGGATTTTAGGTTTAAAAGGAATGAAAGTTGGCGGGAAAAGGCGCTTGTGGGTACCGGCGGAGTTAGCTTATGGCGAACGACAAATCGGCACCATGATCCCACCAAAATCAAATCTAATATTCGAAATAGAGTTATTGGAAGTCCTCACGCGCGATTAATATCAGTTGTTGCTAATACACATCTCACCTTATATCCCCCAAGTCTATGAGTAACCTATTCTTTGCCCAAGAAATGATATTGACGAGCTTGCTCTAAATCCTCTTGCGCTTTCTTTATATCACCGTCATCCACAAATCTTGCAAAAATAGTGAGCCCGGCGCTTGCGAATTCATAAGGTGCATCTCTATCAAAATACTGTGAGTAGGCTCCAGCTTTTGCCAAGGCCTCTTGTGCCGCCTCCAAGAAGTAGCTTTGTTCTACACCAGCACTTTGGTTAACAGGTAAGTTATGAATAACACGGTTGATCAGCTCTTGTGACTCCGCTTCAGACATGAATGCCAAAAACTTCTTTGCCATTGCTTTATTTTTACTACTGGCGGGGATAAGAAACATGTCCGTAGGTATTTCCTCAGCAATGACGACAGATTCGTCGATAATAGGAAACCGAAAGAACTTAAAATCATCACGCACACTGGGTGGGATTTGTGTTGTTAAATAACTCCCCGCAAGCATCATACCGGCATCTCGACGATAAAGAAGCGGAAGCAATTGTCGGATATCGACCCGAATAGCCCCTTCGTTGAAATAACCTTTTTGAATCAACTGCTGCCAGTGAACAAAAACGTTTTGAATACGTTCAGAAAGAAAAGAGACACGCCCACGAACGACTTCACGATGAAATTCATGACCATTAATGCGGAGGTTTAGAAAGTCAAACCATCCTCCGGTAGGCCAAGGTGACTTTGTACCTATTACGATAGGTGTCAGTTGATTATTCTTTAGTATTTGGCAAGCAGCTAAGAAATCTTGCCAATTCTCTGGAGGCGTTATGTCCAACTCTTTAAACAGCGACTCACGATAAAAAAACCCCCAGAAGCCAGTGGTGTAAGGTATCGCATACTGGTGCTCTCCCACTGAAACCAAATCCTTTGCCCATTGATCGTAGTTCAATTGCATTGACTGACTTTGCCACAAGTCAGATACGGGCTCTATCCAGCCAGCACCCACATATTCATCAAAGCGACCAGGCCAAGGCCAATTTAAAATATCAATGCCATCGGGGTTTTCAAGCCAAAGAGCTGAGTTCTTTTTGTAATCAGCATCATCTCGAGAAACATATTGAATGTAGATATCAGGGTGACGTTTATTAAACAGAGCGGCTAATTCTTCGAATGCATTCCGTTGTTCAACACTAAAGATAAGTAAGGAAACTTTTAAAATGCTGGTTTTTTCAGGCGCAGACGAGGCACTGCCTTGAAACAGCAAAAAGAGGATAATACAAAATCCCCCTTTTTTCTTGATAAAATCCAGCATACCCCGCCCCCTGAGTTCACCTGAATACGAACAATGACAGAGCTATCATATACTGCTAATTCAGACTAGGCGACATTAATCTGCTGTACTCAACGGACGAAGGCTTGGGTTATTAATTAACCCGAGCCAACAGATTGTTTTTTAAAGCTCAACCTTATTATTGAACCAAGGCATATCAAAGATACGCTGAACAAATGCTGCGAGTTTAGGCCAACGCTTTTCGTCGACCGTCAAACCAGCTGCCTCTGCATTAACAAATGGACCAGCGATTGAAATATCCGCAATACTCAGTGTATTCGCTACAAAATAATCATTGTCACCCAACTGCCCTTCAAGGTAATCGAAAATGACGGGGACATCTTTGGCTATGATCTTACTCACAGCTTCTTCATCTGTTGGTGTATCAAAGAGTTTAGGGTTAAGGACACGCTGGAAAAAGATTGTGCCTAAAGTCGCCACCATATGTGAATCGGCATATTCTTCAAACCATAATGCCTTTCCATAATCGACATGATCTTGTGGGTATAGAGACTTTTCAGCATAACGCTTCTCTAAGTAGGCACTGATTACTGATGAATCACCCAGTGTGACATCGTCATCTTGGAGAACAGGGATTTTACCAACTGGATTTAAAGCAAGTAATTCAGTTTTATCGCCAAAAGGAATGATAGGGTTAATTGTGTATTCGATCCCTTTAATCTCAAGTACAGCCTGTACCTTTCGAACGTAAGGAGACACAGGAACACCATGCAAAATAGTCATAAATAATACCCTCAATATTGATTTGGATTCAGGTTAGGTCGTGTTAAAAAAGTGTAAAGCGTATTCAGATCATGGCAAATACATTGTAGTACTTATATAGTCCAAAGGGTTTGAGTAACGATAACTGAACCAGTGTAAATAGGTATATTCAGAGCTATGCAGGGGGCTCAATTTATACTGATTCAGCTATAGCATTGCCACTAGGTCGGATCATCAAATGGTGGTTGTACATTTAATTTGTAACCTTTCATAAAATGGTGCGTAACTATCACTATGAACGGAAATAAATTTAATCACGTCCTCGCAAAACACCAGCAACGTATTTACTCGCTGTCTTTATACATTTTGCGCGATCAACATGAAGCAGAGGATATCACTCAAGATGTTTTTACTCGTCTATGGAATAACTTTGAGCAAATAGAGTGTGAAAGGGTCGCAGGCTGGCTATCTTCGGTCACTCGCAATGCGTGCATAGATAAACTACGTAGGCGTAAAAATTTCACTCAAGTAGAAGATGAGCATCAAACAACCCTAAACCACCAAGAACCTTCTGGAAATCTTCAGCATCAACAATTAAGCACTTGGTTAAGTGAGGCGATTTCACGCCTCAAAGAGCCATATAGCTCTCTTATCATGCTTTGTGACGTACAACAAAACAACCAGCACATTGCTGCACAGTCACTCAACCTAACCAGCAATCAAGTGAAGGTTTATTTGCACCGCGCAAGGCATCAATTAAGAGATTTATTGAAGGAGTACACTCATGAATAGTGATAATTCATGGCAGAAAACATTAGACGACTTTTTAGCTGAAAAGAGCACTTCAGCAGATACGCGTGTCATCGCTCGGGCACTATCAGATAAAAACAAGCAAGAAAGTGTGCAGGATGACAAACAGCTTATAGCAGACTTGGAGAGAGCCTTACACATAGAACAACACCTTGACGAAATTGGCTTGCAACCGATACCGCAGAGTCTGGCTAATAAACTAGAAACAATTGGTGAAACACAAAAGAGTAACAACATCACTTTTGGCAAGTTCACATCCAACTGGAAAACGTTAAGTGCCATAGCGGCGACAATAACTGTTGTTGCTGTACTCAATAATACAGCCTTGGATGTACCAACAAATCAACAACCCACTCTGGCAGAAATAAAGCAAGCAGAGCAAGAGCTAGTAATTGCTTTGCAATATATCGCGTCAGCCCAAACGAAATCTGCTCTTAGCATTAAGCAAACGTTTGACGAGAACATTCAGCGCCCACTCAATCACAGCTTACTTAAGCCACTTAATCATTTTAAGGAGTCATCATGAGAACATTATTCTTATCAGCCGTTATTTCACTTGGCATGTCGTTAATTGTAGCTACCGCAGCTCACGCAGATGACATAACCGACGAGCGAGGCTATGTCGAGTTCGCGGACCTTGATTCAGTATATGGAGAGCCTAGGGTTATGGTGAACTTGAATAAAACCATGTTGGGTTTTGTCAGCAAGCTCAATGTGTCCGAACCAGAAACCAATGAGTTGATCAAAAAACTAAAGGCGGTGCGGGTGCATGTCTATGATATCGCAGGAAATGACAAACCCGCTTTGAATCTAATCGCGGAAGTCAGTGAAGATATTCAAGCCAAAGGTTGGTTACCCATTGTCTCGGTTAATGAAGAAGATGAGAAAGTTAGGATATTTACCAAAATAACAGACGATATTATGGACGGGTTAGTCGTCATGGTTGTCGACAACTCTGACGAGGGAGAAGCTGTTTTCATCAACATTGTTGGCGAAATCGACCCAGAACAAATTAGTAAGGTCACCCAGTCTTTAAATATAGACCTTAACCTCCAGTAGAGATAAGCCTAATGAAACATAAAAAACATTCGTTCAAAACGGGCGCTTTAATGTCGTTATTCATGGTCAGTTTCTTATTAACGGGCTGTGGCATTACAGCCAAGAGACTACACAATCATGCTGGCTATGCGGATATTGAATCACCCTATTGGTGGCAGGCTGATAGTGAAGTTAACCTATCTCTTGGCCCGCTAGCAATACGCGCAGCACGATGGCTTACAGACGTAGGTGACGAACCTGAAATCAAGGCCTTACTCAGGGATGTAGACGGTGTACGCATTAGTGTTTACAACATTGAAGACAATGGTGAAATCTTCCAAGAAAACATAGCCGAAACACAGGCCAATTTAGATGAGGATGGTTGGCACCCTGTTATTCGCACTCAAGAACGTGATTCTAATGAAACAACGTTAATGTATATGAAATCAAGTGAAGACATTATCGATGGCTTGGTTGTTTTAACACTTGATGACGATGAAGCTGTTTTTATCAATGTTATCGGCAATATCAAGCCCGAATCGTTCGAGCCGTTAATGGAGCAAGTTTATCAGAAAGAGTAACTCACTGAGTTTATGCCTTCTATTGTTTGATAACTTCAAAGTCAGCAAACCTCACAGTATCTGACTCTGAAGCAAGCCATTCTTTGCTCTTTAGTGAACGATACAAACCCCACTTTGGTCTGACAAAGTGTGTATCCTCAGTGCCTCTCCACATGTCTATATCATTGGCCTGATAGGTTATTATTGTTTCAGCATCTGACAGCCGGTTGACTGCCAACATCAGAGAACCGGTATCAGCATAGGTAACCTGACATACCACCTCTAGCCAAACACCTGATATTTCATCCCATGGCACTTTCGCCAATATAGAAGCCTTTTTAACCGCAGCGTGTGAGAGACCAAACCATCGGTCACCGCCATGACTTACTCCTGACAACGTCAAGATAGGCATACCAATACCGTTGTCGACCGACTTTAACTGGAAGAAATGACTAAAGTTTTTCGATAACGACATATTGGCGTCCACCTTAAACTTCCAGCGATAGGTTAGTGTCTCCCCTCTATACGCTTTTAAGCGCTCTTCAGAACCGCCATAGGCCTTGATTTCATTTCGTTGTCGGTCACTAAATTTTTCATATTTGTCACGATCTTTGTCAATGTCCCTGTGGAGTACAAAAACAAAGTGATGACCAACAACCGAATCGGTCCCTTCATAGATATGCTTGTCTTGAGGATGATTTTCGGGATAGAGGTCCGGTGATTCTATCGACCTCGGCCCAGCAAACGCCCTGATCAATTCATACGCTGTCTTACCTTTTTCAGGGCCATCTGCAGCTAACAATGAAACCTGCTGAGACAAAACATCAAAACTCGACACGAGAATAAGCAAAGAGAGTAGCCGTATTTTCATAGTAATTAGCTTTAATCAACCTTGGGTAAATCTCTGGGTTTGTATTCCCCACTTTCTATTCTTTTTTTCATTTCATTAACTACCTTGATGTTAACCTCGGCGTCACTACTTGGATGGTTTATCTCCCCCTTGAACAACCCTGCGGTTTCCTTAAGCGTAATAAGTTGCCACATTTCAATATTCAAACAATCTGTCCAGAATTTAGTGCCGTTTCGCCAATCCTTTTCTCCTTTGAGAAAGGGTATTCCCACTCTATTAAGCTCTTCATAGGAAATTGAGCCCAAAATATAAGCTGAGTGGAATCGGCGAATATCCTTACTATCATTTGTTTTGTCTCTACAAAGGGAAATAAAAAGGAAATACTCTGGCCGTTGGTGCGTATGGTTATATAAAGGCGCACTGTTGTCGAAGTCGCTCCTCGGCACGACCGTCCTATCTTTCGTCTTAACATCTACGGTTATTCCAGTGCCCACTCTATAGTCATGTGTGGTCTCTGTAAGCTCAGCAGTATAAGAGATACCCCGGAGCGCCATCCAATTCTCTGAAAGAACTTCACCTAAACAACCTATTTCATTAGCTTCTGACTGCCTGTGCGATCTATCATAAATAGGTAAATTCGCTGCTCTCGCTTCAGCTTCTTGATAAATACGATCAGGAATATTGGTAATACGGCTATAGCTATTATTTCGTTGGTTCATTTTGTATCTCCTTATACAGCCCTTATGACAAAGTAGCTTGCATAGTCTGCTTTTTCAACCGCTAATTTTTTGTACCCTATCCTGGACTTTTGAAAGCCATCTCGTTATCATATCGGCTATAAAATTAAGAGAAGTACTTGCATGAATCATATCGAGCTATTTGCTGGCTGCGGCGGGTTGTCATTAGGCCTGGAGCGCAGTGGCTTTAAACTGTCACTAGCAAATGAATTGTCCCCGATGGCTGCTGAATCCTTTGCATACAACTTTTTTAATGAAGATTTAGAAAAAGCTGCTCAAGCATCAGAAAAGGCAGAACATACGGTATGGCTTAATAGCAGGCATCCAGATTTAAAATCTCGACTAAGAGAAAACCCTTTTGATTTCCCTACGATCGAAGACCAAGGTTACAACGACCTTCCAAAAGACTATTCATCCCTTAAAGGTAAGCTGATAGTCGGCAGCATCGTTGAGTTAAATCGACTCATGGAGAAGAATACTGACTTGGCCAACCATCTTAAGCATGCTTTTGGCTCACAAGGTGGGCTAGATCTCGTATCTGGAGGGCCACCTTGTCAAAGTTTTAGCATGGCAGGGTTACGCCGAAAAGATTGTGACAAAAACACCCTACCTTGGGAGTTTGCACATTTTGTTAAATTTACCCAGCCTAAAATTGCCATGCTTGAAAATGTCACAGGCATATTGCGTGCATTCAAAGACGATGATGGGAATAGCTTTCATGCTTGGTATGAAGTTGCCAAGGTATTCGCTTCTATTGACTATATTCCGCTGTGCTTACATATCAACGCTCGTCTAGCAGGCATTGCCCAAAACCGCCCCCGATTTATCCTAGTTGGTATTCGAAACGACCATTTCCGAAAGATATCACCTACATTTGATAAACAGTCCGCTGAAACTCAGTTATTTGCGCCTTCTATTAAGTTTTACGAACTCGTAAAAGAGCATGGAAGTGACTTGCCTTTCGGTCACCTAGACTACTTTGACGCGATTAATGACAATCACAAGCAACTCTTCGAAGCATCGTTTCTGTCTAGCTTAATCAATCAAAAACCAGCAACTGTTCTTGAGGCACTTGATGACCTGAAAAAAGAAAACCCGAATACACCCTCGGAATACGTGCAAGACCTCAATAAGACCTTTGACTTTCTTCCTAAGCGAGACACGTTATCTAATCATGATTTTAGGAACAACAGTGATGTGGTCAAACGTCGATTCAGGCTTTATCAAATTATGCAGCTTATTGACGACCGAAAGATTAATAAGGCCATCTTTTCAATACTCAGAGGGGAATCTAATGAGTTGGCAGACGAAGTCTGGAATTTATGTTCAAGCCACAAATACTTAATGCCTAATGGGGAGTTAATCAAATTCAGTCATAAGCCTGATTTCATTAACTACCTGAAAGCACACCCGACAAAAAAGCAAACTCAAAAAGCACTCAACGCCAATGCACCTGCGCCAGCTGCGCTGTCTATTCCGGATGACGCCTGCCACTATGACGAGCAAGAGCTTCGTGTGCTGACCGTTAGAGAAATGGCTAGAATTCAATCTTTCCCGGATAACTTTGTATTTCGCTCAAAAATAACCACAGGTGGAAAAATGCGCCGTTACGAGGTTCCCCAATACACACAAGTGGGGAATGCTGTCCCCCCTTTGCTTGGGTTCAAGTTAGGCCAATGTTTGCAAAAGCTTTTATATTTAACCTGAGTTTTGAATCATTAGCACTTAACGAGCGCGTGCTGATCTTTACTGTATAGATTTCTTCAGTGATATTGGTAGTCTTCGGCTAGCGCTTTTTGAGGCACATTAAACAGGCGTTAGCCTTAGTGACCTTTATTTCTATGTTCATAATTCTTCACAATACAGCCTTGATTAGGCTATATAAATGTCATACTGTGCTTCTTCGAATTTCTGAAATTATGCCTCAACACAGTATAAGTTTCTGTCATTTTAGTAGAGATAAGAGTGATCATCGTTCGTCCCATAATGCTGGCTGCTTTCATATTAGGAAGCATACTTAGTTCAGAATCATCTGCCTCTGATGAGATCACCGTACTGTATAGTTATAAGTCGCTCTCTAACCATCTGCAAAACGGAAGTGCAAGCTCAACAAATAGCAAAGTCGCCACAATATTGTTTGATGATATTGATGCCAAAATGAACTTTGAATTCCTGCCCTATGAGAGATTGTCGAACACATTACAGCAATCCACTCTAGATTTAGATAACGCTGTCTGTGCGCTATTCAAATTGAAAACGAAAGAGAGAGAACAACAGTATTTATTCAGCCAACCTTTAGCGTTTGGCCCATCTCAACGGCTTTTTATGCACAAACCACTGCCAGAAATACCGCCTGAGCTGCTAGATGAAGACAACCGTATTAACTCACTACCAGACCTCATGAACCATTACTCTCATTCACAAATCATCTTAGCAAAGGGGCGAGCTTACGGTGAGTTTATTGATAGTCAGATTGCAAATATAAATGAAGCTCAAATCATCTATGTTAATAGAAATTCTGGCGAGAACTTAAACGCCCGACTTTTAGGCTACGAAAGAGCTGACTTTAGTATCTTGTTTCCAGAAGAACTTAATGAAATCAAAGAAGAAAAAGCAGATATAAACTATTACAGCTTTCGTATCGCAGGCGCTCCCACGGTTATTACTTCGCATATCATCTGTAATAAGTCACCGCAGAGCGAGGTTTTTTTAGAAAAAGTCAATGCGGAACTTACCAAGTTATATCAAACACAAGCATTTTTAGAGGCGCATTTCACGTTTTTACCTGAAATTGAACATCAAGTTGTTAAAGAAGCAATCAAAGAAAAAAGTCTTTCCATGGCTCGTTAGCTAACGCTTCTGCATGTTTGAATGTAATCGTAAGTATCATAACCCCTCACTTTGCCTTTCAAAGGGCTGGATTATGAATTTTAGGGGCACCTCAAATATTGAAGCTATCGGTATATAACTAAGCCTTTGATAACACAGGTTTAAAGAAACAAAATCTACAGAAAAACAAAAAACCCGCCAAACAGCGGGTTTCTTATATTTCAAAGCTGAGCTTTGAGTGGTGCAAGCCTTTGGCTTACATCATACCACCCATGCCGCCCATTCCACCCATGCCGCCCATATCAGGCATTGCAGGTGCGCCAGCATCGTCAGCTGGTGCGTCGGCAACCATGGCTTCAGTAGTAATCATCAAACTAGCGATTGATGCAGCGAACTGAAGTGCTGAACGAGTCACTTTAGTTGGATCAAGGATACCCATGTCGATCATGTCGCCGTATGTATCGTTACCTGCATTGTAACCGTAGTTAGCTTCGCCGTTCTTAACAGCATTCGTTACAACAGACGCTTCTGCACCCGCGTTAGACGCGATTTGGCGAAGAGGCGCTTCCATAGCACGTAGTGCTAACTTAACACCGTGTGTTTGGTCTTCGTTGTCACCAGTAAGATCAACAACTTTAGAAGCAACACGAACTAGCGCAACACCACCACCTGCAACAACGCCTTCTTCAACCGCTGCGCGAGTCGCGTGAAGTGCATCTTCAACACGTGCTTTCTTCTCTTTCATTTCTACTTCAGTTGCTGCGCCAACTTTGATAACTGCAACACCGCCAGCTAATTTAGCAAGACGCTCTTGAAGCTTTTCTTTGTCGTAGTCAGAAGTTGATTCTTCGATTTGTGCACGAATTTGAGCAACACGACCTTGAATTGCTTCTTCTTCACCAGCACCGTCAACAACGGTTGTGTTGTCTTTGTTGATAACAACACGTTTCGCTGTACCTAAATCTTCAAGCGTCACTTTTTCAAGTTCAAGACCGATTTCTTCAGAGATAACCGTACCGCCAGTCAATGTAGCGATATCTTGAAGCATTGCTTTACGACGGTCACCAAAACCAGGTGCTTTAACCGCAGCAA
>CAZXIN010000018.1:0-92968 GCA_964640795.1 uncultured Pseudoalteromonadaceae bacterium | reverse complement strand
TCCAGAGACCAACTGGTACACCAAAGTGGGTAATTGAAAATATATAAAACATCACACCATTAAATTTAATCATTAACTAATTAAGAGGATAAAAATATGAAGACAATCATAGTCAACACGACAGTCTGTCTCTGTGCATTCAACAGAGACAGACTTCACAAAATAATCTACAACCCTTATCAATAAAGGACTCAAACAAAACTAAGACGATACAAAATCCTATTTATGCTGTCATTTGAAATATGTAACACCTATTTCAGCTTGTCACCTGCAACCTTATTAGGATTGTC
Organism: uncultured Pseudoalteromonadaceae bacterium; assembly: GCA_964640795.1. Classification (GTDB taxonomy): domain Bacteria; phylum Pseudomonadota; class Gammaproteobacteria; order Enterobacterales; family Alteromonadaceae; genus M269. Next base: position 92,678 of record CAZXIN010000018.1, on the reverse strand, counting down.
CAAGCAAGCCATAAATGACTAAACGGTAAATCTATTAGTACTAGCCCGACCGGAGCTTATACCGGTTTAACACTAAGCAAATTAAGGTGAGGTAATGGGTAAGGTAGGTGGTCGTCGTAATTTTGGTTTTGGTAAACAATTAGCTTATGCAGGAAAGATGGCATTGCATCAATACTATGGAGAAGGTCACTTTAGTACCAAACAAACCCATACCGAACGCTGGGCGCAATTTGCCAGTTATCTAAAACAACAAGGCATTAATGATGCCCGTAAGATTACCAAGGAGCATATACACAACTATGCCATACAGATAAAACAACAAGTTGATAACCAACAAACCAGTGTAAGTTATGGGCAAAACCTGTTATCCACGGTAAATGTAGTACTACAAGTCATGCGAGAAGACACATTACTTAATGTATCACCAGTAGATTATTTGGGTAAACGCAGTCACGTAAGACAACAAGCCCCTAGCAGTTATAACGAACAAATATTCAAAACCGCCGTCGAGAAATTAGAACAACAAGGCCAAGAGCGAGTCGCCTTGATTGTCAATTTAACTTATGCCTTTGGTCTAAGAATCAAAGAAGCCTGTTTACTCGATACACGCCAAGCGTTAAAGGAAGCTAAAACACTCGGAAAAATTAGAGTTACCCAAGGTACAAAAGGTGGCAGTGGCAAAGGCCAACAACGTTGGATACCTATTTCAAAACAGCATATCGATATTTTGAAACGAACATCAGCATTACAACATAATTTAAAAAACCTTATTCCAGAACATCTAACGTTCAAACAATGGCAAGACCATTGCCGCTATCATTGGAAGCAAGCCACAACTGATATTAAAGGGTTTCACGATATGCGTGCCGCTTATGCTTGCAGGCGTTATCAACAATTAACCGGATTTGCTGCACCTGTTATCACAGAAAATGGCAGGCGAACAGCACCCAAAGATATCGATACCCAAGCACGCCTAATCATTTCCCAAGAAATGGGCCATCACCGTATTGATGTGATTGCTTCCTACATTGGTAGCAGTCGTTAAATGAAACCCTGTAACCTCAATCATGCCAAACGACAAATACGTCAGCTACTAGTCAGAAAGCTATCAGGCAAACGCGGTACCGCAGTAAAAGCCAAACTCACCAAAGCCGAGCACATAATCACAGTCATTTGGAGCCGTTTTAAAATCGGTATCTACCAACTACAACTTAAACACCTGCGATGGTATCTCACCACCAAAATCAATACTCTCAAACCCAGTAGCCAATACCGCTATTACCTAGTGATACGCGAGATAGTTTGCATACTGCAAAAGCAAGGTTGGCTACCCAGACTAAACGGTCCGTGGGTTAGGCCAGATGATAACCAAAAGGATTAACTGGTGCGCTGCACCAGATGGGTATTTGTGGACGGCAATATTTAAGTAATTTATCTTCATACTATTGAGGAGTACTTTGTCGTTTTTGTTCAATCATTCAGTTTTTCACTTGGTTATTATTCACCTTATTCATGTTAACTAGGTCTGGAAAGAGAGATGATAGACATTAAGAAGATTGATTCAATTGAGATATTAACTGAGCTTAAGCAAAGGTATCTTGAACAAGCGGTCGCTCCTTTGGATGGGATGTGGTTATTGGGCTTTGTGCCTATGGCGCAACATTTTGGCTTTTATAGTGATAATCAATTAGTAGGGTTTTGTTGCATGAACAGTGATGGGTACTTATTGCAATTTTACCTTAGCCCAGAATACAACACTCAAGCTAGCAATTTATTTACACTCATAGCAGAGCAAAACAGCGCTATTGTTGGCCATGTTAAAGGTGCATTTGTAAGTACTGCTGAACCGACATATTTATCTTTATGCTTTGATAACTATGCATCATTCAATGTGAACGCGTTGATGTATCAAATGAAGGTACAGACTAGTCCTCTAGCGCAAACACCTTTAAGCATGGTAAAAGCGACCAAAAGTCAGCTATCTCAGTTTGTTGAGTTTGCGAAGACAAGCATTGGCGCGCCCGAAGAATGGGTGACAGGATACTATACTAACCTTATTTCTAGAGGTGAGCTTTTTGGTTATTGGGAAAATGGCCAACTCTTTGCCAGCGCTGAATGTCGTAGGTTTGACGACTTCCAAAGGGGATATGCTGACTTAGGGATGATTGTTCTGCCTGCTGAACGAGGTAAAGGGTTGGCGACGAGAGTCATGTCGTTTTTAATAAGCCATGCTCGGCAAACCAACCTCATACCTATTTGTTCAACCGAGAAAGCGAATATTGGTGCTCAAAAAGCCATTAGTAAATCTGGGCTTGTCGCTGAACACCGTATTATTCAATTTGAGTACCAAAGTGAGGGTAGGAAAGGATAATATGATTAATTGGATACTTTCTCCGATCCCCGATGAGGTATCGAAATATATAGACTGTTATTGGTTCTTGGAGAAAGCGCCTGATAGCGATAGTTACCCTTATCCAAAACTAAACCCAGATCCAGCAGGGCATATGGTGCTATCTCCTTCACAACAACCTTACTGCTACGATTTGAAAGCTGAAAAAGTGAATGGCGAAGGAAGTCATTGGATCTTTCCCCATACTCAGACCTATCAACTTGACCATTCAAAACCATTTCTCCATCTGGGTATAAAATTTCATATTGGTGCTTTATATTCATTAGACTTGCTGCCGTCACAACCTAATTTGAATACGGTTTGTGATATTGACGTAAATGTCTCACTTGGTGTTGAGCCATTAATCGATAACTCAATCTTTACTTTGGCTCAAAAATATCCAGAACAATGTTGTGAGCGGTTGGACGAGATTTGTATATCTTGGTTCAAAAACAACCATGAAGACCGTCATAGTAAATTAACCCGTGAAGCGTTGGCACTATTGCTAAACAATAAGTCCATATCAGAATTAAGCTCGTTGTTGAGTTACTCGCAACGCACACTAGAGCGCAGCTTCAAACACGTTACTGGAATGACATTAAAACAATGTCAGTCAATGAATAGATTAGAAAGTATGTTGGAATACTTGTATCAACGAGATGTTAAGGCGATTGATTGGGCGCAAATAGCCTATCAGTTTGGTTTTAGTGACCAACCTCATTTAATTCGGCATTTAAAGAGCAGTATAGGCGCTACACCTCAACGTTATGGCAATCAAAGAGATTTGACTATTGACGTATACGGTGGGGTTGAAGCGAGTGAAGACTAAAAGCCTTTTTCTGGCATAAGTTTTTCGCTTCAAGTGATACCGACTTCGATACGTTAATCTACCTAACCGTTATATGTATTAGCCCTGCAAAAATCTGAGATAACTCTCTGGATTTTGTAAAAATCCTAAGGTCACTTGGTAGTGCTCGGTATTTTTATAATCTGTTTCTTGAAAACTGTCTTCGGTGATTTCATACAACTGTGAATTTGGCGTAGACATCAAAATAGGTGAGTGGGTTGCAATGATGAACTGAGATGAATGAAGCGATAGATGCTCCATGATCATAGAAATTAATGCGATCTGTTTGATAGGTGATAGTGCGGCTTCTGGCTCGTCTATAAGCCATTGCTGCTAAGCGACTGACTAAAAGAGTCTAAATATGCCTCACCGTGAGAACAGGTATCATACTTATGGGTTACCTCAGTGCCTTGTGAGTGGGGCAGGTAGTGCAACTGATTTTTAACGAGTGTTTTGATATGAAGCTCGTTTATGTCGTCTTCAAGCTCCATCTTTTTCGCCCAATCATCAACATGGGCGTAATACTTTTCGATTTTACGGCCGAGATCTTCGGCGCGAATTAAGTGTGCCTGTAACGGCTGACGAACTAGGTTTACTTCAAGTGAGGGCATGACGGTTTGCGCTGCCTCGCTGTCTTTTAGCGGTGGCATAAGAGTCAATACATTTAAGTCTTTGAGCTTAAGAGCCAGTGATTCTAACAAGGTTGATTTACCCACACCGTTGTCGCCCGTTAGAAAAGTCACGTTGCCGTCTAGCGTTATACTTTCACACAATCGGCAAGATGGAATGCTCCAAGGGAAATAAGGACGATCCTTGTGATCAATAGATAGTGTTTTTACAAAAGGCATCTGCTCCTCTCGTATAAGAGAATCTGGTTATATCAAGTGCAACTCACAGGCCTACCATACTAAATCATAATTTGATGTGTATGCCACTCGATTTACGGCTAGAAACGTTGCTCGTTTTCAGGCACTAAGTGTTACATTAATTAACTGTTATGCATCATTCTATTATTTGACTTTATACGGCTTTGCCGTAGTATTGTTTGCATGATATTTATCGAAACATCCAAGTTTACTGAGTTGCTTCCTCAATATCTGTCTGATGATGAATACAGGGGATTACAAACTTTTCTTCTTCAAAAGCCTGATGCTGGTGATCTTGTGCGCGGTTCGGGTGGGGTAAGAAAAGTAAGGTGGTCTGCCGCAGGTAAAGGAAAAAGTGGTGGAGTTAGAGCAATTTATTATTGGAAGAAGTCGGATAGTGAAATCTGGATGCTGACTTTGTATAGTAAATCAGAGAGAGCCACTATTCCAAGTCACATTCTCAAGCAAATTGCGGAGGCTATTGAACATGACTAATCGCGATATTGGTGCTGAAATCTTGGAAGGTATTAACGAGATCAAAGCATTTAAAAAAGGCAAAGTGAGCCTTAAAACGACACAATTAAGTCAGCCGTCTGAACCGAAGGTGATCCGTGCTAAATTGAAACTTAGCCAATCGGCTTTTGCAGCATTACTAGGTGTCAGCACTCGAACTCTACAGGACTGGGAACAAGGTCGCAGAAGTCCCCAAGGTCCTGCTGTGGCTTTATTAAGGATCGCAGAGCAGCACCCAGAAGTGTTTAATGATTTAAGCTGAACTCAAGATGCACAAAAAAACCTCTGTTTAAGCTTTTAAAGCATGCTTTAATGCCTGTAAACAAGCTTGCTTATCTTTTACCCAAAGGGCATAAGTTACTGGGAATACTTCAATACCAGCGCGTTTTATGACTTTATAGGTGCTCAGCTCAAAGTAATCACCCCAAGGGCCTGGGTAGCCTATCAGGTCGATGGCAATATATTTGTTTTCGGTTTTAACCAAAATATCAATATAGGTGCCTAACATTTCATAACCTCGCCAGTATGGAATATCGAGTGCTTTTAACTCTGTAATGACTGCTTCTTGAAATTTATCAGGTTGCTTTTCTGATTTATGTTCAATGGTAAAGGCTTCTACTGAGGCTAAGTATTTCCTCAATAAGTTATCGGCAGGTAGGCTCAGTTGGTCGACAGATTTATAGATGATCTGCGTTTGTCTCGCTCGGGTAACCGACACATTGAACACGTCTTCTTTATTGAGATAAGCAGCTGCACGCCTACTATCATTATCAATACAAAAAGATAGCAGCATGATGTCCCTTTCTTCCCCTTGAAAGCCAAAGGGAGTTGATACTTTTAAATTGTGCGCTTTAATCGCATCGAGTGAGAGCTGCTTTTCAATCTGTTCAGAGAGATGGTTGACTTGCTTACTGAACGGCGACAACACACCAATTGAGCGAGGCAGGTTTGACTCAATATCTTGATTAATAATGGTGTTAATTTTTTCCACGATGGCATCAGCTTCTTTACTATTAAAGCCTGCTTTATCGCGCTCTCCATTAACATCAACAATATGCATGTGCCCCGTTGTAGAGCAGGGGCGGTGCTGCATGATTTTAAGCTTTTTATTGTAGAACAGCTCATTGCTAAAGTTAATGAGTTCTGGCTGGCTGCGAAAGTGTTCATCTAAGAAAGCGACTTGGCTTTGTCCCTCAACACTACAAAATGCCAAGTCTAGAATACTTTGATCTCGATAACTTAAGGTTTTGTCTGAGTGTTTTACATCATACTGCTCTGCAATATCAACCTGTTTAGCGCGAGCCAAGAAAGAGAAATGCCTCAACTGCTTTTGATCACCCATAATCAAGGCTCTTGAAGCTCTGGCACAAGCGGGTAGGGCACTGGCGATATTACATTGTGTTGCCTCATCAACTATAACCAAATCGAAAAGATCATTTTTGAGCGGCAATACCTTGTGTAATGTATTGAGCGTGACTAGCCAAACGGGAAACCCTTTTAATAACGAATCAAAGTTGATATTGGAAAAATATTCAGATTGCTTTGATGACGTCCTGGCCCTTGAGGCTTTATTCAATGTTTGTATTTGTTTGCGGTCTGACTTTAATAAACTTGAGATTATGCGAGCCTTCTCCGCACGCAGGTACTTTGTTGATAAGCTTTCTTTTTGCTCAATGAGCTGGTTAAAGTGCGCTGAAATCTGCCATAACTTACTTTCTTTACCGACAGATAGTGAACTTAATTTATAGAGGACTTTATCCCATAAATTAGCTAACTCTTCTCTTACTCGATGCGCTCTAGTACCGCTTTTGAATGCGCTAGCGCTTATTTTTTTTAAGTCGTTTTCGTCATTCTCAATGGCTTTAATCAGCTCATCCAGTTGCTTTTTATATTTCGCAGATTGTACTGCTTCAGAATGATCAAAATAGCCAGCGAGTAAGTCATCAAGATACTGCTTGAATTCCTTTAATACGGATTTCAGACCTACTCGAACATATAGGTTGTCTAAGCCAAAGTTCTGGCTCAATTTGTTGGCAATAACATCGAGTGCGGTATCGGTATGAGCTACAATCAGCACGGACTGACCTCGCGTAAAATGCTCGGCCGCAACGGCCGCGATAGTAAAGCTTTTCCCTGTGCCTGGTGGTCCTGAAACGACACTCAGTGGTTGATTAGCTGCCATTTCCAATACACGTTTCTGTGCAGCACTTAAAGTACCTGGAACCAAACGGTGATTAACCTTGAATTCATTGTGATCAGATTGACTTGTTGAATCACCAAGCAAGGCATTAATAGGAACTGACTGCTTCTTTTGTTCACTGAGTAGGGAGAGTTCATGCAGTATGCCTCGGCTGCTGGCTGAGCGTTCTACAAAAGCGAGACAAGATATCGGTAACAAACTCGGCGCTTTTCGCCTCATCGCCTTTGTCGCATCATCTTTTGAGCCTAATGCAGGAAACCTCAAGCTGTCCAAACAATGCAATTCGTAAGGACTCTTTTCAAGCATTTCTATCCAGTACGTGGGATCATAGAGACGGCTATCGTCGAATGCTGGCAGGTCAGAATAGTCAGGCAATAGCAGAGATAAAAGCTCTTCATTGACGGACTTTAGAGAATGGTCAACTGTGAAATAATACCCGTATTCATCGGATTCCATTTTGGCTTCATTGGTAACCAGCGGACTGAATAGCGATACGACTTCATCATTAACAACTAACTTTCCCGCAATAAAAAGCGAACCATAAAGTAGTACGCGTTCTCGTTGATAGATTTCAATGCGTTTTGAAAATGACTCTCCATAGTTTGGAACAATGGGTAACCTTGGCAGATTAGCCGTTGCGATATCATCTTGTCCCTTAATAAATAACAGATCTTCTTGTTTGAGGCGAAGGAGGTTTCTTAGATTAAAGTCGCCTGAGTCTTCCTTGAAACATTCGCGGTAGTACCTAATTAATCCATTCTTGCTCATGTTGTTGAATATGTTCCGTTAAATTTTATAAGTACAGTTATGTATCGGATAACTTTGTTCGGAGTCTGTTAAAAAGTCAATGGATAATGGGTGCTGACACGATCGCCTATATTATTGTTAGCGTTAGGTAGTATTTTCTATAAGTAAATAATTTATCCATTAATACGCAAGTTGCTTGTCATAAAACTAAATGGCACTTGAGTAAGGTCAGATGACAACTCAAAGCGTTAGCCATATATAGTTCGTTTTTATTCGTCATACACACATTGGTTATGTATGCTTGTTGGGTAATTAAAGCCTCTTAAAAAGATTAGGTTATGAATATCGAAGCTAAAAAACTAGGAGTAAATATTTCCAGCTCTGCCGAATTAGGCATTCAAAAAGCACTTTTAGCGCGTAAAAAGGGATTGTGGTTAAAAGAAAACGAAGAGGCCATCAAAAGCTCCAACAAATACGTTGAATTAAATGGCCTCCCTCTCAGTAGGTTTAAGAATTTTTAGTAAAAAGATTTAGCTGTCCGACTTGATTTACGGCTAGTTTACGGCCAACTTTCGGCTAATTTAAGGCTAACTGATACTTGACAAAGTAGGGAGACGCTAGGAAATTGATCGCATACGAACGCGTATAAACACTTTGACCTATGGATAGCCAGTCACTAGAATGAACAGATAATAATACGTTTATTCTCTGTTTAGGAGTAAGTTCATGTTTAACAGTTCAGATATACACACCGTCACTGACTTTAGCCGAAAGCCTGCGGAGCATATTAAGCGACTGATGGACAGTAAGCGCCCTGAAATTTTGACCGTCAATGGCAAAGCTGCTGTGGTGGTACAGGATGCTGAAACCTATGAGCGTATGTCTGAGTTAGCTGAATATGCCGAAAGCATTCAAAATATCAGACAAGCATTGTCTGAGGAAGGTAGACCGCTTGATCAGTTTAAAAATGAGTTTGAAGCCAAACACGGTATTAAACGTTGAAAAAATATCGAATAGATATCAAGCCAACCGCAGAAAACGATCTTATTAGGCGCTTTGAACAGATTGAAAAAGATTCACCTCAGAATGCGGTAAATTGGTATTTAGATATTATTGAGGCAATAGAAAAGCTAGACCAACTAGCTGAGCGTTGTCCGATAGCGCCAGAAGATATCGATATTCAGAAAGGTATTCGACATTTAATCATAGGAAACTACCGCGTTTTGTACTTTATTGAAGGTGATACTGTCAGCGTTTTGCATATTCGGCATCATAAGCACGATAGAAAGCTATAGTTAGATAATCACTAATAAAGATAGATAAAAGCGCTAAATTGTTAGCCTACTTCTAAACGCCAAAATAACATCCAAAACCACCTATTTTTACAGTTCTATCCCACCCCCAAATTTGCTATACTCTGTCGCAGGCAAGGAATAGAGCTGAGAGTACCTACACGGGTTCTACACGACAAGGCGTGCACACGCTAATTTTGCTGAGGGTTAATTTCTGGCCCCGGGCATCACATCATCTCTAGTTTACTTCTAATCTATTTCATAAATTGAACGTTATACCCTTCAACACGCTCTAGAACAAACTTGAGATTTTACTCAGTGTTTTGAGTGTGGTAGTTAAATCTTCTATTGCAATGTCGTCTGAGTGTTGGTTAGCCCAAGGAATTTGAATAGCCTCCATACGTTGAAATATGTCTTTTCCTTTGGGGGTAAGTGTTACAAGCTTGGCGCGTTTATGGTTAGGGTTATCTCGAAACTCGATAAACCCCGTGTCACTCATAATATTAACCAAGCTTTGCACCGCTTGGCGTGATTGCCCCATATTACGTGCTATCTGAGAGACAGTTAGCGACTCTTTTGCACGCTCAAGTGCGCCTAATACCTTCCATCTTGCACTGCTTAACCCGAGTGGGGCTGATATTTTGTCACCTTCCACCGCCAACAGGCCGCTTAACTTAAACGTTTCGAGCACGATTTCTGTGAAAGCTAGACCTTCATCGCTATGTTTCATATTGAGTTCCTCGCAAATCAATTTGACAGTATATTGTCAACTATGACAATATACTGTCATTGTTCGTCCTGTTTATAAAATGACTATGAAACGACTTATTCATCGTATTACAGCTATTGTCGCTACATTATGCATTGGAACCTTTTTTGTTTCATCGATTGTTGTCGAATTGTTTGGTAGTCCAGATATGGTGGCTACTGTAAAGCGTCTTATTGTCTTCCCAGGTCTATTTATTCTTGTTCCTTCGATAGCATTGACTGGCGCAACAGGGTTCTCGCTCTCAGGAAATAGAAAGGGTGGGTTAATTGATATAAAGAAAAGGTGGATGCCATTTATTGCCATGAATGGCCTGCTTGTCTTGGTTCCTGCGGCCATCTTTCTTAACTATTCTGCATCCCAATACAGTTTTACTTGGTCTTTTTATCTTGTTCAGGGGCTTGAACTTATAGCTGGTGCAATAAATCTCACGTTGATGTCTTTGAATATGCGGGATGGGCTAAAAATTACAGGTAAATGGCGACGCCCTAAGAAGCAATCAGCCTAAACGTTTTGTACAAACTTACTGGAGCATAATCATGATAAGCCTGAAGTCTCTCGACCAATACGTCCCTTTACATAAACAAATGGAAACGGACATGTCGTCCATTGTTCTTGTGAATATATTTGAGGTAGCTGAAGAAGATATTCCTAGGCTACTTAACGCATGGGAAGTCGATGCGAATTGGCTGAAACAACAACCCGGCTATATCTCCACTCAACTTCATCAAGGTATTGCGGGGAGTACCGTCTTTATGAATTATGCCATTTGGGATTCAGTAGCGGATTTTCGCAACGCATTTACCCATCCTGATTTTCAAAAAACAATGGAAGCGTATCCAGATAGTGCAGTTGCCTCCCCCCATCTATTTACAAAGGTAGCTGTGCCCAATATCTGTACAGACTAAGGTATCGCCCTACTGCTTTCGTTAAGTCAACGCAGTAGGGTGGCTCCACACAATTAAAAAGGTGGCTATGACAATTAGCCTTGATGAGTATTAAAATACATTGAATTTAGGTGTTTTGTTGCGAGTCTCGCAGGTTAAGTTAAGGCATTTTCTTTTACCCATACTCAATTTCTTGCAATGAAGGTGACCTCGCTTGAGGCGATGTCTCCTTTTTCGTTGATTACATCAATTGAAAATGGCGTGATGCTTTGCTTGATATGTTCCATTCTTACCTCAATTGATATGGGGTGTTGAATGGATTTGTTTTTGGGGATGGTGAGTTCTGTTGTGCCGATTATTTCTGCACTTTCAAGCCCATGAACTTGGATACGAACAGATTGTTCTTGTTGTGTTTTGTTCATTATCATGAGCGTGTATACGTTCTCTGTACTGTCTCTCACGGTTTCTCTATAAAGAGCATTTCTGTCTCGAATAACGTCTAAATTGAGAGGCCTTATCATCGCTAGATTCATAAAAAATAGGATAACGAAAGTGAGTAGCACCAAGAGGTAGCCAACCACCTTTGGTCTAAGTATTGATTTGGCTTTTCCTTTGGCAGCGTTAACTGAGTCAAACGAGATGAGATTTTTTTCGTATCCCATGTTTGACATAACACCATTACAGGCGTCTACACAGGCGCCGCAATTGATACATTCATATTGGAAACCTTCTCGAATATCAATGCCTGCCGGACAAACCTGTACACAGAGGTTGCAGTCGATGCAATCTCCCAAGCCTCTACTTTTATATTGATCTTGTGTGAGTTTTCTTGAGCGAGGACCTCTCCCTTCACCACGATCAGGATTATAGGTAACGGTCAATGTATCATTGTCGAACATAGACGATTGGAAGCGGGAATAAGGGCACATGTGGGTACACATGATTTCACGCATCCAACCTGCATTAGCGTAGGTGCAAAGCATAAAAAACACAACGAAGGAAAAAGGCCAAAATGCTATGTTAAGTGTAAGAATGTCGTACAAAAGAGGTTTGATTGGGGTGAAATAGCCAATAAAGGTCAATGCTGTTATTGCTGATATGCTTAGCCAAACTGCATGTTTAGTAAATTTTTTAAGTAATTTAGATGTTGAAAGTGGTTGTTTGTCTAGATGAATACGTTTGTTTCTTGCGCCCTCTACTTTTTCTTCAACCCAAACAAAAAGGAATGTAAATACTGTTTGTGGACACATGAATCCGCACCATACGCGCCCAAATAATGCGGTCACTGTAAATAAAGCGAATGCGGACATAATGAATAACCAAGTCAATATTGTTAGGTCTTGAGGCCACAAAGTGAGTCCGAACAAATGAAACTGTTGGTCGGTAAAACTCAGTAAGATTGCTTGCCTACCTGAGTAAGTTAGCCAAGGTAATAGAATAAATAAGGTGATGAAGGACAATCCTATCGTTCTTCTTATTGACTCAATTTTACCTTTGACGGAACGAATATAGATTTTGCCGCTTTTTTTAGTCGGTGGGACATGTTCCTTATCTGGTGTTATGTCACGAATGTCTATCCGTTGACCGTGTATTAGACTGCTCATAGCTGCCGCCACTTAAATGAATAACTTTTGAGTTTTATTAGTCTATCTCTTAGTATTGTTAGGTACAGGAACAGATGGTGTAAGTTGTATGGGTACAGATGGCGAAAGCCACTCGTCGAAAAATAAGTATGAGTGTGTTGCTGATGCGCTAGAAAGGGCTATTGAAAAAGGGAAGTATAGGGCAGGAGATAAGATCCCTTCTATTCGGATGCTAGCGAGAGACTTCAGTGTTGCGAAAAATACGGTTATCAGTGCATTGCAACATCTTGAATCTAAATCCCTCATTGAAGCAAAGGCTAAAAGTGGGTTCACCGTAAGGCAAGTGTTGAACTTTACACCGCCATCTTCGCCAGTCTTTAAAGACATTAGGCCATCGCTAGTTTCAATCCCAGATTTGCTACAAGAGGTTATTGCAAAAGGTGCAGCGTTCGATATTAAGCCTAGCGAGCCAGTGCCTGCAGAGCATAATCTAATTGTGAAACTTCATCGTCATATCAATAAAGCAATGAGAACCCAAAGTGTGCGCAAGACACTTTATTATGATGAGCCTATGGGGTTTGGGTTGTTACGTGAGCAAATTGCCCATCATTATGGACGCTTGAATTTGCCTTTACATGCGTCCGAGCTTTGTATAACGGGAGGATGCCAACACGCTTTGCTTTTGTCATTGATGGCAACTTGCGAACCCGGTGACAATGTCATTATTGAATCTCCAGGTTATTATGGAATCATACAATTATTAGACGAGCTTGGATTACATGCTATTGAAATACCCTGTCACAGTGTTTCAGGTTTGGACGTTGATGTCTTATCTCAGGTGTTGACTCGTTATGACGTGAAAGCATGTGTGGTGACTCCGGCTTTTTCTACACCAACAGGTTCATGCATGCCAGATGATGCCAAGGTAAGAGTATTAGAACTTGCAGAGAAGTACGATTTTGCCGTTATCGAAGACGACATATATGGTGACTTGGGATTCAAGTTCCGTCCGAAGCCAATAAAATATTTCGATAGAACAGAACGAGTGATTTTATGCAGTTCTTTTTCTAAATCCCTTTCTAGGGATCTCCGTACTGGGTGGATAGTTGGTTCACGCTGGCAGAAAAAAATACGGCGCTTGAACTTAGTTACTCACTTAGCTGGAAATCAAGCTATTCAAACAGGGCTCGCAACTTTCTTGGCTTCTGGTGACTTTATTCGTTACCTTAACTATAGAACCACGCAACTAGAGCTCTGTAGGAATTCACTACTGAACCTTTTGGTCAATCATTGGGGTAATTCAGTTAGGTTTACAAACCCTTCAGGGGGCTTATCTACTTGGGTAGAGCTAACTGAAGATATAGATACGCTCGACATTTATTATCGAGCGATAGAGCACCAAATCATATTGACCCCAGGTGCTTTGTTTACGTCTCATAATGACTTTTCGCGCTTTTTGCGCTTAAGTTATTGCCACCCTATAACCGACGGGCGTGAAGCCGCAATCGTCAGAATAAGTGATGTCGTAAATCCTTAGAGAGCTATCCAGCAATATGTCTTATTTAGTCGTGTATAGCCTAGATATAGTATGTGTATGGAGAACACATTCCTAAGGCGCTTTTCTTTTTGTGCAATACAAAGCGTCTTTCAAATTAGCTAAGAAAATTTCAGACTATTATCAATGAAATCCTAATTCAGTCTTTCGAAAAGCCTCATTTATCAGCAATGTAAAGTGTAATAACCTCAAGTACTTACTAGCTTTAGATAGTTACTTCTCAAAATGTTAGGAGAACATGAGATGAATGATGGTGATACGACTAAGCGACAGAATTCACTAAGTTCGTTGCAGCTTGCTCGGGATTTAGTGTTACCTTCTCGTGAAGAGATGCTTCGACGAGACCCATCCGTGCAGGGTTTTTGGAAAAAAAATAAAGACTTGTTAAGCGACGCATGGATTGAGTGGGAAAAAAGCAAAGGAGAAAGCCTCTTTTGTCCTGATAGCTCACTGCTTGATTTGAAGTTGCGCAGTTCGGTTGAGAAGGCATGGGAAGATCCGACTTGTGAGTCGATTGTCCGCGATCATTGGGTTGAAGTGTCTTCAGGTGTTTTTCAGTGTCAATTCTTTGATCCTGAACGTTTGTTGGACTTACGGAAATACTTAGATCAAGTCGCGGATGCGAATATTCCAATGCGACCACCTTATGGGATTGCTTTAAATCGTCGAGGAGCAATGCTCGATCCTCGTTCAGAAGGGTTTCTTGCTGCGCCAAGTTTTCAGATGTTTTATCGAGAACTATTAAATAGATACATGCGTCCAATTGCACGTCTCTTGTTCCCTGAAGTTGTCGGTTATGATTTACAGACGTTTGGCTTTTCAATTCAATACCAAGCCGGAATGGATACGTCGCTTCAACCCCATACTGACGCTTCAGCGGCTACGCTGAACATCAACCTCAATTTACCTGGAGAAGTCTTTACAGGGTCAGGAGTCGACTTTTTTGATCACGATACAGGGAAAGTCAATAGGATGAGTTTTGAACCCGGGACAGCGATGATTCATAGAGGCAATGTAGCACATGCTGCTCAACCTATAACTAGTGGCGAACGCTTTAATTTTGTACTTTGGCTATACGGTGATCATGGGCAAATACCATTGCGTGGTAGTAAACCCAAAGAAATCGATGCCCATGAGCGTTGGACAGTGCCTTCTGTCGAATACGATGATGCGGCACCTTTTTAACTGAATATATACGGGGGTACTCGGTGTTCGCCTCCTAACACTATCAAACCGGCTTAGGGTAGGTCGAATTTGCAATCATTAATATAAAACTTACATGTGTGTTCGTGAAGATAGGTTTTTTTGTTTCACAATCCCTTGTAAGCAGTTCAATTGGAGATAGTTCATGTCAACCTCAGCAATCGTTAATTACCATGTGCACAGTGATGAGCCACAAGCATTCCATATCGATGCTGGTGGTGAAGAAGGTAAAATGTTATCTCCAGAACTCGTCTCAACACCGATCACGGTAAAAGATATTCGAACAGGAGAAGTCACCGTAGAATTTTCCAGAGATAGTATTTCTTTCGTCGAACATGTTTCTCAGGTAGAGGATTTCGAGCTTGCACCTTCTGATTGGGAGGAAACATATAATAAGGAACTTACCGAACTTCTGCGTAAAGAGTTGAAGGCTGTTGAAGTTATTGTCTTTGATCATACCGTGAGAGTAGATGACCCAGATTCAGGTCGTAAGCCAGCGCGCAATGTTCATAGCGATTACAGCCCTTCTGGTGCTGAACAGCGTCTGAAGGATATTCTCGGCGAGAAAAGAGCGGCAGATTGGGCCGATGGCCATTATGGTTTTGTGAATGTGTGGCGACCTGTTGCAAATCCCATAGAAAGCGCCCCTTTGGGTTTTATTCGACCCGATTCTGTCAAGATAGAAGATTGGATAACCATTGGTCTCATTTACCCAGATCGCTTGGGACAAATTATGGGGCTAGCAGCCAATGCTGACCATGAGTGGGTTTATCAATCAAAAATGACCCCCAATGAAGTTGCGTTCTTTAATATCTATGACAACCAAGGCCTACGCTCGATCGGCCACAGCGCACTTGATACCCCAATTTGTAGTGATAGCAAAGTGATCAGGAAAAGTATAGAAAGCCGAATAGTTATTAGGTACGCGTAACTGCATTGATGATATCTCTGATAGGTAGTTGATTGTCTTGAAGGTTCATTAATTCATATCTCTGTTGTCGTGCGTTACTTAAATAATGACCACGGGAAAGTGTCAATATTAAACATAAAGAAGGTTGCTCATGTCTGCTGAGTTTATGCTAATCGCGCCCATTTTGTTTTTGGGTAGCGTTATCTCTGTGCCTATTGCGAGTAAATTAGGTCTAGGGTCTGTCCTTGGTTATTTATTGGCAGGCATTGCAATGAGTCCTTTACTGGGTTTTATCGGGGTTAATGTTGCTGAACTGCAGCATTTTTCTGAGTTTGGTGTTGTTATGATGCTGTTTCTCGTCGGCCTTGAAATGAGTCCTAAAGCACTTTGGGATTTGCGCGCAAGAATCTTTGCGTTAGGCGGGCTACAGGTGGCCATCACAATGTCATTGGTAGCTGTGGTTTCTATTCTATTTGAGCAATCATGGTCTGTAGGTTTGGCTATTGGTATGGTGTTGGCATTGTCTTCAACGGCGATTGTTAATCAAACGCTTAATGAAAAGAAGCTACTCAAAAGTGACGGTGGGCAAGCAGGCTTTTCTGTTTTGTTATTTCAAGATATTGCCGTTATTCCAATGTTGGTATTTATTCCCTTGCTCGCACAGCCTGAATTACTGGGAGTGGCTAACTCCCTAGTTGATCAGACTGCTGCGCACCATGACTTATCATTCAGTATTATTGATGGATTAAACGGTTGGCAAACGGCCTTGGTGTCATTGGCTGTGATCGCTTTTGTCATTGCCGCAGGGCACTTCCTTACCGATCCCATATTTCGTTTTGTATCACGAGCACGATTAAGAGAGTTGTTTGTTAGCACAGCATTAATGTTTGTGCTGGGTATTGCGCTACTAATGACTTTGGTTGGATTGTCTCCTGCGCTCGGTACGTTTCTAGCTGGCGTTGTTATGGCGCGTAGCGAATACCGTCATGAGCTTGAAAGCGATATTAGCCCATTTAAGGGGTTGTTCCTCGGCGTATTTTTTATCACGGTTGGCGCGGGCATCGATTTTGATTTGTTTGCCGAGAATAGCATGATGGTACTCGCTTTTACCTTTGGCTTAATTTTTTTGAAGGGCGTAGTGCTGCTTATATTGTCTTATGTATTCCAAATAAAAGGCAGTGATAAATGGCTACTAGCGCTAGGGTTAGCGCAGGCAGGTGAATTTGGCTTTGTTTTGTTGTCATTTACTGTTGCCAATCATGTGATACCTGCTGATATTGCTGATTTACTTTTGCTGGTGGTTGCTCTTTCTATGTTGCTAACGCCCATGCTGTTTATTATCTACGACAAGGTTGTGGCGCCAAGGTACGCCTGTAAAGAAGAGTATGAAGCCGACGAGATAGATACAGAGTCCCACATCATTATTGCAGGGCATGGTCGTTTTGGTGGTGTGGTTAACCGTGCTTTATCTGCGGCTGGCTTTGAAACCACTGTCGTTGACTACAGCTCAGAGCAGTTAGCGTTGTTGCGTAGCTTCAAACTCCCAGTTTATTTTGGTGATGCTACTCGCCCAGATTTGCTACATGCAGCAGGTATCGATCAGGCGAAACTTTTGGTTATTGCTATGGATGAAAAAGAATCGATAACCCACTTAGCCCGTTACGTTATTGAGAATCATCCGGACGTTCACATTGTGGCACGAGCGATAGATCGAATACATGTATACGAGTTATGGTCTATTGGGTGTCGGGATATCATTCGCGAAAATTACGATAGTTCGATAAGAGCCGGTCGCTCTGCACTTCAGGCATTAGGTTTTGATCAAGAGCAGGCAACGACAATGATGTCTTCTTTTGAAGATATTGATCGTCGGTGGATGCTTGAGCTCGCTGATCTTTATGATGCAGATATTCCTGTTACAGAAAACAAGCCCTTCATGGCGCGATATGAAAACACCGTTGATGATTGGAAACGTGAGCTAAAAGATAAAATGAGTCCGTCAAACGGATAAATAACGTTCCTGTCTCAGCAATACCAATCCCATTAAATTATATGGATAGAAGATACATGAAAGCGGTTGGGTATATAGAATTCGGTATATCTATTGGTAAGTTAGTGCTGGAAGGGTTTTAAAGTCGTTAGCTGTGCATTTTAACAAACACCTCAATTTATGAAGGTTGAGGCAATTTACAATAAAAATTGGAGAGATCATGTTAGGAGAAGACCATTCACTTATCTTAGAGTTTCCGCAATATAAAGAGCGTATTGCAGAGCTTTGCAATACGGATAAAACGTTCGCTGATGATGCAGAGAAGTATCATGCTATCGATGAGGATATTAGGGAATTAGAGTTAAATGGTACGCCTACGGATGATGACACTATGCCTCAAAAGAAAGCAATCCGAGCCAGATTAAAGGACATCTTATATCAGTGTTTGTCGAATAGTTGATTACTCCGCCAAATAACTCAATAGTATTTAGTCTAAACTACTATTGACAGGCTTTGTTATTCCTTTATTATTCACACATAGTTTTTAGTCTAAACTATGTGTGAATAATATTGGGAGATGAGTATGATGAAAATTGATGTTTATGACTCTTATGCTAAAGATAAACAAGGACACTTGATACACTTTGATGTATTGGTTGAAGCAGGTACATCACCTGATAAAGCATGGAAATATGGTCAAGAATGGTTGGAAAGTGTTGGTAAAAGTGCTGACGACTTACAACAAAATAGGTGTAATTTCTGCCACTCTGAGGCGGCTAATCCTAACGTACAGAAAATTGTTGAGCAAGATGGGTATTTCATTTTAAAGATGGAAGGTTGCCCCGCTTGATTAATAGGATCATTGAGCTTTCAATGATCCTCCAATGATAAATATGGCATCAAGCGCTCGCTAAGATGCCTTTAATGTTAGGTAATTTCTATAATGGCTGATTTACAGAAAGCGCCAGAACTGCAAGTGCAAAGATGGTTGAATACCGACGAAGCTCTGTCTTTAGAGCTTCTAAAAGGAAAGGTTGTTGTTATTTTCGCCTTTCAAATGCTCTGTCCGGGATGTGTGGAACATTCTATCCCTCAAGCAAAAAAAGTTAATGAGTTGTTCCCAAAAGAAGACGTTACAGTGATTGGATTGCACACTGTTTTTGAGCATCACGATGCCATGTCTGAAGTATCCTTAAAAGCGTTCTTACATGAATATAAAGTTAGTTTCCCAGTGGCCGTTGATATGCCATCGGGAGATGAAAGTCCTATCCCTAAAACCATGAAAACTTATGAGACAAGAGGGACACCGACTCTCTTGCTAGTCGATCGAAAAGGGTATTTACGTAAGCATAAAATGGGGCATGAAATGGATCTGATTCTAGGGGCTGAAATTATGCAACTCATGATGGAAGGTTAAGGTTTCAATTGTGGTGCCAACGTAAGATCAATAATTTAGAGAACATAATATATGTCAGTGACATCTTTCACTGTTTTAAAAAATGATCGGTTTTTACGTGCCTTGATGCGAGAGCCGGTAGACAAAGTACCTGTATGGATGATGCGTCAAGCTGGTCGTTACATGCCTCAGTATAAGACGGCATGAGTGACAGGCCGGTGACTTTTTAGCGTTATGCCATCGTACTGGGTTTGCTAGCAAAGTCACAATATAATCCCTAGACCGTTTCTCATTAGATATGATTGGTATAAGAACACCGAACGATGTAAAGGGCCTCGATACTGTTTGTGGGCATAAAAACCTTGACTAGGTGATGGACGTATTGAAGGTAGTTCGCTATGAACTCAATGTACGTGTTCTCGGCAGAGCATATCACTATCTTCTCCTGATAACGGTTCTTGCAATAAAGCACATTGATGAGGATTGCCCTCTGGTGCATTTTTCTTAAAGTGCTTGCAAGTTTTGCATACACCAAAAGGTGTGCTGGATCGTTGTTTCAATGCTGTTTTTAAGAGTGATTCAAGTAGGCTATTGAGCTTAGCTGTCTCATGGTGAGGCAGCTGTTCAATGGCTTTTGAAAAGATCTGCAAGGGATCGTCTTCTAGCGTACTTCTACCGGAAGTGGTAAGCGCGATAGTGACAGAGCGCTTGTCACCCATCACTGTTGTTTTCTCAATCAATGCTTTGCGTTCTAACGCATTCAATGTTTGTGAAATGCTGCCCTTGGTTACTCCCATGTAAGCCGTCAGAGCAGAAGGTTTTCGGGAAAACCGGTTTGCTTTTCCCAGATAGCGCAAAGCTTCCCATTGTGCAGGTTTTAAAGAGCTGACCGCTGCATCATTGTTGATAATGCGTGATAGGCGTTCTAGCAAGGATAAAGTTACTTCAGGATCAATTTTCATTTCAATATAGTATCGAGTAAAAACATTTGTTGCAAGTCGTGCTAAGCAATGTTAATTTGAATGGTATCGACACGATACTATTTAAATTAACATTGAGAGAACTTTCTTATGAAAAAGATAATCACAACTTTGTTATGTGGTTTTGTTTTGTTATCGCCTCTTGCAACAGCAGCGGACAAATCGAAAAGAAATAAAATACCGGGTTATACTTATGGTAGTCATAAGTTGACGACGGCACCTTACACTTTAGCTGATCTAGAGGCCCTAAAAACGACTGTTCTCTTCACAGAAGAAGATGCAAAGTGGTTAAGAAAGAGCCGAAAAGTGTTAGAGCCTCAAGCTGAAAAAATACTAGATACTTGGTATGGCTTTGTTGGGGCTACGCCACACTTACTCCACTACTTTTCAAGCGCAGAAGGAAAGCCAGATGGCCAATACTTAGCTCGTGTTCGCGCACGCTTTATACAATGGATTTACGACACAGCTGATGCGAACTACGATCAGGACTGGTTGAATTATCAGTATGAGATTGGTCTTCGTCACCATAGATTGGGTAAAAACAAAACCGACAATGCTAAAGCTGTAGAACACATTCCAGCTCGATACGTTATTGCTTTGACATATCCGGTGACTGCTACATTAAGACCTTTTTTAGAAAACTCACAGTACACATCGGCAGAGGTTGATGCCATGCAACAGGCTTGGTTAAAGTCGGTGCTAATACAAACGATTTTATGGGCCGAACCATACTTCAACAAAGGTGATTTTTAGCCTAATCTCTCTTTCATTTATTGAGTAAATGCAGATTATGAACCACCTAAGCCATCATTTGGATAGCGTGCCCGTAGATTTATACACGGGTACCATTAAGTTTATTGACGATGTTGAAACAGCGATTGATAAGAAGGTGGTGATTACAACCAAGTACTTATCTTACTTGGGCATTGATGGTGATGAATGTGCTGATAAGAGGTTTCACGGTGGCCCAGACAGGGCCTTACACCATTACCCTGAAGAGCATTATGCTTTTTGGCAGACGCTGTACGGTGTTGGTAAAAGACCATGGAAAGCTCCCGGTATGGGGGAAAACATCAGCTCCCAAGGAGTCACTGAGGACATGGTTTGTATTGGAGACAGGTATCAGTTAGGTGAAGCGGTCATTGAAATCAGTCAACCTCGTTCACCTTGCTTTAAACTCAATAGATGTTGGGGGGAAGAAGGGATCTCTATGGCTATGCAACAACGTAGCTTATGCGGTTGGCTATATAGGGTTATACAACCAGGCAGGGTGAGTTGTTCCTCTACCTTAACACTGCTAGAACGAGACAGTGAAGCTCTTAGTGTGAAGGAGGTAAATGCGTTGTTTTTTTACTCACCTATGCATAAAGAAGGGCTTCATAGGTTAATGGAACTTAAAGCCTTGTCATCTAGTTGGACTAAAAAAGTTCAGCGTCGACTAGCAACCGGAGAGGTGGAAGATTGGTCTCGCCGCCTTTATGGATGAACTTAATGATTCCCCCGTTTTTATTGGTATAAAATGAAGATTCACTATTTACAACATGTTCCATTTGAAGGCCTAGCCATGATAGGCGATTGGGTCAAGGAACGAAAAAACCACACCCTGAGTGGCACACGGTTTTTTGAAGAAGAGCCTGTATTGCCAAGACTTGAAGAGTTTGATTTCCTTATCGTGTTAGGCGGCCCTATGAGTGTCCATGACGAAATAGAGTACCCTTGGTTGAAAAGAGAAAAAAGCTTTATCAAGGAAGCTATTCGTCAAGGTAAAAGAGTGCTCGGTATTTGTTTGGGGGCTCAACTTATCGCGGAATCTTTAGGGGCTTCTGTGTCTGTTCTGAAGCAAAAAGAAATAGGGTGGTACCCTGTTGCTTTCAAAGATGAGGCTTTGGGGCAAGCAATTTTATCTGGTATGAATTTCGCTATAAATGCCTTTCATTGGCACGGCGAATATTTTGATATTCCTGATGGCGCTGTTCACCTAGCAAGCAGTAAAGCTTGTAGCAATCAAGGTTTCATATTCAATGACCGTGTTATTGGGTTACAGTTTCATATTGAAATGGATGAAACAGCCGTTAAAAAAATTCTAATAGCTTGTGGTGACGAGCTTGTCGTTGGGGATTTTGTTCAGAATGAAAACGAGATAATAAACCAGACGAATAAGTTTGGGCTTAATACGGCTCTTTACAAGTTTCTTGATAATTTTGTTAAGGCCGACTTTTCGCCATTTGATAAATAACCTCATAAACAGGCCGAATATATGACAACAATCCTGTCCCTGTTATCTAATGATTTAACCTTGCAATACGGGAGGAGGCCATATATGAGGTTAAATAGTATTGCAGACTATTATTGCTTAGGATGACTGTCGACTCATGACTCGTTGTTGCGACATCTTGATTTACGATTCAATGGATTTAATAAGCATTATAAGTACAAGAAGTATGTGATTAGAACAATCCAGGTGTCGTTGTCGATAGAAGCCCGGACCGCGACTCATTAGACTGGTAATATCGCGCATCGATTCAACCCCTATAACGCTAGCTGAGTGCTCCCTTTTAGATATGTTTGGTATTATGCGTGCTACATATGGTCAGTTGAATATCTTGTTTATGTTGATAATTTATGACTCTTAATCACTATAAGTTATCAAAACCCTCCATGAAAGCTGTCATTATTGGTACTACATACTTTAAGGAGTTACTGTCTTGGATGTACTAAGAACGCCAGATGAATGTTTCGATAATCTCGATGGTTACGATTTTGCACCTAAATACTACGATATAAAGTCCACTGATAATACAACGCTTCGTATGCATTATCTTGATGAAGGTCCCGTCGATGGGGAACCAATATTATGTATGCATGGGCAGCCTTCTTGGAGTTACTTATATAGAAAAATGATCCCAATCTTAACCAAAGCAGGGTATCGAGTCTTAGCACCTGATTTAATTGGTTTTGGCCGTTCAGACAAGCTAGCTTCACGAGAGGATTACACTTATAGCGGACATGTGGACTGGGTTAGTCAGTGGCTTAATGGGCTTGATATCGAAGGTGTGACTATGATGTGTCAGGATTGGGGAGGGTTAATTGGCTTGCGTGTTCTGGGTGATAATACGAAGCGGTTTAAACGACTTGTAGTCGCGAATACAGCTTTACCCGATGACCAAATGATTACGTGGTTTAAGTCGCTTACCCTAAGCGTTCTATATCGTTTTACACCAGTGACAGATGCACAAACTGTTAAAAATAAATTTAAAGAAGGTGTAAAAACTGCCTTTCTATATTGGGTAAAACATGCAAACCAATCTCCTGATTTTTCAGTACGTGGCGTGTTTGGGTTGCTATCTAGTATTTCTGATGAAAAAGTACTAGATGGTTACAGCGCCCCTTTTCCGGATAATAGCTATATTGAGGGGGCTAGGGCGTTTCCAGTATTGGTGCCGTTCCTGCCCAAGCACAAATCAGAACGTGTTAAGAATGCAAAAGCTTGGGAGGCGATTAAGAACTCAAAAATACCTGTATTGACCGCTTTTAGCGACAACGATCCTGTTACGCATAAAGGTGAATTTAAATTTGTTAACCGGCTTACCGATGTGAAAGTGGTTACGATTAAAGGGGCAGGGCATTTTTTACAGGAAGAACAACCAGAATCTCTGTCTAAAGAAATGATAACTTTCATGAGTGAAACCTGTATCCGATAGGCATCATAAACGGTGCGTCTTCTTGATGAGAAATTCAACGGAACTAGTTTGCAACTTATACTTGCGTTTGGAGTAGCTTGTTTTATCTATTAAGGCGGCTGTCTCTTAGCTTTTTATTTTGGGAACAGAATATTCTATCGTTTCTGAATACACAGTTGGTGTGACCAAAGCCGTCGTTAAGGATCTAACGCATTTTCATTAATCAAACTATTACCTAGTACATTAAAGAATCAAAGCAATGTGCACCAACCAGTTGCAGATTGGATTGTCGGATTAGATATAAGTGATATAATATTGAGTAAATTATTGCACATTCTGGCTTAAGAGAGTTACCATGTCAGAAAGTAACAAATATTTAATTCTTACAGGACAATAAAATGAAGCAACCACCTCTGGTGTTAGTTAAAACATGGTATAACTTACTTGTGAATCAAGAAAATAAAGCTGCTAGTGCGCATGCTCAGAACATGTTGTTAGGTGCATTTGGTAATGAGCAGGCCGTGGCTGAGTATTTGAGAAAACACAATATCATTGATTAAGTTGTAGTTCCCTTTATCAAGAGCTGTTATTTTTAGTCAAAGAGATCGAGCTCTACTCTTTATTTTTCTTCCAAAATACCGTTAGGAACAGGTTTGTCAACAACGACGAATCTGTCTCTATCAGCTTCAATTTTCACATGAATGTCTAATAACCTTTTCTTATTGCCTTCAGACAAATTACTCTTTTCGAGGTCTTTGTATAGGCGTAGCACTCTTACCGTTTGGTGTTCCTTGCAAACAGCCTCAACCATATTCTGTAGTAGGTTTAATCCAAATGCATGTTCGTCAGGAAATAGAATATACGCCTGATAGAACAATTTAAGAGCCTCTTCGTAGTTTTTCTTGGAATAGAATTTAAGCCCCGCTTTGTTAAATTCGAGAGCTCTCGACCGTTTGCCTCCCTGATTCTTCTCGTTTCTAGTGACCATAAGGCTAGATATTGTTTTTTCGTTTTCGTCGGGAAGCGATTTAACACGGTTACCAATAGTCGCCAGTAATTCAGAAGCTGTTGCTTTGTCTCCAACACCAAACCATGCGGTTGAAGCATCGGCTAGTGTTGATATATCGGCGTTTTCGAAATTTTTCATTCCTTCTTGATTTAATATCTCTTTGGCTTTGGGCAAATCTTCTTCCAAAACCGCAACCACTGCGCTGAGATAATTTCGCTTTAGGCTAATATCTTCATCAGCATTTTTTCGTGCGGCATTACCGATAAGGTGTCTTGCGGTTTGTAACGGTTGCTTCCTTTGGTTTGGTCCTTTCTGCTCAGCTAGGCTGATATACATTCTTGCTAAATCGAACGACAACTCGGAAAATCGCTCTCTTATACTTCGATTTGATTCACGCTTACGCTCGATCACCCGAATGGCATCATCCATGTTTTCTTGAATTTGGTATAGGTAAGCCTTTAATCTGGCGGCAGTCATCGACATTTCGCCTTCCTTTATACGCGATATGTAGTCTTCTGCTTTTTCATAACGTTCGTTACTGATGTTTATTCTAGCTAGCCATTCACACGCCTTATCGTTAGTTAAATGTGTACCTAGCATGGCTTCGAGCATCTGCTCACTCTTGTCAATTTCGCCAGAAAGGAAGGTATTTTGAATTAACCCCCATTTAGCCCAGATGATGTTCCGAGACTGTTTGAGCAAGTCCGTATACATAGCTTTCGCTTCATCATACCTATTTAAACGAGTGAGTAATCTGGCTTTTAGCTTGATTAACGACATCCGCTGCTTAGGCAGGGCATTTAACCCCAACATTTCTTCAACTTTATTAAATGCGTCTTCAAACCTGTCTTCGTCCATTGCTTTATACACTGGACGCAAGTACCCATGAATTTTCATCACGGTACTGACAGTCCGTTCGAGGTTTCTTATTGTATAAGGTTTTAAGACCAGTGCTTCCGGATGAATATCTACAATTTGGCCGACAATGATAGGCATGCGGTCTGACGTCACAAATACGATGCTGGTGGAGTGTTTTATCAGGTTTTCTTTAGTTAAATCCTGAATAACCTCCACCCCGTTTTTATTAACGCCCAAATGAAAGTCCATTAACAACAAGTCAAAAGATTTAGTGCGCAATGCAGATTTGAGTTCTCGTCCTTGACTGTAACTACCTATGTTGATAAAGCCAATTTCGAGAAGATGATTACGCAAATTGTGTCGTGCTGCACCGTTATCTTCAACTATGGCGATATTAATATTTTTCCTTTCCGACTGGTTCTTTGTTGGCTTCATAGAATGTGAGATTCATAAAACTTTTTATGCATAGCAAAGTTGTATACAGAAGTTGGCATAAGAAGGCAAAATTTTTAGGATTAACGTTAACGTTAACGTTAATTATTTGGTAACCTATATTGTAGCTATTTATAACATTGCCGAAAGAATGCTCTTTTCTTATGGCACAACTAGTAGGTGTTCAATGAAACAAGTTCCTTTACTCATTGCCGGTGAGTTTGTCGCGTCTAAAACCTCTGCGTTTATCGATGTAACCAACCCTGCAAATAATGAAGTTATTGCTCAAGCGCCCATCGCGACGAATGACGAAATGGATGCGGCCATTGCTGCTGCTAAAGAAGCTTTTGAAACATGGAGAGAAGTCCCTGTTACTGAGCGATCGCGTGTAATGATGCGTTATCAGGCTTTGTTAAAAGAACATCATGATGAAATTGCGGAAATACTGAGTCAAGAGACAGGTAAAACGTTTGTTGATGCAAAAGGCGATGTTTGGCGTGGTATTGAAGTCGTAGAGCAAGCGATGAATATGCCTGCATTGATGATGGGCGAGACGGTGGAGAATGTTGCTAGAGGTATTGATACATATAGCTATATTCAGCCTCTGGGTGTCTGCGCAGGTATCACACCTTTTAATTTCCCTGCGATGATTCCGTTATGGATGTTCCCAATGGCAATTGCCGCTGGTAATACATTCATTTTGAAACCTTCTGAACAAGACCCATTAACACCGACTCGCCTTGCTGAATTGTTTATAGAAGCTGGTGCGCCAAAAGGTGTGTTAAATGTAGTTCATGGCGCAAAAGATCAAGTTGATCATTTATTGAATCATGAAGACATTAAGGCGGTTTCCTTTGTCGGTTCTGTACCTGTAGGGCAGCATATTTACAAGACAGCAACAGACAACATGAAACGTGCTCAATGTTTCGCAGGCGCTAAAAATCACTCAGTCATTATGCCCGATTCTAACAAGCAACAAGTGATTAATAACTTAGTTGGCGCATCTGTCGGTGCTGCAGGTCAACGCTGTATGGCAATATCTGTTGCTGTATTTGTGGGTGATTCAAAAGATTGGATTGAAGAAGTTGCCGCTGAAATTGCAAAAGTTAAACCTGGTTTATGGAATGACGACGAGGCTGGTTTTGGACCGTTGATCAGCCCTCAAGCTAAGCAGAAAGTTATTGGCTTAATTCAAAAAGGTAAAGAAGAAGGCGCTACTTGCTTAGTTGATGGTTCAGATGCCACAGTTGCTGGTTCTGAAGCCGGTAACTGGGTTGGTCCAACCGTGTTTAGTGACGTTACTACTGAAATGTCGATTTACCAACAAGAAATCTTTGGCCCAGTCTTATGCTGTATGACAGTTGATTCGCTTGAAGAAGCCATTGCTCTTGTTAACGCGAACCCTTATGGAAACGGGACATCTATCTTCACTTCAAGCGGTGGAGCAGCGAGAAAGTATCAACATGAAATTGAAGTAGGACAAGTAGGTATTAATGTACCTATTCCTGTACCCCTACCGTTTTTCTCTTTCACTGGTTGGAAGAACTCTTTCTATGGTGATTTACATGCATACGGTAAACAGGCTGTTCGATTTTATTCTGAGACAAAAACGATTACGTCTCGTTGGTTTGATGGCGACATACCATCAGGTCCTAACTTGACGATCAATCTTAAGTAGCCATTAGAAGGTAACGGTATATTTATATTGTTACCTTCCTATTTCTGTTCAATTTGTTTTTTTCATTAGGTAATAACTTGTGGATTTCAATTTAACTGAAGACCAGCAATCATTTGCAGATTTAGCCACTCAATTCGCAGAGCAAGAACTAGCGCCTAACGCTGCACGATGGGACAAAGAGCATCACTTCCCTAAAGACGTTATTCAGAAAGCTGGTGAGCTAGGTTTTTGTGGGCTGTATACACCAGAATCTGAAGGTGGATTGGGCCTTTCTCGTTTAGACTCTGCCATTATCTTTGAGCAACTTGCTATGGGGTGTACATCAACAGCTGCCATGATGACGATACACAATATGGCAACTTGGATGATCGCCACATGGGGAACTGATGCGATCAAACAAGAGTGGTGTGAGCGTTTAATCTCTGGCGAAGTGTTAGCGTCATATTGTCTCACTGAGCCTGGATCAGGTTCAGACGCTGCTGCGTTGAGAACTTCTGCTCGTCGAGATGGCGATGATTACGTTATTAACGGTTCTAAAATGTTTATCTCTGGCGCTGGCTCGACCGACGTTTTGGTGGTCATGGTTCGTACCGGTGAAGCTGGGCCTAAAGGTGTTTCTGCTGTTGTCATTCCAGCTAATGCGCCAGGTGTGATTTACGGTAAAGCTGAAGAGAAAATGGGCTGGAACTCTCAACCAACAAGGCTTGTGACCTTCGAAGATGTGCGTATTCCTGTCGATCATCGCCTTGGTGAAGAAGGTGAAGGCTTTAAGTTTGCTATGAAAGGCTTGGACGGTGGGAGAATCAATATCGCTGTTTGTTCCGTCGGTACGGCCCAGCAGGCGCTTAATACTGCCAAAGTGTACATGCAAGAAAGGAGTCAATTTGGTAAAGCCATTGCGACTTTCCAAGCGCTTCAGTTCAAAATCGCTGATATGAATACAGACTTGGTTGCTGCCAGACAAATGGTGCGCTTAGCTGCTTTTAAATTGGACACTCAAGCGCCAGAATTTTCTGCTTATTGTGCCATGGCAAAACGTTTTGCTACGGACATTGGTTTTAGAGTTTGTGATGATGCACTGCAAATTCATGGTGGTTATGGTTATATCCGCGAGTACCCTTTAGAACGTCATGTTCGTGATTCACGTGTGCATCAGATTCTAGAAGGTACAAATGAAATAATGCGCGTTATTATTGCTCGCCGTATTCTTGCTGATAATGCAGGTGCGTTGCTATGAGTCGTGTTGATGATTTACCTGTTAGCTTTTCGCAACAACAAGTTGATGACACAAAGTTTATAGGCATTATTACGCTAGATAAGCTCCACGCATTGAATGCGCTTGATTTATCTATGATACGCCTGATAACGCCTAAATTAGTTGAGTGGCGTCTTAACGACAATGTTGTTGCTGTTGTTTTAAGAGGGCAAGGCGATAAAGCTTTTTGTGCGGGTGGCGATGTTGTGTCTATGCACACGGCAATGAAAAACAGCCCGAATAAAACACCTGATATGTTGTTTGAGTTCTTTAGCGAGGAATATCGTTTGGATTACATGATCCATACGTATAACAAACCTTTTGTTGTTTGGGCTAACGGCTTTGTGATGGGAGGTGGCATGGGGTTGATGAATGGCGCTAGTCACCGTATTGTTACTGAAAGCTCTCGTATTGCTATGCCAGAAATTACTATCGGTTTATTCCCTGATGTTGGTGGTACTTGGTTCCTACCTAAAATGCCTGATAAGACGGGCCTATTCTTTGGTTTAACCGGCGCTAATATTAATGCCACAGATGCCTTGTACTTAGGTTTAGCCGACGCATTTATTGCGCATGAAAACTACGATAAGTTCGTGAGTTCGCTTGCAGCACTGGATTGGAATGCAACGACTGTGGATGAGCAACGTATACAAGTCAGCGCGCTTTGTAATGAAATGCAAGAAGCCGACAGTGTTCGAATGCCTGAAAACAATGTTGAAACACATAAAGACACTATCAATGAATTGATGACTGGCGATTCTGTCGTTCAGATCGTTGCCAATGTTGAAGCTGCCGATTTGTCTGAAAACAAATGGTTGAATCGTGCTAAGAAATCCTTGATAAATGGCTCGCCAATTACTGCACACATTGTTTTTGAACAGTTGAAACGTGGACAATCGTTGTCATTGGATGCGTGTTTCCGTATGGAGTTTGATGTTGCTTGTCGTGGCTCTGAGCTTGGTGAATTCCAAGAAGGCGTTCGCGCTTTGCTGATAGACAAAGATAACCAACCTGATTGGCAATACAAAACAACACAAGATGTTCCTAATGAGCTTATCGAAAGCTTCTTTACCTCCAAATGGAGCGAAGAAGAGCATCCACTTAAAGAAATGATCATTTAATATGGTTTGTATAAATTAACGATAAACGGCCATCTGATGATGGTCTTTTTGTAAAAATAGAGAATATAGACATGGCAAATATCGGATTTATTGGTTTAGGTAATATGGGCGGACCCATGGCTCAAAACCTCGTTAGAGCAGGGCATAACGTCAGTGTTTTTGATTTGAGCCAAGTAGCAATGAAAAGCGTTGCAGATGTTGGTGCGCAGGCATGCGAAACTGCTTTGCAAGCTGCTGCTAACAAAGACTTCGTTATTACCATGTTGCCAGCTGGTAAACATGTTGAAGGCTTGTACTTGGAAGAACGCTTTCTAGCAAACCTTGCAACAGGCACACGCATTATTGATTGCTCAACTATTGATGCAGAAACGGCGAAGCGTGTAGCAGCCGGTTTGGAAGATAAAGGGTTTCATTTTATTGATGCACCGGTTTCAGGTGGTGTTGCTGGTGCGGCGGCTGGAACATTAACTTTTATTGTTGGTGGTTCAAAAGAAGATTTCGATGCAGCTTCGCCTATTTTGGACAACATGGGTAAGAATGTTTTTCATGCCGGTAATGTCGGTGCTGGGCAGGTTGCTAAAATATGCAACAACATGTTGCTATCCATCTTAATGGCTGGAACGTCAGAGGCTCTGCAAATGGGTATCGATAACGGGCTTGATCCAAAAGTATTGAGTGACATCATGCTGCAAAGCTCTGGTAGAAATTGGACGTTAGAGCTTTATAATCCTTGTCCTGGCGTGATTGATACTGTGCCTTCTTCTAATGGTTACCAAGGCGGTTTTATGGTTGACTTGATGCTGAAAGATCTCGGATTAGCCATGGATACAGCACAGACTTCTAAGTCAGCGACGCCATTAGGTTCATTGGCTCAGAGTTTATATAGAATACACGCACAAAATGGGAAAGGCAGTAATGACTTTTCTAGCATATTTGAACTGTTTTCAGCGAACAAATCATAGGTTGAATGATGGATTTAAAAGATAAAGTAATTGCAATCACAGGTGGTGCGCAGGGCTTAGGTCACGCAATGGCCCAGATATTTGCTGAGAGCGGCGTAAAGTTAGCCTTATTGGACATGCAAGAAGACAGTTTAAAAAGTGCTGTTGAAGAACTAAGGGGCAAAGGTGTTGAAGCCGAGTACTTTGTGGTTAATGTCACTGACGAGCAACAAGTTGAAGAAACTTTTGCAAAAGTTGTAGAGCGTTTTGGTCAGTTAAACGGTTTGATTAACAGCGCAGGCATCATGCGTGATGGGCTTCTTCTTAAAGTGAAGGAAGGTAAAGTTGTTGATAAAATGTCAAAGCAACAGTTTCAATCTGTACTGGATGTTAATGTCACAGGAACATTCTTATGTTCACGAGAAGCCGCTGCACAAATGATTGAAACCGGCAGTGAAGGTGTGATTATCAACATCTCTTCGGTATCGCGTGGTGGTAATATGGGGCAAACGAATTACTCTGCTTCCAAGTCTGCAGTGAGTACCATGACAGTTTCTTGGGGTAAAGAGCTTGCTCGCTACAATATCCGTACAGGTTGTATTGCGCCTGGCTTAGTCGAGACGGCGATGGCAAGGCAAATGCGTCCTGAAATGTTAGAAAGGTTCTTATCAACTGTCCCACTAAGGCGTTTAGCAGATCCTGCTGAGATGGGGCATTGTGCTAAGTTTATTTTCGAAAATGAATATTTCACTGGGCGTACAATAGAATTGGATGGTGGTACACGCGTTTAAGCCTTTTCGAATTAAGGTTATTAGCGGCTAAAATGCTCTTGCAGTTGTCGAGGTGATTTTGTAGGGGCGATTTTAACCGCGAATTGAGTTCAATTCCCAATTGAAATCAAGCCCATAGATTGGTTGTTATTATGCCGTAAGGGCTTTAGGCTCTTACGACATATTCCTTTACTCATAAAGCGATATAAACCTAATGAATAAACATAAAGCCGTATTTTTGGATCGTGACGGTGTCATTAATCATGATAGCGGCTATGTGTATAAATCGTCAGAACTTTTATTTATCGATGGTGTATTTGAAGCTTGCTATTCGCTGCAACAAGCAGGGTATCTTATCGTTGTTGTGACCAATCAGTCTGGTGTAGCCAGAGGCTATTATACAGAGGAAGATGTTATCGCATTGCATGAATGGATGCAGGGCAAGTTTGAAGCTCATCAGGTGAATATTAGTCGCTTTTACTTTTGCCCTCATCATAAAAATGAAGGTCAAGGTATCTATAAGAAAGACTGTCCATGCAGAAAGCCTAACCCCGGCATGTTATTAAAAGCTACCGAAGAGTTGGCTTTAGATTTGTCCAAGTCAATAATGATTGGTGATAGAGAAAGTGACATAGTCGTTGGTAAAACTGTGGGAGTGGGCGCGACAGTATGGGTTTCGAGTGAACATCAATTATCTTCTGCTGTACCCGATTATGAGTGTACTTCGTTAAAAGATTTCACCGACCGTTTCTTACCTAATCTGAACTCGGGATAAGAGCTGTGGCTGACAATAAAAACTATTCTTTAGTCTTAATGGTTCCGGTTAAATAAGATTAAAGCTCTCATCATGAGCGCACAATAAAGCGGCTCACATGCTTCATAGCTTGCCTCAGTAGATTCATGTCGAGGACTTCGTCTGTTTGTTCACCAGTCGCTAAATCACTGATTTTATAATTGCCTTTTGTATCAATATCTATGCGTTGATTCGCATTCATAATAACCAGATTACTGTCCATTGCACTGATAACCCAAGGCCGCTTCTGTGCAAAAATATTTTGTCCTGTGCTGTGACGTGCGGGATCACTATCACACCCCATAATGTTCAATAGCGTTGGAGCTAAATCTTCCTGAGTACTGGGCTCTTGTGCTGAAGCTACATGTAAATTTGAATAGAGCCTATTGCTTCCACCGTCCGATATATCAGCCACTAATACTTGGTTATCGCTCACTAATTTTTCAGTGAGAATGTCAGTTAATTGCTCTGAGGTGACCATCGCTATGGCTAGCTTGGGGCTCTTAAGACTCGTGATACTCTTAAATTCTTTCCATGATGTTTCATGTTCTAAAAAGTATGGGTTTTGGGTTTGTGAATCCTGATAGGTGACAATGGGAATATTAAAACTGCTGGTTAAATCAAACAGTATGGGTGCCTTCTTCTCAAGCGCCGAATGATAGAAATGTGGTAAACCGTATAGAGCTGCTAGCATGGCACTTTGAGGTGAAGAATTGGTATTGATATGATTGTCTTTATAATTCAAACCGGTTGACTGATAAACAGAGTTTAAGTCGTTGTTGTCAGTTTTCATTAATAAAACCACTGAACTCTGAGGAGCAATTGCACAGTAAATTGGCGCATTAGGATAGCTGACTGAATCAATATCTCTGTCTAGGATTAATTGTTTCCGTGTTTCATACGTTTGCAAATCAATCAAATCATAACGTGACATCAAGGTTTTTGCAGTTGCCGGATAAGATAAGGGGAACATATCATCTTGCTGCACTATAGGTTGGTATAAGCGTGCATCAGCCCAAATATGCGTTACATGACTGACAACAAAGCAGGTAAGGAAGAATATAGAGGTACGTGTACCGATATTGATTTTCTTAATGCGGTCAAGTCGTTGCCATAAGGCGTTTGAAATCGTTAGCTGAAAGGACAACCACACAACAAACAGTAAGGCTAAGAAGCCCCATTGTTGCCAGCCAAAGGTTGCGATTGCACTATCTGATTCATTCCTAATAACATTAACACTGTACAAGCTTAGGTGAACACCGTGCCGATTATAAATAAGTGCGTCGAGCGCTAATAACGCTAGACCAACGGCTGCTAAGAAAGATGCAGACGCTTTAACAACTTTGACATTGGGTAGCAGGTAGCACAAAGGCAAAACGAATATGACAAAGCTCATAAAGGTTAAGAAGCCGATATGACTGACCCAATTGCTGATTAAATAAACAAACCCAATGAGGCTACTAGGAAAGGGGGTGGTAAAAACATAAATTGAAGCAATGACAATCGCCATAACAATATTCGTGAGCGAAAACCAGTGCCCCCACAATACAAGTTTATTAACACGCTGGCGACGAGGGGTTTCTGTTAAGATCATAAATAGCTATTTGTTATTCTTTTAGGATTCAACGCTTTTGACTAAAACTTTGGCAAATTGTTCAGCCAGAGATTTTCTTTGCTCTTTGTCCACTTGATTATGCAAAATATTGGTAACAACATTACCTAATGCCATCAGTGATAATTGTACATCAGCGTTCTTTTTATCTAAGGCTACGAAGATGTCTCCCATAAGTGCTTCAAATTCTTCGTTAGAATATTTCGACTGTTGCGGCATAACATTTTAAATCAGGTTAGAATAGTAAACAGATCCTATCAGGTAATGGTTTGAATACCAATCACCGAGTGGTAAGGCAGTTCTATTTCATCATTAATTTAGTAAGGTTTATTTAATGGGCATCGTTATCCATCAATTTGTTGTGCATCAATTGTCGCTCACCGAACAACAAACATTAGCATTGATACCAAGGCAATCCCCGATTGAAGTGACGCCACAAATTGAAGAGCTCTCTCAACAGTTACATTTATCGTTTAATGCAAAACCGGGTAAAGGGATTGGTGGATTAACAAATCAAGCATCAGAAGAGGGTGAAAGTGAAGGTACTGGGTTTGTAGAATTGCTCAAAGAATGGCAAAGCGCACCTGATTCTTTTGTGAACTTCAGTGTTAAAGCCTCGCAGCGTTTATTGAAAACACTATTGGATTTCGGAACGATAGAAACAGGTTTTGTTGCTTTTTGTCATTATCAATATTTAGCGACAGACTATTTACTTTTGGCTGTTCTGAATACCAAAGAACACGTGCAAGTGAGCGATAATCTAGAAGTAAGTTATAGTCATCATTTGGATTTGAGCCGTATGCAGTTAGCGGCTCGTATTGACTTAACTGATTACCAAACATCACCAGAAAATAATCGCTATGTCAGTTTTATTAAAGGCAGGGCAGGTCGTAAGGTTTCTGATTTCTTTTTAAGCTTTTTAGGCTGTGATGAGCTTATTGATGTTAAGCAGCAGAATAAACAACTTGTGGCTAATGTGGATGCTTTCTTATCAAGCGAACCTTTAGACAGCGAAGAGAAGCAACAGTATCGCGAGAAGGTATCTGAGTACTATAAAGAGAAAATCGATGCTGGTGAAGATATCGAAATTGCTGAGTTGTCGGGGGTTTTACCTGAAGGTAACAATGAAGTTAACTTTGAAGGCTTTACACAACAACAAGAGCAACCGGTTGAGCCTCAGATCCAACCGGATGCTAGTGCATTAAAAACATTACAGAAGTTTAGCGGTCAGGGAGGAGGTATTAGCTTAAGCTTTGACCGAAAACTGTTAGGTGAACGAATTAAATATGACATTACAAACGATCGTTTAGTGATTGATGGCTTGCCCCCAAATTTAAAAGATCAGTTGTCTAAATGGCAGCAATAGAAAACAACCCCTAGTGTAGGCCATGTACTACCGATATAATCACACGAAAGCGCCTTGTCGTATTGTTATTAAAATGAGTTTTATCTCGAGAAATTAAGCGGAAATGAATGCAGTTATTTGTAAATGACCTAACAGTAATGGACTTCTCCTATCTCTGTTCAGAGCGAGGTATGGTAGGTGAGAGTTGGATCGTCGATGTAATACTTAATGGCGATTTGAATGAAGAAAGCATGGTGCTTGATTTCGGTCATGTAAAAAAAGATTTAAAGCGTTTAATTGATTTGCATATCGATCATAAGTTGCTGGTTCCTATTGAAACAGATATCACCCATATTATTCATGAGGAAGATGCTGTTTTAGTTGATTTTATGCGTAGTGGCGCTGGTACTATCCATCTTAATTGCCCTGCAGAGGCTTACGCGTTTATCTATGCTGAGAACATTACACAGGAATCAGTTGGTAAATATTTACAGGAGCTGATTACAACACATATGCCCCAAAATGTGTTGGGTATTGAGTTGCAATTGCGGGTCGAAGTTATCAATACGCCATACTACCACTACACGCATGGCCTTAAGAAGCATGAAGGGAACTGTCAGCGAATCGCTCATGGCCATCGCTCGAAAGTCACTGTTTATGAAGGTCAGCAGGAAAGTATTAAATGGCAAGAGTATTGGGCTGAACGCTGGCAAGATATTTATATAGGAACTGCATCTGACATTGTTAGTGACGACGCCATAAGATTATCTCCATTGGCACACCAACAAGACTTATCGGAGCATTACTTATTTGCTTATGATTCATCACAAGGACGGTTTGAAATGGCGATTGCTAAAAGTGAATGTGAAATTGTGCAAACAGATACGACAGTAGAATGCCTTGCACAGTATATGGCAGATGAGCAGAAGAAACTGTGTAAAGGTGCAGAAATAAAAGTAGTCGCTTATGAAGGGGTTGGTAAAGGAGCTATTGCTTATGCGTAGTCATATTTTCTTCATTTTACTTGTTTTGCTTACACTGAGCCATAATGCATGGTCTGTGGAATTGCGAGGTGAAATGACTCAGGGGAGCTTGATTCGCGGTAAAACTTCCTCAGGTAATTCGGTATTGCTGGACGGAAAAGGCATTAAAGTAGGTGTTGATGGCCATTTTGTCTTTGGTTTTGCGAGAGATGCTGAACTACAACACGTGTTAGTTGAAGTTGATGCCTCAGGCAAACGGACTGAACATAAGCTGACGATTTCAAAACGAGATTACAAGATACAACGTATAGATGGATTGCCTCAAAAATATGTTGCGCCACCTCCAGAGGTAACCGCTCGTATTAAAAAAGACAATCAGCAAGTTGGTCAGGCGAGGAAAACTGACGATAATCGTTTAGATTTTGCGCAAGACTTTATTTGGCCAGCCGAAGGACCAATTAGTGGTGTTTATGGCAGCCAAAGGGTGTTAAACGGGGAGCCAAAGAACCCTCATTATGGTGTTGATGTGGCTGCGCCTACCGGTACGCCGGTTTATGCACCTGCTGATGGCATTGTCACTTTGTTTGTACCTGATATGTATTATTCCGGAGGCACGATGATTATTGATCATGGCTTTGGTGTTTCTTCGACTTTCTTGCACTTAAGTAAAGGTTTGGTTAAAGAGGGAATGCGTGTCAAGCAAGGTGACTTAGTGGCTGAGATAGGTGCTACCGGCCGTGTGACCGGTGCTCATTTAGATTGGCGAATGAACTGGTTTAAAGTTCGTCTTGACCCTCGCTTACTCGTACCACCAAGAGATTAGCTCCTGTTAATCCATTGTTGTACTTGAGGCTCATCATCAACGGTAAGGTAGGTTATTTCTTTAAGAGCTTCGATGACGTTAAAAGGCATTTGTTTGAACTTACCGTCCCTTAATAGTGACAAAGTTAACTGTTCACCAGAAGCTCTTTGATCAATAAACATTTGAAGGTTTTCATGAGTAACCTGCCATTCATCAATAGCAATTAATCGGTCGCCTACCTGCAAGCCTGCGTCATAAGCGGGCGTATTCTCTCTTACTCTTAATATATACACGCCTAGCTCTGACTTTTTATAACTTGCTCCAAACTGGTTTTTTGCCGTTTTTTCGTTCGGCTTACCTCCTTTATCTGCGTCGTTCTGTGCTGTCCGTTTATTAAGGCTAAGGCCAAACTGCTGGCTACAGTCGGCAATAGGTAATTCGTTAACACTATAGAGTGCCGAGTCAAAGAAGTCTTGTAAGTCGATGGATAGCGACTCTTTGACAATAACTTGTACTGTATGGCTATCAGTCAATACACCGGCTTGATAGTTAGACCACATAATACGTAAGACATCATTTAACGAATATTTACCGTCTGATTTTGTTTGGATAAGGCTATCGAGACAAAATGCCAGCACGGCACCTTTGTTGTAATAGCTGACAATATTGTTAACAGCGCCTTCATCTTGTTTATAAAATCGTGTCCACGCATCAAAGCTTGATTCAGTGATACTTTGCTTGCAACGTCCAGAATTAATCTCAAGGCGAGTGATTTGTTGGCCTAGCAACTCAAGATAGCTTTCGGTAGTTATTAATCCGCAGCGTAATAGCGTTAAATCATCATAGTAAGATGTAAAACCTTCGTATATCCATAACTGCTCAGTGTAATTCTCCTGACTTAAATCTGGTAGCAAGAGTTCCGCTGGTTTCATACGTTTGACTAACCAAGTATGAAAGAATTCGTGACTGCAGAGGCTCAAGAACGTTCTATAGCCGTCAGGCATATCATTTGATTGATCTGATCTGGGTAAATCAAAACGCGGATAAAGTAACGCTGTCGAACTCATATGTTCTAATCCGCCAAACCCAGAGTCGCACAACAATGTAATAAACAAGTAGCGTGAGACAGGTGAGGGGAGATGAAAAAAATCAACATGGTGTTGACATATTTTCTCTAAATCACGAGTGATTCTTGCGGTATCAGCAATATGGCCACCCGCTAATACAAGCGAAAATTGTGTTTCTGCAGTCTCAAAATTAAATTCGTCGAATTCACCTATAAGTACAGGGTGGTCAATCAGCTCCAGATAATTTTCAGCACGGTAACGGCCAAATTGCCACAATACCTCTTCTTGACAGTTTAATGATGTAGCAACACGCCAGTTTTGCGTATTTTTACTCTTAGGCTTGATTAAATCGATGGTGCAGCCAGACTCTTCCAATCCAGCAATGCTAAAGAAAAGACTCGTGCCGTTGAAAAAAGCATACTCGTCACAAATGTAGGCACTTCTAATTGATAGATCAAAAGCATAAACTTGGTAATTGACTTCAATTGGACCTGTTGATGGAGCTAGTTGCCATTGCTGTTTGTCGAGCTTGTCAATTGTCAGCGATTTTCCAGATGAATCTTTGGCATTTATCGTTACGATGTTTTTGGCAAAATCTCTGATCATATAACTACCAGGAATCCAAGAAGCCATAGACAAAGTGTGGCCTGTGTCAGAAGGCTCATTAATGGTGAGCCTTATGTCAAAAAGATGGCCTGAAAGTGATTGGATATTTACTTCGTAATGAATGGGTAATGCTTTTTCGTTCATAAGAGCCTTGATATTGTTTAATAAAATTACCCAGCCCATTTTGATATTAATGATTGGGAGATAGTCTATTTACTTGTAGTATTAACACAAAGATGACTGATTTAATTGAGTTTACATAAATACAAAGGTAGATTTAACCCATGCGGTCTAATTACATACCTTTGGGAGAAAAGTAAAAGATGGCAATCCTAAAGGAAAAAGTAGGGTTAACAAAAGCCGATTTAAAAAAGCTCCAATCTATGCGGCCCGGAATGTCTATAGATGTGCAGTTTAAAACCCCTAGTAGCACACGTAGAGTCAAGACTGAATTTGTTGGTATGGATATTCTTCGAAGT
This sequence comes from uncultured Pseudoalteromonadaceae bacterium, assembly GCA_964640795.1. Classification (GTDB taxonomy): domain Bacteria; phylum Pseudomonadota; class Gammaproteobacteria; order Enterobacterales; family Alteromonadaceae; genus M269. The sequence continues at coordinate 53,123 of CAZXIN010000018.1, read as the reverse complement.
GTCATTATTAAGTTTCCTGACGAGAGTAAGTGGGGTAACGTAGGTGAAGGTATCTATGTTGATAACTCAGTGGTTATTCGGTACATACTAGAAGAAGATACTGGAGAGGTTATCGCTTTCAAAAGTAAAGTGACTTTTATGTTGTCTAAACCAGCGAACCTCGTCTTTTTATCTTTTCCACTTGCGATACAAAATATGGATCTGCGCTCTGAGCAGAGGCAGCAAATACGCATTGCCACGAAGCTAATCAGTTTAAAAGATCAGAGTGTTATTGGTGATGCGCTGATTATGGATTTGTCATCCAGCGGTTGCAGAATTGGTATGAAAAAAGAACGCTTGAAGAAAAAACTGAGTACGAGTGATATGCTCGTCATTCGTGTTAAAGCACCGGATCAATCTGAAGTAGATATTCAAGGCGAGTTAAAAAACCAACGCAACGAAGATGGTTTGGTTTACTTTGGAATTAAATTTGTTAAATCAGCAGAGGTTATGGAAAACTTACTGCAAGAACTTCAACTAGCATACGAATAATAAAAACTGAGAGTTTGATGAGACGAGTAGACGAATTACTTGAACAATACGGTGAGAGCCACCAAAACACTAGCAATATAATGATACATGCGATAGCCGTGCCTTCGATTTATTTTGTCATTTTTGGCCTTGTTTGGTCTATTCCCGTTCCCGAGTTTATCGCTAATTTTAACGTAACTTGGGCACATATATCTGCGATTCCTGTTTTATGGTATTACTTCAAACTATCTGGACCTATTGGTGCAGCTATGACGCTACTGACCATTGGCGTGTTTTTAGGTATTGATGTCATTCATGCTTCAGGTTTAGTGAGTGTATGGCTTTTTTCGTTGGTCGTTTTTGTGGTGATGTGGATTTTACAATTTGTTGGTCATCATATTGAAGGTAAGAAACCGTCGTTTTTAAAAGATGTTCAGTTTCTGCTAGTCGGTCCTGCATGGTGGTGGGGGCACTGGCTCAAAAGGTTGAAAATACCTTATTGAGAAATCATATTAACTTTTAGCTCGGCTTGGAGCCGACAAAGTTAAATAGAACCCAATACTTAGCAATTGCGGTAGATAGCTTAAATGTAACGTCCATCTACCATGTGCTATTCCCTTGATAACGTACAATATTCAATGAGTATAATTTTAGAGGATTGCTAGCTTGATTAACTGGCAAAAATTGATTGTTGAAAAAGAGCGCTTGTTCTGGATGTTGCATACCGGAGGATGGCTTGGTTTTGGCTTAGTATATTATTTGGGCTCATTTTTGGATGAAAGACGAGGGATTTGGATTTTTGTTATCCTTCTCAACTCCTATGCCGGCTGGATTTTAACCATACCATTACGCTATGTATATCGAAGGGTTTGGCACTTTCAGCCAATACAAACATTGATATGGGTTGGGCTGTCTTCTTATCTGGTTTCACTGATTTGGGCTGTTATCCGAAACTTTAATCATTGGGAAATCTATAAGCACGGTTTTCGTCCTGACGAATGGCTTATGTATTTCAGAGGGACAGTAGATTCATTCGTTATGATTGTTTGCTGGAGTGGGCTGTATTTTGGCGTACGCTATTCAAGCGTATTGCAGAAAGAAAAACAAAACGCATTACGAGCTACAACTATGGCTCATCAAGCGCATTTAAAAATGTTGCGTTACCAGTTAAATCCTCATTTTCTGTTCAATACATTGAATGCCATATCAACGCTTATACTTATGAAAGACAATAAAACAGCTGATGCAATGGTCAGCCGTTTAAGTGACTTCTTACGTTACTCTTTGGACAATGATCCGATTAAAAAGGTGGCTCTTAGACAAGAAATTCAAGCGATAGACTTGTACCTACAGATAGAGAAAGTACGCTTTGATGAGAGACTAACGGTAGAATGGGATGTTAATGATGAAGTGCAAAGTGCCTTAGTTCCTAGTCTTATTCTGCAGCCATTGATAGAAAACTCTATTAAGTATGCCATTTCCAAATTAGAGGATGGAGGCTATATTACAATAAGCGCTAAGCATTTTGGCAGAGACCTCTTATTAGAAGTTGCAGATAATGGCCCCGGCGCAGAAGTAAAACATGGACAACTTAAACGTCAAAATGGTGTAGGATTACCTAATATTCAAGAAAGGCTTAATGCGTTGTATCATAACGATTATTCATTTGTTGTTGCTAAAAATCAGCCTAAAGGCTTGAAAATTAGTATTCGTATTCCGTTTGAAGTGACACAAGATGACTAAAAAAATAAGCGCTATTATTGTTGATGACGAACCACTCGCAAGAAAAGGATTAGGACTTAGGCTGGCAGGATTTGATGATATTGAGCTTATTGGTGAAGGTCATAATGGCCTTCAAGCGGTAGAGTTGATTAGAGACAAAAAACCAGATCTAGTCTTCCTTGATATTCAAATGCCTGGTCTCAATGGTTTCCAAGTTATCAATCGCTGTAAAGAACTTGATATCCCTTTGCCTCTCGTTGTATTTGTGACTGCCTATGATTCATTTGCTATTAAAGCGTTTGAAATACATGCACTTGACTACGTGTTGAAACCAGTTGATGGACAACGTCTGGAAGAAGCACTTGATAAAGTGAGGCAGTATTCTGAGCTACATGTTGAGTCTGAGCATAAGTCTAAACTTGTTGAACTGATCGCTGAGTTTACAGGTGACGATTGCGAAGAAGTATTGCGTAAGTTGTCAGAAAATGAAGCCATTACGACTAATCAAAAGCATTATGCTGATATTCTAGCTATTAAAGATGGCTCAGAAGTGACAAGAGTCCCTATTGTCGATATCCAATGGATTGATGCTGCTGGCGATTATATGTGTGTCCACACCAATGATGGAACACATATTATGCGTAAAACAATGAAAGAGCTTGAAGAACAATTAGACCCCAAACAGTTTGTACGTGTGCATCGTTCTGCTATTGTGAATATTAAATACGTTATTAAATTGATCAGCCACATTAGCGGTGAGTACCATGTGTCTCTTAGCAATGGCGAAGAGTTGAGAGTTAGTCGAAGTTATAGAGATCGTGTTAAAGAGATGATCCATCAGTAAAGTTAGCATCTATGTTCCTTCTATGAGCACAACTGTGTTTTAAACAAATGTAATTTTCATCATTCATATCAGGTATGCAGATATGACATCGAATAATAACCATTGGTATGGATTTTCTTTATCACTCCTCACGGCTTTTCTATGGGGTGTTTTACCTATTACGTTAAAGCTAAGCCTAGTTGCAATGGATGCTATAACGATTACTTGGTATCGCTTTGCTATATCGGCGCTTGTTGTCTTCTTTTTATTACGAAAGCGAGGGGCTTTGCCTTCGTTAAAACAGTTAAGTCGTACTCATTATGGACTCCTGCTCATAGCGGGTATTGGGCTATCGATTAACTACGTTGCTTATGTTGCCGGTTTAGAGCGGATCAACCCTGAAACAGCGCAAGTACTGATTCAACTAGCCCCATTTCTATTGATGCTCTGCGGCATTGTTTTATTTAAAGAGTACTTAAGTTTCGTTGAAAAAGTCGGGGTAGGGGTTCTTTTTGCGGGTTTATTGTTGTTTTTTAATGACAAAATTGGTGTTTTACTAGGTAAAGTTGGCGACTATACTTGGGGTATTCTTTTGGTGTTGGGAGCTGCATTAGCTTGGACTGCCTATGCTCTGGCGCAGAAGGTGTTATTAAAACAGTTCACACCAAAACAACTTACACTTTTTATATATGTTATTGGCGCTATGACTTTATTGCCTTTCAGTAGCATAGGCCTTGTTACGGAAATGAGTACCCTAGCATTTGTGGCTCTGCTTTTATGTTGTTTAAATACAATCTTTGGGTATGGTGCTTTTGCTGAAGCCTTGAATGTTTGGCAGGCATCAAAGGTGAGTGCCGTCATAACATTAGCACCATTATTTACATTTATCAGTGTCGAAGTGGCTACTTATTATCTACCGGCCTATTTTGAGTCAAGTAACTTAAATCTTTTGTCCTACACAGGCGGTGGGTTAGTTGTCATCGGTTCGATGATTGCTGCACTAGGTAAGTCTAAGTAATTTCACTTTGCTTATTTTGGGTATAAAAACTTACATTTATTTGTTTTATTTGAGTTAAATAGCAAGTTAAGCTTGCAGCTACAGTTTTAAACCTGATACCCGATAATTTCATGGCTCACCGTAAATGGATATTTTTATTTTGTTACTTAGTCTCAAGACCCGCAATATCAAAAACAGAGTTTAATTTAGGGATAAATATTCAAGCTGTATTTGGCACCCACAATCAATATATTAGAGCAGGCGTTGTTGTGTTCGGAAGTTCACAGGAACAAAACTTGGCACTGGAATCTGGCGCTGGTTTGTGGATTCAACGGGGTGTCAGAAGGTTCAATGCGAAAACATTACACTGGTCATCGGGATATGATGCGTTTGGTGTTGTTGGTCTAGGAGACAATAGTAATCAACTGGGGTCTGCACTAACAGAATTGGCTGTGCCTATTTTTTTTAATAATACTTCAGATAAGGGATTTGTTGGTATTGGCTTTGGCGTGAACAAAGAATATTTCTCTGGTTCTTTGAGCAAGTTTAGCCAACGGCGAGGACGAGCTATTATTCGATTGGCGAATAAACAGAGCTCTCTGCATATTTCTTTTGCTAACGATCTTCGTGACGGCCTGTTTAATGGCGAAGCAAGTGATTTTGCACAAACAGCTTCAGCTACTGCTAAGTACACTCAAATCAGGAATGATAGTTTAACCCAGTATGGCCTCAGTTTAGACTTATTTACGCCACAACCAGATTTTAATCGCCTTCCGGATAACGAAAAGAATTCGTCTGATGGTAGAAGGCGGGTCTGGTACACAACTAAACCTTGGGAGAACCTTTACAATGCTAATTTATATATTGAATATGCCAGGCAGGATCAATCAAAGTTTTGGTCTGCCAAAATAGGTATCGATAGCCCAAAGCTCGGTGCCTTTGCACAAAATTCCATTCATGATGAGTTAGGTTTGACCCCTCGCTTTCCTTGGCCAATAGAAAAAGCCGATCGCGTTTTTTTTGAATCAACGATAGGTTATCAATACGATGAGTAAAGGTTCTGCAAAAAGGCTAACCCTTTACTATATTGCTTTTCTGGTACTTTTCTTGAGTAGCTGCGAAACCTATCGCACATCATTTGGGGAAACTTATCTTGAGCCCAATGCTTCGGAAAAAGTTTTTCGACTGGATTTAAGCAATAGAGGGTTGCTGGCTTTACCTGAGAATATCGACGTCGCCGACTTGCGTATGTTGGATATAAGTGGAAACACTGAGCTTGATCTGTCTAGTGCATTAAGAAAGATATGTGCAGGGCCCAATTTGCATATTTTGAAAATGAATCGCTTACAATTATTAGCCTTACCGCAAGAGCTTAGTGATTGTCAACATTTGACACAGCTATCACTTACACATAATCCAAACTTAGATTTTGTGAAATCGATGGCGCTTTTGGTTGAATTACCCTTAGCTTTTCTTGATTTGTCATACAATAATTTGACAGCATTGCCATCAAACTTAAATGTTTTGCATTTGAGGGATATTCGACTAACAGGCAATAGGTTAGGTAAAGCTGAAGATTTTATTGTCTTAAGCCAAATCGATAATCTTTATACAGTTTGGTTGGATAATAACGAGATTATCAAGATTCCACCTGAAATTGGTCTACTCTCGAAGATAGGTTACCTTTACCTTGATAATAATGCACTAAGCACATTACCTCGGGAATTGAGCAAAATGAGCCGATTAGGGGGGATATGGTTGGGTTACAACTGTTTCTCCGAAATACCCTCGACTCTGTCTGACAGTGGCATATTGATGGCCTACCTGAATAATAATCATATATCCAAGATCGGTGAGCAGTTTTTTCATGGCAACATCAAGTTGCGAGGCATCATACTCGATTACAATTACTTAACTGAAGAGCAAACAGTGGCATTGAAAAAGCTCTTTAAGCACATGTTTATCTATTCTGACCACAACCAATTAGTGCCATCGAAAAAGCTATCCTGCTGAAATAAACTAGCATTGCATTCTTTCCTACATAAATTAGCAAAAAGACCGCTGAATATTCTCCAGTATCAGCCGATAAATCTAACTAGGTGGTAAGTCGATAGAGTCAGGAGAAAAATTTGCTTGAAAGTGACCTTGCTGCCAGCCAGAAAGTTAATACTGATATTGAATTTTCAGGGGCACTCAATAGGGCTGTTTCACACGAGCAAAATAAGAATTTTGGTTTGCTGTTGGCAATGCTGCAGCAGGATGTGTTGGATCGAAAGCTGTTGGTTAAAGAGCCGGAGCCGGGCCAATATAGTGATGAGATTAGTCGGTTGAACCATTATCCTTCGTCGGACTTACATACGGAAGAATACCATTGGCAACAGCAAAACCGATTAAGTCAGATTATCAATAGTGATGATTTAGCCAATGCTAAATTATGGTCTTGTTTATTCCCACCACCATTGTCTCTTCATAATGATCGCTTCAGGATTGGAGATGAAGTTAGAAGTAATGCATCTTATGAAACGCAGCAAAGGCTAGATAAGCTAACTTATGAGCCTATTGAACCTGATCCAACGAAGCTTTATGACATATTAAACACTTTAGGTGAAGCCTGAATTAATGATTGTTGCTTAGAATGGAGGCGGCTAATAAAGGGTTAATCTTGTGTATGATCTCTTTTCCTAACTTGCTATTGATATTGCATACAAAATGGTGACTTAAATTATTGATTTCCATTTTAGGCTCAAGCAGATCGGCTTGAGCCGTAAACCTTGTTGCTAGAATGGGTTTTACGATAATAGCTTGAGCTGGAAACAAGTCGATGCGCCCAGCTAATAGCTTTCTTAGGTTAACTGTATCGTCAAAGCTCTCATCAGTTTCTATGCGACTTAAGAGATCATCGAAATTTTGACCGTAACTAAACCCGCGTGTTACACCAATGCGATAGTTTAAGGCATCTTCTAAAGTCGTTAAGTCTATTTTATTGTCTTTCCTTCCCCATAGATAGGAGATATCAGCATGATAGGGTCGGGAGTATTGCCAACGTTTTAGTCTATCTTTGTTTTTCACCCAACCAAAAGAGCAAACGTCTTGCGTATCTAACATCTGGCTAATTTTACTCCATGAAAAGATCTTAATTTCAAACGGATGTCCAATCCTTTTTATAGCTCCAAGTACGAGCTCTCCGTGAATACCGTAGTTTTCATCTGATAAATCAATAGAGGGTGGAAAATCAGAAATCGCTATTATAAGGGGCTCTGCTCTTAGCATGAGTGGTTTGCTGATGAATATCAAAATGACTAAGTATCTAAACATGTATCCACACATAATAATGAAGGCCCAGTAAAATCTGATAGAGTGCTAGAAGATAATATTATTTAAAAGCCACTATAACACCCTAAGTTCATATTGTTATTCAACTTCGCCTTTACAATGAGGTTTTCTGCTATTGCGCTGGTTGATATTGGCTGAACGATCTTTTACCAATTTGTAAACGGCTGGTATCACCAACATTGAAATTAGGGGGCTGATTAGCATTCCACCTAACATGGGGGCAGCTATGCGCTGCATGACTTCGCTGCCAGAACCTTCACCAAACATTATGGGTAATAGCCCGGCGATGATAGTTAATACGGTCATCGCTTTGGGTCTAACGCGTTGTATTGCACCGTATTCAATACGCTCTTGGCAACTACCTTTTTGGCTAGACCAGCTATTATTAAGATAAAGTAACATCACAACGCCAAATTCAGCGACTACGCCAGCTAAGGCAATCATGCCAACGGCCATAGCAACAGATAGTTGAAAGCCTAACCAATAAGCTAACCAAAGAGATCCGGACAACGCAACGGGTAATGTCACTAGTACCAATACCGCTTGCCACAATCGTCCGAACATTAGCTGTAGCAATATGAATATGATCATCAATGTTCCAGGCACTATCCAGTTAAGTTTATCTTTGACACGCTGAAGGTATTCATACTGCCCAGCAATTGTCCAAGTTACCTTATTCGGTAATTCAACATCTGCAAGTGCGATTTGAAGTTGATTAATATAATCCCCAATTGCAAAGTCGGGTTTAATATCGATGAATACCCAGCCTATAGTACGCGCGTTCTCAGATTTAATGATTGATGGTCCGTCATTGATACGAATATCAGCAACTTGTTCCAAAGTCACCCAACTCCCATTAGGACTAACAAAAGGCAACTCTCTTAATGCTTGTATATCTGTACGATAATCACGAGGGTAGCGCATGTTTATGGGGAATCGCTCTTTTCCTTGTATCGATTGGCCGAGTGTCTCACCTCCTACTGCAATACGAACAACATTTTGGATATCAGCAATAGTCAGCCCGTATTGTGCTGCATTAAATCGATTTGGTGTAATATCAAGATATCGTCCAGATAGAGGGCGTTCACCAAACACTGATAGTGTGCCATCTAGCGTTGATATTGTCTTTTCGATGACTTGTGTAGCCAGTTCAATACTACCAAGATCATCACCTGCTAGTTTTATTCCGACAGGTGTTTTGACGCCAGTACTAAGCATATCAATGCGAGTTTTAATAGGTTGAACCCAAGCATTTGTTAAACCCGGTAAGTTAACTTTCTCATCTAACTCGACAATAATATCCTCCAACTTTATGTTGCTACGCCATTCATCTTTAGGTTTTAGCTGTATGGTGGTTTCGATCATTGTTAAAGGAGCAGGATCCGTTGCTGTGTCCGCACGTCCTACTTTACCAAAGACAGATTTAACTTCGGGTAGCGTTTTTATAATGCGGTCCGTTTGTTGAAGTATTTGGCCAGCCTCTTGAATGGATACTCCAGGTAAGGTAGTTGGCATATACAGCAAGTCACCCTCGTCGAAAGTAGGCATAAATTCACTGCCGAGTTTTTGCCACGGATAAATAGCAGATAAACCAATGCTGATAGCTAATAAGACAACGACATATGGCCAACGTAATGCCGCGTTGAGGAATGGTTTATAAATTGATTTAAGTCCACGGTTTAACCAATTGTTGTCTTCAGGAGATACCTTACCTTTCAAGAGTAACAATATAAGAGACGGTACGAGTGTAATGGATAGTAATGCAGCAGAAGCCATAACAAAGGTTTTGGTGTAAGCCAGAGGTGAAAATAGCCTGCCTTCCTGTCCTTCTAGTGCAAAGATGGGAAGAAAACTCAGTGTAATAATGAGTAGGGAGAAGAATAGCGCTGGGCCTACATCGATACATGCTCGGCGAACTAAGTTGAAGTGGTCATTTTTCTGAGTGCAATGAGTGGCACTTTCTTGTTGTTTCTGCACATTTTCAACCATGACGATGGCTGCATCGACTAAAGCTCCAATCGCTATTGCAATGCCTCCCAAAGACATTAGGTTGGCGTTTATATGAAACAAACGCATAAGCACAAAGCCCAGTAACATAGCGCTTGGTAAACAAATAACAACAATTAACGTTGCTCTAGCGTGCATTATAAACAAGCCACAAACGACTATCACAACACATACTTCTTGGATTAATTTATCCTGTAAGTATTCTATTGCGCGAGTTATCAAACTTGTTCTGTCGTAAGCGGTTTCTATTGTCACACCTTCGGGTAGTGCCTTCCTTAACTGCTCTATTTTGTCTTTTACTTTAGCAATGACTGACAGGGTATTCTCACCATCACGCATTACCACGATACCACCAACGACTTCTCCCTCACCATTCCACTCAGCAACGCCTCGGCGTGTTTGAGGGCCTAAACGTAACGTAGCAACATCTTTTAAGCGCAATGGTGTTCCTAGGTGGTTGGTGATGCCTAAAGGGATTTGTTTGAAATCATCTAAAGATTTTAAATAGCCTTGGCTTCTTACCATATATTCAGCCTCGGCTAACTCAATGACTGAGCCTCCAACCTCATTATTTGCGTCTGTTAATGCTTTATGTATTTGTGCTAATGTCAGTCGATAGTGAAGTAATTTATGTGGATCGACCACAACTTGATAAGTTTGCTGCATACCGCCAACCTTAGCCACTTCACTAACACCGGGAACAGATTGAAGTTCTTGCCTGATAAACCAATCTTGTAATCGAGTTAGATCGCCTAAGTGGTGTTCTCCAGAAGTATCTCTCAGTACATATTGAAAAACCCAACCGACACCTGATGCATCAGGACCTAACTGAGTACTAACCCCATCGGGGAGGGTGTTCTGTGCTTGATTTAGGTATTCCAGTACTCTGGCTCTCGCCCAATACAAGTCGGTTCCTTCGGCAAAGATGACATAAAGATAGGCGTCGCCAAAAAATGAATAGCCTCGCACTGTTTCACTACCAGGCACTGACATGAGTATGCTGGAGAGAGGGTAGGTAATTTGCTCTTCAACCAAGTCCGGTGATTGGCCGGGATAGCTAACTTTGACGATAACTTGTACATCGCTTAGGTCCGGTATTGCATCTATTGGTGTATCCCTCATTGCTCGGTAACCAATACTAATGAATAGCGTGGTAATCAGAAGGACCAATAAAGGCCAGCGCAAACTTAGATCAATGATTTTTGCTAACATAATAGTCCCCTTAATGTTGATGAGAGTGGTGGGGAGTGTCAGTATCTGTTGCTATATTGGTTAGGCTAGCTTCCGCATCTAGTAAGAATTGACCAGAGGTGACAACCTTTTCATCAAGCTCCAGCCCTTGTATAACCTGTGCTCTGCCTTGTGTCACTATGCCGACTTTTATGTTTCTGCGTTGAAAAGTGCCGTTGGTCGTTTGAACAAAAACACGATTGTGTTTTTCAGTTTGTATGAGTGCATCACTAGAAATGTTTAATGTTTCTATTGGCCCTGAATATATGCGTACTGTCGCTAACATATCAGGCTTTAATTGTTCTTGTGGGTTATCGAGCGCGAACCTAACCTGTAAAGTTCTTGTGATTGGATCTAATGTTGGATAGACAAACTCAATCAAGCTTTTCAGTCCGTATAGTTCGAGGGCAGGAAGATCTAGCTCTACATTTTGGCCAACCTTTACCCAATCTATTTGATGTTCGAATACATCAGCAATAACCCAAACACGAGAGAGATCAGCCAGAGTCATAATGCGATCACTGGCTTTTATGTATATACCTTCTCTTGCTTCGAGTGCCGAGACTACGCCATCTTTTTGAGCGAAGTAGGGCACTCGGTACAGAACGTTATGTGTTTTTTCTAGTTGTTCAATGAGTTGGTTGTCAAAGCCGAGTAAACGCAAGCGCTGCCTTCCCCGTTCCAATAACGTTAGGCTTTTATTACCTGACTCAATTAAAGAAAGAAAATCTTCTTGTGCAACTAATAGTTCTGGAGAGTAAATTTCGTAAAGTAGTTCGCCTTTTTTCACTCTTTGTCCAAGGGAATTAACAGTTAGCGTTTCGATCCAGCCTTCTGCTCTCGGGTGTATGTGTGTTAGGCCTGTCTCATCAAATTGCACTGACCCAAAGGTGTTAATAAAACGCCAAAGAGGACTAAATTTAACGTTTTCAGTGGTGAGTGCCATTGCTTGTTGCATGGCACCTGATACGTTCACGTCGACCCCTTGATTTAGGTGTAGTTCCCTCGGCACCAAGCTCATACCACAAACAGGGCAGGTCCCTGCATGATCCTTAACAATATGACTATGCATAGGACAAACATACCGAACACTCTGCTCGAACTCAGGAAGTTGTGCTGGTAAGTTTGTGTTCGGTTGTGCTGAAATTGATAACGGTACTAATAAAAAAAGCAAAATGCATCGACATATGAGCCGCATAAATATCTCCAAAATAAAACGAAAACTAAATAGAACGATTTCGGTTTAGGAGATAGGAGGTCTTAAGTGATTTTGGTAAGGAGCTACGAGTTGTTGGTGGATACTCGAGAGTAAGGTTGCTGATGATGATAGGAATGAATGATTGTATGTGGTTAACAGAGCCGAACCACTATTGTTACAGTCGCTCGAGCAATTTGTACAACCTTCCTCGCAGCATTGCATAAGTTGTGAGGTATTATCATTGTCGCAACAATCGTGTGAGGTGCTAGCTTCAACTGCATTCATATCTTTTGAGTGATGAACATTATCGTCGCTGACCTCTGGAGTAGGCTCAATTATTACTGAGTTGTGATCGCTTTCAAGACCAAAAGATACTTCATACCCAAATGAGGGGAAGCACAATATGATCAAAACAATATAAAGTGTAAAGCGTCTCATAAATAGCATTGTAACCTATTTCACCTATACAACAATGCGGATTGGTATAAATAGTCTCAATACGGTGTATGGGAAATCATTCAACAAACGCTTCTCTGATCGGCTCATGTAAACATTTTGTGCTGCGTTGTGGGTTTAGGTATTAAGTATACGATCATCATGGGTGAGGGAAGTACAAGCACAGGAAATGCTTGATAGGAACAATACAATGATGAGTTTCCAAAATGAGGCTTGGAATACGAGTCTAGCCAGCTAACCTTCAAACCGGCACTTGCTCAAAATACGTTTAGACTGAACAACTTTAATACATCAACGATAAACGTGCTTTAAACCAAGACGTAAAAATACCTTTAATATGAACAATATATTGAGGTGATCAGGATGTATTGATTCGTTTGTGTTTGTACCAGTTTGATGTGAAATAGATGATCTAAATGATGGAAGGTTATCTTCCACAACAGCGTTTGTATTTCAGTTTACTTAAGCAAGGGCAGGATTCGTTGCGTTTTATATCTAATTGGCCAGAGTTGGATTGAATATCGCCTGTGGTATAGCGCCAATCATTATTTTGCTTGATGAATTTTGATACTTCATGCAATACAAAAAATCGTGAACCTACTCGGTAGTAGGCTTTGAATTCAACCAAGCCATTGTCTTTATCCATGGAGGTTGAACAAACAGACAATGCTGTCCATATTGTATCTTCAGCTGAGCTTGCTATATCTTCGACACTCAAACTTTTCTGTTGAGCATTAGCGTAAGTATTGAATATATAACGATAGTTTTGAGTACAGTAGGCACTGTACCGTGATCTCATCAATTGTTCTGGCGTTTCGGGCTTTTCTTCAAATGTTATAAAGGGTAGGCAACAATCTTCAAAAGCTTTTTTGTTACCGCAATGGCAGTTCAACGTAAGTTTCCGGCATTATTTTATGACAATCGTGTTGTTTTAAATTGTACCCTTTAATATTACCAAGGACCAAAGACTAAATTGCCGTAATGTGCGCTTTTAACTTTGACATTAACAATGATGGCTTGTTTCTCTGCACAAAGCTTTTGAATACGACATTGAGTAACTTCATCTAAGTTAAGGTTTTCAACAATAATAATACCTGCCTGACCAGCCATGAGTAACTTCTCTAGCCATATACCTACGATGTCATCATCGGGCTTCGACAAGTGAATAGCAGGGCACTGCTTGCGCTTAAAGTCGATACTGTTCGATATCAAATATGTCCAGCGTTTATTTTGAGCAGCAGTTTTAAACAGTTGATTTAGATCATCTGTATCCGACAAGTCTCTTGATACAAGACTATTGTTCTTGAACGAACTACGTAGCGTTTGAATAGAAGACATAATAAACCCTTAATAACTGGTTAAATAAACAGTGTGTTTGTATACAGTAGTTTGAGCGTCGCACATTTGCAACTAATTTTTATTAAATTGTTGGTTTTTTCTTCTTCTTTTTATTGCTAGTAAAAGCTTTTCTCGTCTGAAACCCAGTAATATCAGGGTTAGAGCGATGTAAATAATAGGTTCTAAGGTCACTGACTTTACTGACCAATAGAAATGTATAACAGCTAAAAGCGCAGCTAAATAAACCCAGTTATGTAGCTTTTGCCAGGCCTGTTTCATTTTTCGTTGTATCTTCTTAGTAGAAGTCAGTGTTAATAAAGTCAAAATAAGGAAGGCCGCCATGCCTATGGTTATATAAGGTCTTTTTATGATTTCATCGACGAATAACTCCCACTCAAGTTGTAACTCGAATATGAGGTAACTCGCTAAATGCAAGGTAGCGTAAAAATAAGCATAGAGGCCTAGCAACCTTCTTAAATTGACTAATTGGCCTTGTTTAAATCTTTTAGCGAGTGGTGAGATAGCGAGTGAAATCAAGATTAATTTAACAGCGCTTAAACCAGTAAAATGAATAAGTGCTTTTACCGGATCACCACCAAGCTGATCATTGACGGCCTGCCAATAGGTCAAAATTGCAGGCGTGAGCGCAGCAATGTGAATAATAACTTTCGTCAATAAGATGTGCTTGGCATTGAGTCTCATAACGTGAATTTATTCTTACCTATTCTTTTAGGGGAAATTAACGGCTACGCAAATTAAGTTTTGTTAACGCGAACATAAAAGCCATTGCTTTAGATAGTAGAAGACCGAAAAAAACATAATAAATTTCAATATGTTAATTTCGGTCGGGTATATATTATGTTCAATTGTTAGGTTAGTGAGAACCTAGTAGAATTTTCTTAAATCCAAGCTTCTATACATGTCAGCAACATGTTCACCGTACCCATTAAAAGGAAGTGTTTCGATCCTATTCCTATCCAATATACCGCCTGTTGTAATACGTCGCTCTCTTGCTTGACTCCAACGAGGGTGTGAGACAGCGGGGTTTACATTGGCATAGAAACCATACTCATTTGCTGCTAGACGTTTCCATGTTGTTGGTGGTTCAGCATTAGTTAATCGAATACGCACAATCGACTTAATACTTTTGAAACCATACTTCCAAGGTACAACAAGGCGGATAGGTGCACCATTTTGTGGAGGAAGAGTCTTACCATATAAGCCTACAGACATTAACGTAAGCGGGTTTGTTGCTTCTTCTACGGTTAATCCTTCGACATAAGGATATTGCACACCACCACCAACAAAGCGACTTCTTTGCCCTGGCATTTGTTGCGGGTCGTGGAGTGTTTCGAAAGCAACGTATTTAGCACTGTTTAATGGCTTTGCCTTGGCTAACAATTTCGCTAATGGAAAACCTATCCAAGGAATAACCATTGACCAAGCTTCAACACATCTTAGCCTGTATATACGCTCCTCCAAATCGAACATTGAATAGAGGTCTTCATAGCCTATTTCTACAGGTGTCTCTACCAAACCATCTATTTTAAGCTTCCAAGGATCGACTTTGAAATCCTGAGCATTTGAAGAAGGATCAGATTTTCCTGTTCCGAATTCATAAAAATTGTTGTGTGAAGTGACTTTGAGTTCGGGAGTTAGTTTCTCATCCGTAGAGTACATGGCGGACTTTGCGTGCTTAAGCTCTCTTTGCTGAAAAACTTTCTTGTCATCATCATCACTTCCAAAAAAGCTAAATTGAGCGTTTGCTGATTGTGAGAGTAATGCGCTGGCTCCAACAAACCCCATTTTCTTGAGTATTTGTCGGCGATCCTGATAAACACTTTCATTGGTTACATGATTTTCAGTTAAATCGTTTGCAGATTTACTTTTAATTATCATCAAGGCACCTGTAATTAGACTATTCTATATTACAGATTTTAGCGATTTAACGCTAAATTGCCTCACGTTTTCATAACGAATAACGAACAAGTGCAAATAAATATTTTGGCTTATTCCAAGCTGAGGTTAATTAAGGTCAGCTATTTGATCGAAGCGGTCCGCCGCTAATTGTAGTGATTTTTGGATTTCTAGGCTTGTTAAAGCAGGTTCCAGTTTTTTTCGTGCATGTACTGCTTCCTGAACATTTTGACATGCCGCTAGGCTAAACCATGAATATGCATGGAAAAAACTGCGAGGGACGCCGTCACCTTTACAGAATAACATGCCTAAATAAAATTGCGCTTTTGCATGACCTCGTAATGCAGCTTTACGAAACCATTTGGCAGCCAGATAATAATTGTTTTCATGCTTTGCGTAGTAAATGGCTGTCGTGAATTGCTTCGAAGGAGATTGTGTTGGAGACGCATCACGTGAGTGCTCTTTCTTCATTATTGTTACAAGCTCATTAATTTGTTCATTAAGTGCAAGTTGAGCTGACTCTAACAATGCTAGACGTGTATTGTCTGTTGGTAACACAGATACAGCCTGATGTTCTTGTTTTACTGGCGTTGGGTTTTCATTGGATGACGCTAAACTGATGTTGTTTATGGATAACGAATCCAGATCACTTGCGTCATCATTGAGCGATGAGTTGGCTTCAGGAGTCGACTGCGGACCGTTTTGCAGCATAGTTTCGCTTTCTGTTACTAACAAACTATGGTGTATAGAATCTCCACGGGGCGGAGTAGAGGGCGTTTCTTCTCTTTCTGTTATGTCTAGCTCAAAGTCACTGGAGGTATTGTCTAATTCGCAAGCGAGTCTCGTTTGTTCGTGTTCGGATTCAAAACTTAGGTCGGGTATGTCTGATACGTGTTTAACGGTAGCCACTGCGGTTAATGTTTCAAGATCTGGTAAGTCATGATCTTCATCATGTAATTCAACATCATCAATGAGATTAACAGATAGCTCTATACCTTGTTCATCTTCCAAAACAAGTTCCGGTTCATCATCAATTAATTCTTCTGTAATCATTATAATACCATCTGGTACAACCCATCTATTAATCTGCATTTAATAGATAAACTTTAGAGCTTGTTGCTCTTTGTTGTGTACTTTTAGCTTATATCTATAAGCCTGCAAGTACGCGCCACAATCAAAAAACCTTTACTTAAAACAAAATCTATACAGCAAAGATCAACATGCTTTAGGCTATATCTGTGTTAAGTATAGCTAGCTTGGTGATAGTCCGGAGGATTTTGGTAAAAATATATTATTGTAGAGTTTAGCTGCAAATTCGTCTGTCATGCCAGAAATGTAATCTGCGATGACGCGCATACCTCTGCCATTTTCTTCGGCTTTGATCCAACGCATTTTGGTATTGTCGGGCAGTAAGCGTTCAGGGTCTGATGCAAACACATCAAATAACTCCATGACAAGCTGTTGACCTTTGTATTCAAGGAGCTGAATTTCAGGTTTACTAATAACGTTTTTGAAAACAAAACGCTTAAAATGATTGAGTGTGCTACCTAAAGACTCAGGCAATACAGCATTATACTTAAGTAGCTCAGTCTCGAAGTCCTGATTGGTCACATCGATACGAATGCTAGTAATAAAGGTATTGACCAATGCTCCGATAGCATCCTTACGCTCATGATGCTGTTCGCTGAACAACTGTGATGTTAGTTTGTCGATAAGTGAACCAAGTAAGGACTCATTTGCATCAATGATAGGTTGTGTAATTTGTTGAGTAAACGAGTCTCGTGTGACAATGCCCATGACAATTGCGTCCTCAAGATCATGAATGCTGTAGGCAATATCATCTGCAAGCTCCATAATTGAACAGTCGAACGACTTGTAGCGCGTTTTGTGGTGTTTACCTTTAAGCCCTTGATTATAAGAACAGAATAACTCTCGGTCATTATGATTCAATGGGCTGAGTAACCAATCAAGTCTGTCGAGATCATCGTCATATAGCCCTTTAGGAGGGTGCCAATCACTAGCTTTTACCTTTCTATGGTTTAACTCTCGTTCTGGTTGAATATTAGTCAACTTACTCAGTGTATTGGGGTATTTGACCACGCCCAGAATAGAGCGTCTGGACAGGTTCATTCCAAAATCTTGAGTGTAAGGTTCTAGTTTACTGACAATACGAAATGTTTGACCATTGCCTTCAAAGCCACCATATTCTGCCATTTTGTAATGTAATGCTATCTCGCCACCATGCCCGAAGGGCGGGTGCCCTATGTCATGTGCAAGGCAGAGGGCTTCGATAAGGAAGTCATCGAGCCCCAATTGTTGTGCTAGCTCCGGGTGCTTCTGTCGCAGTTGAGCACTAATGCCTTGACCTATTTGAGAGGCTTCCAACGAATGCGTTAAACGCGTCCGATGAAAATCACTCATGCCTACACCAAGGACTTGCGTTTTAGCTTGTAACCGCCTGAATGCTGCCGAGTGTAATATGCGTGCTTTATCACGTTGGAAAGGAGAACGGTGATCACCAGAGCGACTGATATTTTGCTCATAGGGTCTTTGGCTCCATATATTCACTCACCATTCTCCTCTTGTGTTATCTCGTCCAAGCTAAGGCTAAAACTTGGAGCGTAGGCCTTCAGAAAGTAATCAACTTCGTCTGAGTGGTAATCTTTGAGGATATTGTCTAGCCGTTTTTTGGCTAACTTGAACTCTCGGTTTCCAGCTGATAGTTCTTCAAGTGTTTTTAGATAGGCGCATAATACGTCGGCTGCTTTGACGATGAACTTTTCTTCATCACTATGATTTTGTTGCTTAATTAAGTCAGCATAGTGCTTATGAAAGGGTGGAGGAGACATATCAACGAGCTTTTGCTCTGCAATTTTCTCAATCTTTTTGTATTCGTGCTGTATCGCAGGGTTGAAGTATTTTACCGGTGTAGGCAAATCCCCCGTCAAGACTTCAGAAACATCATGGAATAGAGCTAAAGTTGCCACTCTATTGGGGTCAATATTGCCGCTAAAAAACTCGTTCTTTATTAATGCTAGTGCGTGAGCAACCATGGCGACTTGCAAACTATGTTCTTGCACGTTCTCTTGGTATACGTTTCGCATTAAAGGCCAACGCGATATAAGTTTCATGCGCGAAAGGTGAGCAAAAAAATGACTACTTTGTGGTTGCTTCATAGTACCTGCTGATAGTTAGAGAAGAAGCGAGCAATGCTTTTTATCGCTTTTTTTAGCTCGTCTTCATGGGGTAGAAAGACTAAACGAAAGTGGCACCCTTGAAAGTTAAAGGCGCTACCATGTGCTACGAGAATCTTCTCGCTACGTAATAGATCTAACACCATTTTTTCATCGTCTTGGATATTAAATTTATCACGTTCGACTTTGATAAAGGCGTACATGGCGCCGGTTGGCTTTTCACAACTAAGGCCGGGGATCTCATTGATCATTTTGTAGGTAATATCGCGTTGCTTGCGTAACCTTCCACCCTCGCAAATCAAATCATTAATACTCTGGTATCCTCCCAAAGCTGTTTGTATCGCATGCTGGCAAGGCGAGTTTGCACACATCCTCATAGACGCCAACATATTTAAGCCTGAGATATATTCGGTCGCTAGTGCTTTATTACCGCTAACCACCAACCAACCGGCTCTAAAACCGGCCACACGGTAGTTTTTTGAAAGTCCGCTAAAGGTCACGAAAAACAAGTCGTCTGCAAGAGAGGCGATACAATGGTGCTCGGCATCGTCATATAAAATTTTGTCATATATTTCATCGCTAAATATGACAAGTTTGTGTTCACGGGCTAATTCAATAATTTCAAGCAACAAGGCTTTACTGTATACCGCACCTGTTGGGTTGTTGGGATTGATTAATACAATTGCTTTAGTGTTTGCGGTTATCTTTTGTTTAATATCACTGACACTTGGAAACCAACCGTTATCTTCATCACATTGATAGTGAATAGGTGTGCCTGATGCTAATGATACCGCGGCTGTCCATAATGGATAATCAGGGCTTGGAATTAAAACCTCATCTTCTGGATCAAGCAAGCCTAACATGGCCATAGTAATGAGTTCACTGACGCCGTTACCAATGAGAATATCGTCTATAGCAATATTCTTAATCCCTTTTTGCTGATAATACTGCATTACAGCGACGCGGGCAGGGTATATACCCATAGCGTCTGAGTAGCCTTGTGATTCAGGTAAATTATGGATAACGTCTTTTAGGATGTCATCGGGGGCTTCGAAGCCGAAAGGGGCAGGGTTGCCTATATTAAGTTTGAGAATTCTATGCCCTTCATCTTCCATCTTTTTAGCTTCAGCTAAAATTGGGCCTCTAATTTCGTACCAGACTTTGTCGAGCTTACGAGACTTTCCTACGAGTTTCATTTGTTTTGTTTAACCAACCTATTGCTCTACTAAGGATTACTATATTACCGCCAAAGCGCTTTGTTTACATCGACTTACAATCATTTATTTGCAGTTTTTGACATACGCGTTATAAAAGTTGTATGGAGGAAACATTATGCCACTACCTTTAGTTTGGTTAGGTGCTGGACTAACAGCCCTATATGCCGCGAATAAATTGTCAGAAAATGCCCAAAAATCTCAAGGCGAAGTTCAACATTTCCCTGGAGAAAGCGACGTTAACGTGCAGCCTGTAGATGGTGCCATTGTTTGTTGCGGCGTTTATGAGTTCTTTGATCATACAGGGATTTGGGTTGAAGATAGCGTGATTGAGTTGCATGGTAGCGGCTTGATTAAAAGCGTGTCTCACGAGCGTTTTCTTGGTGATCGAAGTGGTGAGAAAGCCTTTGTTGCTTGCGATGCGCAGTATCGCCCATTGGTAGCACCTGATGTTACTGAAAGAGCTATATCGAGGATTTATGAATACAGTGAGTATCACCTCATTAATAATAACTGTCATAAATTCGTTTGGGATTGCCTGTCCTCAGAAGGTAAAGAGGTGACAACGTTTGCCGATTTAAATGGACTGCTATCCAATTTTTTCAACAGTGCTATTCATTGGCAACCTATAAACCAGCCATACCCCAGGATGGTATAACCCCCAACTGTTTAGAATGAATTTTGTCTATAAACTAAACAGTTGATTTCAATCAAACACTTTATTCAGTATTGCTATACTATTTTACTCCGATGAAATAGCCTTAACTTTCATCGCATAGATAGGCATGCGCTAATTTTGAGCAATGTCAGATTCTTTGTTTATACTCTAAGTAAGCACTGTTAGCTTTCGGTATTTGAATGCAACAGGGTTAAATAAGACGTTGTATATCAACCAAGGAGAATTTATGTCCGAATCGTTCAAAGAAGAGCAACACAATGCCATTATTGACAGTGGTATCGCACGCGTTATTCCTTGTAAAAAGCTTGAAATTAGAGATCCATTTCATTGGTTAGCTCTTGGATTGAAAGATCTTAGTCGAGCCCCATTGCTGACGGTATTTTATGGCGTTATATTTGCTGCTATCCCCTGGTTTATTACTTATTTAGTGCAGTTAACAGGCTGGCACCTTGTTATTATGCCTGCAATTGTATGCTTTATGCTTATCGGGCCTTTTCTTGCTGCAGGGCTTTATGACTTGAGTTGGGAGTTAGAGAAAGGTCACAAGCCCAGTATCTGGCATAGTATTAAAGCCATACAGCGTAATGCTGTTAACGAATGGGGTTTCGGCATATTGCTGCTTGTTTTGATGATATTTTGGTTACGCGTATCCTCTTTGATTCATGCTTTATACCCACCATACTTAGAAGAAAATTTATCTAATTTACTGCCTTTCTTAGCCGTTGGGACGGTTGTAGGTGCGGGTTTCACTTTATTAGTGTTTTTTATCAGTGCATTTACTCAGCCTATTTTAATGGAGCGTAGGGTTGATTTAGCGACTGCTGTATTAACCAGTATGAATGCAGTTTGGTCTAACAAACTTCCGATGATGATGTGGGCGGGGATTATTGCTCTGACTGTTGTTATAGGCTTTTTCACATATTTTGTGAGCTTTGTATTTTTGATGCCGCTGATTGGTTATGCGACTTGGCATGGATATATTGATTGTATTGAGACTAAACGTAGTCGACATTACGAATAACTGGTAAGACGATAAATTGATGTTTCAAGAAACCACCCCAAGCAGGGTGGTTTTTGCTATTATATAGGGCCGTTTTATTCAGTAGCAAAGGTATTTGTTATTCGACCTTCAGAATCATTACCACCAAAATCAGACTTCGCCATTGAAATTAGCAATCTTAAGTTTGACTATAACAAACAATCTCAGCAGCCCATGTTGGATATTCCGCTCTGGCGAGTTAAGAGTGCTGAACATGTTTTTCTGCATGGCGCATCTGGAAGTGGTAAAAGTACCTTATTGAATTTGATAAGTGGTGTGTTACCTGTACGACAAGGAGAGCTTAAGCTTCTTGGGCAATCATTTAGTAGGATGAGTCAGCGAAAGAGGGATAAGTTTAGAGCTATTCATCTCGGCATGGTATTTCAGCAATTCAACTTAATCCCTTACCTTACTGTTTTAGATAATCTTAATCTGGCCAACCATGCAACACCTTTGACTAAAGGGGGACTTGCATTAGAACGAGTCACATCACTCATGGAGCGGCTTAAGCTGCCAACACAGTTATTGCATCGTAAAGCAACTGAACTCAGCGTTGGGCAGCGCCAGAAGGTAGCGATTATACGTGCGTTAATCAACACGCCAGAAATTATTATTGCTGATGAACCGACATCTTCTTTAGACTCTGATAGTCGAGATGCATTTATGACCTTGCTTATTGAGTTATGTCAGGAGAATACTTCAACACTTATCTTTGTTAGCCATGATAGGACATTAGTGTCTTATTTTGACCAAGTTTATGACCTTACCAATCTGAACAACTCTAAGCGAGATATCTATGCTGCTTAAGTTAGCTTGGAAAAGCCTATTGAGCCGTAAGGTCACTGTTTTTCTGACCATACTATCCATTTCTGCAAGTACCTTTGTGCTTTTTAGCGTCGATAATCTGCGCCACCAAGCGAAATCCAGCTTTACGCGATCTGTGTCGGGTGTAGATTTAATTGTTGGACCGCGTACTGGGCAGCTTAATCTATTGCTTTATTCAGTATTTCGTATCGGCAACCCAACGAATAGTATGTCTTGGGAAAGTTATCTCGACATTGATAATAACCCAAACGTCAGCTGGGCTATTCCTATTGCTCTAGGTGATTCACATAAGGGCTATCGTGTTATCGGAACTTCGACCAGCTATTTTGAGTATTTTAAGTACGGTAACAAGCAGCCTTTGATACTAGACGAGGGAGTTGCATTCTCATCAGAAGATCAAGTGGTGTTAGGCGCTAATATTGCTAAAGAACTTGGTTATACTTTAAACACTGAGATTGTGCTGTCACATGGTGTTGGGAATACGAGTTTTAAAAAGCATGATCAGCATACATTTAATGTTGTGGGTATTTTAGCGCCAACAGGCACTCCTATTGACCAAACGGTTCATGTGTCGCTAGAGGGTTTAGCTGAAGCGCATAATGAAAATTCTCATGTAGAGCGTGAGCATGACCAACCTACCGCTATTTCAGCAGTATTTTTGGGTTTAACTTCTCGTATTGCTTCTTTACGACTCATTCAAAACGTTAATCAGTATAAAAGCGAAGCTCTAATCGCTATTTTACCTGGCGTTGCGTTAAGTGAGTTATGGAAAATAGTAGGTTCATTGGAAACTCTACTCACTATCATTGGTTGGTTAGTACTGGGATCATCACTCGTGGGTTTGTGCACCATGCTATTGTCTAGTATGCAACAACGTGTAAAAGAATTAGCTATATTGAGAGCCATAGGTTTTGGGCCTATGTTCATAGCGGTGTTAATTATCGTCGAGGCGATAGCCATGACATTGTTGAGTCTCGTTTTGGGGTTTGCTTTACTCGTGCTAACTATCTGGGCAAGTCAAGATTATGTCTTAGAGCATTATGGTATTTACTTACAAGCCTCTGCTTTATCTACCATTAATTTCGCGTTGGTATTTTTAGTTCTCATGAGCTCGTTAGTTGTTAGCATGATCCCGGCTGTCGCTGCATACAAAACATCTTTACAGCGAGGATTATCTTAAGCTGTTATTTTAGTGACTATTTTTATGTTTAAGCTGAGATAACTCAGTAAGCAGTTCGTGTTCTTTTATTTTTAACGTACCCAACTCAAAGGTTATCTCACTTTGACGCTGTTCCATTTCTTCGAAGCTTTCATAAGTTTTAGTTGTTTTTGCTGCTTGTTGCGACAGATCATTTCCTATCTGAATAAAATCTCTACTCTCTTCAGCATACTCATCACCAAATGCGATATCAGCATTGACCATGTGTTCAGGACTTTTTTCGAAATCAAGTTTAGGGGGAGATTTTTTATCGAGTAATGCCAATTTATCGGCAAGCTTGTCGAGTGCTGCACGACGCACGTTTAATCCTAACTCAATGCATTCGTTGTGGGTTTTGTCGTATTGATTGTAATCATTTTTACGGATGAGCCGCTTAACTAACTCAAGCTTTTCAACTCGCAACTTTTTATCGTACATAGGACTCGTTCTTATTATTTTTATCTGTAGACATCTGCCTTACACAACAATAACCTAACTGAATTAAACGGTTGCTTTATCCTTGTTTATGACAGTTTGGCACAATAATTATCCAATTTTGCAGCAAAAGCACACAAAATCGAATCATTTGTGTGCAAGTAGATCACATTACCTTTTAACAATCAATAGTCTTACCTCTTAGGGGATATTCGAATAACCTAAGATGTGGGCAAGCCTTTACATCGCCGTTGTCCTGTTTTCCAATACTGGTTATTAAATTTTAAAAAAGCCGACTAATTCTCTCAATGCTTGAGTCTCTTTAGATTGTTCTAATATTTGCTGGTTAATTGAGCTTAATGAATTGGAGTTAGTATCTGCAAGATCTTTGATTCGAACAATATTCCGAGTCGTTTCTTGTGTTACAGTTGATTGTTCCGCTGCTCCTACTGCTACTTGGTTATTGATTTCTGAAATTTGATTGACTGAGCTAACAATATTTGAATAGGCATTGGATGCTGAGTTAGTCAGTTCCATGACGCTCTTACTCTTATCATTCGAGCTAGACATAGCATCAACCACATCTCCAGCGCCTTTTTGAATGAGCTCAATGATGGTAGTAATCTCTTCTATTGAATTTTGAGTTCTAGCAGCTAATGTTCTAACTTCATCTGCAACCACTGCAAAGCCTCGGCCTTGTTCTCCTGCTCGCGCTGCTTCAATTGCTGCGTTGAGAGCAAGTAGATTGGTTTGATCGGCTATTGCACGTATGACACCAAGAATAGTAGCAATGTTAGTGGAGTCCTCATTCAACTTATTAACAACCAAAGTCGCTTGCTCTAACTCATTAGACAATTCTTGCATAGCCGTACTAGCATGGACGACTGTTTCGTCTCCACTTATGGCTTCTTTTTCTGCATTTGAACTTGTGTCAGATGCTTTACCTGCATTATCCGCAATCTGGTTGTTAGATATAGACATCTGCTCTATCGATGAAGCTAGGGTATCCGTTTCAATCTTTTGTTCTTGCACGGAGCTGCTTGACTCCGACACTGCTATCCCCACTTTATCTCCAGTCTGGGCCAAGTGATCTAATACTTTCTTGATTTTAGAGACGGTCTGGTGCAGTCTCGAAGAGGATTGGTTAAGCTCCATAATAAGCGTATTAAATTCATCATTGCCTTTTACTTCGAGTTTTTGTGTTAAATCGCCCTTAGCTAATCCGTGCGCGATCTGCATAGACTTAGTTAAAGGCTGCATTATTCCTCGCGTTAACCAAATCGTCATAACGATGCTAAGTGCAAGTGCAACAATAATGGCGACTACAATAGTAGTCATTACCTGTTCTCTGACAGAAGCCGCAATTTCTCTTTCTGCTGTGAGTAGTGAATTGGTGATGCTTGACGCTTTATTCGCAGATGAGAACAAGGATTGAGTTACTTGTGAAAGGCTTTCATGGGCCGTTTTAACCGAATCAAATAGAAGTGTATAATGAGATAGCTCTTGAGTTAGTTCACCTAACAAACGCTGAGTTTGTTGGCCTTTCATTTTAGCTTTTAGCTGAGGAAGAATAGCTTCAAGTTGTGAAATAAAGTCCGCAATTGCTTCGCTGCGCTCTTGCGTTCCTTTCTCATTGAATTTCCAAACCATAACGCGTGTATCATTGAAGGTATCTTTAAACGCTTTCGCGGATACATAACGGTCAAACTCCTCAAAGTCATTTTGGTTTTGACTGTAATATTGTTCAATAGATAACAATACTTCATCAATTTTGGCCGAAACATTCGCTGCGGCGACATCAAAAGATGCTTTTCCTGTTATAGCAAGCTCCTTTTGTTTAATTAAAGCATCAAAACTGTTCTTATATAGACGAACAGCAGCTTGTATGGATTCAACTCTTTCAATGCTGCTTTGTACAGCCATATTGTTTTTTGTACGGTCAAGGCTCTCCAAGGCGGAAGACAAATGCTCAACGACTTTCTCTTTAAACTCAGGTTGTTCTAACAACATAAAGTCGGCCTGAGCCAATCTTGCTTGATACATAGATTTATCAGCATAGGATACAGTGGTGTATATATCGTTCTGATTCTCAAGCTTTGAGAGACTGAGAGTTGCAAATATACCGACGATTAAAATAACAAGAGAGAGGGAACCAAGAGACAAAAGAAGTTTTGTTTTAATCTTCATATCAGAGCCTTTAATAGTAATTATAATATAATAACAATATGCCCTATGAACTGTTAATTTTTTATTAGAAAATAAAGACTTAAAGGCAGTTTGGGGTGTTTTTTAACTCCAAGGTAACTTGGGATTCTCATTTTGGGGTACTTTTATTGGCTGTATATTTGCGCTTTTACATAGAGCCCCAAAGTGAAATCATTTAGCATAGGTACTGTTAATGAACTGGGGCAATATTGACTCTTGACAATGATAAGGCTCTATGACGTTATCAGTCCTTGTATCCCCAAGGAGCATTTGGTGTTGTAGTCTCCTTAGTTAAATCAAATTCAACGGTAAAATCACGTCCCTGACGAACCAATCTGTAGGTGAATTTTTCTGGGTAAATATACATTTGCCATGTATTGCTTATAGATTGCGGTAAACCAACATTAACGAAAAGCTCCTTGGAATATGCGTCAGCAGGAAAAGATTGGACTTGTGGCCAGCCGTTTTCTGTTGTGTGGCCACCGTACATTGTCACTGGATCGTCTGAGCCATCTTGTTTCCGGTGATCGTGTTTGAGTGAAAGCCCAGAACCTGTCTTAGTGATTATCCATGTTCTTGAAGCATTTTCACCGACATGAAAGGGGATGTGGATTTGTGTGTCAGAGCATTGTCTGAGATGCATGATGAGCTTCTGACCATCGAAGCTGCCACCTGCTGCGTTGTCTACTGTAATTTTACCTTCGAACGCTTTTCCACAATGAGCCTTAATTGCATTGAAGAAACTGTCTTGAGATTGAGTTGATACTAAGGGTTGGGCGAATGCTGGAAAAGCTAACATTAGTGATGTGAGTAATACCCAAACTTGTCGCGTTGACTTTATATTAGCTAGCAATAGAGGGTGTAAATAGTTTGAATTCATACTATTCCTATCGATGTTTCGTTTAATGGACCATTACGCCATAAACTGAACTGGGGTGCTACTCAAAGTTAGCATTGAATGAGATATATGCTTCATCCGTTTGAATTTTACCTTTGAGTTGTTTGCATGGTATCGATAGTTACTGTAGGCTTCACGCCCCCTAAATTTAGCGTTTAATTATCTGAGACAATATCTATGAGTTTTTCATCTTTAGGCTTATCTGATCCAATCCTTAAGGCTATTGATGAGCAAGGATATAAAACCCCTTCGCCTATTCAAGAGCAAGCAGTGCCTGCTGTTTTAGGTGGTAGCGATCTTATGGCAGCAGCCCAAACTGGGACAGGTAAGACAGCCGCCTTTACTTTGCCGTTGCTGGAATTATTGAGTAAAGGTAATAAAGCACAGAATAATCAAGTCCGAGCTTTGATTCTTACGCCCACGAGAGAACTTGCTGCGCAAGTAGGGGAAAGTGTGGCGTTATATGGTAAGAACCTTCCTCTAAAGTCATATGTTGTGTTTGGCGGTGTTAAGATAAACCCACAGATGATGGCTTTACGTCGTGGAGCAGATGTGCTGGTGGCAACGCCTGGTCGTTTATTAGATCTCTATCAACAGAATGCTGTACGTTTTAATCAGATAGAAACACTCGTATTAGATGAAGCCGATCGTATGCTCGATATGGGGTTCATTCATGATATTCGTAAAATTATGAAGGTGTTGCCTAAGGAACGTCAAAACTTACTATTCTCTGCAACGTTCTCAGACGACATTCGAGAGTTGGCCAAAACCATTGTTAGTAACCCAGTTGAAATATCAGTTACACCTAGAAATGCAGCAGCTAAAACTGTAGAGCAGTCGATTATTACTGTAGATAAGAGCAAAAAGAATCACTTGTTAAGCTCTTTGATTAAACAAGAGAACTTAGAGCAAGTTTTGGTCTTTAGTCGGACAAAACATGGCGCTAATCGGTTAGCCAAGCACCTAAACGCGAAAAACGTTAGTGCTGCGGCTATACATGGCAATAAAAGTCAAGGTGCAAGAACCAAAGCCTTGGCTGACTTTAAAGATGGCACTATTCGTGTGCTTGTTGCTACCGATATCGCAGCAAGAGGGCTAGATATTGACCAACTCCCTCAGGTGATTAATTTTGATCTGCCTCATGTGGCTGAAGATTATGTACATCGTATCGGTAGAACAGGTCGAGCTGGTATGAGTGGCCATGCGATATCTTTTGTGACCAATGATGACATTAAGCAATTAGCAGACGTTCAGAATCTCATCCAGCAAATTTTGCCGCGTAGAATTATAGAAGGGTTTGAACCTGTCAATTCTGTTCCAGAAATCGCACTTCGAGCCCAAAAGCCTAAGCGCCCTAAAAAGAATAAAAGCAATACTTCTCAAAAAAGGGAGCATGCCGATGGGCAGAAATCAGGTGATAATGCTAGGGGGCATAAACCGAGGAGCAAGAACCCTCGGAATCGATTTAACCCAAACAAAGGCAACACGCTCTAATCCTATCTAAGGATATCGCTCAGCGAGAAGTAAAAAGGTGCGAATTTAGACGTGATATAGCCGGTCTAACGGGGGTGATCCGAGCTTCTTTGACAACTGCTCCTGCATTGCTCTAATCGCGTACTTTCTTTACTTATTAACGCTTAAATTCATTGAGTCGTAAATCAAGGTGTCTCAACAACGCGTCTGCTCCTTTTAAACTCACTCGAAGAGGCACTCTGACAAGCATCTTATCGGTATTATGCTCTTTTGGAAGGCTATGAGCCTTCCTTCAAAGGCATGCCTTGTTCCGACACTTGTTTGAGGTTTTTGAGCTTCTCGTTGGGTATTACTCTTTTACTTCATAATATAGAGGTTTTAATGAACCACAGAGTGATAGCTTACCAAATAATTCTATCTCCTTAGGTGTGGCAGAACTAGTAGTGAATTGTCTAACGCAATTGACTAATGAACCTTGGATCATTAAATGGTCATAGCTTGGCGCCGACTGAATTTGATGAATCAGCATCCTTTCAGTACTTTTAATATCAACAACATCGTACTTTTGGCGATTGCTTGATGGATCAAGATCTACTAATTCGCGCACATAAATGGGTTTATTAAAGTTTATGTAAGCTTTTTCATAAGCTTTAAAACCGCCTCGATCAAAATGCCCAAGGTAGATATCTGCTGTAATTTCGACGTCTTCCTCTTCTCGCATTAAGCGCTGAAGGTTAAAAGGTTGGCTTTTTATTGTGACTAGATCGGAGTCTCTCACTAGCGGAATAATAGTATTCTGTTCAAAGTCTACACGATAGACAATTTGTACATTGTGTGGCTCGTTATAGGTTGATAGATGAGTCGCATAAATGGTAGAGCCTGAATTAACTAACACCATATTGTGTGTACCCATATACTTAGGGTCGAGTGGGGGAGGCTCTTTCTCGGTTTCTTCTTGGGCATGCAAAGTTGTGTTGAGTATTATAAGGAGAGCGAGTGAAAATCTTTTTAGCATGGCAAAATTAACCAATTAGTAAGAAAGTAAGGATTATAGTATAGGTTGTTTAGTATGGTTCAACATGGCCTTTATTCTTTATCACAGTAAAAAAATTACCAGCCTTGAATTCGTGACCAATATTCGAGAGTCTCTTTTTGTGTATCGTATACTTGATAACCTGAGTGCATTGCAGCCGTAGCACAAGCATGGTTAGGGAGAATACGTAATTGATTGCCTACTGATATTGCAGATAGATCCACATTGTTATCAGTGACAATAATGCCGTGCTCTTGATTAGCTCCTTTGACTTGTAGTCCTTCAATAATGTTGCCGTTTATGTCACAAACCAATCCGTACCCACAATCCTTTTTTTGCGAGCTAGTGCCTCTATCTCTTGATAAAGCCATCCAACCAGCATCAATCAAAAGCCAGTTTTTCTTAGTATTGTGACCAATAACAGTTGTCACAACGGATAAGGCTATGTCTTGTGGCGCACAAACCCCGATGCCCGCCATTACCAAATCGAAGAATGGGAAGACACCTGCACGTACTTCTGTAATACCTTCTAAGTTCGTGTAAGACAAAGCGGTGGGTGTTGAACCAATACTGATGACAGGGCAAGGAAAGCCTGAATCGGTTAATACACTGGCTGCTTTCAACGCTGCCAAGCGTTCTTCGTTCGCTGCTTTGACGAGTTGCGATGGTGTTGAGCAATCATATGAACCACCAGCGTGGGTCAAGATGCCGCGAATGCTGACCTTATGCTCAGCCAATACACCAGCAACATCAACTAACAGCTGAGAGTCGGGTTCAATACCTGCGCGATGATCGTCACAATCAATTTCGATTAGAGTCGGTAAGTCGCATTGATTGTCATGACAAAAAGTCGCAATAGCCTGAGCCTGCGCCATACTGTCGATTAAAATACTGATATCTACTCCCTTATCTCTAAGTGCGCTTACTCGAGAGAGTTTCTGTGGAGTTATTCCAACAGCGTATGTTAGGTTAGTATATCCGGCTTCTGCGAACACTTCTGCTTCCTTAAGTGTTGATACTGTCCCCGGTGAGTTTTTGTCTTCCATTAAATAGGGCGCACCAGCAATAGACTTTAATGTTTTGAGGTGAGGTCTTAGAGACACATTATGCGATTTTACCTCTTGCTTTACTCGTTGAATATTGTTTAAGAATTTGTTTTTATCGACCATCAGAAATGGGGTGTCGATATGATCAAATTGTGCGCGTCGGTTTGTTGGCAAAGGGTAAGTCCTAATAATCTTTATGTATTGGTCTTAACCTATCATATAAGGCATTAATACCGCAGACCATACGCAAAGTCACAAAAATGTAGATGGCTATATTTATCTTGGCTTATTAACAAGGTTTTATGGATTTTTCCTATTTTGTCAACCGTATGCTCCTGTTGCATTTTAAAATAAAACCACTCGTAACCATTTTTGGGGCCTAATGATAGATAAGGATACTCAGTAAAGTGCCATACACCCTTTAGATAATCTGTTGTATCAGAAAAAGGGAGTTGCGCAAAAAATAGCGTATAGGTGCCATCTTTATTGAGGTTGAGCGAGACCGTGTGCCCGCAGTTAACGCTTTTATAGGCGTTCGCAATATCTATACTCTGTTTCGTTAAGTTTTCATTTTCCGGAAGAATGAATAAACCCAAGTTATTTTTAGTGTAAAAGTGTTTACCTGCAACGAGAGGTTGATTCTTGTGTATAGGGTAATTTAGTAATGAAAGTTGCTCAATGATAGCGCTAATGGCGTCCCGATCTTCGATGAGTGGTGAATAGAGAATGGCTGATTGTTGGATACTGCTGGGAAAAGTTAATTGATTAACCTCTACATTAAAACCTGCTCTCTCTAGAGTATTTTTGATGTTTGTTGTTATAGGAGGAGACAGATAGCGACCGTAGAGGTGCACAGTAGTTTGGTTTGTGCAGCCAAACATGAACGGTAAAAACAAGAGCACTAGTACTAGCGTTTTCATTGGTTTTTCCTTAATAAAAATATTGATTACAATTGTAATCATAATATAAATTTTTATTAATCGGAATAAGATTCTGTACATCACTAAAGTACACCTTTAATCTTGCATTTCATTATGTTGAATATGAACGACAAAGGCCTACTTATTTCATGAAGTTACTAAATCCTCTTGTTTTAACGCTAACATTCTTATTGCCTTTTAGTGTGAGTGTTCATGCCAATGACAAAGACAAATTTGACGCATTGTTAGAGAAACATTGGAATAATGTTCTAGAAGAGCAAGTGTTCTTTAGACGGGATCCTGATGTATTTCGGATGAACGGTAAGTTACCGGATTTTAGTGAGAAAGGTATCGAACGTCGTCGAAAATTTAATAATGGTATCTTAGATGCGTTGAAGGAGATTGACTCATCACAATTAGATTATCAGGATAGTATTAGCTATCGATTATTTACCTACGAGAGAGAAGCCGAAAAAGCCAGCTATGCACAAATCGATCGGTATTTTCCGATGAACATATATGCTGGGTTTCATACATATTTCGCAGAAGCTCCAGCCAAAATGTCTTTCCTGACGACAGAAGATTACGATAACTACTTGATCAGCTTGGCTGATTACCCCAGATATAATCGTGATTTTATCGAAACCTTATCTGATTCAATCGATAAAGGATTAACACATTATTGTGGGAGCTTTGTTGGTTATGAGAAAACTATTAGTCGATCAATAGTGACAGATGTTACACAAAGTGAGTTTTATGCACCAGTTGCTAATTTCCCTAAATCTATCCCTCAAGATCGTCGAAAAGAATATAAAAAGCGGGTAGCAAATTTAATTAACGAAAAGGTTCTTCCTGAATATCAAGCGTTCTATGACTTTTTTACTACGGAATATATGCCTAATTGCAGGAAGGAAGTGGGTATTACAAGTGTTAACGGGGGAAAAGCTTACTACGATTATCTCATCAATTTCTACACTACGACCAATATGCCAGCAAAAGACATTCATGATATTGGTTTATCAGAAGTTAAACGTATTAAAGCGGCTATGAACACTATCATTAAAGGTGTCAACTTTGATGGTGATTTCAAAGCATTTCTCGATAGTTTGCGTGATAATCCTGAAAATTACGCCGATAGTCCACAAGATCTGCTAGAAAAAGCCTCTTACTTAGCTAAGAGAATGGAAGGAGAATTACCTAAGTGGTTTTCTGTTTTGCCTAGGGGAACTTATAATATTAAAGCCAGCCCAGGGGGCGGTGCATACTATGTTGCCGGCGCTGGTGATGGTAAAACCTCTGGTACGTATTTCTTAGGTGCTAATAGTTATGAGAGTGAACCACTGTATAACCTTGAAGCATTGACTTATCACGAAGCTGTCCCTGGTCATCATTTTCAAGGCACTATCGCACAGGAATTAGATGTGCCTGAATTTAGGAAGACGCTTTACCACTCTGCTTATGGCGAAGGTTGGGGGCTTTATGCTGAGAGCCTTGGAAAAGATGCTGGGTTTTATGAAGACCCCTATAGTGATTTTGGACGGTTAACTTATGAAATGTGGAGAGCTTGTCGTTTAGTGGTTGATACCGGTATGCATGCATTTGGCTGGTCACGAGAAAAAGCAGTGAATTTTTTATTGAGTAACACTGCATTGAGTGAGAATGATGTTAGTCGAGAAGTAGATCGCTACATTTCATGGCCAGGTCAGGCGTTATCATACAAAATAGGCGAAATTAGGATTCAGAATTTGAGAAAGAAAGCAGAGTCTGAGCTCGGTCAATCGTTCGATATTAGGTCGTTCCATGACATTCTTGTAGGGAATGGCTCGTTGCCTATTGCTGTGCTAGAAGATGTCGTTAATGATTGGATTGAAGAGCAAAAGCAGTGATGTTGTCATATGTTGCTCAAGTTATCGGTTTAGTGGGTGCGGCCTTCGTACTCTATGCATACTTCATGATTAGTCAAAGAAAGTGGTCAGAACAACAAAAAGTCTATCATGTAACGAATATTGTTGGAGCAGGCTTTATTCTATTTAGCCTAGCGTTTAACTTTAATATTGCGGCTTTTGTTATACAAATCTTCTGGATTGTTATTGGTGTACTTGGGTTATTTAAATTGTCACGTCAGCGAAGTTGACTGCTGTATTTATATGAACCAATATTAAAAGTCAATGAGATCAATGCATTATGAGCAGAGCAGTACTGTTGTTCAGACCCTTATAGTTTTGGGTTACATCACTTAAGCCACTGCTTTGAGGTGAGTTGAATTTTTTGATTTAACCATTTGTTTATTAAGTGTTTTTTTAACTCATTATACCGTGAGAGACTAAAGTATTATTGCCTGAGATCCTAAAAACATTCATAGTGCTAGGTAATAGTACTTACCTTGTTATACCTGCCTTTGGGGAGCTGTAGCACCATGATTCACTAACATGTAATGAAGATATCAACAAAACTTTTGGTTATCGTCGCGCTAACAGTAGCGGAAATTTCTTTAACGCTATGGTCAGTGTTCGAAATATCGAAAGGTGCAAAATTTCATCAACTTAATTCCAGACATTTAAAATATAGTGCTATTTTCTCTGAGCAAGTTGATAAGTTAAATGCTGGTTATGCTATTGATGCAGGTATGCTGCGGCATACAATTGAGCAAATTAAACAGCAACCAATTGAATGTTTAGAGCAAGTTAACTTTCTGAACAAAATCATAATGCGACAAATAGGCACTATTCACGCATTAGATATCTGCCTTCAAGATATTGAAGACTCAAATAATGCGTTGAATTTAGTTGATCGTTTTGAAAAAGGAAACGTTAACGACGAAATGCTTGTTTCTGAGCTCAAAGACTTTGTTCATATCTTCAACGAAAACTCATCCTTATTTGAAAAACCTATTACTGACACAGTGTCGTTTGTTCTAAGAACTGTAATTCCTATGGTTATTTTCATATCACTATTTAATATCGTCTTTATAGGCTATATGTCACGAAGTATCTCAGGATCTATCAGGAGCCTCATTTCGCTGGTTTCAAAACAAGGTAACGAATTAGATAAGGTGATTGAGCAAAATGTAACCGGGGAGTTAAAAGAATTACTAGACGTAACCAAAGAGCGCCTCACACATGAAATTATGATGAGTGAAGTTAACAAAAGGCTCGAAGATGTTGTTAGAACGCGTACAGAAAACCTTGAAACGGCAAACAAAGAACTTGAACAATTCGCCTATAGAACATCTCATGACTTGAAAGCACCATTAACATCAACAAAAGGCTTAGCACGTTTTATAGTTGAAGATATTAAGTCTGGTCAATATGAAAGCGCCTTGGATGATGCCGAGAAAATTGAACAGCAAATGGATAAACTCGAAG
Organism: uncultured Pseudoalteromonadaceae bacterium; assembly: GCA_964640795.1. GTDB lineage: Bacteria > Pseudomonadota > Gammaproteobacteria > Enterobacterales > Alteromonadaceae > M269. The sequence goes on along the minus strand of CAZXIN010000018.1, from coordinate 18,068 downwards.
ATCTTGTTGTAAGTATATTGTCGCTAACTCAGGCTAGCTCTCACGAATGTGAGGTTGTGCCAGTAGATATAGAGAGCATCATAGACGACGCTATAGAATCTCACCAAGTGATCTTAAAAGCCGGAGATATTAAGTTCTTTGTACAAGTTTCTTTTGATTCACCTATGCTTAGTGAACAAATTCGAATTAAACAAATTATCGACAACCTCGTTAGCAATGCCATCAAATACGCTGATAAGGGTAAAGACGAGAATTTCATTAAGGTCCATGCTTATGAAAATGAGCAAGCACATACCATTGAAATTGAAGACAATGGTTTGGGTGTACCTGAAGAAAGGCAAGGTGAGATGTTTGAGATGTTTAAACGGTTTCATCCTAATGTCAGTGTCGGCTCTGGGTTAGGGTTGTCCATTGTTAAGAAGCACATAGACAGTTTAAAGGCCGATATAGAAGTAAAGTCATCGAAATATGGAACACGATTTACACTAGTATTTCCGAAAAGAGAAATCGCATGAACAGAATAAGTGCATTGGTTGTTGATGATAACGAGATAGATAGATATATACTGCAAAGGCACTTACGCCAGTGTGGTGTCGAGCATATTGTCGAACAAGACGATGGCTCATCTGCCTTACAATTTCTTAAAGATTTTAAAAAAAATCGTGATGTTTATGGTGAAAAATTCCCGCCCTCGATCATTTTTTTGGATATTAATATGCCTAATATCAATGGATTTGATTTTTTAGATAAGTTTTCTGAACTTAGAACTGAACATAATTTTGATACCTGCGTCATCATGATGTATTCGTCATCCGAGAGAGAAGAGGACAGAAGGCGTGCAAGAGAGTTCGATTTTGTTCAAGAGTATTTGGTTAAAGGGGAAATAACGGCGGAGCAATTAAAGGATAAAATCATGCCCTATGTGAAATCAAAGTGAAAACATCGCTATCTCAGGTCTATTATGCCTCTTCAAATGTTAATGTATGGACTGTGTCATTACATAGGTAGTAATAACAGTTGAAATTCATACCTGCCTTAATCTCTTGAGACAGATCTTTAATAATTTTAAAGCACAAGTGATTCTGTGAATTTGAGGACTGTACAATTTCTACGTCTAGAAAGTCGAAATATTCGTTAACTCTGCAGTAAATGGCTTTAAAGAGACTCTCTTTGGCTGAAAAAGCTAAAGTACAGATCTTGTTGAAGTTTTGACAGTGTGCAGTAAGGACATTGACTTCTCGTTGTGTAAGGATGTTTTTCGAAATTTCCCTAGCTGTTTTTTCATTCAATATATGTTCTGTGTCGATACCAAGGCTAGAGTAATCTGTTTTTCGAGCGACAATACACAATACAGTGTCATGTGTATGTGTTATTGAACCTACTATACCTGCAGGCCATAGAGGCTGTCTATTACATCCAATTTCTATATCAAAATGTGTGATACCGATGCCTTCCAATGCATGTTTAGCTGAAAATCGACCAGCTAAAAATTCGGCTTGTCTTTTGTTGACACTGTTTCGCAGTGACTCAGGGAACTTTACATTTAAGCTATTAAAAAGCCCAAAATCATAATGTTCCAGATCAAATGTGAAAGCGTTAACGCTGATGCCATCTTTCTGAAAGATATGAGGTGGATCGATTGGGGTAATAAATGCCATATTGAATGATATCTTAATTCCATTTGGTATAACTGATGTTAAGTGTATCTGCTCACATTGAGATTTTAAATGGTCATATACATTTTGATCTGTAGTTTATGTGTACCACAGTTATTGAACTATAAAACCCTGCTGACACGGTTATCGTCATCAGCGGGGTAAGGTCATACATTTAAGTTATTGTTATGAATTCATTTTAGAATGCGAAAGATACAGAACCAAAAACTGTTCTTGGGGCACCTATACTTATTCTGAGGTCACCACCGCTGGCAGAAAAATATTCTTCATCGAATAAGTTCTTGACGGCCAGCTGAAATCTTACTGTGTCATCTGAGCCTACTCCTGATACTGCCAGTGTATACCAAATGGATAAGTCCACTAGATTATAACTATCGAGAATAAAACTATTTGCATCGTCTCCTGGTCTGTCATCGACAAAAAAGTAACCACCTCCTAGACCCAATCCTTCCAGTTTACCTGTTTGAAATTCATAAGAAGCCCACAGGTTAAAGGTGTTTTCAGCAACATTTCTTGGTTGATTCCCGCTTGTACTGCCTAATCCACCGACTTCAGAGTCAGTATACGCATAGCCTGCGATGATATTCATGCCTTGAATAGGTTGCCCTGAAACCGATACTTCAGTTCCTTTTGATGTTTGTCCTTCTCTGAGTATGGGGACATCATTCTCAACTGTTAAAACATTCGTTTTTTCAATATCGTAGAAAGAAGCGCTTGTTTGTAAGTTGCCACCAAAGAATTCTGCTTTTAACCCGAATTCAATTTGTTCTGAATCCTCTGGATCAAATGCTTCACTGGAGCTTACCGTCAAATTTGGTTGTTCGTTTGGCTGAAAAGATTCGGAATAGCTTGCGAAAACCGAAGTATTACCGTTAATTTCATAATTTAAAGCAACTTGCGGAGAAAATTCTTCTGTAGAGCTCAACTCTGTTGCTGATTCTATTGAAGAGAGTGGCGTCAATTTAACGGAGTCAAATCGTCCTCCGACTAACACACTGAATCTATCTGTTACTTCGATGTAATCATTGATGAATATGCCATATTCTTCTGTAGTTTGTAATCTTCTTGGGAATAGCGAAGCGTCTAACTCTGTAGGTAAATTGCCAAAAACGGGGTTGTCTATGTTAAATAATGGGCCGCTACCACCAAAGGCCGTTGGCAAACCATTAGTATTTGGAGAGAACACAAAATTATCTTCCCTCTCAAAATCGCGATAATTAGCACCGATGGCAATTCTATGTAGAATGTTACCTGTTGCTATTTCGCCAGCAATGACTGCGTTCAGATAAAAGACATCAACATCGGCATTTAAATTGCCATCGGTTCGGCGAGCCAGAAACACACGGTCGGTTGGGTCATCAAATAATGATTGAAGTGCACCACCGATAATAGCGGGAATTTGATCGGGAGTTTGGAACTGTATAAAGCCGTCATCTGTGACAGGACCATTGGCATCAAAGATGGCTACAGCAAGAGGCCTCGCTTGCAGATCATCCGACGAGCTGACTTCATAAGCAGCGCCTAGGCGAAGGTTCCAATTTTGACTTAAGTCATGCTCTAAAGTGGCATCAAAGAAGTTGAAACTAGTATCAAAAATTTCGAACTCTTCACCAAAACGTCTGGAATTTGGAATGTCTCGAAGATCATTTATTATTGCACGTCCTTCTGGTGTAGGAACTGTGATAGTTCCTCTATCTAATGGGCGAGCTTCGTCTCGGTATTCATAAGAAAGATTCAAACGAGTAGTGGAGGAGGGAGCAAAGGTTCCTGATATAGAAAGGGTATCTCTTTTGATGTCAGTAAAATCTCTGAACGACTCTGCATCTTGAACAGAACCAACAATTCTGATCCCAGCTTCCTCACCCAGTGGCTGAGACAAATCTATCAAAGCAAATTTATCGTTGAAAGACCCAAATCGTGCTTCACCTGCGAAGCGCTGCTGAGCAAGGGGCTTCTTTGTTACTATATCCACTAATCCACCAGGCTCTACCTGCCCATATGTAATTGAAGCTGGACCTCTAATAATCTGTGTGTATTCTACATTTGACAGATTAGTTTTGAAGTTTGTCTGGCGCCGGAATCCGTTGCGATAAACTTCATTGCGTCTAAACCCTCGGATCAGAAAATCATCATTAGTACCGCCGAACCCGTCACTGAGTGAGATGCCTGGTGTATTTCTCAATGCATCTGTTAATTCAGTGACTTTCTGGTCTAGTATCAACTGCTCAGGGATAACGTTGACAATCCTTGGAAGCTCCAGAAAGTCCAGTTCAAAACCTGTAAGGGAGGAAGAATTCCCGATGACATAACGAGATTGAACTGTTCCAACAACAGTTATCTTCTCTACTGAATCTTCACCTTTTTCTTCTGTATTTTTCGATTGTGCGTAAGCCAATTGGCAACCACACATAATCACACTGAGTGCGACCATTTTTCCATTTACTTTCAAAGTACTTTCCTAAGTGTCCATGTTTGGAAAGTTTATATATGATTAATTACGCAAATGCAAATAGTAATTATTTCTATTTGCATTTGTGTGCTAGCTATTATTGCCCCCAATCGACTTAAATATTCAACATAAATTGTTTATTCATGCCTGATGCAAATTGCACTCTCAGGGTTAGTTGTGAGTGCGATGCTTCGTCAGATAAAGACAATGTTTTGGTAAAGACCGTCGTTGATGAGAATGTTTTCTGTCTTAACGTGTAGGTCTGGCTATCAGTATCGGTGACTTCAACGGATTGAATGATTGGATAACCACATGCATGTTGAACGGTTACTTTTAAGTCATACTTATTGCTTGTACTGCGCCTCAACTCAGTTTTAAGTGTGAGCTCACCATACGAGTTAACGCTTTGTGCAATAAGCTCATGGGTGTCTGTATCACCAAGTTGTCCGTCAACGTAAAAAATGCCCGCAACAGTAACAATAAGAAGTATTGGAAACGTTTTAATTTGTGCCTTTGACACATGTGCTTTCTTTAAGCGACGATAAGTCATCAAAACGCCAGTTACTGACATCCCCGTTAGAAGGGCCCCAAAGAAGAACCAGATTAGCTTGGTTGTCAGCTTCCCCCAATTGCCAAAATGCAAAGGATCAGCCATTTCATTTAAATAAGCTGTTGTGTTTATTTCACTGGATTTTTGCACTTTAATTATCGAACCATCTTCTGGATCGAGGAATACTCTATTGGCTCTAGAGCGTACGAACATATCGTCAGTGTAGCCAAGTACGGTAATAGCTTGCTTATGTGAACGAGGGTAGAGAATTTGTACCGGTCTCCAATGAGGAAAGGCAGTTGTAGCACTCTCTATGATCTTGTCGGCTGTTACCATGTCCAAAACATCGCCGAACTCCTGCATGCGCTCAACAGTTGGACTGGGGCGAGGTGGTTCAAACCCTTTTCCTCCGACCAGAAATCCAAATTCTACGAGATACCACATAGCTGTTATCGCCACAATAACGATAAACCATGTAGACCATATGCCTGACATTTTATGTAGATCACTTAAAAACACACGAGTGTCTTTATTTTTTCGAATACGAAAAGCTGCTTTCTTAATTCGTCCCGTTGTTTTGAGACCTGTATAGAGCGAGATCATCAATACAACGGCTAATGAGCTAACAATAGGGAGACCAATAAAGCTCGGCATAAAGAAATAACGATGAAGGTCTCTAAAGAAACGCTGTACCGTTAGGAATGGGGTTGTTCCGGTGATCTCACCTGTCCATTGGTTTATATGAATATGATAACGTGTTCCATCAGGTCGCAAGAATGTTGCTCGATAAGCAAAATAATCACTTTCTCCTTCAGAAAGGGTAGTTAACATATGCTCTGGATTTGCTGCCGCTTTGACTTTGGCTTCGATCTCTCCCCAAAGAACCTTTTCACCGTCAGGTGTTACTCGCATATCATTTTGTATCAGCCAATCTATCTCATTGGATACTGTTGCTATTGTTCCTGTCGCTAAAAGTAATGTAGTCAGAAATGCAAGATTAAAACCTAACCAGATGTGCCAGTTATAGAGTTTGCGCTTTTTGTGTTTTCGTCTAGGGACTTCTTGAGAAATGAGAGAAGAATCGCTTTTTGACATGTTCATTCCGTTTAATTATGGCAATACAGCTGAAAAAAGAGCTCTGCTTGATACTAGGGAGGGTTAACTGATGACTTTAACGCAATCGATAATCATTATCAATTGCATTTGTATGGGAAAAGAATGATCTTTATTTTGTACGGCAAATAATTTACTGAATAACTATCCAATTAACTGGTTTGCCGCAAATGCAATGGCGTAGGCTAAAGTGCCATAAACCATGAATATACCCCAAGCAATTTTGCCACTACCGATTTCTCCCTTGAGCGTTGCCACGGTGGCAACACACTGTAGTGCGACGACATAAAATAAAACCAAACCAACGCCAGCACCTAATCCTAGTCCGTCTGCTTGTATCTTATCAGCCAAGCTACTTAGATTCTCTTCAGCATCACCTATACCAAACAGCGTCCCCAAAGAACCAACAAAGACTTCACGCGCTAAGAACGACATTAAGATAGCGACACCATAGCGCCAATCCAGTCCCAGAGGAGAGAAAACAGGTTCTATCCATTGTCCTAACGCACCAAGCCAAGAATCCTCAAGCGAGCCGCCACTTGGAAAGTAACCTAGGACCCAAATAATAACTGACACCATAAAAATGATGGGTGCAGCACGCCAAATAAACTGTTTTGCACTGGTTAAAACTTTTTGTAATAGTGGTTTCCAATGTGGTAGCCGGTAACTTGGCAACTCAAGGATAAATGGCATATCAGACTTATCTAAATCAGTTGTCGTGAACTTACTCAGAACAGAACTCACAACGAGAGCCATAATGATACCGAAAAAATATAAACCAAAAAATGCAACACCTTGCAGGTTAAATAATCCTAACCAGTAATGGTTGCTTGGTATTAACACGGCGATAAGTAATGCATATACAGGCAATCTTGCCGAACATGACATTAATGGAATTGTTAGCATTGTCATTAGTCGTTTACGTGGTGACTCAATCGTTCGTGCAGCCATGATAGCGGGGATAGCACAGGCATGACCCGACAAGTAAGGGATAAAGCTCCTGCCAGACAACCCAAAATAACTTAATGGTCTATGGCACATAAGTGCAGCACGCGCTAAATAACCGCTGTCTTCCAGTAAACCAATAATTAAGGTCAAGATCATTATTTGCGGTACAAAAACTAAGAAAGAACCAACACCACCAAATAAGGCATCTTGGATGAAATCGTTGACGACCCCATCACCCATGTAGTTCGAAATGAGTCCACCTAGATTAACAATCGTATCTTCTACACCATCCATAAGCGGAGCAGCTAGCGTGAATATACTTTGAAACAGAACAAACATGATGGCGAGGAATGCTAAGCTACCAAAGACACTATTGAGCATAAAGCTGTCGATGCGATTTTGATCTTTAAGTACGACATCCAGATTCATACCAAAGGCTTTTGCAAGCTCTCGACTTCGCGAAAGCTCATTTATTGTCTCAGAGTGAGATTCTTGAATTTTGTACGCACTAGGGTTTAGCGCCGCTTCTTTCAATAGCTCGGAAAATTCATGCAACCCGTCCAGTTTTTTTGCTGACAGAGCCATAACAGGGCTGCCTAGTTCTTTTGACAACGTATGAATGTCTATTTGATGATTAAACCTGCGTACTTCATCAATAAAGTTGAGGGCGAAGATGATCGCTTTATCATTTTTCTTCGCTAAAGATTGAACCTGTAGCCCTAAAACGAGACTCCTTTCCAGTCTCGTTGCATCAAGTACACAAACAACAACCTTAGTTTGTTCATCCGCGACAGCTTTTTGAATATGTTCAATCGCAATTGTTTCGTCTTGCGATAAGCTATTCAACGAATATGTTCCCGGTAGATCGATTAATTCACAATCGCTGAACTTACCTTGTTTAATGTCAACCGTTACTCCAGGGTAATTGGCTACTTTTTGCCGTAGGCCTGTAAGCTGATTAAATAGCAGGCTTTTTCCTGAGTTAGGTTTACCAATAAGTACAATATTAGACGTAGAAGAGTCGATGATAGTCACCTGAGTATTGAGAAGTTTATAGGGTGTTCGCTAAATCCAGAGAAATAAGCTCGGCAATAGACTGTTCTAACGCAAGAATTGTCCCACCCAAACTGATGATCATTGGGCCTTTGAAAGGTGAGCGCCGAACACATCTTAACTCTTGTCCAGACTCAAACCCCATTTCGGCAAGGCGATTCTTTAGTTTCTCTTCAATATCAGTAGATAAGTTACTGACAATGGCTGATTGATTCTGTTGGAGTTCCCACAATTGCATAAGTGTTGATACTAGATAAAAGCTTTAACTACTATTCAATGTAAGTAGTTAAAAATTGTTATGATTGAACAATAAAATACCACGTGATAATAGCTAATTGATAGCAATAATTATTACTATTTGCATCTTTGCTCGTAGATTAATCATTTGCATTTATTTGTAATAAAGAAGACAAGAAGATTCAAATAATGCATATCTTGATAAACTATGTGTTCGGGGTACTTCATGATTGGAGCATGCTCTAGTATTACACCTCATGATTCACTGTAAATACCAAGTTGCCAGCTAAGTTACGCATACATCCAAAATGCGCAACATGGGCTAGTAGTAAGTCAGTAGCTGACCACAAGGGCATACATGCAATTGGATGGTTTGGGTATGTTGGGACAAATACTTGGATTTCATGTTTATGCCGTTATATCAATTTATCTATCACAGCGGCTTGCCGGTAGTAGTCATATACAGGGTTGGGCGGTTGATACTATCCATCGTTAGAAAGGGGACAATATAACGATCTTGATCCCCCCCTCTTAGATGCACCAATCCAAGATCCAAAGATGCGTTGTTAAAGCGAGGTTTCTAACTGTTCTAAATCAATATATGCAACTGATATCGTTGTTGCGTCTTACTTTTTGAGATGACATCACCTAACCCATTGGCCAGTGGTTATGGTGGCTTGTTTAACGTAATTCGGAGGTAGCCATAGTAGCTCAAAGACTCTGGCATATTCACTACTCGTCGATAGATATCATAACTAAGCAGGCACCTACCAACTTACTGCCTATTTTAGTAACTTAACGTACTAACCTGATAACGTTATTCTTCAAGCTCAGTAACAGCTCCGGCGCAGCAACAAGATGGCAGAGTACAGACATTGCTGCTTGTGTCAGATTTGATTTAAGTTACATCATTAATTGAATTAGCGTCGCTTACTATCAAAAGTTCCTCACTTGTACTGTTTATGGTGTCATGCTTTTATGATTAATTAATTACTAGAATATTATGTAAAGATTTTTTCACTTTGTTGATAGCTTTTCTTTGTTGTGGGAGGTGTTTTTCTAAAAAATAACATAACAAATGTATAACAAATATTTTTTTAATTTGATTTTATTGAGTGATTTTTGTTTGTAATTTTATCTCTGGCTGAAGCCTATTTAGCTTGAGTGAAAATCCAACAGGTTGCTACAGAAGCATTTGATTTTCATTGCAAAAAACATCCAATACATCGTCAAAAAATCAACCGGATAGATGACTGTTTTGCATAAATATTAGTTGTCGTTATGGGGAGTCTGCGTGGTAAAGCCAACAATTAATTATGAAAGCATTGAGTTCAACCTAAAGATGCAGTCAATCTTTCAAAATTATCAAGTGTAAGTTATGGATTTGATGGAAAATGAAGTCAGACATGGGATAGAGACGGAAAATGTGAAACAAGGTAAAGATGATTAAACTTTATAAGCTACTAGCTGTCTACATCAATGATATGCATTTGCAATACGGTTTACAACTTTCGCGTAATACCAGTTTTCATTCTGTCTTCATTGATTGAAACTACGTATGTTTCAACAGTTGTTTTGGCACTCGAGTGGCCTAATTCTTGTTTCATTAATTTCGTCCAAAGCCTGTGTTGCTTTAGCTAATGAGAAGGTGCACTTGTAATAGCATGCCTGTTGATGGCAACTAGTTTTTAACGACTAAATCCTAATTACTGTACTTTAATATACACAATCCCTTAAGTTTCGATGACTCAGGTTAATAATATTATAGGGTCTTAATAGCTTTAGGTATAATTCATTACTTGCCAACCCATGTTTTATTTATTATTATTACAGCAATAAATATGAAGAGTTAATTTAATTACAATGTAAACTCAAAACATCACATCAGCATTGTTTCTTAAATGGTTTAACTAATTTCTATCTCCAATATTAGGCTGCTAAACGAGTTTATTGGATAGTGTTTTGGGTAAAACAAAGAACAAAGTAGGTAATTGATTAGCGTATAGTCGAGCGTTAATCAATCAAAGCTCCATCACGTTCTGTTGGATAGTAAAGTTATCGACGCTTGATATTGCACAGAACTTCACGGTGGCAAAGGTAGAAGTAATACGTTATCAGGTGTCTTTGTTGAAACAGTTTTGGTGCTCAAAGATGTTTTTAGTTTATTACTAAGGTCGTTTACTAAATTCGATATTTAGGTTGATGGCTATTGGTTACTGCCTACAGCGTAAGAGGGAGCGCGCATGTTGTTGCAGATTCGGCAGGAATTAAAACCTTTATAGAATAAGAGTGACATGTGAAGAAACACGATATTGAGTAGTGTTGGCGTAAATGCACCTCACGATTGATATTCAAAGGCATGAAGTGATGGTGGTTCAAGTTAGTTTAAAATTCGTGGGTGATAGTTAAGTCTCACCGAGTTTGTTCAATCATCTTTCGTCGATCTATATGGCAAATCGATGCCAATGAGTTGAGTAAAAGGAATGAAAAAAGGATGATTGCCAGCGTTCGTATGGCTATTTATCGAGGTAAGTCGTTAATATGTTGGAAGCTAAGGTTCAAACACTACAATGCTCAAGTAGTGGAGATATTAGTAGGTGTAAAAACCATGAACGAAGATCATAGATCTGAATATGCATGTGTGTGAGGGAATTCAATGATAAGCGATAGTCTTGACGAACAGTGGTGTTCAGCTATTTCTTTGATTAACGATGCCCATCACACCTTGAATCAAATTTATCATAATCCTAATAAATAATGATTAATTCTGGCATTGATATTAGTTGGGAAAAAACAATAAATGATTGAATTAGCCAAAGACCAATTGCTCATCGCTGCGCTGAAAAATGGTGGCAGTGTTGCCAGTGATAATTTCACATACAAAGTCATTTTCTTAAATCGTATTGTTCCAGATCCTGAAAATGCTCGGTTTATTCCTGCTAAACTCATATCTGATAAAGACGCAGAGCTTTTTGTAGGAAGATACATCACTAAAGCTAGGTTAATTGACAAATACGAAGCTAAAAATAGCATCATCATAGGAAAAGCTTGTATCGTTAATTGCTTTCCTTATGGCTCTAAAGACTGGCAAAAAGCAGATTATTCTATTCAATCTATCATAGAGCTGGGGGAAAATATTGCCAGCTCGGAAATGATTCAAGCTCCTACTATCTACCCACTAAACGATTCGCTATTTCAACTACTAACGGGGCACCGCCGCTACTTTTCAATGGTATATGCTATAGGTCTCGATAGTGCTTCACATTTTAAAGTGTATAGCAACAAGCCACTTTTAAAAAGCGTTAAACAATTTCAGGAAAACTCATTAAGAGAAGATTTAACCCAATTTGGCAAGCTAAAGTCATTTCTCGCTGCACTTCAGGAGCTAGAAGATCTCAATAGCGCCCGAGTAAAGCTCGGAATGAAGAGCTTAACTGTGAAAGAAAGTTGCTCAATTATGGGAGTTTCAATGGGCGCTTATGACAACTACAATGTACTTTTGCGCTATCCTTGTGTTATTAAATTGTACGAAGAAGGGTATAAGGCTCCATTTGTAAGAACCAAAAAGATCATTTTGGAGACCGAGACCAGTTACAAACAAGAATATCAAATCAAAAATCGAAGCTTTGATGACAAACGAAAAATCAATAGCTTACTTAATGATAAGCTCACTAATAAGCCTGTAGCTCAAGAAAAAGTAAAGCTGTTTAAATTCAGTCCTATCAATTCGACAGAAGGGTTGAAGCTTCTATTGATGACAGATATTAGAGCTAAACTTGATGATATCAATTGGGATAATGTCGATTGGACTGATAACAAAACCGTAAACGTGGTTTTGGAAAAGGTCGTAGAGTTTGTAAATAAGCAATGAAAGATATCATCTACAATTATTAATTTGCACTCTCGTAAATAGTTTTCGTTTTCCAAAACAAGTTGATAAGTGTTGTGTATGAGCCTCGGTTAAGGGGGCGAAGTTCAGGAATTTATTTAGGGAAAGCTTGGCTCTATTCATTAAAGGTCGGGCTGCTAATGATGATCGCGCGTTTTTGCTCATGGTGTTTGTTAAAGAGATTATGAAAGTCTTTATTTTCTGGTGATTTAAATCAAGGCTATCAATGATAAGGAGGTTAGTTTTTACAAGTGTTTGGGAGCATATTTCATAGATAGTGATTGTTCTTGTAGTATGAAGGTTGGCATAAGTGCAGAACAGCAACATCAATACCTTGATTAAGCTAAAAGCTAACGCTGATTGCCTTTATCTATCACCGGCACCAGTCAATTTTTAAGCTGCGCATTGACGTCATTTAAGTGGTGGAATTCCTTTAGAGCGTAAAGCTAATTTTGATGTATTTGACGTTAGGCTTAATCTATCATTTTCCTACATATCGTATGCACCGAGCGAAAATTTGAAAGCCATAGTTTTCAGCACATTCGCCGTAAACATGCGAGACTAATGGATCATGGTATCGGGTGTTTGGTAATAGCGCGCTTTGGATGGTCAAAGATGACACATGCATACTCTTATAGCGCTCTTAGGTTTGATGATTGCAATTCAATCAGATGATAGTACTTTGTTCGCAAATAAATCCACGCATATATGTTAGTATTTGGTACATATCAAACTCAAGTCTGGCATGCCGCCTCTTGACTGAAGAACATCCAAAGATGTATAGGCCAAATGGAAGTATCGGGCCAAGGTAGAGCCATTGTTCCGCCAACGAGGTGGATCCATAGCAGTACCAACTAAGCCATCGAACTAAAAGTGGCTTTGCTATATACATAACCACTTATAATCATCTTCATATTTAGAACTAAAATTGTTTTTAACTGCAAAAAAAGAGTTAGTCGTATCGGGTTCTAGCTAGCGCTAGATTAGTCAATCCATAAAACTCTTTGATGAGGGAATATCCAGCATGGAGTTTTCTGGGATAATGAGAGTCGTTACAATTGTTGTAAGATCTACTGAGTCCAACAACTCGGCTAAATTCGATGAATTAACTCTAACTATCTCCCTGATGTTAATGTGAATCCCTTCTCTACCATCATATACTCCTTGATTATAGCCGGCGACAAATGCTTCTTCCATTATACTTAGGATATGGCTTTTAAATTGCTCTTCTTTAGACATTTTTATTCCTTCTTCTTCGTACTGAACTATTACCAATTCAATATTGAATCAGTACTAAGCAATAACGCCAAAACTATACTAGTCTATAATTAATTTTCCATGGCACTTAACGACTACACTAGAGCTACACTTAATTTATACCACCTAACTATTCTTTGTTTTACATATTTAAAAATAGAAAAATAAACTCCAATAAATCAAATGTAGAATATCTCCAACCTTTTTATTATTGCTTTCATTCTTGTATGGACAAATATGAGTCTACATGAGCTGCGTATAAAAATAAACCCATTGTTAATCATTAGATAATCCTTCGGTTACACCGGGGTGAGCTTGAATAAGTTAAATTGAAGCGATGGATAGTCAAGGGGATATCGTGAACATTATATGAGCTATTATCATAAAATTTGATACTCCAATTCAGCTGTAATCGTATGTGCTCTTTTCGGGAGAATTCATCTTGTTCTTCGAAGCATTTGCTAACTATTTCGATGTCCCAGCTGATTAGCTAAAGCCACCTGTCCACTGCATAATGCGTTCACTCTATGTAACGTGATCGCAGGTGCTGAACGATTGGGTGAATGTCAGTTTTTGTGCTGAAAGGCATCATGAATGGTTTGAGAGTAATGGAGCAGAAAGCTTGGCAACTTTGCGGCAAACCGATCTCAATACAGTCAGAGGCAAGCAAAAATAAGCGTAGATGAAGGCAAGCTACCTTGCAGGCGTATTAAGCACCGAGCTGATTAAAGTGGATAAAAAAACAAGCGCTTCTACGATTTCTCTGATCATGCTGCGCCATATAAATATAGCCAATATTACGGATAAAATACTGCCATTCCTAAGTGAAAGTATGATCTTGCTCTGAAGTAATGAAACAGGCATAGTATAAATTCCTTGCATCTTTGGAATTATTCCGATTATATTAGACTCAAATGTTATCGTTTAAGTAAATACATTTATAAATCTGGGTTTTGTTATTAATATTTTTTCCAGTCTTGGGTTCTTTAGGAATCTTAGCACTTAATACTTAAAAGAACGTCTCCACAGTAGATTGTTTTTTGCCTTCGATTTTAGTGGGGTGTTATTGGAGATAACAAAATGATTTATATACGTGATGCGGTGTTTCATTGTTAGTTAGCTAATGCAATTTACATTGAATTCTTTAGAAGCTGGTGATCATCTCAACATGATTTATCTCACGCGTGAGATGTCTAATCAAAGTAAACAAAAAAGATAAACGTTATTAGAGGTGTAGGGCATTCTCTGAATCTTTCAGTGCTTTTTCAAAGTGCCGTTTGAAGTTAAACAAAAAGTTGCTTGCTAATTGTTGCGCCTGGTTAGCTCATTAAAATGTCAAGTTAACCAATTGCTATATCAATGAGCTCGCTTTTTGTTAATGGAGTGGTGCCCAAACTATTTCAAACTTGATGTGAAATGTCGCCTTTTGCGGTCTGATAAAAAATAACAGGAACAAAAAAATGCTTGTTTCAGAGTTTCTCGCTCAATGTAAAAGTAAAGGAATTAAAATATCTCTTGTGAAAGGGGAGATGAAGATAACTGGCGGGAAGAAATCTTTAACCGCCGATGTGATTACTTATTTGAGGAGTAATAAACAGGAAATCGTTGAGTTTCTGGAGAGGTTTTCGGCAGCACCTAATATAAACAACTCTGAAATTAATCCTCGTCCAGATTCTGGTTTCATTCCGGTTTCACACAGCCAACAAAGCTTATGGTTTGTGGATGCATTCGAAGGAAGTAGTTCGCACTACAATATGACCAGTGGCTGTCATCTGCATGGAGAACTTGATATAGAGGCCGTCAAACGCACTATTGCTATTATCGTTGAGCGCCATGACATATTGCGAACAAACTACCATTATGATGGCGAAACGCTGTTCGGGAGGATCAGTGATGCTTCCGAAGATTTAATTACTTTTGTTGATATACACTCTGCAAATGGGACGGAAATACGGAGTGTCGAGGCCTTTTGTCTTGAACAAAAGTCTCAAAACATAAAGCTAGGGGAAGATGCTTTATTTCAGGTGTTTATTCTACACTGTGCTCCCGAACATCATGTCTTGTTCTTTAAGATGCATCATATTATTTGTGATGGTTGGTCACTCCAAGTGTTCAATAAGGAATTCTCGCATTTCTACCAACTGTGTGAGAAGGGAAGAGATATTCTGTTAGATAAACCTGCCATTCAATATGCAGACTATGCTTACTGGCAGCGTCAAAGCCTTGCAGATGTAAAGTATGAAAAGCAGCTCAACTACTGGAAAAACAAACTTCACAATGCCCCTCAAGTTCATAGCCTCCCGTTAAAATCTATGAGGCCCAAAGTGCAGGATTTCCACGGAGCACTTATACGGACAGAGCTTGATAAAAATATCGCTGACAAACTTGACGACTTCTGTCGCAGTCAGTCTATAACTCCATTTATGTTTTTCCAGTCGGTATTCAGTATTATCCTACATCGATTTAGCGGTGAGAATGACATAGTTTACGGCTCGCCTATCTCTGGCAGGAATCATAAGCAAATCGAAAATTTGATTGGCTTGTTTATTAATACGCTGGTTTTTCGCTTTGATGTTATACCAGAAAGTTCCTTTACCGATTATCTCAAGCAAACCAAGAAACAGACATTAGAAACCTACCAAAATCAAGACATGCCTTTCGAAATGGTTGTTGAAACGGTGCAACCAGAACGAAGTTTGAGCTACAACCCTATCGTTCAGATACTACTTAACGTATTTGATCACAGCCAACATTCGGAACCTCATGAAAAGAGTAAACGCTCTCCTGATTTTCAGGTTCGTGGTTTGGAAAGTGACGATAATGATTTGATGGCTATTGAAGAGTTGACACTTTATGCGCAGCGAAGTAATAAAATTTGGGAACTAAATTGGGAGTTCAGGACGTCTTTGTTTGATTACGCGACCATCAATGCTATGTCGAATGCTGTCAAAGTGGTCATCAGTCAGGTTCTTGCCAATCCATCTCTTAAATTGTTTGAGCTAAATTTAGCTAATAAAAATAAAGCAGAATCCTGTCAAAGTGTTATTGCTGGAAGTTTGCTGGAGAGTGAATATCAGTCACCTCTACAACTCATTGCAGAAGTTGTGAAAAAGGAACCTCAAAAGCTTGCGATAGTCTCCCCAGAAGGACAGTTAAATTATCAAGACCTATGGGAAAAATCCAGTACTTTGGCTAGCCATTTGATTTCACAAGGCTTGCAATCTGGAGCTACTGTGGGGATCCGTATGTCGCGTAGTATAAATATTGTTGTTGCCCAATTGGGTATCGCACTGGCAGGCGGTATTTACATCATTTTGGACACGGATTTCCCTCAGGGACGAGTCGAAGAGATAGTCGAAGACGCTAACATTAATATCATATTGGTTAATGATGATACTGTAGGAGAGTTTGCGCGAACATCTTGTCTAAATATGGACGACATTTGTTTAAGCAATTCTGAATTTGTTTCCTTAAGCTTCGTTCCTGAAGAAAATTCGCCGCTAAATATTATTTATACCTCAGGTTCAACGGGCAAACCAAAAGGGGTTGTTGGCTCTCATGGCGCAGTTTTCAACAGGGTCAATTGGATGCTACAAAATATGCCTTACCAACAGGGCGAAGAGTGTTGTCACGTAACATCCATGGCTTTTGTTAGAGCTGTTTGGGAATTGTTTACGCCGCTGTGTGGCGGCATGACAATTCATCTTATACCAAAGCGAACAGTGCTTGAGGGTGACGCCTTAATGCGCTACCTGTTTGACAACAAGATTTCTCGAATCGTTACCGCGCCTTCTCTGGCAAATGCTTTGTTATCGTTGGAAAATACAGATCAATATTTATCATGGTTGAGGTATTGGTTTATTAGCGGTGAAGCCCTGAATAGTGCACTGGCTGCGAAAATCTGCAACATCTTGCCTGACACGATTTTAGTCAATTTATATGGCTCGACAGAAGTCACCTCCGATGTAACTTACAATATTCTTCGTCATGTGGTTGAAGACGAAAACATTAGCTTGGGTAGTCCCATTGCCAATACTCAGATAGCTATTATTGATAGTAATCATAATATTGTGCCAACTAATGTTCCTGGGGAAATCTGTGTTAAGGGATCGAACATCTCTCTCGGGTATCGAAACAACCCATCTGAAACTGTCGCTAAATTTATTGAAATTGATTGTGCTGGTTCTGTGAAGGCTTATCGGACGGGTGATCGCGGTATGATCAATGAGCAAGGAGAATTGGAATACTTAGGCCGTATTGATGGGCAGGTAAAACTGCGTGGGTTCAGGGTTGAAACTTCAGAAATAGAATCCAGACTGTTGTCAGTTGAAGGTATTGTCAATGCCTGTCTAACTATCAAGGCTGCCGCCTCTGGAGAGGTGCTGGTTGCGTTTTTGATTGCCAAAATTGGCTCCAATGAAGAAGATTTGATAGTTCGCTGTAAGTTTTTACTAAAAACGACTGTGCCAGAATATATGATCCCGTCTCATTTTGTGTTTGTACCGCAATTCCCACTGCGAAATAATGGCAAGATAAACAAAGGATTATTGGAATTACCTGACGAAGGGGGGGAATTAAAGCGAAATTACGAAGCACCCTCTACGGAAACAGAAAAAGAGGTTGAGTCGATATGGGCGGAGATCCTGAAGTCAAAATATATAGGCATTCATGACGAGTTCTTTAAATTGGGAGGGCAATCACTGTTAGCCATGCGAGTCATTTCAGCGGTTAAGGCTGTTACTGGCAAGCCTGCCACTCTCAAAATGTTATTCGATTTTCCTGTATTTAAAGATTTTTGTTTTGAATTGGATAAGTTAGGTAACGAGTTTATTGAAGAGGCGCATATTCCACGTGTAGAGCGTGATGGTCCGTTGGCTTTATCTTATGGTCAGCAGC
>CAZXIN010000017.1:0-95222 GCA_964640795.1 uncultured Pseudoalteromonadaceae bacterium | reverse complement strand
TTTCTATTTACCTTGTTTAGAGAAGCTCCCTAAGCAAGTGGAGCGCTATTATAGGGTGGCTCCTGTAAGTGTCAACTGTAAATTTGCATTTTGTTTTATAAGTGCTTAATTCGTGTTTCTTATGAGCAATAATCATACACTTTAGGTTGAGCTTATCATTCAATTGCTTATTTTTTAGCTTAAACTTAAATTGGGAATGCGATTTGAATTTTGGCGCCACCTAGATTGCTTTTGCCTATATCTAACGAGCCGCCATAGGCGTCTACTAAATCACTAACAACAGCCATACCGATACCTTGACCTTCAGCATAAGTATCTAAACGTATGCCTCTGGTCAATAGTGACTCTTTGTTCTTGTCTGATATTCCGGGTCCGTCATCCTCCACAAGGATAATGACGTCGTTGGTCTGTTTTAGGCTCACCTTTATTTGCGAGTGCGCGGCTTTACATGCGTTATCTAAAATGTTGCCGAGCAATTCCATTACATCGGTTTTATCGCATTTAAACGCTACGTCGTGCTCACAAACGAGTGTTATGGCCAAACTTTTATCAACATACACTTTATTCATTGCACCAATTAATTGTGAGGTAATTTCTCTAAGAGGTTGCACACTAAGCCAAGCGCTATCAGCTCCCACCGACCTCTTTAATTGTCGAGCAATGCTATGTTGAATTTGTTGTAGTGGCTGTTTTGTTGCTTCAGGCATACCTTCTTGGCTATTCAATAGGGCAAGGGGCGTTTTTAAGCTATGAGCGAGATCTCCAAGGCTGTTTTTATAACGTTGGCGCTGCTGCATTTCAGCTTTTAGTAAATGGTTAATGCTTGTTTTTAACTGCTCAAGTTCGTCTGGGTAGTTTTGCTGGATTTGATTCAGTTCGCCTTTTTCAATGCCTTTGATTTGTTTTACTAACTGGCTAATTGGCTTCAATGCAGTGTTTAGGCTGAATAAGAGTAACGCCATAAGTAAAATAGATACAATGCCTAACCAGTACCAGAGCGTTATTCTGTATTGACTGAGCTGCTCATTAAACTCATCTGTACTCTGAAAAAGATGAAACGTGACAGGCGTGTAGTTGTCTTGATCTTCGAACTCTGCAGTGTAGCTATACTTAAAATAAGGATTTTCATCATCTATTTTGCTCTCAAAGCTTTCTGCCCCAGTTGTTGGTGTCACTAAGGTTGTTGGCCTTTCCATACTGATACTGGATTCTGAGCGCCATACTTGTGATTGAGCTGTACGGATGTAGGCATACAAGCCAGACTCAGGCATGTTCAGTTTCTCGTTGTACAAGAACTGAGGCATCATGACGTTATTGTTTTCGAATTCAAATTCAGTAATAAGCGTTAGACTATGAACTCGCAGTTGTTCAAGAATCGATTGGGTTAAACTACTGACAAAAGCTCTTTCTAAAGCTATAGCTGCCAGTGGAATAAATATAATAAGCGCTAGAATTGCGGCTAAAAAGCTTCTAAATTTTAATGAAGGCTTTTTCATAAGTTTCGGTTAATGCGATAACCTCTACCTCTGACCGTCTCAATGGGTTTGTATTGATTTTCAGGATCCAGTTTTTTGCGCAAACGACCTACAAATACTTCTATGACGTTGCTGTCTAGATCAAAGTCTTGATCATAGATATGCTCTGTTAGTTCAGTTTTTGAAACGACTTTCTGCTGATTCATTAACAAATATTCTAAGACTTTATATTCGTAAGCGGTAAGCTCAACGTATTCATCATTCACGGTTACTTCGTCGGCAAGTGTATCTAGTTTAATGGGGCCTCTCTCAATTGATGGGCTCGCCTGTCCTGATGCTCTTCGAATAAGGGCTTTAGCTCGAGCTAGCAATTCCTCATTATGGAAGGGTTTTGTCATATAGTCGTCAGCGCCTGCGTCTAAACCTTCGACCTTTTCTTGCCATCGATCACGTGCAGTGAGAATCAAAAAAGGGCAGGAGACATCATTTTTACGCGCATTACGAACGACGGTTAAACCGTCTGTAATCGGTAAGCCGATATCTATAATAGCTAAATCATAAGGGTATTCTTGTAGTAAAAACTCTGCTTTTCGGCCATCGTCTGCCAAGTCGACACTATAGCCATTTTGCCTTAGCATAACATCGAGTTGAGTTAGCAAGCGGCTATCATCTTCAACAACTAATATTCGCATTAATTTTTTTTTCCACTCTTCTTCGTTTCTATCACTTTGCCAGATTGTTTATCGACACTAACAGAAATAACCCTGCCAGATTTCTTTAACATCTTGACCCGATATTTTTTCTTGTCTTGTTCGACACGTAAGATACGACCTTTAACTGTTTGTTTTGCTTTCGCAGCAGCTTGGGTTTTATTGATTTCTTTTTTTTGAGCTGGCGGGGTTTTTGTTTGGGCATGGCATAAAGGAGACAAGCACAAAATAAATGCGAGCACACAAGCATTTAATTTATTGTTTGTTCTAGACCATGCCAAACGAAAGTGTAATTTCATATTAGAGCGTTAAATCTTATTTTAAATATTTCGTGAATTTAGGCTTTTCGAAAATTCAAAAATCTCGAAGGTATAAATTACTGTATCCATTCATTTTAGTGAATAGAGCAGAGTGTGGCTCTGGTTCACATGCCTCGGTATCATGCACAGATAATAGGTGCTTTTCAATGATACTGTGATAATTGCGTTAGACTATGCGGTTGAGGCTGAATCTTAACTGAATTCCATCATACACCACCACTTATCGAATAAGGCTTCCAAGCCATCTTATATGAAAGGTGCATATTAATAGTTTGGTATTTGAGTATAATCCGCTTAAATTTTTTGAATGTGTTGTTATAAGTCAACCTGAGGTGCTTGTGACAGCGCTAAACGAGGTTTTATTATTTAGTGCAGCATATTACCAGTTTTGTTTCTTTTTCTATCATTAAATTGTTGTGTCATGTTTTTTACCGAGGTAATGCAGCTTGGCTAGGTGATTCTAAGAAAAATGACTTAGGTGACGTTCGGTTGATGGTATTACTTAATCACACAAGCTTGTTTGAGCCTGTTTTTATCCGATTTGCTTCATGGCGATATGTTTGGCTGTTGGCTCGTAAAATGGTTGTTCCAGGTGCGGATGTCACTATGAAGAGACCACTTACTGGAAAATTACTGAAGCTGATTCTTCCTGGCGCTGTGCCTATTACACGAAAGAAAGATGATAGTTGGACTCGCTTTTTAGATCATATCAACGACGACACTGTGGCCGCCATATTACCTGAAGGGCGTATGAAGCGAGACAGTGGATTGGACAAGTTTGGGCGAACTATGCGTGTTCGCGGCGGTGTCGCTGAGATTATGGAGCGTATCCATCATGGCAAGATATTGTTCATATACAGTGGCGGGCTACATCATATTCAGAAACCTGGAGTGAACCGTTTTCCTCGTTTATTCAAAACCATTAATGTCAATCTTGAGTTGATGGATATTGAAACCTACAAAATGCACATTGAAGAAAAGATGAAAGAAAGCGGTGGTGATGATTTCACACGCCATGTTGTTATGGATATGAATGCACGCTTAGTGAATAAAGTCCCACAAGCTGATTGAGATAACGAATCAAATTGTATAGTCTTGGCTACATAATAAAAAAAAGTCCGCTGTAAAGTAGGTAAAACAAGCCAATGTTAAGGGCAGTAAAAACAAATCAGCTTGAGATAGGTATGTATGTAACCCGTTTTGTTAAACAAAAGGGGAACATGAACTTAACTATGGCTGGCTGGATAAAAACCGAGTCAGCTGTGAAGAGCCTTTTACTTAAAGGGGTTCTCGAAGTAGAGATAGATACCAGTAAGACACTCAAACCCAAAGAAGAGCCAAAAGAAGAAAAGAAGCTAGAAAAGCAAAAGGCGGTGTCTTTTGACAACGAGCTTTCTAAAGCGACAGGTTTATATCAACAAGCTAAATCCTTTCAAAAAAAGCTGCTAAATGCTGTGGACCGTGAAATTGCGGTCGATGTTAAGCAGATTGAAACAATGTCCAATAAGTTGGTTGACTCGTTAGAAAGAAACTCAAGTGCATTATTGTGTATGACGAGCATCCGAGAGAAGGATGAATATCTGTTAGAGCACTCCATCAATGTAGGCATTATGCTCGCGACCTTTGCTGACTACCTAGGGTTCGATAAAAACGTTGCTAGGAAATTGGCTTTTGCCGGGATTATTCATGATATCGGTAAAATTAAAGTCCCTGATGAAATTCTGCATAAGCCTGGACGACTAACTGACGAAGAGTTTGTAGTTATGCGCAATCATGTGACCTATGGCGGCGATTATTTAGCGCAATTTGATGATCTTGACTCTTTTGTTCTCGAAACGGTTATGCAGCACCACGAAAAGATTGATGGCACAGGATACCCGAATAAGCTGAAAGGTGAACAAATAGGTCAGTATGGCAAGATGATATCTATTGTTGACTGTTACGATGCTATGACCGCAGAGCGAGTATATAAAAAAGGGATGCCTGCGATGAAAGCCATGAAGATTATGATGCGAGAGAGCGGCGCTCATTTTGATGGTGAATTAGTGCGTAAGTTTATTCAATGTATTGGACTTTATCCTGCGGGTACGCTGGTTAAAATGGTGAGTGGCAAGATAGGGTTAGTTACTAAGGTTAATCAAGAAAAGCCACTCGAACCCCAAGTGAAGTTGTTTTATTGTGGTAAGAATAGACATTATTTACCGATTAAAGATATCGACCTTGCGTTAAGTTACTGTAAAGAAGAAATTGAGGAAGTAGTGAAAGCCGAAGATTATAAAATCGACTTTCAGAAATTCTTTGCACAGTCAGTTGCTTAAGCTGGTAGTACTTTTTTATAGGGTTTAACTATACTGCGTTGGTAGACGCCTGCAGCTTTGTAGGGATCATCATCAGCCCACTTTTGAGCATCAATTAAACTGTCGAATTGAGCAATAACAACAGAACCTGTGAAACCGGCTTCTCCAGGGTTTTCGCTGTCAATTGCTGGGCAAGGTCCGGCGACCAATAGACGGCCCTGAGTTTCAAGTTCTTTTAATCGTTCTATATGTGCAGGCCTAGCATTCATTCGCAATGAAAGACTGTTTTCAATATCTTGAGAAAAAATAACGTACCACATATAACAAACCTTAAGTAATCCTAGACTAATTTGAGATCGATATTAACACTCTCGATGTTTGTATAAGAAGGTATTTGTGAAATAACGAAGAGGTGTTGCTTTCTTTGGGGGCTAGCTTAAAGTGGGTAAATTAATAGAAAAGCATATAAAGTGTACAGGATAGGTAGCTATAATTACCGAAATTGGTGTTTTAACCTTATGATTCTATTAATGTTATTGACAGAGAGTGTCGCAAAAAGCACACTCTTATTGCTTTGGTTTTACTGAAGTGTTTCATATAGTTTTTAAAAGGATTAGGATATGTTTGAATTTATATTACCTGGACAAGGTGAAGATGAAGAAGATGATAAGGATGCTAGGATTAGCTCTTAGAGTTTCAAAGAATATTTTTATTGCTTAAGGTGCTAATGCGCCTTTTTTTATAAGGTGTGGAGGTATGTCTCATAATTACCTTGATGTTGTGAATCGTACGGCAATTAATGTAAGGACTGTAAGATTAGCCCTTTTGTTTGAAGGAGACAAAATCAAACATTGCTTATCTAAGTTGTTCTACACAAATATAAGTCTTTGAATATATTGAGACTTTCAGATGTACTTTAAGGCTACGTAGAAAATGAGTGAATGTTTCGCTGATGTTACAACTAGGATTTTAGGTAGTTACAATATACTAGCATGTGTGTTTTTAGTTGGTTTATGTATTATGGTTCGTAAACCCAAGCTAATTATTTTTTCATCAGTTCTTACCGTTTTTTATATGTCTGGCTTTGCTGAGTCTTGTTTTTTTCTAGACATGTTTAAGTCGAATCAATCGTTTCGTTATGCTAAGTTTGCGTTTTTTGAGTTTATGTATGTTTTCGTATTGGTCATACTTGCTTATTATAGGAAGGTTAGAATTGATCAAGTTGCTTATACATCCGTTATTACAACTATTTTAATATTTACTTACCTGATTAGAATGTATGATCGTGTATATTTTAAGTTTGGGCTAACTAACGCTTTCTACAAAGAGCTTGTTTACGCAGGAAATTTGATGTTTGTTGCTATAGCCTATTTTCCTTTATTTATCATGTTTTATTACAAATTCATCGCGAAGAAGAAAATCCCTTACTCAAAGTGGCATGAGTGAAGCCTGAAAGAGCCAGTAGATATCAAGGTAAAAAATAGAACCGACTAATGATTGCAAATTCCGTTATGTCGGGTAAGATATTATACAGTGTTATTTGGTATGCGGTGAAAGGCCTATCAAGTGCGCTAGAATTACCCTAACATTTTTTATGTATAAGCTAAAATGATAGGAAAGTTAGCCATTTGTCTAATATAGGGTCATAAAGTTAACTGGTAGGATGACCTGTATTGGTGGAACATACGTATAAATCGTATGTCTAGATAGTGATACGATGACACGATAAGTGTTGAACATTTTTCTTCGAGAGAAGATTGGAGTTGATATGGATATTATCTTAGTTACGATATTTATTTTAATAATGCTAGCTGCAACAGCCTATTTTGCTGTGCCTAGTTTTCGTAGTAAGAGGAAGTTCGACAATCATGTCGCTGTACTGTTATTAACAGAGCTTCAGCGAATTGAAAAGATTGAAGATCATGAGATGATGCAAGTCGACTTAGCTGAGTGGCGAATTCGACGTGATAAATACCTTGAAAACAACGAGTTGTTTGCTGATTCACAAGCTAGAACATCACATAATTGAAGACATATACCCAAACTATTTGAGACTCGTATTATCGAGTAGTTTGGGTATATAGGAGCGCTCGTCAGCGCTCTTTCTATATCACTATCTGTTAACTTCTTCTGTACTCAACATTACAACTTCTTCGTTGCAGCTTTCATACTGGCAACAAATTCACTTAAGTGATTGAGCATTGCACCTTTGTCATTGAGGTGTTCGGCAATGATATTAACTGTTGCTGAGCCCGATATAGCACCCGCAGCGCCCGCTGATATTGCATCTTCTACTTGTTGAGGTTTAGAGATACCGAAGCCTAATAGCGGCGGAGCCACCTGATGCTGTTGCAACTTAGCAATAAGCTCACTAGCCGGGATCTCAACAGCCGTCTCTGCACCTGTAACACCGGCTCTACCCAGTAAATAGGTATAGCCTTGTGACTTCTCACCGATAGCAGCAAAGGTTTCTTCTGTTGCATTTGGTGGAGCAATTAAGATTTGCTTGATGCCAGTTTGATTGGCCACTTTAATGAAAGGGTCTGCTTCTCGTAATGGAACGTCTGCAATCAGAATAGAGTCTACCCCAGCGTTAGCGGCTTGCTGGTAAAACGCTTCAAGACCTTTAACCATGACTAAGTTGCTATAAAGTAGCAGGCCTATTGGTATGTTCGGGTTATTTTGGCGTATTTCTGCAATAGCCTCGAAGCATGTATCAGGTGTAGCGCCTGTTGCTAATGCTCTTATACTGGCATGTTGTATTGTTGGTCCGTCAGCAATAGGATCAGAGTAGGGGATACCTAGTTCTAGTGCATCTGCACCGCTATCTATTAAGCACTGCATAATGGCTACACTAGTGGCTTGATCTGGATCGCCAACTGTCACAAAGGGAACAAATGCGCCTTCGTTAGCATCGTCTAGGCGATTAAACATTGTTGTATATCTATCCATTGTAGGCATCTCCTAACACACTGCGTACATGTTCTAAATCTTTGTCTCCACGACCTGATAAGTTGACCACAATGATGGTCTCTTCTTCTGCTTCGTCAGCCATATTCAGCGCATGAGCTAACGCATGTGATGATTCAAGCGCAGGAATAATGCCTTCTTTACGAGATAACAATTGGAAGGCATTGAGAGCTTCGTCATCACTCGCTGCTGCATATTCTGCGCGCCCAATACTATGTAAATAAGCATGTTGAGGGCCTACAGCTGGGTAATCGAGGCCTGCAGAGACCGAATAGGATTCTTCGATTTGACCATACTGATCTTGCATGATGTAGCTGTAAGTGCCGTGAAGAATACCTTTGGTACCTTTACAAATCGCTGCGCCGTGTTCTTCTGTATGCAAACCTTTACCCGCAGGCTCTACACCAATCAGTCTGACTTCTGGTGAGTCGATAAAATCAGCAAACATGCCGATTGCATTTGAACCGCCGCCGACACACGCGACGACCGCATCAGGTAGCCTTCCCTCACGCTCCATAATTTGAGCGCGAGTTTCTTCACCGATCATGCGATGGAACTCTCTGACGACAGTTGGGAATGGATGAGGCCCGGCTGCTGTACCTAGCAAGTAATGCGCTTTATCATAATTAGCTGACCAATCACGCATAGCCTCATTAACGGCATCTTTCAGTGTGCCAGAGCCAGAATTAACGGGGATGACTTCTGCACCCATTAAACGCATCCTAAACACATTAGGTGCTTGACGCTCAACATCTTTTGCGCCCATATAAATACGTGCCTTTAAGCCCATTAAAGCGCATGCTAATGCAGTTGCAACACCATGTTGTCCAGCGCCTGTCTCAGCGATAACTTCGGTCTTGCCCATACGCTTGGTCAGTAGCGCTTGCCCTAACACTTGGTTCGTCTTGTGTGCACCGCCGTGTAATAGATCTTCACGCTTAAGGTAGAGCTTAACCTTAGGGTTGCTAACCAAGTTACGCGATAACGTCATCGCGGTTGGTCTACCAGCATAATTATGTAGTAGATCCATAAATTCCTTTTGGAATTCAGGATCTTTCTGCGCATCGATAAAAGCTTGTTCTAGCTGATCGAGGGCAGGGATGAGCAATTCGGGGACATACATACCGCCAAAGTCGCCAAATTTTGAGTCTAGTTTGTTCATTAAAAAATCCTCGATTTAATACTGTCTCAATCGTTGAAACAACGCTTTGAGCTTAGTTAGGTCTTTGATGCCGGGGGCGCTTTCGACACCCGAATTAACATCAATTATTGCTACGTTATGATCAGTGGCTGGCATAATATTATCTGGGTTTATTCCACCGGCTAAAACGACATTATTTCGTTCACTTAAAGCATTGAGTAAAGACCAATCAAATGATTGACCTGTGCCTCCACTTTGATTGCCTACTTTGCAGTCGAGTAAAAACTTGTCTACGTCGGTCTCGGTCAGTTCTGGTATTTGGTCAACAACACCTTTCGCTTGCCATATCTCACAGTGTTCGGTTAGCGTTTGACGCAATTCCGTGATGTAAGCTTGATCCTCATTGCCATGCAATTGCACCGCATTCAGCTTTAATCTTTGAACTGCCTCTATAACATCTGTTATTGGTGCATCAACAAACACACCGACATACCGAAAAGGTACTTCGTTGACAATGTTTTCTGCTTCTTTAAGCGTTATTGCACGCTTTGATTTTGGCGCGAATATTAACCCCATATAAGTTGCACCGATATGTGCTATTTCCTTGGCATTTTCAATTTGGGTTATGCCACACACTTTGATTGTGCTGTAAAGCATAGCCTTGATGGCTGCAGTAATGTCTTGCTCTGCCATTAATGAGCTGCCAACTAAAAAACCATCAGCTAAAGGCGCTAATCGCCTGACATCCTGATTTGTATATATCCCTGACTCTGAAATAACGAGAGCGTCTGGTGCGTTACTACGAATATAAGGCGCTAATTGTTCAGTCATCGCCAAATCAGTGCTCAAATCGCGTAAATTCCGATTATTGATTCCAATAATTTTAGCATTCAGAGCGATAGCTCTTTCCGCTTCTTCTTGATTACTAACTTCTGTCAAAATATCCAGATGATAAAAGTCTGCCAGCGTAGCGAGGTGGCGGTATTCGTCGTCGTCCAATACCGATAGCATCAGTAAGATAGCATCAGCATGATGCTTTCTGGCTAAATGAACTTGATATTCATCGACAAAAAAGTCTTTATTCAGTACAGGCTGACTAACACGTGCAGTAACGTAGTCAAGGTACTCAAAACTACCTTGAAAATACTTTTCGTCTGTCAAAACTGAAATGCCAGCAGCGTATGGGCCGTAAGCTTCAATGATTTCATCTAAATCGAACACTGGTCTAATCAAGCCTTTCGAAGGTGATGCCTTTTTGCATTCAAAGATGAAACCTGCGTCAGGTTTTGATAGCGCATCATATAAGCTTTTACCCGATGGTGTTAACGCATTGATAAAGCTATCTAATGGAATTGATTTTTTTCGTTGTTCGACTTCTATACGTTTGTCATCAACAATTTTTGTTAATACATTTGCCATGTTAATTATTTATCTCTAAAGCCTGTTGACTGATCTTTGCTGCACTTAATATCGTGCTTAGGGCTTGACCGGATTTCATGGCATCAATCGCCATTTGAGCACCTTGTTGGTAGCTTTCTGCTAACCCAGCAAGTTTAAGTAGTGCACCAGCATTCATTGCAACAGCTGATTGATGTGCAATTTCACCCGACCCTTTAAGTATTGCTTCGATCAACTGTTTATTCTGTTCTGGTTCACCGCCTTCGATTGACTTTAATGGGTGATTCTCTAATCCAAAATCGGAAGGTGAAAGGGTGAAGTATTCTATATTACCATGATTAAGCTCTGCCACTTGAGACGGACCATGGAGTGCAAGCTCGTCTAATCCACTACCATGAACAACCAAAGCATTTTTGTAACCTAGTAAGTGCAAGGTTTCAGCAAAAGGTTTGATAAGTTCAGGTGTATAAACACCTATCATCATATGAGTAGGCCTTGCGGGATTAGCTAGCGGGCCCAGTAAATTAAATAATGTGCGTGTTTTCAGTGTATTTCGTACTGGCATCGCATGTTTTATCCCTGCATGGTATTTAGGGGCAAAGAAGAAACAGAAGCTGGCTTCATCTAAGCACTGGCGAGCGATGTTAGGTTCCATCATTAAATTCATACCGAAACCTTCAATTAAGTCTGCCGAACCAGACTTACTCGACACACTCCTATTGCCATGCTTGGCTACGGTCAAACCACAACTTGCAGCAACAATGGCAGCGGCAGACGAAATATTGATTGTGTTGTGTCCGTCGCCACCGGTGCCGACGATATCAGCGAAGATGCCATCGGGACTTGAAAATGCAGTTGCATTGTTAATTAAGGCGCTGGCCGCTCCAGCAATTTCTTCTGGGGTTTCTTCTTTTATCTTTAGTGCAGTAAGGACAGAAGACAATGTAATATCGTCTACATGACCTCCAACAACGTCAGTAAAGAAATCTTCAGACTCTTGCTGTGACAGGTTTTTTTGTTGGTAGAGTTTTTCTAAAATGGGCAGTGCTTTCGACATAATAATTAAGCTCTTTGACTTAGGTAACTGATGCTCTGAGAGAGCAGCTGACTACCATGCGAAGTTAAAATTGATTCTGGGTGAAATTGGAAGCCCAATATTTTATCTTGCTCATTGTAAACTGCCATCGGAATATCGTCATATTCAGCGACAATTGATAACGTTTCAGGAACTTGTGTTGCCATAAGTGAATGATAACGAGCAACAGGTAAAGGGGAAGGTAAGTTAGCGAACATGTCTTCGCTACAATGGCTGATTAAAGATGACTTCCCGTGCTTAACTTGACCTGCTCGACCCACTTCACCGCCATAATATTCAACAATAGCTTGGTGACCTAAGCATATTCCTATGACAGGGTACTTACCGGCTATAAGTTTTAATAACTCGGGCATGCACCCTGCTTTTGCAGGTGTGCCAGGACCAGGAGAAAGCATGACAATAACCTCTTCCTGACATTGTTCTATTTGCTCAACAATGAATTGAGCATCAACATTATTGCGATATATGGTTAATGGGTAGCCAGAACGACGCATCTCATCTACAAGGTTGTAAGTAAAAGAGTCAAAGTTATCGATCAAGAAAATGTGTGTGTTCTCGGTATGAGTCATTTTATTCAATTCCCTTGTTAATGGCTTTATTACTGTTGCCGTTGGCTGCACTTTGATGGGCGCTAAGGATAGCTGTAATGACGGCTTGCGCCTTCCCTCGTGTCTCGTCAGCCTCCGCTTGAGGGTTGGAGTCAAATACAACGCCAGCACCTGCTTGTACATAGGCAGTATTGTTACGAACAAAAGCACTACGTATAACAATGCAGGTATCCATATCGCCTTTGCCATTCACATAGCCGATAGCGCCACCGTAACTTCCGCGACGTTTGCCTTCGGTATGGCGAATAAGCTCAGCTGCTTTTACTTTAGGTGCACCTACTAGGGTTCCCATATTCATGCAGGCTTGATAAGCATGCAATGCATCCAAGTCAGTTCTGAGCTGACCTACAACACGAGAAACCAAATGCATTACATGAGAATAGCGATCGACTTTAAGTAGCTCTCTTACTGAGCGAGTACCTGGTTCCGCAACTCGTGAGATGTCATTGCGAGCTAAGTCGACCAGCATGAGGTGTTCAGCTTTTTCTTTTTCATCTTGGCGCAAATCCAACTCAATGCGACTGTCTAGATCTCCATCTATTGAACCGTCCGTATTTTTGCCTCTAGGTCTTGTCCCAGCAATAGGGTAGACCTCAACTTCATTGGTATCTTTCGTGTACTTCAATGCTGATTCCGGTGATGCGCCAAACATACAGAAATCCTGATCTTGTAAAAAGAACATGTAAGGGCTAGGGTTTTGTTGTTTCAGTTTTTCGTAGGCGAGATAAGGATCTGGGCAAGGTAGGCTAAATGTTCGAGAGGGTACAACTTGGAATACATCTCCGGCAAGAATGTTTTCTTTAAGCTTTTCAACATCGGCAACATAGTCTGCATCCGACTTATCAACTTGAGTTTCAGGTGTTATTCCTTCATAGCCTTGTTTGGTCATAGAGACTGGCCCAGCTTTGACTTGCTGATTTAACACCTCCATACGCTTGCTAATGGTGAAGTAGTTATTACCTACGTTGGTGCCACTAAAAACACTCCCTATGATCTCTGTTTGTTGCTCTTTGTGATCAATAATAAGTAAAGTTTCTGCAAGGTAGAACACAAAGTCAGGGCAGCTATTTTCGCTATCATAAACTTCGGGCAATTGTTCAAAGCTTGCAAGTAAATCATAAGCTAGTACGCCACCTAAAAACAGCGCTTGATCGTGCTGACGAATAGGCTCAACATTTTTGATAATACTGCGTATAGCATCAAACACATAAGGGGCTTTTAGGCGACTGTCTTCATCTAATTGCGCGTTAGGCAATTCAAAAGATAACTGTACTTCATGGCCATTTTGTCGAAGCTCTGCATCTGAAGGGCAGTGTTGTTCAAGTATTGGAATGATTGACGCTCCGTTGTCAGTCAATGCCTTACAAATGACTTTTTGTCCATGACACTCCAGTCTCATTGCGGCGTCGACCAGAATCAAACTTTTAACATTGTCTTTGCTGTCTATCTCTGCGGACTCCAGCAGCATGCAGTTAGTTTGTTGTTGGCACAACGTTTCGAATGTATTCAACGGATCGGCAATATATTCGCCAACTATCGATAACGTTTCCACTCTTCCCGGTTGTTCGCTTAGTTCAGCTAAACTCATCTTATTGTCTCAGTTATTTGTACCCATTATCCTTTAGAAGGAATGATTGGGGTATGTCGTTAAAAGCGTGATAAAAATTTACTCTAAAAACAAAAAAGGCCCGCATTATGCGGGCCTTATGGAAATTTTTCTACATGCACAGAAAATCATAGCCCGCCAGAAGAGTCGTGCCACCACCAGTTAGTTGATAAAAAAGTCTTTTGCATGTGTTTTACTTAATGTCTCATTAAATTTATTTCTACTGAATCGGCCCTATATCAAAACCATTCAGTTATAATCTGCCTATATAGGAAAAAGCATTGTGCTATTCCTGTCAACAATTATTTAGTTTTATTTAACTAAAGCCTGAAATAAGAACTGTAAACTTATGTATTGCAACTTATTAAATATCAATGGTTTAGACATGTTTTTGAGTTGTTAATATATGAAGATTGATTTGCATTCACATACTCACTATTCGGATGGCCAATTGTCGCCTTCTGAATTGATTGACAGAGCACATAATATGCAAGTGGATGTGCTTGCTATTACTGATCATGACACCGTTGCGGCTATTGATGAAGCTCTTGATTATCAAGCAAGTCAAAAACGTGACTTGACGATGATCCCTGGTGTAGAGATATCAACACGGTGGCATGGTTTTGAAATACATGTCTTAGGGTTGAATGTTGAACATAAAAATCCGCTATTTTTGAGTCGCTTAGCTGAACAGACTGAAAGGCGAAATGTACGAGGTTCGGCTATAGCTGATAAGCTTGAAAAAGCGGGCATTGAGAATACTCTATCAGCTGCTCAAGCCTTGGCTAACAAAGGGCAGTTGACTCGTGCTCATTTCGCCAGAGTGTTGGTTAAAAGACAGATTGTTAAAGATAATCAACAAGCTTTCCAAAAATACTTAGGTAAAGACAAAAAAGCTTACTTTAAGCCGCAATGGATAGAGATAGAAGAGGCTATTAAGTGGATTCATGACGCCAATGGTCGTGCTGTGTTAGCTCACCCAGGTCATTACGATTTAACGGCAAAATGGTTGCGCCGATTGATTTCTGAATTCAAATTATGGGGTGGCGATGGAATGGAGGTTATCCATTCGAGTTTATCGCCTGACAGAAAGCGGCAAATGGCTACTTATGCTAATGAATATGAGTTGTTAGCCTCTGCTGGGTCAGACTTTCACTTTCCCAGTCGATGGACCGAGTTAGGTAGGAATCTGACATTACCCAATGACGTCACGCCAGTTTGGCATGATTGGACACTGATTTAAGGTCGTGGAGTAAAGCCTCTTCTAAATGTAAGGACTTTTACTTATCTAAAGCGTAGAATTATTAAGCCCCCTGAAGCAAAGGCAGCAGATTATGAGTCAGTTTTTTTATATTCATCCTGACAACCCACAAGCTCGACTAATAAAACAAGCATGTGAAATTATTCATAAGGGACAAGTGGTTGTTTACCCAACAGACTCTGGATATGCGATTGGTTGTCAAATGGATAATAAGGCAGCACTTGAACAAATATGCCGTATCCGAGAAATAGGCAAAGACCATAACTTTACTTTAATGTGTAAAGATATATCGGAGATTTCTAACTACGCACGGGTAGATAATCAAGTTTTTCGGCAAATTAAAAATAATACGCCGGGCCCTTACACTTTTATTCTCAAAGCAACTAAAGAAGTGCCTAAGCGACTAATGAACCCAAAGCGCAAGACAATTGGTATTCGTGTACCAGGTAATGAAATCGCGCATGCTTTACTACAAGAGTTCGGTGAGCCTTTAATGTCGACTACCCTGATTCTTCCTAATGCAGTTGTAGCTGAGTCTGATCCAGATGAAATTCGGGATAAGCTCGAAAAGCAAGTAGGGCTTATTATTCATGGCGGTTTTTTGGGAGAACAACCAACAACAGTGATCGACATGTCGGAGGGTAGCAGTGTTATTATCCGAGAGGGGAATGGTGACAGCAGCGTTTTTTCTTAGGCTTGCAAAAAGGTGAGTGATGAGCAACAAGTGATAAAGGATCCGGTTCAGCAACCTTTACCGCTTGCTTTTATCAACGGTGAAGCACTTATCGAAAAGCCGGAAGACTTGTACATTCCTCCTGATGCTCTTGAGGTGATCCTCGAAACCTTTGAAGGCCCATTGGATTTGCTTCTATATCTTATTCGTAGACAACGTCTGGATATTGTTAATTTACCTATATTACAAATAACCCGCCAGTATATGGATTACGTTGATGTTATGACTGAGTTGAAGCTTGAATTGGCAGGAGAATATTTGTTAATGGCGGCTATCTTGGCAGAAGTGAAGTCACGCCTTTTATTGCCTAAGCATGAAGATGCTGACGATGAAGAAGAAGACCCTCGTGCTGAGCTGATTCGTCGTTTAAAAGAATACGAAGTCGTCAAGTTTGCTGCTGAAGAAATTGATAAGTTACCAAGGCAACAACGCGACTTTTTTACTATTCAAGCGGATGTTGACGAGAGCGTTGAGCCAATTAAAATTCTGCCAGAGATAACGCTTCAAGAGTTGGTCTTGAGCTTTCAGCAGGCGATGAAAAAAGCAAAGACACTTGAACACCATCAAGTGGCAAGAGAAACATTATCTACTCGGGAAAGAATGGCACACATTATTGATTTAATTGGTCCCAACGCATTTACAGGGTTCGATAAGTTATTTGATGTTAGTGAAGGGAAGGCCGGCGTGGTTGTTACGTTTCTGGCAATATTGGAATTAGTTAAGGAAGATTTGATCGAAATCGTGCAAGCTCAACCTTTCGCCAATATTCACGTTAAAATGGCAAGCTAAGACCATTTGAGTAATCAACAGCTAAGTAACGAAAAACAAATTTTAATATGGCCGCTAAAATATCTGAACAACAATTAAAACAACTGATTGAGGCTGCAATATTTGTTGCTGACACGCCACTTACGAGAGAAAAGCTGCTTGATACTGTTCTATCGGGAATGAAAGTCAGTAAAAAATCAGTTGATGCTGCACTGGAGTCGCTACGTCTGGATTACCTTTCTCGTGGTGTGCAGTTAGTCAAAGTGGCGTCAGGTTATCGGTTTCAATCAAATGATAGCCTTAGCCCTTGGCTGGGGCGCTTATGGCAAGAGCAAGCACCGCGTTATTCTCGGGCTATGCTTGAGACTCTCGCTTTAATTGCATATAGGCAACCTGTCACTCGTGGAGAGATTGAAGATGTGAGAGGGGTTGCAGTTAGTAGCAATATAGTTAAAACCATGGTTGAGAGAGATTGGGTGAAGGTTGTTGGGCATAAAGAAGTCCCAGGAAGGCCGGCATTATACGCCACGACGCCGAATTTCTTAAATTACTTTGGCTTAAAAAGCTTATCGGAACTACCCTCTATGGAGGCATTTGAAAGTATGGTTTCTGATGAGAGCAATGGCGATAATAAGAGTTTTCAGGCTAAAGCAGAATCAGAGTCAACAGTGACTGTTGAGCCTACAATCAATTCAGATACACAAGAGAATCAAATACACTAATGAGTGAAAAATTACAAAAAGTATTAGCAAACGCGGGCTTTGGTTCACGTCGTGAAATGGAAAAATGGATTGAGCAAGGCCGTGCCAGTATAAATGGAAAAGTCGCAGAGCTTGGTGAGCGTGTGGAACTTAACGACAAAATTATGTTGGATGGCAAAAATGTCAAACGGGAGCAACAGAAACCTGTTTGTCGCGTCTTGATGTACAACAAGCCTGAAGGTGAATTATGTACGCGTAGTGATCCTGAAGGGCGTCAAACGGTGTTTGATAGGTTGCCTACTATTACTCCTGGTCGTTGGATTGCTGTAGGAAGGTTAGATATTAATACCAGTGGTTTACTGTTGTTCACTAACGATGGCGAGTTAGCCAATAGAATGATGCATCCAAAGCACGAAATAGAAAGGGAATACGCTGTTCGAGTTTTTGGGGAAGTGAGCAACGATGTACTGAAAACATTAGCCAAAGGCGTGGAATTGGAAGATGGTAAAGCAAAATTTACTAAGGTGACGCGTCGCGCTGCAGATGAAGAAGCGATAAACCAATGGTTTGATGTGACCTTATCTGAGGGACGAAACAGAGAAGTCAGACGCATGTGGGAATCACAAGATTTGCAGGTTAGCCGACTCATCCGGTTAAGGTATGGAGAAATTGAACTGCAAAAAAGGTTACCTCAAGGAGGCTGGGTAGAATTGGAATTATCCGAGCTTAATAAGTTACGTCAATCCGTTCAGCTACCACCAGAAACAGAAACATTGATTAACGAGCGTAAGAACAAACTTGATCACGTGCGTATTAGTCGTATGCGTCGCTCGGTTAAAAAACATAAACTAAAACAGCGTCAAAGTCACAGACGTTAAATTGAGTATGACACTTGCTCTACCCCAAAATGGGGTAGATTTACTGCTATTGTTACTCAATGTTTCTGTTGTGATGAAAAAGTTAAGTTTGTATCTTGTAGGAATTTGAGGCGATATTAATCAATAATAGTGACGACATTATTTAATCTGTACTGAATAATGTCGCGAAATTTGCTAGCTAATTCTCTAAAAAACACTCGGCTAGGTGATGTTGGTCGCCATATTAGTGCGTGGCGTCGACTGATTGGACTGTCTAGCAGTTCGCATACATGTAACGCCTCAGGGCGATGCATTTCAGAATGAATGTAAAGGCCTGGAAGGAAAGCAACACCTAAGCCCATAACAACCATCTGCCTTAATGTATCTAAGCTCGTACCTTCAAAGTCTCGCATTAAATTTGCACCGAACTGCTGACAAATGTCTTGAACTTGTCGGTGAAAGTGATGTTGTTCTTCTAACGTCAAGACATTCTCACCTGAAATTTGGGCGGCAGACACGTCATCTTTTGTGGCTAATTTATGGTCTGCTGGTACAACAAACTTGAGAGGCTCTATGAACAAAGGTTGTATTGCTAACTCATTGGAAGCAATGGGTAAAGGGGATAGAATCAAGTCGAATTCCCCTTCCAAGAGTTGCTGCTCAAGCTGCTTAGGAGGCGCTTCTCTAACATAGAGCTTAAGCTCATCATACTGCTTGTGGAGATCAGGTAGAACAGAAGGTAGCAAGTAAGGTCCTAGAGTCGGTGGGACACCAAGCTTGAAAGTCGTTACAGGCCCATTTTTTATCCAATTTGCTGCATCGAGAAACTCATTGTTGGCATCTAGAATCTTCTTAGCCAAGGCCAATAACTCACGCCCCTGAGCAGACAATAATGTTCCAGAGCGTGAGCGTTCAAACAACTGAAAACCGAGTTGTTGCTCTAGACTGTTGATTTGCAGTGTTAGGGTCGGCTGTGTAATTCCTAGACTCTGGGCTGCTTGCCTAAAATTGAGAGTTGAAGCTACAGACGTAAAATAAGTCAGCTGCTTGATCGTAGGCTTACTTTTAATGATCTGTTTCCTTTTGTTTACGTTTTAGGTCTGATAGATAAAAGTTATCACCAACTTCTATATCTTTCTATCTAACTATCAAGCCATAGTGCTGTCGTAATTAAACAGTGCTCAACTTATTGAGCAACCTAATTGGATTTGTGAGAGGTGTAGTATGAAGCATGTTATTTCTGGTGTCGCTAAGTTTCAACGTGAAGTTTTTCCTGGTAAAGAAGGAGCATTTAAGAAGTTAGCGACAGGCCAAAACCCTGAAGTTTTATTTATCACGTGCGCAGACTCTCGCATTGACCCCAACATGGTCACTCAGACAGAACCCGGTGATTTATTTATTTGCCGTAATGCCGGTAATGTTGTTCCCCCTCATAGTAATCAAACGGGTGGTATGACTGCCTCTATTGAATTCGCTGTCGCTGCATTAGGTATTGAACATATTGTTGTTTGTGGGCATACAGATTGTGGTGCAATGAAAGGCGCTATTAACTTAGACGGTCTAGATAGTTTGCCACACGTGAAAGAGTGGTTAGGCCATTGTCGTGCAGCAACTGAAGTTGTTAAAGAAAAATTTGGTGAAGTGTGTAATGATCACTTGGAAGAAGTTACCAAAGAAAATATATTACTTCAGCTACAGCATTTACGCACTCACCCAGCGGTAGCTGCTAAATTAGCAACAGGGCAGGTGCAATTACACGGTTGGTTATACAACATTGAGACTGGCGAAGTGCTGTGTATTGATGAGAATACACGAGAGTACACAGCAATGGATGAACGCTACGCTTCAATGATAATGGATAAATCGGCCGTCTCTATATAGAGAACCACTATTATTATGCTTAAAATTGATACTTCGAATTTAAGAGGTGACATTACCGGCGGTATTACTGCCGGTATTGTCGCTTTACCTCTTGCGTTAGCCTTTGGTGTTGCCTCTGGGCTTGGGCCCATAGCAGGAATGTACGGCGCTATTGCTGTAGGTTTTTTTGCAGCCTTATTTGGTGGCACACCCTCACAGATTTCGGGTCCGACAGGCCCTATGGTTGTTGTTCTTGCTGGCCTCTTTGCTAGTTTGACAGGCAACCCTGCGCTCATCTTTACAGCCGTTATGTTGGCTGGCGTTATACAGATAGCTATGGGCGTATTGGGACTGGGTGACTACATACGCCTAGTACCTTATCCTGTGATATCGGGCTTTATGAGTGGTATTGGTATCATTATTATCAGCCTCCAGCTTGTGGTTCTAATGGGACATCCATCCCCAAGCAATACGTTAGATGCCTTAAGAGAAATACCAGCAGCAATTTCTGCCATTAACGTTAATACCATTGGCTTAGGAATAGGTACATTAATTATTGCGTATCAATGGCCTGCGAGTTTAGGTAAATATGTGCCAGGAACGCTTGCCGCATTGTTGATAGGCACTTTTGCTAGCTTAATTGTTGGTAATGTACCTGTATTAGGTGATATTCCTACAGGCTTGCCTGAATTAGTGATGCCAGTATTCACTGGTGATAGTTTTAAGTTGGTGATGAAGGCTGCTGTTATATTAGCTGTTTTAGGTGCTATAGATAGCCTCTTGACGTCGTTAGTGGCCGACAATATGACACGTACACGCCACAACAGTAATAAAGAGCTAATAGGGCAGGGTATTGGTAATACGTTTGCTGGCTTTATTGGTGGTATTGCTGGTGCGGGTGCTACCATGCGGACTTTTGTCAATATTCGTTCAGGCGGACGTGGGCAGATATCAGGCATGGTTCACGCCTTGTTGCTTTTAGCAATTGTTTTAGGTTTAGGATGGTTAGCATCTTATATTCCTCATGCAGTGTTGGCCGGTATCTTGGTAAAAGCAGGAGCAGATATCATTGACTGGAGCTACATTAAGAAAGCCCACCGAGGCCCTCGTTTCGACTTAATATTAATGGCTATTGTTGTCACTATGACCGTATTCGTTGATTTGATACAAGCTGTTGGAGTGGGTGTGGTATTGGCTGCCATTGCTTATGTGAAGCAAGTTGCTGAGAATCAATTGGAAGCTATCAAGAACATACCTGATAATCTGGATGATCCAGAAGAGTGTGCTTTACTTGAGCAAGCGGACGGTCAGGTTCGAGTTTTTGATTTTGGCGGACCTCTAAGCTTTGGTGCTGCTGCAGATCTAGGTCATCATGTCAGAGAAAATGTAGAGAATGGAATCGAAATCTTGATCCTTGATTTTGAACGAGTTCCTTTTATGGATGTATCAGCAGCTATAGCAGTTGAAACTATTGCTCTTGATGCACAAGCAAGTGGTAAATTGCTTTATGTTTCAGGTATTCACTCAGAAGTTGAATCTGTTTTGAAAGGGCTCGGTGTGGATCAGCATTATGATAGCACTTCAATTTTTGAGACTCGTCGAGAGGCCTTAAAATCTGCTGTCACTGTCGTTTTGGGTATGCATGAAAGCGTAAAAAAGGATATGCAGGTTGAGGTAATGGAACCTCAACCTGCTATTTAAGTTTTAGTTGTATAGAACGGATTAAGATAAGACCTATATGAAACTGCTTTCAAAAGCTAACTTTATGACGTGGCCGAGCTTATTTGGCGCTTTGATAATACTAGCCGTGCTTACCTTCCTCAGTCTGTCTTGTATACTTGTGGAAGGAAGTGGTGAGTTAGCACATTCGTCTGGTAATCTTTCTTCATGTGAATCTTTATCTTTGGAAGAGGATGTACATGAAGAGAGTGCAGACGTTATGACTGACTCTGTAGAGTTCTCTGGAAGTGTTAGTAAATGGAAGGAAGACTCCAAAGCTATCCTTAAAGTTTTTGAATTTAATTTACCTCAATATAAACCTCCATTTATGGAGAGAGAGCAGCGCCCTCCGCAAACCTCACTTATTTAAGTTTATTTAGTATCCAAGTCGTCATAAAAGCATTCCATCAATGAGAATAGTGATGGGCTTAGAGTGTGCTTGGCGGTTTTTTATAAAATTAAATATGGTTGAGAAAGATAAAAAATGTTTAAAGACGTTAAGAGTGATTTACCCGCTAGTATAGTGGTTTTCTTTGTGGCAGTACCGTTGTGTTTGGGTATTGCTTTAGCATCAGGTGCTCCCCTTTTTGCAGGTATTATTGCTGGGATTGTAGGCGGTATTCTTGTTGGGTTTGCTAGTGGCTCTCCCATGGGAGTTAGCGGGCCTGCTGCTGGACTTGCGGTTATTGTGTTCGCTGCTATCGATACGCTCGGTTCATGGGAAGTGTTTTTAGTTTCTGTTGTGATTGCCGGTGTGTTTCAGTTAATCATGGGGTTTGCCAAAGCAGGTTTTATTGCTTACTTCTTTCCCTCATCTGTCATCAAAGGCATGCTGAGTGGAATAGGCATACTCATTATTCTAAAGCAGATCCCCCATGCACTTGGATATGACAAAGATCCTGACGGTGATTTCGCTTTTCTACAAGTTGATGGTGAAACAACACTAAGTGCTTTAGGAAAAGCTGTAGAATTTTTGACGCCTGGAGCCATGTTGATATCCGTTATATCTATATTAATTATGATATTGTGGGATGCTGTTTTGGTTAAAAAACATAAGATATTCCAGCTTATTCAGGGTCCCATAGTTGTTGTTGCTCTGGGTATTGTGATGAATATGATGTACCAAAGTGGCGCGTTGAATCTTAGTTTAGCCGAAGATAGTTTGGTTAATTTACCTGTATCAAACAGCCTTTCAGAATTTCTAGGGCAATTTACATTTCCTGATTTTTCTGCAATAACGCAATTTGAAGTATGGAAAATAGCGCTTGTGTTGGCTATTGTTGCCAGTCTTGAAACGCTACTTTGTGTTGAAGCCACGGACAAACTTGACCCTTATAAAAGAATAACACCGACAAACCGTGAATTAAAAGCTCAAGGCCTTGGTAACATGGTTTCTGGCTTTATCGGAGGGTTGCCTGTTACTCAGGTCATCGTGCGTAGTTCTGCGAATATAGCATTTGGTGGCAAAACTAAACTATCTGCAATACTTCATGGCTTTTTCTTGCTCATCAGTGCCTTTACGTTAGTTAATCTTCTTAATATGGTGCCTCTTGCAAGTTTAGCCGCTATTCTTATTATTGTTGGCTATAAGCTAGCAAAACCGTCTCTATTCAAACAAATGTATAGTCAAGGGTGGGAGCAGTTTGTTCCTTTTGTTATGACTATTGTTGGGATTTTATTGACTGATTTGCTTATCGGCATAATGATTGGAATGGCTTTTGGTATTCTTTTTACTTTGCACCACAGCTACAGAAATTCTTACTATATGAAGGATGTTGTAACCACAGACAATGGACATGAAACGCATCACTTGGTATTGGCTCAAGAAGTTTCTTTCTTTAACAAAGCCGCTATTATTGAAGCGTTAGATTCTTTCCCAGAAAATGCAAAAGTGATTATTGATTGCTCTAACTCGAAAGCAATTGCTCGAGACGTTATAGAGATCATTCAAAATTACAGAGAAGGTGCAGCATTGAAAAACATTACGGTAGAAACAGTGAATTTCCTTGAAAGTGCCTAACTGATAAATTTGGGAGAGCCCTCAAGTATCACAAGAGGGCACTCTCTCATTTAACGTTTAAGTCTATGTCTATACCCAATCACTTCAAAGTGGCTTGGGTATAGACAGTAAGGCCAGTCGTCAGTCAAAGAATACTGACCTTACTAGTTACCTACCTAATCACATCACCAGCAATACGCCTGACTAATTCATACCGATTTCTACATTACTGATTGCATTAATTATTTGACCAAGCAAAATGTACCTTGAGCTTTGAATAAAAAGGATTCAATAAATGCGTAAGTTTTTGATCGTGCTTTTATTGCCGTTTGCTGTCGGTGTAAGTGCAATAGAAGAGTCGTTTGATGAATTAGTTGAAGAGCATTGGCAATATCAGCTTAAAGCTAACCCCTTAGCAGCAACCCAACGTGGTATTAAACGTTACGATCACCTATTGCCAGACACTAGCATCGATGCACATCAAAGGCGTTATGAAATCAATAAAGGCTATATTGAGCGTCTAGGTAAGATTGATAGGAGCCAACTCAGTCCC
Organism: uncultured Pseudoalteromonadaceae bacterium; assembly: GCA_964640795.1. GTDB lineage: Bacteria > Pseudomonadota > Gammaproteobacteria > Enterobacterales > Alteromonadaceae > M269. The sequence goes on along the minus strand of CAZXIN010000017.1, from coordinate 71,150 downwards.
TCAGATCAAGTTAACTATGACTTATTGAAATGGACAATCGAAGAAGCCATAGCAGAATTCGAACTCGGTACATACAGAGTCCCTCTCACTACGTTTTCTAGTTTCTTCAGTGCGTCGGTGAGAATTATGTCAGAAGCAAGGTTTGATAATGAAGGTGATTATTACGCCTATATTGAACGAATCGGCAGGCTACCTAGTTATTTCCAGCAGAATATCAACAATATGCGTTTGGGATTAAAAGATGGTTTCACTCTACCTCGTATCGTCATTGAGGGTATCGTTCCTGTTGTCAAAGCACAAGTTTACGACAACCCCACAGACAGTGTTTTATTCTCACCTTTTAATAAATTCCCAGAGAGTATTTCTAAAGAGAAGCAAGCTGAACTTATTAATAAGGCGAAACAAGAAATATCGGTAAATGCGAATAGTGCATTTACTCATGTTGCTCGGTTTTTGGAGAAAGAGTATTTACCTCATACTCGTGACTCATTTGGCGCTTACCAGATGGACAATGGTAAAGCCTATTATGCGCATCAAATAAAGCGCTATGTTACTTCGACAGATAAAACTGCTGAGCAAATCCATGATATTGGTTTGTCTGAAGTCGCTAGAATAAAAAAGGAAATGCTAACGCTTATTGATGAATTGGAATTCGATGGTGATTTTAATGCCTTTGTAAATTACCTTAGAACGGATCCTCAATTCTACGCAAAAACTGAACAGGAGCTCTTGCAACATGCTTCTTATATTGCCAAGCGTATTGATCATCGTATGTCAGGTTTTTTCGAAAAGCTTCCACGTTTACCTTACGGCATTGAACCTGTTCCGAGTGAAATTGCCCCGAACTATACAACGGCAGCCTATTGGCCAGCAACATCAGGTGGCAACCGAGGTGGTACTTATGTCGTTAACACGTATCAGCTTGATCAAAGGCCACTTTATGAATTAGTTGCATTAACTTTGCACGAGTCTGTTCCTGGCCATCACCATCAGAATGCACTGTCGCAAGAATTAGAAGATGTGCCTAAGTTTAGGCAACGACTCTACTTGAGTGCATTTGGAGAAGGGTGGGGACTTTATTCGGAGAAATTGGGTATCGAAATGGACGTATATCAAACACCCTACGAACATTTTGGTCGGTTAAGTTATGAGATGTGGCGAGCATGTCGTTTAGTGATTGATACTGGTATTCATGCTAAAGGATGGACTCGTCAACAGGGGATTGATTTTTTAGCGAATAATACCTCACTGTCTTTAGCAAATGTTCGTGCAGAAGTTGATCGTTATATTTCTTGGCCAGGACAAGCGTTAAGCTACAAATTAGGTGAGCTCAAGATGTGGGAGCTAAGGAATAAAGCACAAAATGAATTGAAAGATAGTTTTGATCTTCGACAGTTTCATGATGCCATTCTAGAAAACGGCGCTTTGCCTATGGCGTTGTTGGAAAAGCAAGTTCAACAGTTTATTGAGAGTCGGCAGAGTGATTAGTTTCATTTGGAATCTCGTAGCTTTCTGTGATCAGTGAGGACAAGCCTTTTACGGTAGTAAGTTCATAGGGTTCGCCATACCTGATCATAAGGTGTGGCGAAACCGATATAGAGGCATGTTTTACGAATTTACGACCCTCAAATTGGGGGCTGAAGTACTTTTCACCGCATCGTGGAGTTGCTTAAAGGCTCGTTCTGCTCCTTGATAGTCTTCATCGATAAGCTTTAATTCAATGTCTTCACAAACTTCACTAATTTGACTAAAGCCATAACTACCCGCAGAGCCTTTGAGTTTATGTATCAACTGCTTAAATTCATCCCAGTTCTGTTGCTCGAAAGCTGACGTCATATCAGCAAGTTTCTGTGGCAGCCTACTGGCATATCCTGCTACCAATTTGTCGAAAGCTGATGATGGTGGTGATTCGGTTGGCTTTTCAATTTGAAGCGGAGGTAGCATGTTGCTTAACATGTCGTAAAACTTCTGCGTATCAATAGGTTTTGCGAAATGACCATCCGCGCCTGATTCTATAATCTGTTGTTGGCTTAAGTTATCATTATTGGCAGTTAGCATAATAATAGGCTGGGTATAACCCGACCTTTTAAGTCCTGTAGTCGCTTCTACACCATCCATAACAGGCATTTGCATATCCATTAATATGAGATCAAATTGGTTATTGTTTGCCATGGTCAGCGCCTGTGCGCCATTCTCTGCAAGTGTTAGCTTAGCTCCTGTTTTACCAACTAAGTAAGAGATTAAATGTCTATTATCATCGTTATCGTCTGCGCAAAGTATGTGCGCATTTAGAGTTGGTATAGTTAAACTGGGATGTGAGTTTTCTTCGAGAACTTGTTCCGCTTCTAACTCATTGTTAATAAAATTGGTATTGGCTGAACTTATCCAAGGTAAGTAGATGGCAAATTGACTACCTACACCGACCTGACTGGTTACTTTTATGTGTCCACCCATCAATTGTACTAGTTCTTTGGAGATATAAAGACCGAGTCCTGTCCCACCAAATTTTCTAGTTGTTGCTTGATCTGCTTGTGTATAAGCATTAAAAAGCCTAGACAGCTGCTCTTCTGTAATACCTGGCCCAGTGTCTGAGATCACAAAAATAAAACGCTTCTTTTTCTGATCGAGCGTGACAGATAAATCAATATGGCCTTGCAAGGTGAACTTAACAGCATTGTTGCAAAGATTGATTAAAATCTGTTTGAGCCGGGTCGGATCTGTAATAAATAAGTCAGGTAAGGGGAAATGCCAATTGATATTGAAGTCGAGGCCTTTCTTACGTGCAGGCTCATCAACATAGCTACTGACCTCGGCTAATAGAGAAACAAGACAAGTGTCTAATGCTTCAAGCTCTATTTTACTTGCCTCAATTTTGGATACGTCAAGTACATCATTCACTATGCTGAGCAAGTGTTTTCCGCCGGCATTGATTGCCTTCGATGCTCTCGCTCTGTCTTTGGTCTTTACACTATTATCGTGAAGCATTTCAGAGTAACCGATAATGGAGTTTAGCGGTGTGCGAATTTCATGACTTATATTTGCTAGAAAGCGGCTTTTGGCTGCCGTCGCTTCTTCAGCAAGAAGTTTTTCTTTATGAGCGATATTAGCTTCAAATTTAATTTTGTGGCTCTCAGCTAGTTCTTTGGATTGAACCAGTATTTTTTGCTCACGTTCCATTACCGCGTTTTTCATATTGTGAAATTCACGTGCTAATTCGCCAAGCTCGCCTTTTTCAGAAACATGAATGTCTTCGGTATACTTACCGCCCGCGACTAGCTTAACGGCTCTTAGGAGTTTACCTACAGGCTTAGTAATACTTCGAGCAACGTAATAAGATCCTAAAACTGAAAGTAACAGACCGATAATAAAAAATGGTATGAGTTCTATCAGAAATTTATTGAGAGGCGATAAAGAAGCACTGATGGAATCTTGTAGTACAACTACAAATTGCGTTTGCTGCTCTGTAAATAAGGTGAATGGCATAACAACGATGGACTCTTCACCTAAAGGAAGAGTTAATGTTCTTTCATTTTGTTCATTTAATGGAATCGGCGCCTCTTTAAAGCTTGCTTTAACACTCTCTGCATTGACATGTGTAGTTAACGCTAATTGCTCGTAATCTTGATTGTATATAAGCAGGCTGATATCTAGGGAAATAAGATCTTTGGTACGTTGTAACAGCTCCATGTTTATTCTTTTCCCCATAACTAACCAACCTATCTGAGCCGGTGCTGTTATAGGTTCTGCTGACATGAGATAAGGGTGCTCACCCAATAATGTTATCCATGCTCGGGTTTTGTAATTCTCTTCTAGATGCTGAACAATGGCGTTGTCGCCAATTTGTTCTTTAGTCCCATAACGAGCAACCAAGGTGTTATCGTTATTTAATATAAAGGCTATATCTGCTTTTATTCGGTTACCGTGATTGAATAAGATGCTATTGATTGACTCGGTATCTACCCCTTGACCGACTGCTCGCCTGAGTGCCCAATCCTTTGCGATAGTTTCTACACTTGAATCTAAGTGATCTTTTGCAACGTTAATTTCATTGAAGAATACGTTTCTACCGACAGCCAGACGTTTAGAAAATGCACCTTGTGCTTGATTGTATGCTGCATTGTAAACGCTGAATAAAGTGAAGATGAAAACCAATGTTAGCAAGCTGACAACCAATACAAATATTTTCCTTTGTAACGGCGTAGGGTTCATTGGTTATCTCTTCTATGGACATATTAATTTATAGTAGACAAGCATATAACTGATGAAGTTTCACGTAAACCTCACAAAAAAGCTATTTTATGCCTTATTCATTTAAATAATGTCTGTTTTGTAGAAAAGGTATGTAGAAATAGGCCAATAACTGATTTTATCGGCCTATGAGATGCTTATTCGTCTGTGTAGCTTCGCTCGATTTTATCTTCTAGGCGGCGATTATCAAATTCAAGTTTGACGGGTTTTTCTAGAATGATGCGGCCTTTTACTTTTACGTTCTCTTCAATAGTTAATGTTGGTTCGTGACGGCGCTTCTTACCCCAACGACTATTGGAGCGACGAAATATGACATCACCTTCGACAACAGTTCCGCTTCTCAAGGTAACATCGCCATTGTTGGTCATGACATTGTTGCCGACTTTGACGTTATTTAAATCAATATCGCCGTTGACAGTTTCCACATCTTCACCAACGCTGGAATCTTCTTCTACTTCTATATCTCCATTAACTGTTGATAATGAGCGTTCCGATGTCAGATTATTGCCTGCTTCAATGTCTCCATTGACTGTTTCAGCACTTCTTACCGTTACATAATCACCTATATCTATACCACCATTCACTGTTTCAACATTTTTTGCTGAACTGTGGTTGTCGATATCGATATTGCCATTCACTGTACTAACATTCTTTATACTGGATGATTCGTCTACATCGATATCCCCGAACACTTTAGATATTTCAAATCCGTCGTTACTGCCGCTGACATGGACGATGCAACCAGACATCATAGAGGCAAGGATCGTTGCCGCGAAGATATGTTTGACGTTATGTAACTGCATGCTGTTCTCCTGAACTATTTATTTAGAGTTGTTATAGTTTGTTAGCAAAAGCTAAGCCAAATACTTAAAGTACTGATTTATAGAGTTTATTTCATTCTCGCTCTCTATTAGTCGCATGAGAAATGCTAAAAGTTGGCTAAAAGTTTAAATAAAGTGGTTTTAATCACTAGAGCGTGTTGATCTTAGCTGTATGTTTTTTGTTCTAAATAAAGGCTTTTTGATTGCAGCGCGTACTTGTAGGCCTATAAGTATAAGTCAAAAGTACGCAACAAAGAGCAACACGTTCTAATAGCAATAGGACGATTTATGAAACATGTTTTTTGGGGTTTATTAGTGTTAAGTTTTTCGCTAACACTTAGAGCTGATTTAGCTTCTGATGAAAAGAAAGTCATTGGGACGGTAGATAGTAACTTTACGAAACAAGTGAAGTTTTTGGAGAAAGTGGTCAATTTAAATTCGGGTACGCTGAATATCGCAGGTGTTAAAAAAGTTGGCCGCGTTTTCCGTGATGAATTAGATGCTCTAGGATTCGAAACACAATGGATTGATATGCCTGATTCAATGAAAAGAGCAGGGCATCTTAAGGCGACAAAACGCTTCGGCAATGGCCCTCATATACTGCTTATTGGTCATATTGATACTGTTTTCGAGCCCGAAAGCCCTTTTCAAACTTTTTCTGTTGAAGGCAATATCGCTACTGGTCCCGGTATTAGTGATATGAAAGGCGGAGATGTTACGCTGCTTTTCGCACTAAAGGCGTTGATACAAGATGCGGCACTAAGTCGCGGAACTGTTACGGTATTTTTGACCGGTGACGAAGAGTCTACAGGTAAGCCGCTTAAATTAGCTCGCAAAGACCTTATTGAGGCTGGTAAAAATGCAGATATAGCGCTTAACTTCGAAGGGGGTAGCGAAGGTTGGGCTGTGATTGGACGAAGAGGGTCGTCAGGTTGGTCGTTGGAAGTAACAGCTAAGCAAGCACATTCATCGGGTATATTTAGGGATAGTGTTGGGGCAGGTGCTGTCTTTGAAATGTCTCGGGTGCTAAATCGATTCTATGGTGAGGTTCGAGGAGAGTTTGGTCTCACTTTTAATCCTGGGATAGTTGCTGGTGGCACTTCAATTGAGCAAGGTGTGGCTAAAACAACGCAAACAGTATCTGGGAAAACCAACGTTGTTGCTCAAAAAGCGATAGTGCATGGTGGTTTGCGTTTTATGAACGAAGATCAAAAAGAGCGAGCACGTCATGCGATGCTGAAAATTGCTGAAGACAGCTTACCGCTTAGTCAATCCAAGTTAACATTTACCGACAGCTATCCAGCGATGGAAGAAACAGAGGAAAATAAAGCACTACTCGCTGAACTCAATATCCTTCATATAGATATGCAAGTGATGCCAGCGAAAAGCTTTCCACCCGAAAGACGTGGTGCAGCAGATATCAGCTTTATTGCACCTTATGTTACCTCAATGGATGGATTGGGTGTAAGTGGCTCTGGCGCTCACGCACCCGGTGAAACAATGGAGATAGACTCTATGTTATTTGCTACCAAGCGTGCGGCTGTATTTATTAAACGGCTTCTTGAACAAAACTAGCTTTTATTCAGGCGTTTCGAATTTATAGGCAGGGGCTTATGGCCCCTTTTACCTTTCGAAAAGCTATGGGTTGCATAGTAACCAACCACAGAGTCGAGGTTACACTTATGCTATCTAGGTGCTAAAGTTTTTTATTGTATAAATATTGATGCATATGCATGCTGATAGCATATATGACGTGTTTATTATCACCCTAGGTGTTACTGAAACTTATCACTTATTACCGCTTATACAAATCGGTGTATGAAGCGAATATTAAGCAGCGATTGAGGCCTAATAGCAGAAGTCGCTGTTTTAATTTCTCATTTATATCTCTCACTCAAACACGTGCCCCTGCTATTTCATTAAATCGCGTTTACTTACTTGTTTAAAAAAGCACCAAAAAAGATCTTGCTAGCTGTGTATGTGTGTGTATACTGTGTATATTGAATATATACAGTGATGTGTTTAATGACGATTAAACTCTTTCTTTCGCAGTCAGATAATCGGCCCATGTATGTGCAGATTATGGCTCAAATTAAACAAAAAGTGATGGTAGGGGATTGGCCTGCTGGCTTTCATTTACCGTCTATACGTGAAATGGCGTCGAGCATTGGTGTCAGTGTGATTACGGTTAAAAGAGCCTACATGGAGTTGGAACGAGAAAAGGTTATCTATACCCAACAAGGTAAGGGGTCTTTTATCGCTGAGGTTGATGCCATGCAATCAGAACTCCGTTTCCAAGAGCTGGACTCCAAGCTGAAAGCAGTAGCAGAAGCAGGAAAACAGTTAGGGCTGACGGATGAAGAATTGATAGCGAGATTAAGCAGCATAATGGGAGAAGAAGAATGAGTGAATATGCCATTCAACTGCAAAATGTGAGTAAGCATTTTAGTTATTTTGATTTAAGGAATATTGATCTGACGTTAGCCAAAGGCCAGATAATGGGATTTGTGGGTGCTAACGGTGCCGGGAAGTCAACCACAATCCGCTTAATCATGGGATTGATGCAAGCGGATGAAGGTAGTGTTTCTGTTATGGGGCATAAGTTGCCACAAGAACAGTCAGCGCTGAAATACAGAGTTGGCTTTAGCTCTGAAGAGATGAAGCTTTATGGCAAAAAAAACTTGGGTTGGCATATCGACTTTATCCGTTCGATTTATGCCGATTGGGATGATAAGTACGCCAAGGAGTTACTGCACCGATTCGACCTTAACCTTGAGCAGAAGATAAAACAGTTTTCTAAAGGGCAGCATATTAAGGCACAACTCTTACTCGTTTTAGCAAGAAAACCTGAACTATTAGTACTTGATGAGCCGACCACCGGTTTAGATCCGGTTGCTCGACAGGAGGTCAATAAAGAGCTAGCGCTTATCCTAAAAGACGAAACGAGAACGGTTTTATTCTCGTCGCATAACACGACAGATGTGGAGAAAATATCGGATCAAATTACTTTTATTGATCGCGGTACGATTATCGATACAAATGACAAAGAGAGTTTCTTAGAAAATTGGAAGAGAATTCAATTAGAACTACCGAGCCATCATGCTTTAACGCCTTTGGGGGCGACCATTAATGTTGAGCAAGAAGGGCGGCTAGCGTCGGTGATATGCAATGAGTTTAGCCCTGATATTGTCGATGCTTATCGTCAACAGAATATTAAAGTTCATGCGACTGAAAATATGACTTTGGAAGAGATTTTTCTAGCGAATGTTAATTATCGCCGAACAGGAGAAATAAGATGAACACATCTATGATAAAAGCGTTAATTTGGAAAGATTGGCAACTAAACAAAATCTATATCGTAGGTTATATTCTCTTGGGTATATTGGCTTCTTTGATTATGACGTTACCTTCTTATGCGGCCTATTATATCGGTCAGGTGCTACTCATCACTGTGTTAATAGGCTCAAGTGCTCAATTGTCTATCTCATCAGTTATTACTGAGAAGAAAGAGTATCAGCTATCATTTATTATGGGGTTACCGATCAATGTGATGGACTACATCATCTCGAAAATGATCGGTGGGTTGCTGATTTATGGCGTATGTTGGTTAGCAATAGTGGTAGCCACGGTTTTAGTGATCGACATCAGTGCATTGCCTGATGGTCACTTACCTATTGCGATTATTTGCTGTCTTGAAATCTTAGTCGCTACTGCATTGTTACTCTGCATTGGCATTCTGTCAGGGTCCGAGCCCATCACCATTCTTAGTATGGTTGCACTTAACCTACTATTTAATGCGTTCTTGTTTTTCATCGTTAGCATTCCCGAAATCGGAGAAAACATTGGCAATGAAGTAGCCTCTTTTACGCCGATGGTATTCACCATTATCGGTGTCGAAGTTGCACTTATTGCTGCAATTGCTCTTGTAACAATAGGAATCAAATCCCGACAAGTGTGCTTTATGTAAAAGCATTCATCAAACACTAGGGGTTTAAGCCCTTAATTCAATAGAACCTATAGGTTTCGGATTGTTCACGGACGGCAAGTCAATGTGGTCAGCAACGTGGCTGCCTGAAACCTGAAAGATCGTTATTTTTTAAGGAGATGCTCTTATGAGTAGCCATAATCGTGTCCACTATATGGACAACCTGCGTGCCTTTGCGATGTTGCTAGGTGTCGTTTTTCATGCCGCTTTGGCTTATGGACCAGCTTTGAATCAGGTATGGCCAACAGCTAGTTCACAATACACTGCCGGTATGGATATGTTTGCGTTCTTTACTCATACCTTTCGCATGCCTTTATTTTTCGTAATTGCAGGTTTTTTTGCTGCTATGTTGGTTGAGAAAAAAGGCCTCGTTGGCATGATTAAGAATCGATTGCGCCGAGTGACTTTACCTTTTGTTATATTTTTACCTCTAGTTATATTTGCCTTTATTGTGGTGATTGGTTGGGGGATCGAAAATGTTGAAAATAAATCATCAATACTGACTATCATTAGTTATGCTGCGCAAAACCCTGATGCGCCACAACCTCCTTTAACCACATCACACTTGTGGTTTTTGTATAATTTAACATTCTTTTATTTGCTAACCATGATTGCGGTGAAATGGATCAAGGTAGATAGTTTTAAATGGGTGCTGAAATCGCCGTTAGTCTTTGTTTTAGTTTTTCCGTTATTATTGGTTCCTGCCTTGCTAACGCAGCATGCACCTATTCCTGCACCGGAAAAATTTACCCCTCAACTTTGGTCTTTTGGTTTCTATGGGGTGTTTTACTGGTTAGGGTGGGGGGTGTTCAAGCATCAAGCTCTGTTGGATTCATTAAAATCTTATCAGTGGCCGATGTTGCTTATTAGTGTAGTTGCCTATGTTGGATTTTATTCGCTTATCCCACACTCTATGAGTCTTGAAGAGTCAATGGCTTTGGCTGCACCACCTGAGTTGTCTCTTAAACAGTTTGGTGTGGCGTCGCTTGAAGCCTACATTGGTTTGTATATGAGTTTGTGTTTATTAATATTCGGTCGTCATTACTTTAATCAAAGTAGTGTGGTGGTTAAATTTATTGCAGACTCTTCGTACTGGGTTTATATCATTCATCTGCCAGTGCTTTGGCTCATACAGTTTCGCTTATTAGATACTCAATACTCTCTTATGTCACAGTTGTTAATCAGTACGTTAGGCACGTTAGTTATTGGGTTTATCACCTATCTTGTCTTTGTTCGATGGACACCGATTGGTTGGTTGTTAAATGGCCGCAAAAAGCGTCAAAAATCATAGGCCTTTGAATGTCATCGCCACAGAACACAGAGTTTCCTGTGGCGATACACTTGACACAGTAGCCTTGGTCAGCGTAGCCTATTTATAGGGTTTTGAGAGGAGCCTTTCCGCTAAAGACGACGTCACTCTCCTTTTCAATATGATATATACAGTTCATAACGAACTAAGTAGGCATTGCGGAGCGCCAAAATGACTTAGAGGTAAATGAATTGTGTCTTCACAAGAATCATCTATTACGAATAACGCAGTAAAAACAAGTGAATCATCGGGTGTCAATAAGTTAGCGACTCAGCCTTTGGTGTCTTTGTTTCTCTCTCTCGCAGCACCGATGGCTATTGGTATGTTAATTAACGGAGCCTACAACTTGGTTGATGCTTATTTTGTGACGCATTATGTCGGCGAAATGGCGTTAGCAGCCGTGTCATCTATCTTTCCAATGAATATGTTTATGATTGCGCTTGCGGTTATGATAAGCAATGGAACGAGTGTGCTATTGAGTCGCTACTTGGGGCGTGGCGATACAGTGAGCTCTTCACAAATAGCAGGTGTTGGTTTATTACTATCGATTCTCGTACCCTCTATGATCATATTGTTAGGGCTAACGTTTCAAACACCTATTTTTAAGGTTCTAGGGGTTACGCCAGACACTGAGTTTCTAGCGAAAGCTTACTTTTTGCCTCTTATTGTTGGTTCTTTTTCTTTGTTTTTGTTGTCGTTAATGAGCGATTTCTTACGTGCGATCAATCACATGAAAGGACTCATGCTGATCATCTTGATAGGCGCTTTTTGCAATATTGCATTTGATGCACTTTTTATCGTTGTGCTAAAGCTTGGGCTGTTAGGTGCTGCATTGGCAACTATATTGTCTCAAGTTATTGCGATTGTTACGGCATCTCAATTGCTCAAAGCTGAAGGAACCATACCTGTTTCGGTTCACCGATTACTTGAACATCAAACTGCCATCCCATTACTCATGCTAAAGATAAAGGAAATTTTAAGCCTAGGCTTTCCGGTGTTTATTTCTTATCTTGGTGCTGTGATTGTTATTGGGTTTGTAAATAGTGCTCTTATGGAGAGCTATAGTGGAGAAGGGGAAATTGCGGTAGCGGCCTACGGCATTCTTAGTCGAATCAATGTCTTTATCATTTTGCCGCTGATTGCGATAGCGAATGCAGGGCAAACCATTATTGCCTATAACTTTGGTGCTGAAAATCTAACGAGAGTTAAAAGTGCTTTTGTATTGTGTGCGGCTGTTGCAACAGCCTATCTTACGGTCATGGCGATAGTATTCTTGCGTATTCCTGAGCAGGTACTTTCTGTTTTCTCAACATCAAGCGAACTCATTGAATATGGAAGTACAATTGCGAAAGTCACTTTTATTGGTATGCCGTTGGCAGGACTAGGGTTTGTCTCCATTGCTGCATTCCAAGCCTTAGGAAAGCCTAAAGTAGCGTTATTTTTATCTAGTTTTAAGGTGTATTTGGTTCTTATTCCTTTGCTGGTTTATCTACAAAAAGCTCACAGTGTTAATCAACTATGGTATGCATTTCCAGTGTCAGAATGCATGATGTTTATATGTGTTATTGTTTTGTTGATTCATCAGTTACCTAAGATCTTGCAACCTCAACAACTTCAAGTAGCGGGCTGATTATGAGTGATAAACAAACATATGCCATTAAAGAGCTAAAGATTCAGGCAAAGAAGCAATTAAAGCTGTCTAGGTTTGAAGAAGAAACAAATGGGCAAATAGAAAAAAAATCACTAAAACACTATTTACAGCTCGTATCCACCATTATTGGCTTTGAGTCATGGCAGCACGCGAACGGTATATTGTCTAAACGTGTTGATTCAAATCAAAACAATGATTTTGGTGCATTTTTTCATCACCGTTCGTGTAATGCGTTAGTTAATGAGTGGTTTTCTGATTACCGAGAAGCCGTCAAAAGCTGTTACCCGAGAGATGACTGTTATTTGTTGCCTTATAAAAAGCAGTTTGTTGTTGTCAGGAAAGATTACTTGTTCGCTATTGGGTTAGTAGATAAGGATTTTGTTTTAATTGACGGAATTAAACGAGATTGGGTGGCGGGTTATGGGTCAGAGCCTTGGGATAGACTAGCTTCTTTGATCATTCGAAGAAGATTTGAATAACCAATAGGGAAGTAGTGCAGTACAATGGGGATGACTAGACAAAATAAGGTGTTTTAATGGCCATTCAGTGGTATCCGGGGCATATGCACAAAGCCCAAAAAGAGATGAAGGAAGTACTTCCGTCAATTGATGTATTTATTGAAGTACTGGATGCACGTATACCTTATTCGAGCAAGAACCCTTTAATCGCTTCTATTCGTAAAGATAAGCCCTGTATTAAGGTATTGACAAAAACTGACTTGGCAGACCCAGAATCGACAGCACGATGGCAAGCACATTTTGAACAAGAATCGGATGTGAGAACCATTGCCACCAGTACCGATGAGCCCGCTAGATTCAAGCAAATTAAAACACTATGCAGACAAATGTTGCCTGAACGAGAGGCAAGTGTTCAGAATATCAAAGCGATGATTTGTGGTATTCCTAACGTAGGTAAATCAACGCTCATCAATATTCTATCAGACCGTATTATTGCGAAAACAGGCAATGAGCCGGCTGTCACCAAAACTCAACAGCGCATTAATTTAGGTGACGGCATATCTTTATTGGATACACCGGGGATTCTATGGCCAAAAATAGAAAACCCCAATAGTGGCTATCGATTAGCCGCATGTGCAGCCATTAAAGATACAGCTATTGATTATCAAGATATAGGGTTTTACCTTGCGGATTTTCTCATTAAAGCTTACCCAGACGTTATTTCAGAACGTTTTAAATTAGAGTATGTCCCTGATACTGAAATTGAGTTTCTTGATATGGCGGCTGCTAATCGAGGGGCATTGCGTTCTGGGGGGAGGGCTAACTTGCATAAGATATGCGAAGTGCTGATCAATGAATTTCGGTCGTCAAAGCTGGGTCGTATTACACTTGAATTACCGGAGATGATCGAACAAGAAGAGGCATTAATGGCCAAAGAAATTGAGAAGAAAGAGGCCGCTGCAGCAGAGCGTAAAGCACGGTTTAAGCAGGGTAAGAAGGGTATGAGTAAACACGATGTAAAAGCCGAATTACGTGCTCAGCGAAAAGAGAAGTTGAGCGGTAGAAAGCCTCGTTAGTATGCAGATAAATGCAAGACTGTAATCAATGCGGTAAATGCTGTGTTAAGTACGGAAACGCTAGGTTGTCTGTTACTGAACAGGAAGTTGATGTGTGGGTTTTATTCAATCCAGACATCGCAGACTACGTTGCCGATGGCAAAATTTGGATGTCGCCTGACACAGGTAAACAGCTCGACCACTGCCCTTGGTTGCGCAAAGATCTTTCTAATAACTTGTACACATGCGACATCTATTACGACAGACCCGATGATTGCAAGCATTATCCGGTCACTGTCCAGCAAATGATCAAAGACGAATGTGAGATGCTAGAAGAAAGCGACTTAGATGATCCCGTTAAATCTCAATTGCAACTCGATAAATTAATGAGTGATAGTCGCCCAGCTTTTAACTCTCGCTGAGTAGTGGCTTCATTAGAGCGTATTGATCTTTGCTGTAGAGGTTTTGTTCTGAGTAAAGGCTGTTTAAGTTTATGTAAGCAGAGTTTTTTTAAGTTGAAGAGCTGCTTATTGCATTGATAGAGAGGGTTTTAGTTGGGTCTTACACCGTCGACAGAAGTACTGCACACCTTTCAACGTTTTGTTATGGCGCCTGATGGTCAATGAGACAGGGCCGCAAGCGCAGTGATAAGGGACGGTAGCCTGACTGACTGAAGATACGTCCATATTGTGTGTTGCTTTACCAGGTAATCCATATAGGTTTTTCATTAACGCTTTCCACTCAATGCCATGGGGCTTTACACGGCCATACAGCTGGTATGCTAATAAATGGCATATTTCGTGAGGAACGATTTCATCCATAAATTGCGTTTTATTCTGTTCAAGTAAGATTGGATTAAGGCGTAATTCGTTCTTCCGAAGGTGAGCACTCCCTGCGATCCTCCCTCGTTGCGTAAATAAAACCTCCGGCCGAGGAAAAACATGACGCAACTGTTCTTCTGCAATCAAGTAGCATATCTCTACATGTTGAGTAATCGTTTTTTTAACGTCGTTTTGCATGATTAAGTGAGTTGTTATACTTTTTGGGGTAGGCTCATTCGAGTGCTAATTACTTTAAGATATCTATCATGACTTTATTATGAGTGTCGTTTCATATCTTACCATAGCAGATTCGGTTTAAGGAGCTTCATACGGAAGCAATTCAAATGAATTCGTTTTTGCAATTGATGGTAAAGGAGGTAGCGGGGCGCCTAATCAGAGAGTTAAGTTATGGGATTCTTTATGCCAATCACAAGTGAACGATCATGAATTACCCTGTTCAAAGGGTGTAATCTATTCAAGCCTTTTGAGCACTATTCAACCTCAAGTTTGTATAAAAGAATCAATAGGATTCTTTTAAATCAAGATATTAAGAAAATTGCGTTACCTAAAGACATTATTATGTCCTGTGGTTTAAGCTGGTGTGACTATTTAAAGGATCATCAAAGCAAGGTTATGTTGGCTAGAGTTATTATCTAGCCAACACACTTAACACTGAGAAGCCTTAAAGTAGGTACTTATGCGAACCTGAGGTTATTTAGCTTTGGAATTCGCAACAGGGTTTCCAACATCAATACCTGCAGCCTGTTTGTCTGCGTGGTAACTTGAGCGGACCATTGGCCCACAGGCTGCGTGCGTGAACCCAAGTTTTGTGGCAGTCTCTGATAACTCATTGAACTCGTCAGGGTGCACATAACGTTTAACCGGATAGTGGTGCTTACTTGGTTGTAAGTACTGTCCGAGAGTGAGCATATCGACGTCGTGTTCACGTAAATCCTGAAGTACTTGTGCCATTTCTTCTTTGTCTTCACCCATACCCATCATTAAACCTGATTTTGTCGGAATTTCAGGGTGTTGTTGTTTGAATTTCTGTAATAGCTGCAAAGACCATTTGTAGTTTGCTCCTGGACGGCATTCACGATACAGGCGTGGGATGGTTTCCAGGTTGTGATTAAACACGTCCGGTAAGCCTTTATTGAAGATTTCTAACGCACGATCCATACGACCTCTAAAGTCAGGTACTAGGACTTCTATTTTTGTTTGTGGACTATGCTCACGAATGGCATTAATACAATCCACAAAGTGTTGTGCGCCACCGTCACGTAAGTCGTCACGATCGACTGATGTTATTACTACGTACTTTAGTTTCATTTCAGCAATAGCAGAGGCCAGCTTTACGGGTTCTTCGGCGCTTGGTGGTAACGGTTTACCATGAGCAACATCACAGAATGGGCAACGTCTCGTGCATATTTCTCCCAAAATCATGAAAGTCGCTGTGCCGTGGTTAAAACATTCTGCGAGGTTAGGGCAGCTCGCTTCTTCACACACAGAAAACAAATTGTTCTTGCGCAATGTTTTCTTAATTTCACTGATTCGCTCAGTACTGCTGGGGAGCTTGACTTTTATCCAGTCTGGTTTGCGCAGCATTTCTTCTTTCTCTGTCGGTATAATGGTGACAGGAATGAACTTTACTTTTTCGTCGTCGCGCAGCTTTACGCCAGCTTCGTTGCGAGATGTCGTCATTAGAAACCTTCTTGATAAAATTTACGTTTAATACCGAGCAACTCGCAAAATTGATCAACAATAACGTGACCTGCTTCTGTTAAATTCTGTGGACCTTCTATTTGTGCCGATTGCACCATTTTTAAGCCCGCATAGCCACAAGGATTTATACGTTGAAACGGTGATAAATCCATATTGACATTAAGTGCCAAACCATGAAAAGAGCAACCCTTTCGGATACGCAAACCGATAGAGCAGAGTTTGTCTTCATTGATGTAAACGCCGGGAGCATCTGCTTTAGGGTAGGCATCAATACCATATGGCTTCATGCTATTGACGATGCAGTCTTCAAGAGCAGACACTAGGTGCCTGACACCGAGTTTTCTACGTTTAATATTGAGTAGAACATACATCATTTGCTGCCCTGGCCCGTGATAGGTAACTTGCCCACCTCGGTCAACTTTAATAACCGGGATGTCTCCGGGCGCTAGCAGGTGTTCTTCTTTTCCTGCTTGCCCTTGCGTGAAAACTGGATTGTGTTCAACAAGCCATATCTCATCGATTGAGAGCTCGTCCCTGTCGTCGGTAAATTGCTGCATTTTTTGCCAGATAGGCTCGTAATCTTGACGGCCCAATTGTCTGACAATGATATCATCGCTGGTAGGAGAAGAAGCCACTAAAGTACAAATCTCACCAGTTCTAACGCCGATAGCTCTTTATAAACCAATTCCATATGTTCTTTACTCGTGACTTTAATGCTTACAGAAACCGAATGGTAATTACCCTTGCTACTGGGCTTAACTTTAGGGTTATAGTCACCAGGTGCATGTATTTGCAAACAGGCGACAATATGATCAGGTAACGCTGGATCAGCAATACCCATGACACGGAAGGTTTGTAGACAAGGAAATTCTAATAACTCATCAAAGCGAGTTTGCATCTTGGTGCTCCATAAAACGTTATACCATTTAGCATTGTTAACTGTTCAGCTCATCAGAGCTTTCTTTCACGCGATCGTTAATTCTTTTGATCTGTTATTGTGCTGCCTTAATAGACGACTGCATGGAGCAGAAATCAGGATATAGCACGGCACCAAAGGCGAACTCGTTGAATATGCGATAACACGCCTAGACTCAAGATATGTTAATTATCGCTGAGCAATCAGTTATCAATGAGGATGAGTAATATTATAACAAGCTTTATGGGCTTTTGGCGACTATGAGAAGTTATACAATATATAACTTCTATAAAATTCCCTTATTTTTCATAAGGAGGATTCATACCCATCTATCTAATAACGTGACCACTTCATTCGATAGATAGGTATTATGCTGAACAGTCTTATTATCACGTAAAAATATACGGTGATGCTAAATCTAAATGACGCTCGGCTGTTGATAATTTCGATACTGCAGGTCGACGCGTATTAGTCGTCAAGTCCCACTTTTAGCTTAACAAAGTCGATCATACGATTAATAAAGCTACCCTCTTTAACTTCATTGAGTGTCACTAGGGGATATTCAGCAATATCTTCGCCTTCGAGTTGTAAATACAACTTACCTACAACCTCACCTTTATCCAGAGGAGCTTCTAGTTTTTTATCAATAGCAAAGTTTGCTTCGAGCTTTTTGCGTTGCCCACGAGGAATGGTGATAGGGGTACTTTGCATAATACCAAGATCTACTGTTTCTCTATCTCCCATAAAGATACGATGAGCCGCAAAGCTTTCACCGGCTTCATAAGGCGTAATTGTTTCGTAAAAACGGAAGCCGTATTTAAGTAATTTTTTATTTTCAGTCTTTCTCGAACGCTCGCTCTCAGTTCCCATCACAACCGAAACTAATCGCATTCCGTCTTGTGTTGCTGATGTAATCAAGCTATAGCCAGCTTCGCTTGTATGACCCGTTTTGATGCCGTCAACATTCAAGCTTTTATCCCATAAAAGGCTGTTTCTGTTGTATTGCTTGATGTTGTTATAAGTGAATTCTTTGATGCTATAAATGGCGTAAATCTCAGGTACGTCACGCACTAAAGCTTGAGACAGTAATGCCATATCTCTTGGCGTTGTATAGTGATCTGGATCATCTAACCCGTGCGAGTTTTTGTAGTTAGTTGATGTCATGCCTATTTGAGCGGCGTATGCATTCATCATCTCTGCGAATGCATCTTCGCTACCAGCGATGTGCTCTGCCATAGCGACACAGGCATCATTGCCTGATTGAACCATAATCCCTCGATTTAAATCACTCACTTTCACTTGTTTGCCGACTTCTAGGAACATTAATGAAGAACCTGGGAAATTCTTAGCCCAAGCATTTTCTGAAATAGTCACTAAATCATCGTTGCTAATACTGCCATTTTTGGTTTCCATGCCGATAACATAAGCCGTCATCATTTTGGTTAAACTTGCAGGCGCTAAACGTATATCTGCATTTTGTTCAGCGATAACCTTATTGGTCTGATAGTCCATCAATATATAGCCTTCAGCTGCAACTGAAGGTGCTGGTGGAATAACAATGGCTGAATTTGCCGTAACAGCAAACATGACAAATGAAAAGAGGCTTAATAGCTTAAGCAGGTGACGGGTTTTCGGCATCTTCACTTCCAGTGATATTATTTGAATAGGTAAAATTAAACGCACTATATTGTAGCATTCCTGACGTACCCTAAGACAGTAACAATTGCGTAAAGTTTTGTGTCAGCCGTTAATTTTTAGTCTGAAGTCGATCTTTTTAATTTATAAGCGTTTTCATAGCCGTTTTGTTTGACTTCTTGTAATAAAGTCGTGGCATGGTTTTCATCTGATAGCGGTCCAAGTCGGAGCTTAAATACGCCAAGTTCAAATGGGATTTGTGTTGGTACTTGATACAACAAAGCTAAGCCTTCAGCGAGCTCCTTAACTTTCTTTTTATTCTCTAAAGCAGCAACCTGCACGAACCAGCGTTCTCCGCTTTTATGTTTCTTTCTCGCGTTGATTGGCTTTCCTGCGAGCGTTTTATTGCCTTGTTTATCGACATGAATGACTTCAACTTTGACATTGGCCACACCTGTTTTAAGCATATCGATTTTAGTTGCCGCTGCAAAAGACAAATCAATAATGCGTCCACCGTGAAAAGGGCCTCTGTCATTGACTCTAACGATGACAGTTTTTTGATTATTGAGATTAGTGACTTTGACATAACTGGGTAGTGGTAATGTTTTATGGGCAGCTGACATTTCAAACATGTCATAAGTCTCACCATTGGAGGTCAAATGGCCGTGAAATTTTTGCCCGTACCAGGAGGATACACCTGTAGCTGAATAGCTTTTAGCGGTTTCATGCGACATAGGTGTATAAGGTTTACCAAACACACGGTAAGGCTTATTTGCTCGCTGGGTTTCAGGCTCATACTTAGGCACAGCATCTCTTGTCGCCACTTTTTTGTTGGTGCTGGCAGGCGCTGAGTCTAACCTTTGTTTATATCTACCTTGATTAACACAAGCTGTTAATGTCATAGCAAGTAATATAATGAGTAATTTTGCGTATACCCACTTCATCGCTTGAAACCCTTACCTTGCTGCTTTGATTTGCTGGCTGAGTTGATAGACGGCCATCGCATAGAGCGGGCTATGGTTATAACGCGTAATGACATAGAAGTTTGGTAATCCGACCCAATACTCATGGCCTTCGGCTAGTTCGAATTCCAATAGTTTCACTTCTTCATCTAAGCTAATGGTATGACTATCTTGCATACTAACATTGGCTTGCTTTACATCAGACCACGTATGTTTATAGGCTAAATCATCCGATAAAACTGATTTGTAGCTTTCACCTTCTACAGAAGCCGGAATAGCAACTTGTTGGCCTCGTTGCCAACCATGCTTTTTGAAGTAGTTAGCAACACTGCCTATAGCATCGACGGGATTGTTTAATAAATCTCGAACACCATCGCCATCAAAATCTATAGCATAGTGCCGATAGCTTGATGAGATGAATTGACCCATACCCATAGCACCTGCGTAAGAACCTTTGAGTTCGAGTGGATCAAAGTTCTCTTCTCGACTCAGGAGCATATATTGCTGTAATTCGCTTCTAAAAAATTTAGCCCTTGGGGGATAGTGGAAACCTAAACTGAATAGGGCATCTAATACAGGGTATTTTCCTTTATATGTCCCGTAGAAGGTTTCAACACCAATGATAGCGACTATCATCTCAGCAGGTACACCTAATTCTTTTTCAGCCCTTAGCAAGTCTTCTGCGTGTGTATTCCAGAACTCTACACCTTTTTGTACTCTTTTATCGGTTAAAAAAATGGGGTAATACTGATGCCAAGGCTTGGCTTCCCAAGGGCGTTGAATAGCCTCTAAAACGGTATCGCTTAATTGGGCCTTGTTTAACAAAGATTCGACATCTGCACGAGCAAAGTTATGCTCTGACACCATGTCTTCAATGAATTCTCTTTTCAATTCATCAGGAGTCGCTTGTGCATGGACATTGTTTGATAAGAAGCTAACGGTGCATACAAGGCTTAGTGATAGAAAAGAACGTATTTTTTTGAGAGACAAAGCTCACACTCCATTTTAATTGTTATTAAAGCGCATACATCATCGCCTGTCATACACTTCGACTTTTTGCATGTATGGGTTATTGTCTTAACAGTAACCTTTTTTGAGTACTGATAGCCATTAAAATACCGAATCCAGCCAATAAAGTCACCATAGACGTGCCACCATAACTTACCAAAGGTAAAGGCACACCGACGACGGGTAAAATGCCCGATACCATCCCCATATTAACGAATACATAGACGAAGAACGTTAGCGTGATACTCCCAGCCAGTATCTTACTGTAAGCGTCTTGAGCTCGGACCGCTATAATCATGCCTCTGGCGACAATAGCAGCATAGATAATCAGCAAACCGATAACACCATAGAATCCAAACTCTTCGCTAAAAACAGCAAAGATGAAATCAGTATGCCGCTCTGGTAGAAATTCGAGTTGAGATTGCGTACCTTGCAGCCAACCTTTACCTTCAACGCCACCAGAGCCAATAGCAATTTTAGATTGAATAATATGATAGCCAGAGCCTAAAGGGTCTGACTCAGGATTTAGAAAAGTGAGTACGCGCTGCTTTTGGTAGTCTCGCATGAGAAATATCCATAATACAGGCGCGAAGCCGGAACCTAATATCCCAACGGTACTGATCAATTTCCAACTCATACCTGCAAGAAACAGGGCAAAAAAACCCGAACTGGCAATTAACAGTGATGTTCCTAAGTCAGGTTGTTTGGCAATAAGTAAGGTTGGCGATATGACCAGAATAAATCCAGTAAAAATATGCCATGTTTTTGGGGGGAGCGTATGGCGGCTGATGTACCAAGCTACCATCATGGGTACCGCCAGCTTCATGATTTCAGATGGCTGAAATTGCATAAAACCTAAATCCAACCATCTTTGAGCGCCTTTACCTACAGTACCAATGAATAAAACGGCTACAAGCATGATCAGGCCAATGACGTAAAAGTAGATAGAAGAACGGCGAAATGCACCTATAGGTATTTGAGCAACAACAAACATCGCTATCATCGCAATACCAAGGCGAATGCCTTGTCGTTGTATTAAGCCGATATCTTTACCACCTGCGGCATAGATGGTGATTAAGCCGACAGTCATTAAAATCATTAATGCTGTCAATAACCAGCCATCGATGTGTATTTTGTTTAACAGTGACGGTCCGCCGGGTTTAAGTTTATCGCGCAGCAATGTTGGTACTTTCCACTTCTTGAGCAATGATTGCTGGTTGATCTCTAAAATAGTAATCCATGACTTGCCTAGCTACCGGCGTTGCAGCGCCACTGCCTGCATTTTCAAGAGCCACAGCAATCACAACTTCTGGGTTATCGTATGGGGCATAGCCAACATACATGGCATTATCTCTTAAGCGATCAGCGACGTTCTCTTTATCGTATTTTTCATCTTGTGCAATTTGGAAAAGCTGCGCCGTTCCGGTTTTACCAGCGGAGATATAGTTCGCATCTTTAAATGCTGTTAATGCTGTTCCTTTCTCTTCGTTAACAACGCTATACATGCCATTAAGGACAATGTCCCAGTTGTCAGGGTTTTTTATCTCAACGGGGCGTAATTCTTTGGGGTCGAAAATAAGTTGCCTACCTTCAATCATATTGCCACGAATGATCTGAGGAACGTAGCGTGTTCCTCTATTGGCTAGGGTTGCTACCGATTGTGCTAATTGTAGTGGTGTTGTCGTCCAATAGCTTTGCCCGATACCAATGATAACGGTATCGCCAGGATACCAAGGGAGGTTTTTGTTTGCGCGTTTCCAACCTCTATCAGGCATAATCGCAGCGGATTCCTCGTACAAATCAATGCCAGTGTAATCCCCAAAGCCAAACTCAAACATCTTTGCGCTGATCCTATCTATTCCGAGTTTGTATGCTATGTCATAAAAGAAGATGTCACATGACTGTTTGATTGCGTCTGTCACATTAATTCTATTTTTGCCATCAGCGTTTCTATGCCCCCATTTTCTCCAGTCGCGCCATTTATGACTAGAATTACGCAACTGGAAGCTGCCATTGTCGCGAATAGTGGTATCCGGTTGAATCACTTCTTCATCTAATGCCAGAAGTGCCATATGAGGCTTGATAGTAGAAGCTGGTGGATACTGACCTTGGGTTGCTCGATTAATGAGCGGCCGGTCTTTGGATTGTAATAGGGCACTGTAATTTTTACTGCTAATACCATTGACGAATAAGTTAGGGTCATAGCTTGGGTTGCTGTAAAGGGACAAAACGCCACCGTCACGAGCATCCATAACGACAACGGCACCTCGTTTCCCTTCGAGTGCTTTCTGTGCGGCCATTTGTAAATTAACATCGATGTTTAATACGATGTCTTGTCCTGGGACGGGGGGAGTGAAAGACAGAGTACGAATAGCGCGCCCTTGACTATTGACCTCAACTTCCTGATAACCAACTTGCCCATGCAATAAGTTCTCATGGTATTTTTCGATACCTAGCTTACCGATATCGTATGTAGCAGCATAGTTGTCTTCAAATCCGGCTTCGGTCAGTTTTTGTAAATCGCGTTTATTGATTTTGGCAACATACCCCAGCATATGTGTCAGGCTTTCTGCATAGGGATAATAGCGAGTCAATCTGGCGTCGATAGACACACCTTTGAACTTATGTTGATGAGCAGAAAACAGTGCTACATCTTGTTCGTTAAGCTGATTGCGTAAGGTAACGGGTTTGAAGCGACGTGTACTGCGAAATTCTTTTTGAAAATCTGCGACTTCTTCGTCTGTAATATCAAGTAAGGCTGACAACTGGGCTAACGTTGTGTCGAGCTCTTCTGTTTCCTCAGGAATAACTTTTAGACTATAAACGGGGCGGTTTTCAGCTAATACCACTCCGTTTCTGTCATAAATAAGCCCACGGTTTGGTGCAACAGGGAGCACCTTAATGCGATTACCGTTGGACCGTGTTTGATAGTCTTCGTGGCGTTCTATTTGCAAATAATAAAGGTTACTGAGAAGAGTAAAGATCATGGCTACTATGACCAATAACGCTATAAACGTACGACGCGCAAATAAATTGGCCTCTGCGGTGTGGTCTCGGATTGATATACGTTTAAAAACCATGGTTAGGGTTTAGTGACCTTCTTATTCTCTATGGTAGGGGTGATTATTATTTAAAGACCATGCTCTGTACAGGCTTTCGGCAACAATGATACGAACTAATGGGTGTGGAAGCGTCAACGCTGACAAAGACCAAAGCTGCTCAGCTGCATTGCGGCACTCTTGAGACATACCTTCAGGGCCGCCAATGAGTAGGCTTACGTCTCTACCATCCATCTGCCAAGCTTTCATGTTACTCGCTAATTTGGGCGTATCCCATGGTTTACCTAATACTTCTAAAGCAACGATTTTATTTCCTTTAGGTACGGCATTTAGGCTGAGCTCAGCTTCTTTTTGCAAAATGCGTTTAACATCCGCATTTTTTCCTCGTTTACCTGCAGGGATTTCAGTTAACTGAAGTGGCATATCATGAGGGAAGCGGCGACTGTATTCTAGGTAACCTGCTTTAACCCAGTCAGGCATTTTGGTACCGACAGCGACGAGTTGAATACGCATGTTAAATCGCCTTACCGACTAATGAGCTCTAATGGGTGACAAGAGGTTAATTGTTATGACCACAGCTTTTCGAGCTGATAAAAATCACGTGTATCGTCTTGCATGACATGTACGATAATCTCACCAAAATCAACGAGCACCCACTCTCCAGTATCTTGACCTTCGACATTTAATGGTTGTATGCCTTCTTGCTTAGCACTGATAACAATATTGTCAGCCACTGATACGACATGTCGTTTAGAGTTGCCAGAGCATATAAGCATGGTATCTGTTATGGTTGATTTTCCAGTGACGTCAAGCTCAATAATATCGCGTGCTTTTAGGTCTTCGATTTTATCGATAATAAATTGTTTGAGTTGTTCTTGCTGCAAAAGTTCTCCTTAAGAGTTTTTGGGTTTTGCGTATGTTTGGTCTAATAATGGGTAGTTTAACAGGTGTTACCCGTCTGCTGATAGAGCCCATGTTGTTTAATATAGCTATAAACTTTAGGTTCCAGCCATTTTGATACATCATACCCTTGTTCTAGTGCATGACGAATTTCTGTTGAAGATATATCGGACAGGGCTGTATCAGCCAAATAAATGTAACCCGCTGGCGCTAACTGACATTGCTTCATATCAGTCACTAACCGGTTTCTTAAGTTGTTATTAAGGTCTTTAAGAGAGCTCTCGTCGTATTGAACATCACTTGAACGACGACACACAATCAAGTGACAAAGCTCTAGTATATCTTGCCACCGATGCCATTTATCAAAAGTTAGTAGGTTGTCAGTGCCAATAATAAAAAAAAGAGTCGTGGCTGGTTTTTCGGCTTTTAATGCTTCAAGTGTATTGATGGTGAAAGATGTCGAATGAGTAAGAAGCTCACGGTTATCAATACAAATACCTGTCTTCTGCTCAATGGCCAATCTTAGCATGTTTAGCCTATGCTGAGCTGTGACAGTAGGAGACGACTTAAGTGCTGGGATGCGACAAGGTAATAAGGCAATGTTGCTGATTTCTGCTTTCTCACAGGCTTCGAGTGCTATCGACAAATGTGCTTTATGTGGAGGGTCAAAAGTACCTCCAAGAATTGCCAACTTATTTATTTGTGAGCTTATGGCCATTTAAAAAGATGATTCTAAAGCTATATTATCTAAGGCAGCAGGCATAAACAGCAAACATAAATGACACAGCATGACATAGGGTTTTTCAGTATGACTGCCTTTAAACATGCTATCAGCGTCGGCTAGTGTTGCTTGCATTTTCTCTACTTGTTGTATAGATAGCCTGGATATAGCTGCTTGATATAAATTTTGACGGCTTTTCCAAATACGTAGCTCGTTCCATACATTACTTAATGACTTCCCTTGTTGTTTGGCGAAATGAATATGTGCGAGTGTTTGTTGCTCTTTACAGAGCGCCCACAAAATTATATTGGGCTCTACACCTTCTGATTCAAGCCGGCACAATACTTTTACTGCTTTGCGAATTTCTCCAGTGAGCAGTAAATCAATGAGTTGAAATACATTAAATCGGGATTGGTCAACCAATGTTCGCTCGACGTCCTGCACACTTAGTTCGCCTGATGGATACAGTAACTGTAGTTTTTCTATCTCCTGTCGAGCGGCAAGGAGATTACCTTCACAATAATCAGAGATAAGCTTAATTATATCGGGAGATTTTGTAAGACCGGCGGATGCCAGCCGCTGAGATACCCATTGTTGCAACTGCCTGCCTTCTAGCGGAAAGCACGGAACGAAGATACCTTGCTTGTCGAGTGACTTAAACCATTTAGCATTCTGGATATCACGCCCAGCTTTAGGCCCATGAACAACGAGTAATGTATCCGCATCGGCTTGTTCGGCCATTTGCGTTAACACTTTGCCTCCCTCTGTACCAGGCTTTCCTGTGGGTAGCTCAAGCTCAATCACTTGACGGCTTGAGAAGAGTGACAAGCTCTGACTTGCGTGTATGAGAGTTGACCACTCGAATTGATTGTCGGCAACAAGACTTTGCCTTTCGTCATACCCTTGTTCTTTTGCTTTGGCGCGTAGGTGATCAATGACATCGAGCTTTTGCTGAGGCTCATCACCAAATATTAAGTAGCAGCACTTGAGCGGCCCGTCAGGTAAGTCGAAAAATCGATTTGGGTAAACTTGCACTACTGAACTACTGACTCAAGTGTGGCTAGTTGACGGATCACGTTGTCAGCAGCTTGTTCGCGCATTTCACTCACGATTAAATCAAGCTCGCGTGATTTTGCTAATACAGCATCAGGGTCGTCAATGTACTCACGTATAATATCAACAGTGAAATCAAACGGCTCTTCGTTAGGCGTTATCACTTGATAATTGAGTGTGTAAATAAGCTCGTACTCTGCAACTTGTCCTGTGGCAAATAATGATAAAAGTTGGCGTTCCAATCTTTCCGGTTGTAATACAATCACGGACGTATTGCTTTGTTGTGCTTCGATAGGGTCATCTATCAATGCAATATCAAAACTGGAAAGCCTTGCTTTCAGCGTTCTTTGCATCGGCGCATGAGATTGCCTGCTAGCAACATGTAGTTGCTTGAATTGTTCAGGGATTTGATAATCTCCTCGCAACTTAAAACCACAAGCGGATAACAGCAAAGAGAGGCTTAGATACAATAAAACGCTGAATTTACGCATTAATTAGCAACCACGTTGACCAGTTTCCCCGGTACATAAATGACTTTACGCACTGTTTTACCTTCGATAAAAGATTGCACATTACTTTGTTCTTGCGCAAGTGCTTTTACGTCTTCTTGGCTTGCATCGGCAGCTACGGTAATTTTTGCTCTTAGCTTACCGTTGACCTGAACGATAATAAGCTTTTCGTCTTCGACTAACGCTTTTTCATCAACATTTGGCCAGCCACTGTATTCGACATCACCTTCTTGTCCTAATTGTTGCCATAATTCACTACAAATATGTGGTGTTATTGGGTTTAGCAATTGAACAACAGCAACTAGTGCTTCTTGTATTAAGGCTCTATCTTGAGGTGTTTCTTTGGTTGCTTTTTGCAGGCTATTGAGTAACTCCATGACCGCTGCAACCGCTGTATTAAACGTTTGCCTGCGACCGACATCATCAGTTACTTTCGCTATCGCTTTGTGTAGTTCGCGGCGCAGTGTTTTTTGTGGCCCGGTTAATTGACTGATATCGAGCGACTCTGTCGTACCAGCTTCAATATGTTCTTGAGCTAAACGCCATAAGCGTTTAAGGAACCTATTTGCGCCTTCAACGCCTGAGTCAACCCACTCAAGTGTTTGCTCTGGAGGTGCGGCGAACATAGTGAATAAACGGATAGTATCCGCGCCATATTGCTCAACGACTTTTTGAGGATCGATACCGTTATTTTTTGATTTCGACATCTTGGTCATGCCGCTATGTTCAACGGGCAAGCCATCTGCTTTTAGGGTAGCCTCTATCACTCGGCCTTTGTCATCTTTCTTCACTTCGACGTCGGTAGGAGAGTACCATGTTCTAGCACCTGAGTTGTCGACACGGCAAAATGAGTCAGCTAGCACCATACCTTGACATAGCAGTCGCTTGAAAGGTTCGTCTGAATTAACTAAACCTTCGTCGCGTAACAATTTATGGAAAAAACGAGAGTACAGCAAATGCAATATGGCATGCTCAATACCACCAATGTACTGATCTGCTGGTAGCCAATAATTGGCTTCTCTTTCATCAAGCATAGAATCATTGTTCATAGCCGATGTATATCGAGCATAGTACCAAGAAGATTCCATAAAGGTATCAAAGGTATCTGTTTCGCGTGTAGCGGGTTCGCCATTAAAATCAGTTTTGGCCCATTCAGGGTCGGCTTTGATTGGAGAAGTAACGCCATCCATAATGACATCTTCAGGCAGTTCAACGGGTAACCTATCTGCGGGTACTGGAACAGATGTACCGTCTTCTGTTCTCAGCATAGGGATAGGGGCCCCCCAATAGCGCTGGCGCGAAACGCCCCAGTCACGTAAACGATAATTGACCTTAACGTCGCCTTTACCTAAATTTTTCAGCTTTGCTGCAATAGCATCAAAAGCGGCTTTAAAGCTTAAGTTATCGAATTCGCCCGAATTAGTAATGACACCTTTCTCAACGAAAGCTGCTGTGGTGATATCACATTCTACTTCTGAGCCATCTTCGGGTCTGACGACCTGCTTGATTTCTAAACCGTATTTTGTCGCGAACTCCCAATCTCTTTGGTCATGACCGGGAACTGCCATTACAGCACCAGAGCCGTAATCCATTAATACAAAATTCGCGACCCATACTGGCACTTTTTCGCCAGACAGTGGATGAATAGCAAAAAGACCTGTTGCACAGCCTTTTTTCTCCATAGTCGCCATATCAGCTTCAGCCGTTTTAGTGTTCTTACATTCTTCAATAAACGCGGTTAATTCTGGGTTGCTCTTTGCGGCTTCTAACGCCAACGGATGTTGTGCTGCTAGTGCGACATAGGTGACGCCCATCAGTGTGTCTGGCCGGGTTGTATACACGTCAAAGGCGTCATTGCCGTCAGCAATGTCAAAGGTCATTTGCACGCCTTCAGATCGACCTATCCAATTTCTTTGTTGTGTTTTGACCTGCTCAGGCCAGTCATCAAGGGTGTCTATATCATTCAGCAATTGGTCAGCGTAATCGGTGATTTTAATAAACCACTGTGGGATCTCTTTTTGTTCCACAAGCGCACCTGAGCGCCAACCTCTACCATCGATAACTTGTTCATTAGCAAGCACAGTTTGGTCAACAGGGTCCCAATTGACAGTCGCGTTCTTTTTGTAAACTAAACCCTTTTCAAATAGGCGAGTAAAGAACCATTGCTCCCAACGATAATAATCTTTTTTACAGGTTGTGACTTCTCGACGCCAGTCATAACCAAAACCTAAAGATTTAAGTTGGTCTTTCATGTAGTCGATGTTGGCGTATGTCCACTTAGCCGGCTGACTATTATTATTTAGCGCTGCGTTTTCTGCAGGTAAACCAAAAGCATCCCAACCCATGGGCTGCATAACATTCTTGCCTTGCATACGCTGGAAACGGCTAACGACATCACCAATGGTATAATTGCGCACATGCCCCATATGTAGCTTGCCACTGGGGTAGGGGAACATACATAGGCAGTAAAACTTTTCTTTATTAGGGTCTACATCAGCTTGAAAAATCTGACTGGATTCCCAGTGCTGTTGAACTTTTTTTTCCAGTTGCTGGGGGTGGTACTCTGCTGCCATTTATCGATGTTTCCAAACAATTTGAACGGGTTGAATGTTGCGCCAAGGCTAAGAATATTAAGCTGCTGACGCATTAATAAATACAAAGAGCGTAGAATACCTTAGCGCCACCTACAGCCACAACAGGAATATCGTTTTAGTAGGCATTTATTTTGATTCTAGTCTTCGTACTCTGCGAGAATGGGATGATGCCATACGCTGAAAGAGACTGAGTCTCATGACCTGAGGTTGGCGCTATGTGAATATTTGTCGAAATTCATCAGTCAGGAAAATTCTATGTTCACATCTAACATCAACTCTATAGATAAAGTATTGCGTATAATCTTGGGCTTAGGGATGCTTTTGTTAACCATTACAGGCCCGCAAACAGCGTGGGGCTATGTCGGCATTGTTTTCATTGTGACGGCTTTCATTAACTTCTGTCCTGTCTATGCTCTATTCGGTTTTAGTACTCGCTCAAAAACATCTTCATAGTGACATGGATAGCTTAATAAAGCCGGTTATTGGTGGTGTATTGATTGGATTATCTTCAACTGTCTTGCTGCTTTTTGGTGGCAAGATTGCTGGTGTCAGCGGTATTCTATGGTCAGCAATAAAACGACCAGTCACTGATGATATAACTTGGCGGTGGCTGTTTGTTGTTGGCATGTTGTTAGGTACTTTTTTATTTCATGCAATAAGTGGTGCGCCTATTCCTGATATTGACGCAAATTACCCACTGGCTGCCCTTGCCGGTGTTTTAGTTGGAATTGGCGTTAACCTCGGCAATGGCTGCACAAGCGGTCATGGTGTTTGTGGGATAGGGCGACTCTCTCCTCGTTCTCTTGTTGCCACGGTGGCTTTTATGTTGACAGCCATCATCACGGTTTTTGTCGTAGAATCATTTGGGTGAGGTTAATTAATGAGATTAGTCAGTTTAATCTGCGGTATCTTATTTGGCATTGGGTTAGCTTTATCTGATATGACAGATACACGCAAAGTTATTGGCTTTTTAAATGTTTTTGGTCAATGGGACTCTGATTTGTTGTGGGTTATGGCATCTGCTGTTTTAACCACAATGATTAGTTTTCGTTTTATTTTGAAACGTAAAAAGCCAGTGCTTAGTGACATGTTTACTCTACCCAAGAACAATCAAGTTATCGATGTGAAGTTGTTGAGTGGGGCAGTTGTGTTTGGTGTTGGATGGGGGATATTCGGTTACTGTCCAGGGCCGGCAATTGCTGCACTGGTATACCTGCAACCCGTGACCTTCCTATTCTTATTCGCTTTAATCACTGGCATGTTTATTGGTGATAAGTTATCTCATTCTTATATTTTCAAGGTAAAACGCGAGAAGGGCTTTTATGACGCCTAATGAAAAAGCAATTTCTAATCAAGCTGGGCTCACGCAGCTGGTGCTTGATATTCATGATATTGACGTGTCAGTGATGAATTTCAAACGAGGTGCTGTTTTGTTTCGACCTGGTGATAGCTGTCAGGCATTTTTGATCTTGTGCGAAGGTACAATTCGCGTTGAAATGACAGCGAAGACTGGGCGGGATATAACGCTCTATAAGATGAAACCAACAGAGAGCTGCATCCTAACGACGTCGGCACTCATGAATAATGAGCAATATTACGCACAAGGGGTTGCTGAATCAGCTGTCTCGGCAATTGCTCTTTCTGCAAATGCATTTAACAAGGCGATTCAATGTTCCCCGGTGTTTGCTCAATATGTTCTGAAGAGTTATACCAGTCGAATATCATCAGTTATTCAACTCGTTGACAGGATGGCTGCACGAGATGTGATGGCCGATGTGAGTCAATATTTGTTATCAAACATGAATGAGGACTTTTTGATAACAGCAACGCATGCAGAAATCGCGAATGATATAGGAACTGTCAGAGAAGTCGTTGGGCGTAAGCTTCGTCAACTGGAATCTGAGCGTGTTGTGACTTTAAAAAGAGGGCAAGTTGAGGTCAAGGATACTCAAAAGCTTAAATACTATCTGTAGTCGTATCATTACCGCAATTCACTAGAGTAGACTTGTTATATTGATTGTCGTCAGAATATATAAAGGTATCGTGAAAAACGTGAGCCGATTCTTTCCTTTGAGCATCACTGAGGTAATTGTAATCAAGTACGATTCCTTTGACTAGAAAAGAACCTCTTCTGAACCTGTCACCAATATCACTGATTTTATTATTATTGAGAAATACCATATATATTCCTCTGTCAGCTAAGGTTGGCGGTACTTGTCTAAAACAGTTATGTCCAAGCCTAAGTGATGATAATCCTCGCATGGCTCTAAAACCTTGAGGGAGTTTTGTCAGAGAGTTATTGTCGAGGTAGAGGTATCCTACTCGATGTAGGAGCCCGATCTCGTTAGGGATTTCGTTAAGTCGATTGTTGTCTAGCCATAATGAAAATAAGCGAGGTAATTGTGCTAACACCGTATAGGATTTACTTTGTGATATATGGTTGTAGCTGAGTCTTAAGTCTCGCAGTGTTTTTAGTTGGCCCAAGTTGTCAGGTAGTTCGTTTAGTTGGTTGTTTGATAAGTCGAGAAACTCAAGATTAAGCGAACTGAGTGTTTCAAACGTTGTATTAAAGTTTAGCTCAGGATTATTAACTAAAGAAAGTTGAGTCAGCGCGCGACATTTTTGAATCGTGTCTGGTAGAGCGGTTAACTGAAGGTCATTAAGTATTAAAATATGCAGATTAGGTAATTGGCATACCGTGGATAGAGTATTAGATATATTAAGGTCAGGGTTCCCACTAAGGTTTAACATTCTAAGGCTTGTTTGTGTTGCCAGTGCAGAGGGCAACTCTTTCAATGATTGAAAACTTAAATCTAATCGATAATGCTGTGTTGTTGTATCAATGCTCGTCGCTGTTTGGCCATAGTATGTACGTGAGGTTTCACACCCAGATAAAGAGATAATCAAGAGAAAAGTGACTACATAAGAGATCAGCTTCATGTTACTGAACCCTCTTGCTGGCAGTGACTTCGAAAAATACTTTATTTTTCTTATCTATAGCCCAAGGGTATCGAGGTACTAACCCAAAACCGTCATGTATCTTGTTTTGCGCATAAGCACCTAGTTTAGGGCTATCAACGCCTATTTTTCCTGATATGGCCCCTTTATCATCTTGGCGTGCGAACTCAAAGAACAGGTTAGCATTGAACAACTTGTCCCAAGGTTTTGATGTATGCCATACACGTTTCCTCCCTTCACTTGAGTTGAGTGAGTTGCTAGGTTCTTTGTTGTAGTCAGGTTGTGGGGTAAAAAAGTCTAAGCCAAACCCTAGCTGAGTTAAGCTATTACGCCTAATTTGGTTATATTGAATAGCCAGTGCAGCTGTTTGGCCATAATCTGTTGCACCCCCTTTCATGATGCTCTCTCGTAAATCATTAGCGAACGTTAGGTGGATTGAACTTGTTTTATTCGCTGCTCTTACTATGAGTTTCCCTCGTTGTAAGCCAAATTTACTGAGTGAGCCTGAAATATTTTCGTCAATGACACCATAGCCAACTCCGAAGAAGCTTTTTTCTGAACGCTCCCGAAAAATAGGGGTTGCTACTGACTCACTTAACGCTGAGCCGAGGAGGTTTGAATTGTCGCCAAGGCCAACAAGTCCAAACGCGTCATAACCAACAGACCATCCCGTTGTACCAGCGCCAAAGCGTTTTATATGCGTTTGTGCCCAGAGTCCAGCTCCAAACTCGGTTGCTAAGTTACTTTCTGCCGCTGCGCCAAAAGCCAGTAATCCGATTCTGGACGTCATATTATGTGTACCGAATGTTAATTCGAAATTGAGCTTTAGGCCACCATGCGCATTCGCATGTGCTGCGTTTGGCACGAATAGTAGTAGTGTTGTGGCAAGGGTTAACCAAAGTTTTATCGCGTATGAGGTCATGTTATGTCCCTATAGTGGTACTAGCTTCCTAATTTTTATCCATATACTGTTTTAGTGCGTTGAGCTGGGACGCTTGAACCTTGTCAACAATAGGCGCTAACTCAGCGAAGCCTTCTTCGCTAATGCCGCTGACTTGATAGCGAAGGGTGATGATTGTTTTGTCACCCTTTGTAGAAAATACCCAATCTAAAGCGCCATGCATCCCCATACCTTGCAAAGGACCTAACCCACCTGACATTCGCAGTAGTTTTAGTGGCTCCACAAAGGTAATTTGCATATGTTGTGCTTGCTTGTTTCCATCAATTTCACAAAAGCAACCACCAGCCACAGCAGATATAGATAGGTTTTGGTTATTTCCCCACCATGTATGATCACTAGGCCACCAATCATTGACATGGTTGACTAGGCTTCCCCAAGCTTGATTTACTGATTGGTGAGTTTGGATTGTATTCTCAACAATAAAGCCGAATGGTGCGATATGTCTGACTTCAGCTATTAGATTAGACGAAAACGTATAGAGTAAGGTGGCAAAAATGTATTTCAACGATTTATGATGCATTATCTTTCCTCCAAAAATCGAACAAGTTTTCCGAAGTCATTGGTTTTGCTAATAAATAGCCTTGAACGAAATCGCATTTATGGTGTGCAAGATAGTCTAATTGCTGTTTCGTTTCTACACCTTCAGCGAGTACCTGAAGATTTAAGCTATGTGCCATATTGATGACTGCATGAACGATGGAACGGTGTGTATCATCTTCTTCCAAATCGAGCATAAAGCTTCGATCAATCTTGATTAAGTCCAACGGAAAGCGTTTGAGGTAAGCTAACGAAGAGTACCCTGTTCCAAAATCATCAATGGCAATACTTACGCCAAACTCCCTGATGGCATTGATAGTTTCTACTGCTAATGAGGCGTCTTCGACTAGAGAGCTTTCTGTCATTTCAATTTGCAACAAGTGCGGAGGGAAATTCGACGACTTTAAAGCTGACTCAATGGTATTAATAAGATACTGAGAGTACTTAAAGTGAACCGCAGATACATTGACAGCTAATTTTACTTGTGGGAAGCCTTTGTCGAACAGAGCTTTCATTTTACGACAAGACGTACTGATAACCCACTGGTCAATATCAATAATGAGATCGCTTTGCTCTGCAATATTAATGAATTGATCAGGGCCAATCCATTCCCCGTCAAGGTTACGCCAACGTAATAATGCTTCAACACCAACAAGTTCATTCTCTATGACATTATATTGTGGTTGGAAATTTAAACTAAATTCGCCGGTTGCCAATGCATTCTTAATGTTCTCTTGCATCTTAGCGAAGCGGACATGCTCTTGTGCTATCGACTTGTCAAATAATGCACATGTGTTTTTCCCAAGGCTCTTAGCGTGATACATCGCCATATCAGCTGTTTTCATCAACGTATTGCAATCATTGCCATTATTAGGATAAATACTGACGCCTATGCTGGTGGATACAGACATAAGTCGTTCGCCAATTTGAGCTGGCTTATTGAGGCTAGATATGATTTTGTTCGCAATGACTTTAACTTCTTGCTCACCTTTAATGTCATGCAAAATAATGGTGAATTCGTCGCCTCCTAATCTGGCAACGGTATCTGACTCTCTGACACAAGTTTTGAGTACTTGTGCCATATGCTTTAACAGTAAATCACCGTAACTATGCCCCATGACATCGTTGACTGTCTTGAAGTCGTCAATATCAAAGAATAACAGCGCAAATTGGTTCTCGTTACGCTTAGATAATTGCAATGTTTGATCAATGCGATCATGGAACAATCGTCTATTAGGAAGCTCCGTTAGCGTGTCATAAAAAGCGAGTTGAGAAATGGTCTCTTGCGCGTCATGTAGCTCGGAATTGTCTCTAGACGTCCAAATTATTTTGATCATTTCGCCGGTATTGGACAATACTGGCGCAATCGTCTGATAAGCCCAGTAGGTTTTTTTGCCTTCTGGTTTAACGAGAATCTCACCTTCCCAGCTTTCCCCTCGATAAACGACATCCAAGGCGTCTTTAATAGTAGACTTTGTCGTCTCTCGAAAATCAAAAGCATCAAAAACGTATTTACCAACAATATCAGCACTTTCAACTTGATTTAACTGGCAAAAGTAATTGTTAAGGTATTCAATGTTCAAATTGACGTCAGTCAACACTATCGCATTTTTACTCTGATCTATTGCTCTTGAAAGATCCGTTAACCTCTTTTCTGTTTCACTTTTAACCTTTTCAACATTAATGTAAGTTAGGATTTGGCTAATATCGTTACTCAGGTTCTTCACTAGATCGACCGTTGTTTCGTCAAAAGCATCATAATCAGAAGCATAGAGAGCAAAACAGCCTGCAGTCTCGCCATCTCTTTCCCATGGCATGACTATCACTGACTTAAAACCCGCTTCGTTAGCGGCTTTTTGCCATGGTCGAAAAGTAGGGTCTTTGTCAATATTATTGACGTAATAGATACTATTGGTTTTTAACGCTACGGCCATAGGGCCTTTAGCTGTAGGGCCTACATCGGTCCGTATTTGTAAACCTTCAATATAATTTCCATGTTCGCCACTGTATGTCAGGGGAACAATTTTATTGTGTTCAACAACACCAAACCAAGCGAGCTCGAACTCGCCAGCACTGATAGCAATATCACAGAACTCCTTCAACAATGAAAGCTCGTCTTTTTGTTTGAATATGGCTTGGTTGGTGAGCCTCAGCATATTGAAAAGACGGCTCATTAATCTTAGATTTTGCTCAGCTAAATGACGCACCGTTTTGTCATGACATATATGAACGACACCAAACCCACCAGCTTCAGAGTTAGCCGCTGATACTCTGATTTCAAGGTGTTTACTACCTCGTGTGACTTCGAAAGTTTGTGGTAATGACTTGCCAATAATGGCATCACATATGGGACAATCTTCAATGGCAATGCTTTCGTCATGGAATAGGTCGTGAGCGTTTAACCTTAAGATTGTTTTTTCATTGTAATCAGTAAATTTACTAACGCTGGCATTACTCTGGATTATTTCGCCTTGATCATTAACGATAGTAATAGCATCAGGTAAATGATTGTATGTATTGAAGCTATTGAGGAGCGCTGCAAAAGGTTTTGTTAATGTATTTTCAACTAGCGCTAAATAGAGCATCCAAAAAGACAATAGCTTTGCAAATTGACCGAAGGTTGCTGGTACGTTTAACGAACGAAAAGGAGCTGAAAACAAAATCTCTGCTAATAAAGTGAGAGATAATGCCGTCAGTAAAAATTTGTACTCTTTTCTTGATATCGACTGCTTCTTTCGCCTTTGTTGCCATAATCGATGAAGTGCGAAAACCGTTATCCCAATGGTAATGTACTCTATCACTGATGTTAGCGGGGCATAACTGCCATCAATGTTGCCTACGACTGGGAATACATTTGCTTTTACTAAAAGTAGGAAAGCAAACAACAGGACTATAGACGATAGAATGAGTGGGAAAGGTTTTACTTTCTTGTCAAGGAAATTGACAAAGAAAGCCAATGTTAACGCCTCTACAAGTCGTGCAGATAACCAGAATTGAACAGTTGCGTCTTGCCTTAAATTAGGCACTTGATCTTCCATGGAAGTTAAAAGGTGAGCAAGGTCAAGGATAGCCACACAAAGGTATCCAGCTCCGATGAACATTGAATGACTTGAATAGGAATATCTAAAGGTGCTGAGTGTCGCTATAAAAGCCGCTATACCAATAAACACAGCGGAAAGCTCGACAACCGTGTGAAAAAGAGTTTGGTTATAGGTCGCTATTGGAGCAATAGCGAACATGAAGATAAAGGGCATTAGCAATTTATCATTCCTGCCATGCCAAATGGTTTTCAAAATAATGACCTTATATATCTATAAATGACTGCAAATTGGTTTAACCATAATGTGAGGCTAGCCCATTTTAATTATAGTGAAATAACGAACTCAGTTTTTATTCCCTAGCGATCCGCGATAATAACAGCTCTCAACGGTGCCGGCTCTCCTTCAATAGTCTTAGATGTGTCGTTTGGATCTAAGAAATCAATCAGAGATTGGTTCGTCATCCATTTCGTACTTCGTTGCTCTTCAGTTGTTGTTGGACACACATCAACAGTTTTCACATTCTTAAAGCCTAATCGCCGTAACCAATGCTCTAAAGCACTGGTACTTGGTAAAAACCACACGTTGCGCA
Organism: uncultured Pseudoalteromonadaceae bacterium; assembly: GCA_964640795.1. Taxonomy (GTDB): domain Bacteria; phylum Pseudomonadota; class Gammaproteobacteria; order Enterobacterales; family Alteromonadaceae; genus M269. The sequence continues at coordinate 33,637 of CAZXIN010000017.1, read as the reverse complement.
TTTGAGCATAACGCTCTCCAGCCACTAACACTGTTGTGCTGTCACCCTCAACAACCAGTGTTTCCAGAATAAGCTGACCGCCTGGACGTAACAGTTGCTTAAGCTGCAGTAAAAAGTCCATTGGGCTTTTGCGGTGATACATGACACCCATCGAAAAAACACTGTCAAAAGCACCTAGGGCAGGCATGTCTTCAATACCTATGGGGAGTAAATGAATTCTAGGATCTGGGTTGAAATGCTTGATAGCTTGAAACTGTATAAGAAAGAGGTCTGTTGGGTCTATGCCAATAACTAAAGACGGATCTTGCTCTAGCATTCGCCACATGTGATAGCCGTTACCGCAGCCAACATCCAGTATGTTTCTGCCTTCCATCGGCGTTAAATGTTCTTTTAGTCTTTCCCATTTCCAATCAGAACGCCATTCTGTGTCGATATGAATATCGTGAATATGAAAAGGGCCTTTTCGCCAAGGTTTGAATTGCAGTAGCAGACCTTCAATAACTTTTTTGGTGTATTCATCTATGTCTTTCGATGTCCCAAAAGACACAGCATTTGTTAGGTCAATTGTACTTGGTTCTGTTTTTGGTATTTTTCGGAGCAATTTAACCCATTTGCTGAATTCACCATGAGGTTTCTTCTGCCACGCGGCTATTCGTGCTGGCAGTGTTTCGAGCCAGTCGCTAAGAGGAGATGTCGCAAGTTGCTGAAACAGCGGTTGATACCAATCTACTTTCACGTGAAAACCTCGACCCTATTTTACTGCAACAAAAGAAGCAAAATTAAAGCACTTGAACCATAAGACAACATCACTGAATCCAGCACTTTGTAGTCTATCTTTGTGTGTCTGGAAATCATCGATGAGCATGACGTCTTCTAATGCTGTTCTTTTCTGACTGATTTCTAACTCACTATACCCATTGCGGCGCTTGAATTCGTGATGAAGGTCGACGAGTAACTGGTCACTTTGCTCATTGGCATGGCTTAACTTCTCAGAAATGATAAGCACACCACCAGGCATTAAGCCTTCATATATCTTTGTGATGATTTCGGCGCGCTTCGCTGGCGGTATAAATTGCAAAGTGAAATTCATAACAACAACACTGGCCTTTTCTATCAGTGTATCGGCGATGTCTTGACACATCACATCAATTTGAATGGGGGCTCTAAATGCTTTCAGGTGCAACTTGCAGCGTTCGATCATCGAAGGAGAATTATCTACAGCGACGATACGGCATTGATTGGCTTCAACCTGTCGACTAATCGACAAGCTCACTGCGCCGAGTGAGCAACCTAAGTCATAAATATTGCTGTTTTCCACGACATGCCTGCCAGCAATTTGACCAATAGTATCGATTATCGTCGAGTACCCTGGCACTGAACGACCGATCATGTCAGGAAACACTTCGGCTACGTTCTCATCAAATTCGAATTTAGACACGCTTTGTGGGTGAGCGTAGAGATTGTCTTTGATAGTAACGCCTTTAAATTTATGTCATTAAAACGATGGCGAATATTAACCGAATAGCGCCTTAATACCAATGATGATAATGGACCAAATACGATGAAATAGGGCGGTTTTGGGTTAAGAAAGATTCCGATAAGGTAATAATGCACTAACTAATTGTTTTTTATGTTGATGCTATGAGACTAAAGTAGTATTTTTACCTTACAAATAACACTGATTTACCTGCATGTGTGTTGACGTTAAGCCAATGCAACGAACTTGAGTAAAGAACAGGGAAAAAAAATGGCGAAATTCTTAATTGCGGACGATCACCCTTTATTTCGTGAAGCATTGGGTGGGGCACTGACTCCGCTGTTTGAAGGCCTTAAACTTGTAGAGTCTGATTCATTAGAAAGCACGATGGACGTGTTGAACACTAACCCCGATATTGAGCTTATCCTGCTTGATCTGCAGATGCCTGGATGTGAAGATTTTTTTGGTTTGTTAAGTGTCGCTGAAGAATTCCCACAAATACCCATTGCCGTTGTATCGGCAACGGAGTCGATTAAGGTGATTGCTCGTGTTATGGGGTTTGGTGCGAAAGCATTTATTACTAAGTCAACACCCTCTGCACAAATTGCCGAAGCAGTTAATGCTGTGCTTAAGGGTGAAACATGGTTACCAGAAAGCGTTCGAGAGAAGCTGAAAGATCATGAAGATGAAGACGTTATTATTTCTAACAAGATGGCTTCCTTAACCACAAAGCAATTTCAGGTTCTTAAGTTACTTCAAGCAGGTTTGCTTAACAAACAAATTGCACACGATCTTAATATTACTGAAGCAACGGTTAAAGCACACATCAGTGCTATCTTTAGAAAGCTCTCAGTGAATACGAGAACACAAGCTGTGTTGATGGCTGAAAAAATTCAATTAGAGGAGTAGGTGGCTACAAAAACGATGATAGATCCTAATATCCCGTTAGTCGATCTGCATCGTCACCTCGATGGAAATATTGATCCCGAAACCATTTGGGATCTGGCGCATAAATACGGCGTCAGCTTACCTGCTGATTCTTTGGAGGGGCTGCGCTCGTTCACTCAAATTCACGATAAAACCAGTGACTTGTTGGCCTTTTTAGCGAAACTAGATTGGGGGGTTGCTGTTCTTGGTGATTTAGATGCGTGTTATCGTGTTGCTTACGAAAATTTAGTCAATGCCAAGTTACACGGATTGGATTACGTGGAGTTAAGATTCTCTCCCTTTTTTATGGGACGGGCTTTTAACTTGCCGCTACCTGATTTGGTGGAAGCTATTGCTGACGGCGTAAAAGCTGGAATAGCTGACACAGGTGTTAGTGCGAACCTTATTGGCATTTTAAGTCGCACTTTTGGTGTGGAAAGCTGTCAGAATGAACTTGAAGCGCTACTGATTCACAAAGATAAAATTGTTGCATTAGATTTAGCGGGTGATGAACTTAATTATCCTGCATCGCTTTTTGAGCGTCACTTTAAACATGCAAGGGATGCTGGGTGGGACATTAGTGTACATGCTGGTGAAGCTGATGGACCGTCGAGCATTTGGAATGCAATCAAGTTGTTAGGCGCAACGCGCATAGGCCATGGGGTTTCAGCAATACATGACAACAAATTGATTGATTACATGCTGGAACATAACATTGTGATTGAATCATGTCCGACATCGAATTACCAAACAGCCACAGTGAGTGACTTGTCAGTGCATCCATTACCTCACTTCTTAAAAGCAGGTTTAAAAGTCACTTTAAATACTGATGATCCCGGTGTATCCAACATCGACATTCGTCATGAGTACGAGGTTGCTCATAAGGTATTAGGGATAAGCCAATCCGACCTTTCACTTATTCAACGTCATGGTATTGATGCCGCCTTTATCTCATTAACTGAAAAAGAGCGTTTATGGTCGTTGTATGCCTAGTGATCTAAGTGCTTTAGTCGATGTGCATTGGTTGAGTGGCCAAATGAAAACGAATAATCATTTGGTTGTTTTACATACGTCGATGAAAAACCCTATGACTGGGAAGTCCCCTATTATTGGTGAGCGAGTTATCCCGACTGCCAGACATTTTGATTTTGAACATGTGTTTTGTGATACGAGTAGCGAATTGCCTCATACCATGCCATCAGCGTTAGAATTTGAAAAGCGAGCACAACAGTTAGGTGTAAATAACAACTCAATCATTGTTGTTTATGATGACGTTGGCCTTTATTGTTCACCAAGAGTGTGGTGGATGTTCAGAGCAATGGGGCATCAAAACGTCTATGTATTGGATGGTGGTCTTCCCGCATGGTTAAGCCAGAATTATAGTTGCCAAACGGCATTTTCTGAGTGTGGCATTGAGGGAGATTTTCTTGTTAAGTCAGAACATCAATTGGTATTGAATCTTGAGCAAATGCTCTCTGCTCTTGAGACAGCAATGCCGTGTGTTGTAGACGCTCGTAGCGCAGGACGTTTTGAAGGCACTGATCCAGAACCTAGAAACGGGGTTCGACGCGGCCACATACCAAAAGCGAAAAACATACCTTTTGGTTATGTACTAGATAATGGGTACCTAAAGCAACCTGAAGCGCTGTTACAAGTTTTCAGACAACAGAATTTAAACGTGAATGACGAGCTTATTTTTAGCTGTGGTTCGGGCGTTACGGCCTGTATTTTAGCTCTCGCAGCATACCAAGTGGGTTACAGGAAAACCTCTGTTTATGATGGCTCATGGAGCGAATGGGGCGCTAACAAGAACTTGGCTTTAGAATTAGGGAAATCTGTTGAATACAAAGAATAATGTGAAGCGAATTGTTGTGTTAACTGGGGCCGGTATATCTGCAGAGTCGGGCCTTAAAACTTTCAGAGATAGTAATGGTCTTTGGGAGGGGCATTCTGTTGAGGATGTTGCAACGCCAGAAGGGTTCGAGCGCAATCCCGACTTAGTTTATCGTTTTTATAATGAACGCAGGCGTCAATTGTTAAGTGATGAAGTGAAGCCTAACCTAGCGCACAAAGCGTTGGCGCATTTGGAAAAGTCGTTCAAAGGCAATTTTTTGTTGGTCACACAAAATGTAGACAATTTACATGAGCAAGCGGGGAGTGAACATGTGATTCACATGCATGGTGAACTGCTCTCTGCTCGATGCTGCCTTTCAGGTCATTCATTTATGCATACAGATGACATTGATTCAGCTAGCCGCTGTTCTTGTTGCAACCCGCAGCAATCTTTAAGGCCTGATATTGTTTGGTTTGGTGAAATGCCTTTTGCTATGGATGACATTTATCATGCACTGCAGCAAGCCGATTTATTTATCTCTATTGGTACATCAGGCAATGTATACCCTGCCGCTGGGTTCGTGCAAGAGGCAAAATTGTCTGGTGCTCATTCTGTCGAAATAAACCTTGAACCTAGCGAAGGACAGTCATACTTTGATGAAAAGCATTATGGCCTAGCATCTGTTGAAGTTCCTAAATTTGTGGAACAGATTTTAAATGATTAATAGCCAAGACAATGGAATCTGAACGGTCCATATATCGAGTCGCTACCTAATTTGTATTGAGGTTGAATTAATGTTCGAGAGTTTTCACCTGTACTGGGTTGAGTTTTTGACTATTGCAGGCGTACATTTTTTTGCTGTCGCAAGTCCAGGCCCTGATTTTGCTATCGTTTTAAAACACAGTGTGAGTTATGGAAGACGGGCAGCTGTCATGACGAGTATCGGCATTGGTTTAGGCATTCTCATACATGTTGCTTATTCGTTGTTAGGCATTGGTTTGTTGATTAAAACCACACCTTGGTTATTTAATGTACTTATCTATATTGCGGCGGCTTATTTAGCATATTTAGGGTGGGGGGCTATCAGAAGTGGCCCGACAGTTGAGCAATCCGATAGCGATGAGGTTATGGTAAGAGCATCGGAACCATCCTTGACCGATAAGAAAGCGTTTTTAATTGGGTTCATGACCAACGGCTTGAATCCCAAAGCGACTTTATTTTTTCTTTCAGTTTTTGCCGTTGTTGTTTCAGAGAATACACCTAACGACATAAAAGCAGCCTATGGCTTATATATGGCTTTTGCTACAGGTTGTTGGTTTGCTTTTCTATCTTTTTGTGTGAGTTTTCGTCCGGTTAGAGATTTTCTGCGTCAGCAAGGGTATTGGTTTGATCGCTTGATGGGGTTGGTGTTGATTGCTTTAGCTATTAAGATTGTTGCTTCGATTCTGTAACTGAGCGGATACTTTTTAAGATATCATCTCGGTGTCCTATACCAATTTGTATTATTCTCAACATAGCTTGATATAATACCCCTTTCAGTCACCTTTATTTCGCGTATTTAGCATGACTAATACAAGTGTTATCAAAGTGACTTTAGATCTTGATATTTGATGTTATAAGGTTAATCAGTGAGCGAAAAAAAGCGAGTCATTATTGGTGGAGACATTGATAAGACCTTAAAAGGTGAATTTGATTTTGATATTAAAGAATTGTTTGAGCAAGGGTGGGGTTTAACTCAAACAACTAAAGGTGTCATATTTCAATCACTATTGATTATCCTTGCTGTTGCTTTTGTTTTGGTTTATGCCTTGATTGCTTATATTGGCCCAGAAAACATCCAAAATAATACGTTAGAGCTTGAACCTGCGACTCAGTTTTTTATGGAGATCATCTCAACTGCCTTAATTGCTCCGCTGATGGCTGGGGTTGTCATGATGGGGGTTAATCATAGTGTTGGTGCTATATCGAGGCCTGCTAATTTATTTCAGTATGTTCCTCAATGCTTGCCTATCGTTTTGGTATCACTGATGACAGGTGTGTTGACTCAATTAGGATTTGGTTTGCTGATATTGCCAGGGCTTTACTTAACCGTAGCAATGAGCTTTTCGCTACCTTTAGTTGTTGAGAGGAAGATGACTCCCCTTGTTGCCATTTATACATCAATAAAGGCGGTTAACCGCAGAGCTTTAAAGTTCAGCTTATTATATTTGGCATTTTTAGTATTGTTGTTTATTGGCATAATGACTTTTGGGATCGCATTGTTTTGGATTGCTCCACTTTATTATAATATCAAAGGGATCTTGTATCGTGATATGTTTGGTGTCACTGTTACATTAACCACTGATTTAAATGGAGATTCACAACATGAGTCTGTCTTCATTGCGTAATAATAAGCGTTTTAAGCTGTTAAAAAAATGTTTTGCAGTTAGCTTATTCTGGACAGTGGCTACTGTTTCATTTATCTATCCTTTTGTGTCCGAAAAGGGCGCTTTTACTCTTGATGATGATGTTGGTGATATTGCCAAAGGTATTCCTGATTTCAAGTCGTACACCAATACTAAGGAAAAAAAACGCGCGTTTTTTAATTATCTTCGCCCAGAAGTTAAACGCCAGAATGAACGTATTATGCAAACGCGTGTGTGGTTATTGGGTATCCGCACTGAAATGTTGCATGATATGGAGTTACACTCATCCGACGAAAAGACCTTAGGTGAATTGTCTGAGCAGTATAAGGTCGCAACTGAGTCGTGGTCTGTTAGTGATATCGACAAACTGTTAATGAGAGTTGATGTGATACCGCAAGAATTAGTTCTGGTTCAAGCTGCCAATGAATCGGCTTGGGGAACATCACGGTTTGCACGTAAAGGGTATAATTTCTTTGGTTTGTGGTGCTTCCAAAAAGGCTGCGGTTTTGTGCCGTCTCGCAGGAATGATGATGCTGCACATGAAGTGGCTAAGTTCAAAGACCTGTCACACGCAGTATCGACCTACCTTACGAATCTAAATCGTCATCCTGCTTATGCCAGACTGCGTGATATCAGACATCAACTAAGAGATAAACAACAGCCTATTACAGCAGAAGCCTTGGCTGATGGATTGATGAGCTATTCCGAACGTGGACAAGCGTATATTGATGAGTTGAATGACATGATCCGAATTAACCGAGCGTATATATCCGAATGATAAGACACTTATGTGGTGCATTGCTGATTTTAGCACCTTTATATTTGCAGGCTGGGCAATTAAATGTCGAGTACTCTAAATTTTATAGCCACCTAAAGAAAATAGATAAAGAAGAAACACAAGGTTTACAATTTTCTTTTGGCTTTATGCATAACATCAAAAAGCAGCTTTGTACTATCAATTCAGCAGAATTGATTACACAAAAAATAGATATTGAAGTTGCCGTTAATGAATCAAATAGGTTCACTTTACCTGTAGAAAAAGCATTAAAGTTAGCAAACGCGATAGTCGCTATTGAGCTAGTTGAACCGAGTAATCAGTGTGACATGTCAGTTCAACTAGAAACAAAGCCTAATTTATTAAACAAGACACTAACAGCTGAACAACTGCGTTCTATTATGAATCAATATGACGAGTTTTTTGACAACATGGGAAGCTTTTTGTCTTTTCTTATGCCGAGTGTTGATGGGTTGACTATCATATTGCCGACGAATAGTTCATACGGCAACACGACTCTCCCTAAAGATAGCCTTAATGGAAATATGCTGACTTTAACTAAAGATTGGATTGATAAGAATCAGCAAGAGCTTGAGTTACCCGCCACACCTATTCGTATTACAGCAATTGCTAGATAGTTAAGGCTCGCATCAGGTGAGCCTTAAAAGTGTTGTGACAGCTAAAAAGCTTTGAATGTTTTTGCGTTATTCATGATGAAAAGTAGTGAGATAGTACTAAACTAACTCTTTGTTTGGACAAGCTAATTGTGCCTTTCTAATGTCAATTCATCTTGAGTTCGGCTTATGCAAACCTGAGATTAGTTAATCTGTACTATGCTTATATCCGGATCAGCCTTCATGACAATTTCTTGGTTATCGAAGCCTACATCGCCATTTTCATAAGGGGTTGATTGCGTTTTAAGTGACGCAAAATCGAACAGTGAATTGTCTGCTAAATGCGAAGGTACAACATTCTTTAATGCACTGAACATGCTTTCAATTCGTCCAGGATATTTCGTATTCCATTCTTCAAGCATCGCTTTAACCGCTTTACGTTGAAGGTTTTCCTGAGAGCCACATAAGTTACACGGAATAATAGGGTAGTTTTTAAGCTTAGCATATTCGGCGATGTCGCTTTCATTACAGTAGGCTAGAGGCCTGATGACAACGTGTTTACCGTCGTCACTAACTAACTTAGGTGGCATAGATTTCAAGCGACCACCATAAAACATGTTGAGGAAAAGCGTTTCCAATAAATCGTCTCTATGGTGCCCTAATGCAATTTTAGTGGCTTTTAGCTCAGTAGCGACCCTATATAAAATCCCCCTTCTCAGCCTAGAGCAAAGTGAACACGTTGTTTTTCCTTCGGGAATTTTTTCTTTAACGATTGAGTAAGTATCTTCTTCGACGATACGATATTCAACGCCCACTTGTTGCAGGTAAGCAGGTAAGACACCTTCAGGAAAACCAGGTTGTTTTTGATCTAAATTGACCGCAATAATGTCGAAATTGATAGGGGCATGCGCTTTTAAATAGAGCAATATATCGAGCATAGTATAGCTATCTTTGCCACCTGAAAGGCAAACCATGATTTTGTCGCCGTGCTCAATCATATTAAAGTCAGCAATCGCTTTGCCTGTGTGGTGACGTAAGCGCTTTTCTAACTTGCTGTTTAGAAAATTCTTTTTAGCGATGGAGCTGGCTGTTTGCATTAATAGTGACCTCGATGAATAAGGCCGAGATTATACCTAAACAAGCTATTAATGCGAGTTTCAGAGCTCTGAGTAAATTCAATATCAAGATTTGATGCTGATTCAATTGGAGAGCTAGAATAACAACAATTTCATCTGCAATTTATAATGCAATTGCGATTATAAAGCTTAGAAGGAACGCAGTATGTCTTGGGAAGCATCTAATACTCTTGTCGTTTTAAACTGTAATCCGTCTGTTTCGGAAACAATGTAATCATCTCGATGTTCCAACATCAATTTTTTGTAATCTTCTAACATAACTAAGAGCTGCGATAATTTTTCCTGATGTTGGTGGTAATAGCTTGGATCTTTGATTTTCTCAAGTTTATCCAGATTTGAATTCAAAGAGGTTGCCCGAGTTCGAGTATGTGAGCTTGCTTCTTTAATAAATGACTTAAGGCGTAGTCATGTATATTAACAATCGTTTGTAGGTGCACTTCTGTTTTAAATTGGGCGGATTGTTGACTATTCATACAGCGTTAGAGTCTGTTCATGTAGATTACTACAAGTCACAGCCTTGCCTGAATACCCAACAATCCGCTGAAAAAGTATACAGCAAAGATCAACAGACCCTAGTCATGAGACGTGGATTATTGCCTCTGACTAACGGTTAATTCACCATTTGAATAATACCAGCTTGGGTTACTCAGCTTTTCAATGACACTTTCTTCATTTTCGAGCGCAACCATCTCAAAAATATTGTTCCTCCTATCAACAAAAAATAATAAGTTCAGGCCTTCATCAGGAACATTTTCTAACTTTTCATCTATAAAGTAGCTATTAATTTCAACTAGGTATTCAGAAATAGATGATTTCCACCCTTTGTCGAATCTGTACCAATATTTGTTAGTTGAATAGAGGCTGTCTTGCGCAATATCAGAAGGAACGAACTCTCGTTTAAGTAGAACACCTAGAGCGACAACGTATGCTTCCTCATAATATTCCTTTATCGCTTCTTTGATCCGGTTGTCATAACCCGAACTCCATTCTTTTTGGGAGATAATAGGTTCATCTAACTCTGCGGCTATATCAAGGCGAAAAACCGCCATGTCATAGTCTTTAATTAATGTTTCCAGAACCAATTTGTTATCACGAAAAAGGCAATCATACTCATCTAGTCTTTCCTTAAGATTTGTGACGTAATCGGTTTCGTCTCGGAGTATCTCTTCAAAATTTTGCAAGCTTATTCTCATTTTTTCTGCAATGAGTTTGGGGCCTTTTAACATTAATGGATATGATGATTCAGGGATGGGTTCTTCACACATATCGGAGACAACCTTTACTTGCTGATGCAGAAGGTAGACTTCTACAGCATAGGTTTTAGCTTCTGTTTCCAATCTGCTATCTGCATGTACCAAACTTATGAATGCTAATGATCCAAGCCATATGTATTTTGTTATTTTTATTATCATGGTCATTCCTCAACCTTTCAGTTATTCAATGATTACAATTTCAACAGGGATCGCATTTTATTTTTAAGTGTTGATTGGTCAGTGTTTGAAGCTGTATTGGGTATTTGTGCTGATAGGTACATTGCTTCCCTAATGCTTTGAATATTTTTAAAGTGTTGCTCCAATTCATTAGGGCTTACGTGATCTCGCTTACTTTTGTATACGTGATTAACAGAGACTTGCCTAGGGGATGTTTTCACAATCCTTGCGTAATGAATGGCTGGATCCGTAATTTCAAGATCTTCCTCTCCAAGTTCCCAATCAATGTCCTCATTTAAACTTACTGAAATATTGTGACTAATTTCCATTGGTGAAGACACCGCTAAAGGATATTGTCGTTCGATAACACTCGGTAATTGGACATAGGATGAAAGGTTGTCACCATATAAAGCGATTGAGAATTGAGGCTTTTCTATGTCCCAGTAATCGTTAATCTGCATTTTACCTTTTAACGATAGCGAATTTTTTTCATGATCATCTTCAACAGTCAACGGAGATTGCCACTCAATCGAAAGGTATTGCTTTCGGTAATAATTCAGTATGCTTGTTGAGAACTCTTCAACCCCTGAGTTATCAATGGTTCGCCGAGCATTTTCTGCATTCCATCCACTATAAATTAATTCAAAGTCCATCATTACCGGCTTGTTGTAGCCTGTTGAGGTTAGGTGCTCGTTTATCGTACTCGTATGAGGCGCTTTTCTATTCACCGAAACTGTTGATAAATTGCTCGTTTGAGGATCAACAATTAATGAGAAGCGATAATCACCTGCAGAGATATTCTCCAGACTGCCATATTGGTGTGTTCGAGTGCCATCCACCCAATAAGTTTCCCCATCTAACTCAAGGGTCGTAATTACATGATCGAAAATACCTGGTGATGGTATTCTTTGCTCGATTGCTTTACCTAAAGTAGTAGACACCAGAGCAGACCAAGCTTTAATGCCTTTCTCAGCGAGTAAACTAGAAATCATTAGCGCTTTGTCTTTGCAGTCTCCATAACGACGTGCGAATGTCTCATTGGGATGATGTGGTTTATGACTGTTTTGCCCTAACTCCATACCAAAGTAGCGTATTTCGTTTTGAACAAATTCGACTACCTTCTCAACATAGTGTTTTTTGTCCTGATAGTATTCGTACCATTCATCGTTCTGCTTTTTAACTTCATTTGATAGAGCACCCTGATCACCGTATAGAGATAAAGCCCATTCATTAACTTCTTCCCAAGATTCATATTCGCTAAACTCTATGTAGTCGTTAGGAATAAACCAGCCTGGGTAGCTGTCTTCACTACTAATTTGGTCGACATTTTTCTCTGAAAATGAATATATTGTTCGATCCCCTTTATTACGTTGAACAACCTCCTTCTTGTTACCGACTGATTGATAATTTACATAGGAGCCTCTATGGGTCAATAATCTCACGTTGACTAAACTGACAGGGACTGTCCAAGAGACAGTCGAGCTAAAAAAACGTTTGGTTCCAAAAACTGGGTTGTTACCAATAACACTGTAGGAGTAGTCGACGATATCTCCAACACGTACATCACTAAGAACCACTAGCGCATTCACAATACCTGTGAGCATGCGATTAGTGATTTCTTGTTCTTGTTGGAGTAGTCTGATATCGGCACTTTGCTTTAAATCAATTACTTTACCGCCACGAATAATCTCAAGTGTATGAATTTGCAAAGATTGGTATTCAGGATTGAATGACATACTGAATTCAGATCCTAATTGTAAGCCTTGTTCACTGTTTATTTTATAAGCTAAACGCTGGAAACTGTGTTCTTCGGTTTGAGTCCAATCAACTTGGCTATCCACAAGCATATATGAAACGCTTGTTTTAGCTTCTGTTTGTTTTACCTTCGAAATATTTTGTTGTTGCACCCAATCAGGAGTGTCAGTGAATTTATAGGTGAATTCTGCAGAGGTTACTGTGTTTTCTTTGTTTATCGACTCTGCAGATACTGCCGAAAAAACAATTAGAACGAGAAAATTGAATAAATATATACGTTTTATCATGTCCTACATTCCCTTAATAATTCAAACTTTTATCCAGAAAGCTGTAATGGCTTATTATTTAGCAATAACTGCTTTCGCTGCCTGTTTATATTCTGCGAGAGCTTTGTCATATCCTAGGTGCCTTAACATCAAGAGTGTGTCTTGTATTGCTCTATTGAAAAAGCGTCGACCTCTTTGCATTGACTTCATTTGCGCGTAGTAATCATATACGCCGTCAAAAGCCTCCGGTTCAGGGAATAAGGTCAAAAAGCGTTTTAGCTGCTTTGCGTAATCATCTCTTGATGAGAGTAATTGCATTATTGCAACGATCCCCGAATTGGGAGAGCGAGTCATCTTGTTTATTTGAACCAAAATTTCCCTCATTTCTGATAAATTGTTATTTTCTTCCCCCTTCAGAAACATGAAAACGATAATGAAAGCTTTGGCTTCAATAACACCACTTTCAGCATGTGCTATAACCTTATCTAGCATTGGCTCCAGTTTTTTATCTTGTCCTAAATTAAGATAGCTTTGTGCGAGCAATACATCTGCGATAGGTGACAACTGCTTTCTTGACATAGAACTTGACTCAACTTCTGTGTAATCAAATCTCAATAAAGCAGAACGCATTCTTTCAATGTGGATTTCGTCAAGATCTTGCTCGGTATACAATCGAGTCATGATGGATGAAGCTTCTGTATTATCCATATCTTCAAGGTTAAGAGTCTTTTCCAAAACTGGACCAAAGAACTCATAGTTTTGTGCATAACGGTAGGTGAATATATCTTCTTCTGGATCGTAGCAGTGCAACTTAAAATAAAGGTTCCTATCAACATGAATAGACTCTGCCTCTAAAAGTTCTAACCCCGCAGACTCTATAATCAGCCCTGCTTCTGATAGCTCTCGAATAGGAAATGCTTCTGATGGGCTTGCACCAGATCTATCTGACAGCAAAATAGTAGCAATTTCAGCGATATTATCTCGGTAACGTTGGGCTTTAGTTAGCTGGCCAGACTGCTCTGCACAATATGCTCTGGCTGCATACGCCCAAATACTTGATGGGTTTAGTTCTAATAGTCGGTCTACTTGTTGATTATATTGTATCGAACAGTATTGGCTGCTGTTTGTTTCTAAAACATCTCCAACCAAACTCATATAAGGCTTTACGACTGTATAGGGATCAGCAGATTTGAATTCGTTCATTGCTGTGGAAAAGTCAATGGGTTGCTTGTTGTTCTTTAGCGTATCGGTAGATTCTTTTACTACCTGAGGAGCTTGGTATGAGTTCGAAGGTGTTCCGCCACATCCGGACACCAAAACAACAAAAGACAGGAAAAAAATAGGTGTCAGACTATGCTCAATACTCATGGATATAGCTTCCTTTTTTATAGACTTGCTAAAACTAGCTCTTTTCAATTTTTCTTTATTTTGTCTATGAATTGCTACTTACTAAAATAAGCAATAACTTCTTGAATGAGTTTAGTTATTATATTGGGCGGGGAATGAAGGAATTAAGAGCGTCAGCTTTCTTCCTTGAATCACAATAGCCCGAACTATTTATCACGTATTTATCACATTCAATCATTAACGTGATAAAAAAGCAATGATTAGGGTTCGGCTGACGACTAAAAAGTAGAGAAAGGTTTGGCGTTCTTTTGTGTTACCAAGAATTATTAAACTGTATAAATTTCCTTGGCTTACAGCTCATTTTGCCGCAAATAAGTGCCAGTGAAGGAATCATTCATTTTTACCATTACGCTATTTTTAAATCTCCTCTAACTATCTAGGGGAGATTTAAAACCTTCGGGTTTGAGTGCGAGTAAATCACAGTTGATCGCGTCAATAACATGTTCAGCTGTATTGCCGATGAGTGCAGCAGAAATACCCACTCTTCCTACAGTACCTATAACAACTAGTTCGGCATCGATATCCTTAGCCACATGGCTAATAACGTCTTCTGTTAATCCTTCTTTGACGTGGCATTGTGATTCACTGACTCCGTAATGAGCTGCGTGTTCTTGCATAGCTTCAATATGGTGGTTTTTTACCGTGTCGTTATAGTTTCTAGGATCAAATTCGGGCATTTCAACAGCTATATTAACTGGAGTTCCAGGGTAGGAGTTCACAAAATGAAGGTTCGCGTCTAGCATGTTGGTAAAGTAAACGGCATGTTCGCTCACCAAGGTATTAAGGGAACGATGGTCTTCGTCTTCCGTACCTACATTAATTGCGGCAATAATGTTGCCTTGAGTTGGCCAAGCATGATCTTTGACTAAAAGCACAGAAACAGGTGATTTACGCAATAGATGCCAGTCTGTCGGAGTAAATACAATGGACTTAAGTGTTCCGTGTTGATGTGTTCCTTTCACGATCAGGTCATATTTGTTGTCTATGACTTCATAAATGACGCTTTCGTAAGGACGGTTATGCCAAACGACTTTAACATCAATATTAACCGACTCTGTTGACTGCATACTCGAAATAACATCAGAAAGCCATTTTGTCCTATCGTTAACGGTAGCTTCTCGCATACTCTCTCTTTCTTCTGATGAGAGCATGGTTGTCATTTCATAAGAGAAATCGTAGATGGTAAGAAAAGCCGTTACGCTTGCCTTAGTTTTTTGGGCTATCTCAATAGCACGAGATACAGACTTTTGTTCTTTACTATTTGGATCAATAACCGCTAATATTTTTTCATACGAAGCTTTCATAGGCACACCCTTTTAGGACTCTATTTAAACCTAGTATAAAATACTGGCGCAATCAAAAGTTGACGCAGGTCAAACCAGTGTTTGAAATCAAAGTGCTCTAGGCTATTTTACAAACTTGGTCGTTGGCCCTTTCTCTAAGGTTATCTTCACTAAGGATGTCCACAAATTTTCCATCTACTGCAATTAACTGATCTTGTTGGAACTTAGTAAATATACGGCTTATTGTTTCAATCGTTAGTCCTAAATAGTTGCCTATATCGCCTCGTGTCATACTCAGTCGGTATTGTTTTCGAGATAGCCCTCTGGCACCAAATCTTTCAGCTAAATTATGAAGAAAGAAAGCAACTCTCTGTTCAGCGGAGCGATTATTAATCAGTAAACGCATACCTTGCTCAGAACGAATCTCCTTGCTCATTAATCTCATGACTTGCTGCCTGAGTTTGGGGATTGTTGCGGACAATGAATCGAGTGTATTAAAGGGAATTTCACATACCATTGAAGTTTCAAGTGCAATAGTAAAACTTTGATGATTTTGCTCGCTCAAGGCATCAAAACCAATTAAGTCACCGGGTAAATGAAAGACAGTAATTTGTTGTTCGCCGTCTTCACTAACCACATAGCTCTTAAAGGAGCCAGAACGAACGGCAAATAATGAATTAAGTGTCTGACCGGCTTGAATTAAAACCTGATTCTTTTGATAAGGTTTTTTTCTATCGATAATCTTGTCGAGGTTATTAAGTTCTTGATCACTAAGACTAAAAGGCAGACACAATTGATTAATACTACAGTTTTGACAGTGAATAGAAATACCGTGTGATTGTGCCATCGACTTACCTGTGATTGAAAAATACTGACATGAGTAATATCAGGGCGAAGCTGATTAATGTCAATGCAATGATTTGCTTTAATTTGGAATTATTTAAGATATTCCTAATAATATTCTGTGAACCACCAAGTGACATAAGTGCGGGCAACGTCCCTAGGCCGAACGATAGCATTATTAGCACACCCTCAATGGCTCCACCGCTAGCTAAACTCCATGTTAAAGCAGAATAAACTAAACCACAGGGAAGCCAACCCCACAATATGCCATAGGGCACCGCGTTGACAGGATGTTTGAAGGGGATGAATTTTTTAGAAAGCGGTTGAATTCGTCTCCACAAGTAGTGCCCTAGGCGCTCTAAATGAGTAAGCCCTCGCCACCAATTACCAAGGTATAACCCCATAAAAAGGAGAAATAATGCACTGATGAATTGTAAAATTTGGCCGCCGTGTGCAAGGTTTACCGTTGTTATTGAGCCTAGATAACCAGTAATACCACCAGCTAAGCAGTAACTCGAGATTCTGCCAAAGTTGTAAGCTATTAAATAGGGAAAGTGAGCATGGGTTTTGGGGATAATGAGGCTAAATGTACCTACAATACCTCCACACATTCCAACACAATGTAGGCTACCAGCTAAACCGAGCAGAAACGCAGAGAGCGCATTGATTTCACTAATTTGGTGTATCCTCGCTCTTTGTTGACTCGGCTGATTGAACCTTTTTGGGAGAGGGTGGCTTAACATCATCATCGAATAAGATGCTATAGCCTTGCCTATCTAAGTCATTAAACTGATCAGACTTTACCGCCCAAGTAAAAGCAGCAATAGCGACCGCTATTATCACGATAGCAAGAGGAATAAGAATATAAATAACACTCATGCTTTAATACCTGCCTTTGAGTTTAACATCCGCGTTGAGTTTGCCACGACAAGCAGTGAACTTAAAGACATTCCAATGACTCCCATCCAAGGCGACAGTATACCGGTTACTGCCAGAGGTAGCACAACCGTGTTGTAACCTGCCGCCCACCATAAGTTTTGTTTGATTGTGGCGTAGCATTGTTGTGAGATATTCATTAAAGCGATTATGCCTAGGATATTTTGATTCATCATAACAACATCGGCAGAGTTTTTGGCAATATCAGTTGCATTGGATATGGCTATAGAAACATCAGCGGCAGCCATAACCGGACTGTCGTTAACGCCATCTCCAACCATCAGCACTGAACCGCCTTCTTTTTGAATATGTTGGACGTATTGCATTTTTTGTTTAGGAGAGCATTCGCTTTGCCAGTGATTTATTGTTAGCTCGGAAGCGAGCTTAGCTACGGCTAATTCGTTATCGCCACTCAATATTGCTGGAGTTTTAGATTTCAACTTTTCGATAGTTTGGAGTGCACTAGCTCTTGTTTGGTCGCTCACAACAAAGCCTGCAATAATGTGATGATTCGTACCTAAGAAAATATTGCAGTGATTGAGCTCTGCAGGTATCGAAAGATCGAAGTAACGAGCAGACCCTATTTTGTAAAATGTTTGATTAACATAACCACGAACACCTAAGCCGACATCCACATGACTTTCGGTTAATGACAGATGTGGTTTATTTGAATGAAATGCATGACTGATTGGGTGCTCTGATACGCTCTCTAAAGCAGCGGCTATGGCTAGCGTTTCTTCGATGCTTATATCATTTTTTATCTTCAGGCATTCGGTCAATGTAAATTGGCCTTCAGTTAATGTTCCTGTCTTGTCAAAGCAGGTGTGTGTGATGGTTTTCAATTGCTCAAGTACGTTTGCTCGTTTTATCAGAATACCTTGACGATTTAGTAAGGCGACAGCGCACGTGAGCGCGGATGGTGTCGCTAAACCTAATGCACAAGGGCATGTTGCAACTAAAACCGAAGCCATTACCCAAAAAGAGCGACTTGGATCAACCCATTGCCAAGCGATGTAAGTCATGGCGGAAATCGACAAGACGGCAGTAACAAAATACTGTGAGAATTTATCAACCAGTAAAGCTATTTGAGGTTTCTGTGCAAAAGCGAGCTCCTGCATTCGAAGGATATTTTGAATCAGGGCATCTTTAAACAGTGATTTGACCTCAATTTCAATAGGGCTTGACTGATTAATGGTGCCCCCGAAAACCTTGTCCCCTTTATTTTTCGTGACGGGAAGGAACTCGCCGGATAATGTTGATTCATCAATATTACTTCTTCCATCAACGATAATACCGTCGATAGGTATTGTTTCACCTGCCTTCACAAGTACACGTTGCCCAATAGCGAGTTTGTTAGCCAGTAGAGTACTTTGATGGCCTTCTTCTAAAACGGTGGCAGTTATTGGTATGTGAGAAACACTGTTTGCACTAATCTGAGCCGATTTGTGTCTCGATTTATGCTCAAGGTAGCGGCTAACTAATAGCAAGAATATGAACATACACACAGATTCATAATAGGTTTCGCCACTTTGTTGGAACGTTGATATAAAACTAGCTGTAAATAATCCGCAAATAGCAAGGGATATGGGTACGTCCATATTAACGGCTTTAGCCTTAACAACCCTAAAGGCACTGACGTAGAACTCGCGCGCTGAATAGAAAACGACAGGTAACGATAGTAATAAACTTGTCCATTGAAAATAGCTTAAGGTAACGGCTTCTAAGTCGCCAAACACACCAAAGTAAATACCGAATGTGAGCATCATGACCTGCATGCTCATAAGGCCTGCTATACCAAGTCTGGTCAACAGGCGCTTATTTTGTTGTACGTAAAGCTTTTCGTGTTGATCAGGTTGGAAGGGTTGGGCACGGTAACCGATATTTTCGATTGCTTTGAATATGTCGCTAAGTTCCAGTTGCGAGTCATCCCAACTGACAGTCGCTCTCCGAGATCCTACATTGACAGCGATCTTGGCAATACCACCGAGCTTTGACAGTTGTCTTTCTATCAACCAAGCACAAGCTGGACAACTAACGCCTTGCAGAGACAGTTGAGCCTGTCGCTCATTGCCTTTCTCAATAACAAAAGACTCTTGAACACTTTGGTCATTGAATATATCCAAATCAGGTAATATTGACCGTTCAGGCTCAGCTTTGAGTGCTGGTTCCGTTCTAAAGCGGTAGTAATCTTCTAAACCATTTTCAATAATAGTCTCGGCAACGGCTTGGCAACCGATACAACAAAGCTGCCTATCTTCACCTAATATGAGCGTTGTGAATACCTCATCTTTAGGTAGGGGTTGTTCACAGTGATAGCAGGTCATTGCAGCCTTCGTTATGGAACAAACAGAATGGGTTGAGACTGGGGGAGGGCAATGTCTTGCTGAATTTTCCATTCATTGTGGTAGGGATGAAGGCTGACTCTCCATTTTCCCGATAAAGATTGTTCGATAGGCGCTTGGTAGGTGCCGTCGGCCCTTTGAGTCAAGTTGATAACAAAATCTTTGTCAGACTGTGTCGAATGATAGAAGTCTAAGGTTAGTGCGGCACCGTTATTGGGATCTTGACTTAAAAAACGCAGTTCAATTTTTTCATCTAAAAAAGAGATTTCTGTGCGTAAATTAAGTGCTTTTGCTGCTTTAATTTTTTCTAGTTTATTGTTAATCGCTTTACCTTGTTTGTAATAGTCATCAATAACTAAACTATCCTCACCTGTTACAGCCAGTGTAATAACAGTCGTTCCTACGCCTAAGGTAACAATGGGGACAACAATCAAAAACCAAGGCCAAAATTGCTTGTACCAAGGTGTGATATCACTTTTTGAACTATTCATTAAATGACTCTAACGCAAAAAAAAGCCCCGGCGAACCGAGGCTCTGAGTTTATTAATTTGTTTAGTCTTCTAAAGACAAACTGTAGACATAGGCTGCAACTAAGTGGATCTTTTTCTCACCAAGTGTGTCTTTGAACGAAGGCATAACCCCAGCGCGACCAAAAGTAACAGAGTCTGTTACGGCTTTTGTGCTTCCTCTATAAAGCCATATATTATCCGTCAAATTAGGGGCCCCAAGTGCTTGATTACCTTTACCTTCAGGTCCGTGGCAGGCAACACATACTGCAAAGCGCGTTTGACCTTTCTCTGCGAGATTTGCATCTACTTTACGACCACTAAGACTTAAAGCGTAAGCGACAACTTCTTCAACACCTTTTTCTCCCATGGAGTCTATCCATGCAGGCATTGCACCTTGGCGACCTTGTAATAGTGTTGTCTTAATATTTTCAGGCTTGCCACCATATAACCAATCATTATCGGTTAAATTAGGAAACCCAGTTTGTCCGCGAGCATCTGAACCATGACATTGTGAACAGTTCTGTAAAAATAAACGCTGACCTATTTTTAGGGCTTCTTCATCAACGGCGAGCGCTTCAATGGGTTGCTTTGCATACTCATCAAAAATAGGGCCGAAGGTTTCGTTAGCAAACGCAACAGCGCGGTCGTATTCTACAATTTTACCGTTTTGCAGTGCGTATTCAGTGGCAGCTTTTGACTCAGCAAGAGACTTTATCCCCTGATTTGAGCTTGTCCAGCCACTTAACCCAGCAAAGTTACCTAAACCAGGGAACCACATAAGATAGAGTAAGCCCCAGACAATGGTGACATAAAACATAATTGTCCACCATTTAGGCAATTGGTTGTTGATTTCGATAATGCCATCAAATTCGTGATGCATATCATCGCCTTCATCAACCCCTGTTTTATTCTGTAAACACCATCGAAGCAGCAAAAAACAGCCTAGAATTGTGCCCAGTGATATGACAGAAATCCAAATACTCCAAAAGCTACTCATTTGTAGACGACTCCTGTTTTAAATTGGTGTTTTTTTCATCATCAAATACGAGGTTTGCTGCCTCGTCAAAGCCCGCTTTAGACTTTTTACTAAAGGCCCAAACGAGCACACCAACAAAAGAAATAAAAACAACTAAGGTGAATATAGTACCGACTGTTCCGTTATCCATAGTCACCTCTACTTAAGTGCTGTACCCAATGATTGCAAGTATGCAATCAGGGCCTGCATTTCAGTTTTGCCTTCAACATCAGCTTTCGCATTAGCAATATCTTCATCAGTGTAGGGAGCACCAAATTTTCTGAAGACTTCCATCTTCTTGGATGTTAGTTTTCCGTCCAAGGTGTTTTCCGCTAACCAAGGGAATCCTGGCATGTTGGATTCTGGAACAACGTTTCTTGGGTTAAGCATATGAACGCGATGCCATTCATCACTGTATCGACCACCTACACGCGCTAAATCTGGTCCAGTTCTCTTAGAACCCCAAAGGAATGGATGTTCCCAAACTGATTCACCGGCAACAGAATAGTGACCGTAACGTTCGGTTTCTGAACGGAATGGGCGAATCATTTGACTGTGGCAACCGACACAGCCTTCACGAATGTAGATATCTCGACCTTCTAGTTGCAGAGCAGTATAAGGTTTCAATCCGTCAACAGGCTCCATAACTTGGTCCTGAAACATTAACGGTAAGATTTGTACAAGGGCACCAAAACTGATGGCAATAAGGATAAATATTGCCATTAACCCCGCATTCTTCTCGACGACTTCATGCATGTTTTTCATTGTGAGCTCCTCTCCTTAAGCCGCTTGAGGCGCTGCAACTGCGCTATCTTCAGTAGTTTCTTCGCTTGGCATACGAATTGTCTTGAAGACGTTGTAAGCCATAACAAACATACCTGATACCACAAACACACCACCGATGAATCGGATAAAGTAGAATTTGTATGAAGCTTCCAAACTTTGCACGAAGCTATAAGTTAATGTTCCGTCTGTGTTGATTGCACGCCACATCAAACCTTGCATGACACCAGACAGCCACATGGCAACGATATACAGAACCACACCAACAGTCGCTAACCAGAAATGCGTATTAATCAGTTTTATGCTGTACATTTTAGGTTTATTGAAGAGAACTGGGATTAAATGGTATACGGCACCTATTGAAACCATTGCAACCCAACCTAACGCACCTGAGTGCACGTGACCAATGGTCCAATCGGTATAGTGTGACAATGCGTTAACCGTTTTAATGGCCATCATAGGACCTTCAAAAGTCGACATACCGTAGAAAGATAATGACACAATCAAGAACCTTAACACGGGATCGGTACGTAATTTATGCCATGCGCCTGATAGCGTCATAATACCGTTTATCATGCCCCCCCACGATGGGACGAAAAGAATAACGGACATCACCATACCTAGTGACTGAGTCCAGTCGGGTAAAGCCGTATAATGCAAATGGTGAGGACCAGCCCAAATGTAAAGTGATATTAAGGCCCAGAAATGGATAACAGACAAACGGTAGGAGTATACCGGACGTCCTGCTTGTTTAGGAACAAAGTAATACATCATTCCCAAGAAACCGGCTGTTAGGAAGAAACCAACCGCGTTGTGACCATACCACCATTGCATCATGGCATCGACTGCACCACCGTACAAAGAGTAAGACTTACCAAAAGAAACTGGGATAGCCATACTGTTGGCAATATGCAAAACAGCAACGGTAATAATGAAAGCTCCGTAGAACCAGTTCGCGACATATATATGCGAAACCTTACGAATAATCATTGTACCGAAGAAGTTGATTAAATAGGCAACCCAAACAAGTGTGATGAGAATATCTATGGGCCACTCAAGTTCAGCGTACTCTTTTGAACTTGTTAATCCTAGAGGAAGGCTTATTGCTGCACTGACAATAACGGCTTGCCATCCCCAAAAAGTAAAAGCTGCCAGTTTGTCACTAAAAAGCCTGACTTGAGATGTTCGCTGAACAACGTAATAGGATGTTGCGAAGAGCGCACAACCACCAAATGCAAAAATAACTGCATTCGTGTGTAATGGTCGCAACCTAGAGTAGGTTAACCAAGGCGTATCAAAGTTTAATTCCGGCCATATTAGCTGCGCAGCAATTAATACGCCGACTGTCATGCCCACAATACCCCAGACGACAGTCATTACAGCAAATTGACTGACTACCTTGTAGTTGTATTCGGGGAGCGTTTGCGTGGTTTGATTCATAATCCGCTTCTTCCACTTTTGAGTATTTTATTTATTGTTGTTATTAAACATAGTTAATTGCGCGATATTAACCAATTTGCTTACAATAAAAATTGGATGTAATTCACACAATTAGGCAACTGTTTGTCTAAACACAGAAAATTATACGTAAAAAAACATGAATTGATACACAATCTGAGAGAAGATTGATCAATCTCAATAAAAAGTACGAAAAGCTCAAGTTTTTGAACAAATTCAATACATTAATTTTACAAAAAGTTAAATATTCACTGCCTGTGGTCACACTTCTAGCCTTAGCAATGTTTACCTTTCTGTATAAAACAAGCCAAATAGAAACCGATGTTTTTTGCCAATTTGATTCATCCACCTGCACAGTACTAGGAGTCGATGCAGAATTTAGTCTTTCGGTAACACCTTTCCCAATCAAAACAGAGGAACAACTTATTTTTACGTTAGATCTTGAACCTGGATTAACATTTAAATCGGCTTGGATACAAGGTGTGAATATGTATATGGGGAAAATACCCGTACTGCCTTTAGAAGATTCCTTTTCACAAACCACAAGATTAAACTTAGAAAGTTATTTAGGAAGTTGCAGTGAACCTAATATGAGATGGCAAATGATTGTGACTTTGTCTGACGACAACAATAATGAGTTTTCACGTTATATTAATTTCAGTAGTACGCCCAATTAGATCACGTTTAGGTTATTTAAACTTCTGCTTCTTTTATGACGACTAAGTTAGCCTGTTATATTTATTATTTAGGTTTAACTTGTCGGAATTAAATAAAACTATTATTAAATCTTTATTGCCGCTTTTTGTTTGCTTCTTTATATCAAAACCTGCTTTAGCGACCTTTTCAATTATTGCCTGTGAGGATACGACCAAAACCTGTGCCGCTGCGGTTGCGACTAATAATTTAGCTGTAGGCGCTAGTGTCATCTATGCAGAAGGTGGCGTAGGGGCTTTGGTAACACAATTTGAAACGAACCCAAACTATGGCCCTAAGGGGTTGGAGTTGCTTCGACGAGGTGAATCAACCAAGAAGGTTTTAGAACTTCTACTAGAAGGTGATAACAACTTTGATGGTGGGGGGATTGAAGACAGGCAAGTTGCTTTGATTGATCTTAATGGTTTGTCTGCTCAGTATGACGGTGCGAATGCATTAGATTCGGATTGGGCAGGCTCAGTAAAAGGTCCTTATTATTCGATGCAAGGCAATGGACTTGGGAGTGAAAATGTTCTTATTGCTATGCAAAGAGTATTCGTTGAATCCAGAGGAACATTGGCTGAAAGAGTGATGGTTGCGTTAAGGGAAGGGCAGCGTGCGGGAGGTCAAAAAACTGGGAGCATGTCCGCTGCGCTGGTTTCAAGGACTTTAGAAGGATTCCCTCATGATATCGATATACGTGTCGATGCGAGCAAGGAGCCTGTGAAAGCGCTTCAGCGTCTTTTGAATTTTCATTACGCGCGGCAGTTAATCATCGGTGCAGAGCGCGTGGGAAGGCAAGGGCAATTCAAACAGTCTTTGCCTCTCATTACTCAAGCATTGGAGCGTGGAGCCACATGGGACAGGATTTGGCGCAGAGCAGCTCGTTTAGCCATAAAGTTTAATGAAAAAGAACGCGCTATCGAATACCTGAAGGTTTTCCGGACACTTAATCCTGTTTGGTTTGAAATTGAAGCAAAGCAACCAATATATAAGCCTTTGCACAAATTGCCTCAGTTTATTTTATTGACATCAAGCTCTTGGCATTCGGGTCGTTCAATAGAAACTAAGGGCACTGATAAACAATAAATCGCTGTTTTCCTGCCGCTATCTCAGAGTCTGCGACTAAGGTATTTCCGCCGATATTTGCCGCTTCATTTCTTGCAAGCGCAAGTAATTCTGAGGCGACTTTCTGTGGCTTTCTATTGATACCGACAATATCTGCTTTAACACGTGTATTAGCTGTACCAATGCGCTTGCAGTTTTGCACGCGACTTTTGTTAGCTAACACGATGTTTTCTGCTGTTGGGTCTGTTTTAACGTAAGTACAGCTTGTACTCAATAATGCAATTGCAATGGCAACTGTTGCTTTCATTATTTTACCTTTTTAAGATTTCTGATTTTTTATTAAAACTGCTGTAAATTTTTGTGCTTGTTCTGGAATATCTTTAGCGTCATAGATTGGAACAGAGCAGGCTGTTTCATTACATATATATAAAGCCGGCCTATCACCTTTAGGGTATCTACCTGGTTGTTCGTAATGCACTAAACCGCGTGGCTCATAAACAGACTTGCTAGCATTAAATAAAGCGTTAGCTGCATCATCTTTGGCACTGCCTACAATTGAGAATTCGACATACCCAGAAGTGAGTAGTTCAGTTGCTAACGCTAGATTCCCTGTAATTCTGCCTTCTCGACGGACAATTTGGGGGGCTGCACTGGCTCTAATGGCTTTTTCAGAAGCCACCTTTAACTCGTTTTGTTTCGTAATGACACCGTAATTGTATAAAAATCTAGCAGCAACAGCATTGTCTTCAAGAGGCTTTCTTGGTTTTACGAAATCTTTACTGCCATAAAATCCACCTAATTCTGGATCTTGCAGCTGAGTGAGTAACACATGTGAAATACCTTGTGCTTGAGCAAGCCATCGATCATCAGCCGTTACTCGGTGCCATTCCAAAAACATTAAGCCAAGGTAAGCGTGTGGGCGCAATAGAACAGCTTGGTCGTTCTGCACGACATGAAGGCGCGTTTCAAACTCAAACTCTTTAGTCGGTTCAAATTGGATAAATATGCTGCCTCTTTTACGTGAGTTTAGTAATGCAGACGTTGCAGTTTTAGCCGTTTCTAGAAAAGAGGCATCTTTTGTACTTTCGTAGGCATTGAGCAAGCCGATAATGGTACGAGCATTCAGATCCGTAAAAATGCTTTTATCGATTGTTGGTAAGCCGTATTGGCGCCTTTGCTTATCATTTAAGCGATAGTACTCCCGTATTGAGATATCTGAAGGGAGTCCTGGAATGTTCGGTTGGTGGCTCGCAAAAAATAATCCTTCTTCTGATAACATATAGTCACGCAAGTATCTGTGAATATTGTTCAGGCCATCAACAAACTTTTTATCACCCGTAAGCATGTAAGCTTCTGCAAATATATCAAGTGCGGCAGCTTGGCTTTCCAATCGCTTTTCGCCTACCACATTACCCCAGCGCTTGACCGAACTATAGTAAATTCCTCCCCACTCGGAGTCTAATTGCTTTAAGTAACCACGGGCTGTTTGTTCGAAGCGTTCTTGTGCTTTTTTATCGCCTTGCCAGTGTGCTCGCCAAGCAAACTGAAGTGTGCGAGCCGAGCCTTCTATGACTTTGCTGTTACCCCAAGCACCAATATCATCGTCGTAACTCCACTCAATTTGTTCACGCACTTGTTCTCTGATTTCCGAAAGCGGTGATGTTCGAGGTTGTTCGGGGGCAGAGTAGGGAGCTAAATTGTCTGGTTCGAGTGTACCATTTGCATGCCCCTCAATAATACCCGCGAGTATATCGCGAAAAGTCTCAGGTCGACGTGTCCCCCTTAAAGCAAGGACTTGATCTCCTGCAGGGGTGTTAAATGCGATGGCGGGCCATGCCCAATCGGAGTACCTTTCACCTATGTCAGGTCGAATAATACTGTCGACCTGAATGGCAACAAAGTTTTCGTTGATGGTTGAAACAATATCTTCCTCAGCAAATGTATTGCCTTTCATCCAGCGGCATGCGCCACAGCCTTCGTGGCCGACATTAATGAGTATAGGTTTGTTCTTCTCTTTGGCTTCATTAAACGAAGCCTCGTTCCATTCACGCCATTGTATTTTTTCCTCTGCAGCATAGAGGGTAGAGGTTAGCATTGATAAAATAAAAGCAATAAATAGCTGCTTCATGATCCAAATACTCATTGGGAGTTATCGATAACTAACAGAACGTTATAACAGGATTTAGATTACAAAGTAAGCCAACTTTTATATTGTTAAAGTTTGCATGAAAAAGCACGTTTGAATGGGTAATTAACGGTATTGCTATGACTTACCGCTTAATTCCCTCGTAGAGGTTTCATTTGAAAAGTGCTACAAATGAAATGGATTGAATCTAATTCGAGCACCTTAGTGAACAATTCTACTCCATCTGCTACGACTCAAGCTGTTGAACAAGACAAGCTCATTCATATGCTTTATGAGGCTGTTGTGGACAATTCTCTTTGGCCGGAAATGGTTTCTGAGTTGATAGAGCATATTGAATATAAAAAAAGCGCTGAGTCTACAGACACAGAATATTTAGTAGGGCTATCCAAGCACTTTGAGAGGGCTTTTCAACTCAGTGAGTGCATTGTTAATTTACAAGAACAAAATGAAACGCTCGCTGGTGTATTAGACAGTTTGTCTCTTGGTGTGATGCTATACGATCACTCGGACAATTTAGCTTACGCCAACACTTTCGCTAATGAGCATAATTTGAGTCAGCAGCCACTCAAACAACTACGAGAGAAAATAAAGCACTTAGAAACTTCGGTGAGCTCCAAAAACGATGTTAAAGCTTCTGATACAGGACTCTTATCGTTAGTCGTTAACGATGATGTATCTAAAAGTGGTATGGCTATTATTCCTGCTAAGCATATTAAACATATGAAACTGCCAAAGAATATTGGCACGCTAGTGCTCTATTCTCCCAGCAAATCAGATGATGTTATTAACTATGTGAAACGCCAATACTACCTAACACAGTCCGAAAGTAGCCTTTTGAAGACTTTTTATCAATTTAGGAATCTTAAATTAGCGGCGAGTGAGAGAGGACTGACTTATGAATCTGCTCGTACATATTTAAAACGTATTTTTCTCAAAACTAATACGAGTGATCAAGCATCTTTGATTAGCTTGATTGATACTAACCCGTTGTCTTTGATAGAGATGAAAGAAAACGTCGCTGACTTTCAAAATAAAATTAGACGTATACTGACATTGGAAGATGGGCGTCAATTAGAATATTTTTCTTTAGGGCCTGAAGACGGAAAAGTTGTCTTTCATTTTGATGCTTTGACAGGTGTTGCAATTGATTTATTGGGGAGCCCATCGACTTATGCTCACTTTCTCGGAGACCTAAATTTACGCATTATTACTCCCTGTAGGCCTGGCACATTTCTCAGTAGTTTCAAATCTCTTAAAACACTGAGTGAATGGAATGACGATCTTGTTGCCTTGTGCAGGCATCTAGGTGTTGAACAAGTGACTCTTTTATCTCAGGCTTTTGGCTCGTGTTCGGCACTCGCTTTTGCTGCAGGAAAACCAGAATATATCGAACAAGTGATACTTTGTGCGCCTTACTACCCTAATTTTGAGCCTGGGAATTGGCGTGTCATGGATTTGTTTTACATTATTGCGAATGTTATTGGTAAAAGGGCGCCTAAGCTGCTCGAAGTTGTCATTCCTTTTTTAATGCGCAGCGTTATGCAGAACCCTAAGAAATATCTAGATAGGCATATCGCTAAGTCATACTGCCCATCGGATATCGATGTCTTAAGCAGCCCGCTATTGCAAAATCGAATACCTGTTATGTTAGGAGAACGATCTGCATTAGGCACTCAAGGCTTGGTGCAGGAGAATTATCTTAATACGCATGGTTGGGACTTCGATTTATCCTCTATTCAATGCTCTGTAAGCATTCTTCAGGGAGCTAAAGATAACTTGAGTTCACCTGATGCTACTAAAAAGCTAGCGGCACTAATCCCTGATGCACAGCTCACTCTATTTGACGAATTAGGACAATACTTGTTGTTTAGTGAGTGGCCTTGGATACTAGAATTTTGTGCTGGACAAATGCCTGATGAAATCAAGCAAGATAGGGTGCTTGGGCGATTTGAAAGGTAGGTATATTGCCCAAACTATTGATATTCAACAATGATATTAAAAATATTGCTTATTTTGGATGCCGGTGTCCCCAATTGGGGATTGTCGTCAATCAAACATATCTCGTAGCCTAGGCACTGGAAAATTATAAACAAGTACGTTAGTTACTAGGGAAGCCAATATGAAAGTATTTAAGTCCACTGTTTTATCTCTTATATTAATCAGTTTAGCGCTATGTTTGACGGTGTCAAAAGCGCAGGCAACGCCTATTCTTATTACCGACGATGGTCAATTGATCGGTGCTAACAATGTCAATGTTGACGGCAGTTTTTTTGATGTCCGTTTTTTGGATACTGATTGTGCCGGGGTTTTTGGTGGTATTTGTAGTCGTAGCAGTTTTACTTTTCAAAGCCAAACCGCCGGTTTTAGTGCTGCTGCAGCTATAGTTGATCAAGTTTTTAATAGCGCAGCCGGTAATCCTTTTGATCTTAACCCATCGCTCATTTTTGGGTGTTCAAGTGTAGTTAGTTGCCAAATATTAATTCCCATTAATATATTTCCTGGACTTCTCTTGAATAGTGCTGTGGTAGGGAACTCTAATGGTCTCGGTGCCAGTGCTGGCTCAACAACGAATATTCGAACAACAGACAATCTGGCATTAACAGCCAATCGAGTATTTGCATCGTTTACAGCATCTGTAAGCCAACCGTCGGTGCCAGAGCCATCAGCTATCGTATTGATGTTAGGTGGAATATTTGGCTTGTTGGTAATGCGTAATAAGCTAGGCTATAAATAAACTCTAACGTAATGAAATACTGTGGAGTTTCTGGAAGCAGAGTAAAGTGGCGTTGAATTGTGCTAATCAAACATGAGCATTGTGATGAAGCTCCCTTGGGTTTCATCACGCCACTGACTTTAGGTTTACTCATACTTTCATGGGGGCTATTTATAGGGTCATCCTATGTCGGGGTTAGAGGGGGAGTGGCTGTTTGGGTATGCGTGTTATTCAATAGTCTAGCTGCCTACCTTGCTTATTCTGTCGTGCATGAAGCGTCGCATTATTTATTGAGTTCTAAGGTTTGGTTAAATGATTTGTTAGGGCACTTAGCGATGTTGCTGTTGACACCGACTCTGGGTTTCTTGCTATATCGAGCTGTTCATTTTTGCCACCATCAAAATACTAACCAGTCAGAAAGAGTGGATCCAGATCTTTGGCTAAGCCGTGGGCCTTTATTGGTTAAGCTTGTCAAATGGCTATTAATGGATATGTATTACTTTCACTTTTATATTCGCAATCTAGCATTTAAAACCAGAGCAGCTGCGCTGTTGTCTCTGATTGCTACGATAAGTACTATCTTCTTTATTGCGCTTATTCATTTGGGAGGATGGTGGGAACCTTTCTTATTTTATATGGTGATACCTTCTCGGATAGCTAATCTGTTTTTGTCTTGGACATTTGCTTATCTCCCACATGCTCCACATAGAGCGACCGACGATAATGATCCTTTTGTTACGACTAATACTACCCTTATTAACAAGTCTTGGATGAATGTTATTCTTTTAGGACATAACTATCACGTTGTACATCACCTGCATCCGCATATACCTTTCTTCCGCTATGCTAAAGCATGGCAGTTTATACAAACTGAAAAAGGCCGGAGTCATTTGACTCATTGACTCCGGCCTTTTTGGATCTACTGCTTTTCTTTTTCTGTGGCTGCATTCGGCCAAATGCCTTGTTCTGTATCTCCTTGGATCTCGACTGAGCCTCTGCGGTATTCTGGGATTTTCCCTTCTTTTTGCTGTGTAAAGTAATCCTTAGCAATGGCAGTTATTGTTGCTGTCATCAGCAAAATAGCGAAGACATTGATAACTGTCATCGTACCTAAAGCCATATCGGCAAGCGCTAATACTTCTGTTAGTTCTGCGGTTGAGCCCCAAACAATCATTAATAGATAGGCTGTTGTGAAGAATGTTCTGCCTATTTTATTGTCAAGTTTGAACATATGCAGGTTACTCTCACCATAAGCATAATTAGCCACAACGGATGTGAAAGCAAATAAGGTGATAACAGCAGCAACGAAGTCGCTTCCGCCAGCTCCTATATGATGCTCCATAGCCATTTGGGTCATACGTATGCCTTCCAATTCGCCTGCTGAACCGCCAGCTAGAAGAATAATAAAAGCGGTACAAGTACAGAGAATCATGGTATCGAAAAATACACCTAGCATTTGGATAAAACCTTGTGATGCAGGGTGTGGCGGGTAGGGCACTGCAGCAGCAGCTGCCTGAGGAACGCTACCTGAACCTGCTTCATTCGAGAATAATCCGCGTTGCATACCAATTTTTATAGCGGTACCCATAACGCCACCGGCTGCTTCGTTAAGGCCAAATGCTGATGATACAATGTCCATTAACATGGTGGGCACCATATCAATGTTGAGTACTGTAATAATTAAAGTAACGATGACATAGCCCATGCCCATAAATGGGATAACAATGCCCGAAAATTTGGCGATACTTTTCATGCCACCAACTACAATAACACCAGCAAGTAACATGATGACAAGGCCGGTGTAGAACCGATCAAAATTATAAGCGTGCTCAAGTGCATCGGTAATTGAGTTGGTTTGCGCCGCGCTAAAAATAAAGCCGTAACCAATAAAAATGCTGACAGAGAATACAATGGCTAACCAACGTTTGTTTAGCCCTTGCTGTATATAATATGCAGGACCACCACGGTACTCACCGTTAACATCTTTGACTTTGTAGAGCTGACCCAGAGCACTTTCCGCAAAGCCTGTAGCCATACCTAGCAGTGCTATCACCCACATCCAGAATATGGCACCTGAGCCACCTAATGATATAGCAACGGCAACACCTGTTAAATTACCAATACCGACTCGCGCGGAAAGGCTGGTGCAAAGCGCCTGAAAAGAGCTGATGCCTGATTTGTTACTTCCAGTGCTCCCACTTAATAAACTAAACATATGAGTAAAGTACCGAAACTGAATAAAGTTCAATTTCCAACTAAACCATATACCAGCACCAGTCAGCATAAAAATGAGCAACTGGCCTCTGCCCCATAAAACATCATTAACGGTTTGAACAAGTTCTTGTATCAAGATAACTACTCGGATGTGTTATTATTTTTTGTGGAGAACTATTAAAACGTGCCAGCTTAACCTATGCAAGGTAAAGATACAGCTGGCGTATTTAAAACGTAAATAAGCTTTGATTCCCGTTTAATAATAGGTAAGTGCTAATTTATCTGTATTTATTTTTTTAGTGCTAACTTGTGTGATTATAATTTATCCAATGCTGTTATCACATCGTGAATGAGATCTTCGGCTCTTTCACAACCTGCGCTGAATCGTATAACACCTTCGGGAATATCATCGGTACCCCATCTCGCTCTTCTCTCAGCCATACTATGAACACCACCAAAGCTTGTTGATACATAGACGAGCTTACATGCTGCTAGGAATTGGTCTGCTGCTTCTTTGTTTTCAAGTTCAAAGCTGATTACAAATCCGAAGTGTTGTTGTTGTTTTTTGGCAATAGGATGCGAAGGGTCAGATTCTAAACCGGGATAACGGATTGATGTTACTTTGGGATGAGTTTGCAATTTTTCGGCGAGTTGCGCCGCGTTGTTGCACATACGCTCAAGTCGTACATCTAGCGTTGATAGACTGCGATGAACTAACCAGGTTTCCATTGGACCAGGAATGTTGCCGGAAAATTTACGCCAATCCCTTACTTTATCAATTACCTCTTGGTTATGACTCGATACGTGGCCAAAAATAACATCACTATGACCATTGAAAGCCTTAGTATCCGCGCTCATTGAAATATCGGCACCGAGGGTGAGAGGCTGCTGGCCCAAAACGGTGAGTGTTGTATTGTCTATCGCTAGTAAACCACCTTGACGATGGATTTTGTCGGCGGCTTTTTTGATATCAAAGGTATCTAGCATCGGGTTACTCGGTGTTTCCAACAATGCTAAAGTAATACCCGTAAAGTCGAAATCATCGATATCTTTCGTTGCAATCGTTTTAAGTTTTATGCCAAATCTAACAAGGTATTGTTCGGTGTAATAACGTACAGGGGCATAACCATCACTAGGGAGTAGAACTGTGTCGTTGGGCTCAACTAAACTGGTCAAGATAGCAGCTGCAGCTGACATTCCAGATGGGAATACAACGGTCTCTCCACCTTCTAGTTGCGCAATCCCTTCTTCTAAAGCGGTCCACGTTGGTTGGCCAAAACGCCCGTATTGGTAAGCTTCTGTATCAACGTCGCCTGACAAATGAAAAGTACTGGCAAACTCCGGCCCATGCCTGAACGCTTGCCCATTCTTTGCTTCAGGTGCTCCGGCATTAACGCTTAACGATGCTAAAGATGGGGTTTTGGACATATCGCTCTTATAACCTTTATCTTGAAATGATAGTGGACAAAGATACTAGCACAGCAATAGCTTATACCGAATGGCATGACGTATTGTTTTGTTGAATGAAATATTTGTACTGAAATTATAAAAAGAAGATGGCTGGGGTAGCTGGACTCGAACCAACGAATGGCGGGATCAAAACCCGCT
>CAZXIN010000016.1:0-100068 GCA_964640795.1 uncultured Pseudoalteromonadaceae bacterium | reverse complement strand
ACATATATGGTCGTTTATCATTTTTGTCTATTACAACGGGCGTTCCACGGAGAATAACACCGTGTCCGAATTCATCGAAAACCTGAGCTAGGCTTGTCGAGATCGTTTCACCATCTCTGCTTCGATAAAACCCTATTCCAACATAACAACTTTTGGGTTTAAATCGCTCTTCTTTTAACCGCCAGGGAACTGTTTTGTTACCTTTGTAGTAGAGAGCTGTTGCAAAATTCCAAGCTCGAGTCGCATCATCCTGATTGCCTCTGTTAGCTTTCCCCGTTAACAATGTGCTCTCAACAACTAACTGCAGAGGCACGCCGAGATGCATACACTTTGCTTTTAGGAGTCTTCTGAAATCATGCTCCAAATAGAGTTCAACCTGTCCATTGTCCTCTGTTGAATGCTTTTCTTTTTTTGTCAGTGAGATAAACATTTCATCAGGAATTACGCAGATGACTACATCAATTGAACGATTTTCAGCAAGAAATTGTATCTGCTCATAAAATAAATTCACCGCATCGACAACTCGATCCTCACGCATTTTATTTTTACCAACTTTGACAATTGATGATTTTTGGATTGTGCGTGTGTAGCCCGGAGAAGAAAGTAGTTGGGTATGGAAGCCATAATCCAATGATACCCCTCCAAAGCCTTTAAATAGATTCGATAGATGACTTTCTTTGGCTAAAATGCCAGTTCGACATAAGTCCAGCCAGACATCTAGCTTATCAACACCTTCTCCCCTTCCCACGATCCCTAGTCTAAGTTCTGAGCGTCGCAATTCATCCTTTGTGTCATATACACCCATACGCTCAATTCCATTCCTTGGACATATATGAGTGCCTTTCCCAAATTCGAGAAGTGGCTCCTGAATTATCGTAATTTTCATTGCTTTATATCTCCACCTCTTCTTCAACATTATCTTCAGATGACAGGTTATTGGTATTTTCTTCAGGGGCGAGTTGTATTAGCTGTTCAAACTTGACCCCTTCGCCCAATCGGATATCTATTTGAGCAAGAAAATATGATACAAACCGCGTCAGGTTTCTTACAGCTTGGTTGTTTTCTAATCCTTTTTGTTTCGATACCAGTTTATCGTGGAACCTGGAACGACGATGTGTATTGTATGTATATAGCCAACTCGGTACGATCATAACGTGAAATTGATCTTGTATTTTTACGAATGTTAACTGGAAACTCAGATGCTTAAAGTGGGCTACTTTGCTAGGTTCTTTTTTGCTCTCTACACGCTCGAACACGGTTCGTTGAGCGGCTTTTAATCCTATCCACTTTTCTTTCCTACTAATCTGTTCTCTATCTTCGGGTTGAAAGTAGTATTGTTTTTCGAACATATCGAAACCAATATAATGATCTTTCACTTGTTCGCGAACCTGCCCTTGTAATAATGACTTAAAGACATTCTCATACTCAACGTATTCAGAATCATAAAGCTCGCTAGAATATAATTCTTCGATGCTTCCTTTATCTATTATCGACATCAAAGCCGAATGATCTTCAAAGTTTGAGAATGTAAACAGTTTCCCGTCATGAAATGTCCACGCAGAAAATTGAGAGCCCTCAAGTGCTAACGCTAACCGAACGCATAAAAACATGTCAGACGAACGCCTTCCTTTATACCCAAGCTCAGCTTTCGCTCGTTCAAACACTTCCTTTTTGACGATAGTCAATTGTGCTACGTACACCATATCCGGGAAAGAAATTGGAGCCAGATTAGTTGTATATGCTCTTGGCAACTCTGTTGTTGATTCTCGGAGTGCGAGGTAGCCATCTATCTCACCGAGGATAAGTTTAAACTCATGCAAAATACGTTTTTGTGCAGTGACTCTCAAGTTAGATGCTCTTGCTAGAATGTCACCAGGATCTATTACATGAGTATTGATATTGAAAGTGAATACATCCCCGGTAATTTTATCGATAGACAATTGTGAGTAACTTTTCTGCTTTTTAACGAGCATTAACACGTAAAGTTCATCAAAATTTGACTGGTAGCTTTTTTCAATAAACACCTTCAAGGTCTTTTTGATTTTTTCCAGATCTGTCGTTGCTGTTACTTGAAAAGCCACTCTGTCAAATTCATCACCCAAATCGATGCCTGGGAAGTTTTTTTGTTTTGCATTTAAGTTATGTAACTTTGGTAGATGAAATAGCTCTTTCAGTATAGGGATCAAAGCGTCTTCCAACGCAAGATTAATATCTAACCTCCCCTGTTTTGTTGCAAGCTCAACTTGAATAACCAGTCTAGATACGACTTGGCGAAGCTCATTTTCTACGGTTAACACGTCCATTGATAGCTATGCCCTTTTTATTTTTGACACTGAAATTATATACAGTATATGTGGTAACGCTTTTCATTTATCAATGACAATTTAAAATATTTTTCCCATAAATTATACAAACCATTACACCCATTGAAAGCACTTTAAATACAATGCCGCGATTACAGCCGAAATCGAAGGGGTTTTCTGTAATTACTATCTAAAATCGGTGATAACAATAGCCAGCTACCATTGCGGTTTACGCCATAGTATGGGGCAATAAGCGTTGATAACAGCGTGATGACCGTTTCGCTCACCGTTGGTGCATCAATGCGCCGATGGATACATGAAACTGAAGTCGACGCCATGCAAACCAGACTAGATACAAGTTCATGAAACCACGGTTATCTGCAAGCAAACGGTTGAAAACCCGTTTGGAACTATCAAAATGTGGATGGGTGCAACTCACTTCTTGATGCAGCGCAAGAATAATGTCAACATCGAAATGAACCTTCACGTTCTGGTTTATAACCTCAAACAGACGATATCGATAATAGGCATACGGAATTTGATAGTAGCAATGCGGATATAATACTCTTTAGCGCTTAAAAAAGTTCCAGATCACAAAGTCGCAAGATGATTCATGCGTCTGCTAAAAGTTACTGAAAACCATCGGAGGTCAGTAAATAGTTGAAGTTGAGGAGACGACCGTTTTCACATAGCCTGAACGAAAAGCGGCCTCTGAAACGGTACTGGCTAAACAACTGCTGTTACGATTAAAGCAGACATTGGCACAATCCCTGTGCCACTATTATCTACCTATGACAATATTTTTTTCTTTGAAAACGTTTCGTAAAGAACTGGCAGCACAATAAGTGTTAACAAGGTTGAGGTGATTAATCCCCCTAAAATAACGCTTGCCAGCGGTCTTTGAATTTCAGCACCTACACCAGAACTTAAAACGATAGGAATTAAGCCCAACGCAGAGGTGGTAGCTGTCATAATGACAGGCCTTAACCGCGAGGTTGCCCCTTCGAATATGGCAACCGACCATTCCGCTGTTGAATAAACTTGTCGATTAATACTTTCTACCATGACCACCCCATTTAGAACGGCTAATCCAAACAAGGTGATAAATCCTACACTGCTGGGCACGGACAAGTATTGCCCAGTGATATACAACGCCAGAATTCCCCCAATGGTTGCCAGTGGGACGTTAAGTAATATTAACAATGCCTGTCCAACCGATTGGAAAGCAAAGTAAAGCAGCAATGCAATCAGCGCCAACGAGAGCGGGACAACAACAAGAAGTTTGTTTTGTGCGCGAAGCTGATTTTCATACTGACCACCAATTGCAGTGGAATAACCTGCTGGTAATTCAACGTTTTTGCTGATCTGAGCCTGAATTTCATCGACGACACTTCCCATGTCTCTTCCCTGAACATTGGCTTGCACAACGACCCGTCGTTGCACGTCATCTCGGCGGATTTGGGGCGGGCCTGATACAATATCGACATTCGCGATATCGCCAACACGCACCCAGGCACCAGAGGGGGACTGCAATCGCAGGTCTTGGATGTCGGTTGAAGTCCTTCTGTATTTTTCGTCGAGACGCACGTATATGTCATAGCGCTCATTCCCTTTAATAATTTGACCAGCGGACTGCCCGCCTAAACCATCTCGTATCAAAGCCATTAAATCAGCCACAGCAATCCCATAACGTGAAAGCTGTCTACGGTTTGGCGTTATCACGAGTTGTGCTTCACCCTGTATTTGCTCCAGTGCGACGTCCTGAGTGCCTTTCACTTCACTGACCACCTGCTCAATCTCCTGGCCTTTAGATGCCAGGACTGCCAGACTGGGCCCGGATAACTTAATCGCCAATTCCGCTTTTACGCCAGAGAGTAATTCATCCACTCGGGTGGCGATGGGCTGGGAAAAGTTGAACAACAATCCGGGGTGAACCGCTAATTTTTCCGCCATCCTCGCTTGAAGTTGTTCCCTATTATTGGCAGATGTCCACTCCTTCACAGGACGCAAACCAATGTAAATTTCAATATTGTTCACCGGCTCAGGATCACCTCCTATCTCTGCACGACCAATACGACTGAGCGCATAGTTCACTTCCGGAAAATCCAATAACAAATTTTCCAACTTTCCCGATACGCTCAGCGCAGTATCCAAATTTGCTGAAGGGGCTAAAGTTACTCTGACGTTAATCGTGCCTTCTTCCAGCTCCGGTGCAAACTCTGTCCCAATTTTGGGTAGCAATGAAGCTGCCCCCATGACTAACATCGCAACACTGACAAGTACTATCCAGCGGTTATTCAAAGCGTGTCGCAGTAATACTCTGTACGCTTTTTCCATCGGCTTGACAATGAAACTGGAACGGTTGTCAAAACCTCGTGCAAAGACATAGGTCGCCAAGGCCGGCACCACAATCAGGGCAACAAAAACGGCGGATATCAGTGCAAGTATGATACTGATTGCCATGGGTTCGAATAACTTGGCTTCCACACCTTCAAAAGTGAACATCGGCATAAAAACAACCAGAATGATGGCAGTAGCAAAGAAGATTGGCCTTGCCACTTCCTTAGCTGCTTCCGTCACGCTTGCACTTACACTACGTTTTTCTTTACCACGGTCAGCCGATTCAAGCGCAAGGTGTTTATAGATGTTCTCAACCATAACCACTGAACCATCGACTAACATACCTATCGCAACCGCAAGGCCTCCAAGTGACATCAGGTTGGCCGATAACCCATACCAGCTCATTATCATTAACGCGATGGCGATAGACACCGGGATGGACAGCAGAACCAGAAACGTCGCCCTCAGGCTCATTAAAAACAGTATGAGCACGACGACAATGAAGACAAAAGCCAACGTCAGTGCCTCAATCACTGTATTAACGGCCGCCTTAATCAAATCTGCCTGATCATAGAAAGGCTGAATGCTGACACCCTCGGGTAATGCTTGCTGAATGAGTGGCAGCCGATCATTAATACTGTCAATGGTGGACTTGGTATTGGCGCCAATGCGCTTAAGCACAATACCGGAAACTACTTCTCCCATAACATTTTTATCCCCGAGCGCATCACGGGAAGTCATGGTGACAGTACCTTGGCGAATTTCGCTCCCTAACTCGACTGAAGCAAGGTCGGCGACAGTTACGACAACACCGCCTATGTTAGCAACGGGGACTTGCCTGATCTCTTCCAGACCAAGTTCGTCACTGCTAAGCCAGCCTGTCCCACGAATAACAAGTTGCTCCTGCCCACGATCCATATACCAACCGCCAACATTGGTATTGTTGGCCTCCAGCGCGTCAACCACATTAGCCTGAGATAATGAGTAAGATAGCAATCTCACTGGATTGATGTTTACCTGGTATTGCCTTACTTCGCCGCCAAAAGACAACACATCTGTAATCCCATCTACTGGCATCAGTAACAGTTTCACCACCCAGTCATTGAGGCTACGCAGTTCCATAGTGGTTACGTCACTACCCGGCTGAGCGACTAACAAATATTGAAAAACCTGTCCCAAACCTGAGGTATTAGGGCCCATTTCAGGCGTTCCAACACCCTGTGGAATAAGCTCCCTGGCCGCTTGTAAACGCTCAAATACCAGTTGTCTGGCAAAATAAATATCTGTGCCTTCGGTAAACACCACCGTAATGCCCGATAGGCCTGTTTTAGATATCGAACGGACTTCCTCAACATCTGGCAATGCATACATCACCGCTTCTATTGGAAACGTAATTAATTGCTCTACTTCTTCTGCTGCAAGCCCAGGAGCTTCTGTATTGATAGCTACCTGCACGTTGGTCACGTCAGGGAAAGCATCAAGATTAAGTTTTGGCACAACTACGCTTGCGATTGTTGCTGTGACCAATAGAAAAATCACGATCAACAGGCGGTTTTTCACCGCCGAATTAACGATACTGCTAAACATATTAGAATCCTTTCGTCAGTTAATGGTTATGCGGGTCAAATGCTGACTTAGCTTGTTCCGAGGCAATGAAAAATGCCCCATCGGTCACTACTGTCATACCGTCATCGATACCCGTAACTTCACGGTACTGTCCCAAGGTTCTGCCAAGTTTGACTTCTAATGGCTCAAATATGCCAGGCGCTTCCTGAGCAAAGATGACCCAGTCACCATCACTACTGCGAACCAACGCTGTTTCGGGTACGGCCATCACAGGCTCAGCAGTCTCGAACTTGAAATAGCTGTCAGCAAAC
This sequence comes from uncultured Pseudoalteromonadaceae bacterium, assembly GCA_964640795.1. Taxonomy (GTDB): domain Bacteria; phylum Pseudomonadota; class Gammaproteobacteria; order Enterobacterales; family Alteromonadaceae; genus M269. The sequence continues at coordinate 93,548 of CAZXIN010000016.1, read as the reverse complement.
ATCCCTGAATGCAAACGGTGGGCGTGATTATCCACTAGCAGACGAACAACCCGGGTTCGTGTAAGCGGGTCAATGGTATGCGCCTCCTGAATAACTGCAGCAGGATAAGACTCACCTACCACACTAACTCTGGCTTTAGCGCCTTTTGGAATGGACAGTAGCGTGTTTGGCGACAGTCTGGCTTCTACCCACAAGTCATCTTCATCGGCCAGAGTCAGTAGAGCCTCACCCGCTTCGACTCGTTGCCCCTGTTGGAAATCATCATTCAACACAGAGCCAGGTTGAGCAGCGTAAAGCGTATATTCTCCCAATGCGGAGCTGTTGTCTTTTGTCAGGCTTTCAATCGCTTGCTCTGACAATCCGAATGCTCGCAAATATGCTAGAGCTGCAATGTAGCGAGTTTGTGCTTCAGACTTCTCTTTTTCACTGACGGTATTTGTGCGCAAATTACGAACGCGGTTCCATTCAGCAAAGTCAATGCGATAATCCGCTTGAGCCTGCGCAACACTTTCGCTGAAAAGCGTTACCAGTGGTTGGTCTTTCTCAACATGTTCGCCTAGTGATACGTGGCGCTTAACCACCACAGAGTCAACCCGTGGAGAAATAAGGTACGACGTATAGCCATTAGCTTTGATTTCTGCTGGCGCATACACTTCATAATTAATCAACTTTGGTGAAATGCTTTCCAGCACAACACCTGCCAACTTCATTTGAGTCTGGCTTAATTTGATTTCATTATTATGCTCGTCATCGTTGCGGTTTTCACCGGAAACGATTGCCTCTGAGTTACCTGAAGGTTCCAGCGAAGGAGTTGTATGCTCAGCCTCTGTGTCGTGATCGTGTGCTTCGGGAGTTTGCGCCCAGGCAAACGGCGTACAGGTGGACACCATTAGCAGTGCCGCTAACATCAATATATTTTTTTTCATATCTAATCTCTAAAATAATACGTTTCAGCAATGGGGAATCCACTGCGTTTTTCGACAAACAAACAGTATTAAGAGATAGGCGGGCGCAGTAACTCGGATGTCCAGCCGGGCAGATGTGCGACTGGGGAATCGAATATTTGATTTTTAGTCAGAATAGGCGATGGCGTATTTATCAAGCCACTTAGCCAATTAAGGTGTGTTCCAGAACAGTGTCCACAATGGTGACAATCAGTAACATCGTGCTCGGTGGGATTGCTTATGTTTTCACCACCTAATACAGGCTGAAGTAGATTATCATCACTATGTTTATGCTCAGTCTGGGCATGCTGTGGATCATAAACATGCATATCCATTGAGTCGGCAACGGCCACCATCGCCTGGAAGACGATGGTCAACATGAGTAAACACGTTGTTATGCTGCGGAGCGAATATGTCACTGATCTACACCTATAATGTTAACTAGCATAGACTACCATTTTTAGGCCATCTTTTCGATGTGTCTGTGTTTATCACGACATTGTTCATCAGGAAACTCAAACTCGATGGTCGTATGAGCTAACGGATATTGACTGAGTTGCTCCGCAATTTGACGTTTCAAACCGGAGACTTGTTGAGTGTTTAGCTCCATTGAAAATACCAGATGAGCAGTTAATACGTGTTGCTCGCCATCTAACGACCAGAAATGCACATGGTGAGTGTCCGTCACGCGAGGCAAAGCAACCAGATCTTCCACTATCTGTTGCTGCATTTTTTCATCAGGAACGCCTTGCAGGAATAGGGATAATGTTTGCCTGACGCTCCCGAGAACGTTAAACAAAATAAACAAGGTAAATCCTATCGACAACAGCGGATTAAGAATGGGTATTTCGACAAACATCAATACGACTGAGACAACCAGCACCGCTATCCAACCTAGCACATCCTCCAGTAGGTGCCAGGTTAACACTTTCTCGTTCAACGTCTTACCGTGATGTAACTTATAAACCGCGTACCCATTTACGCTTACCCCCAGTAATGCCCGCGCAAACATACCCTCTGCCATGGGCATTTCAGGTTGGTTTAACCGCGGAATGGCTTCTGCCAATACCCAAATAGGGAAGTGACGCGAAGTATGACCAATTGTATAACTTAAATCAATTAACGATGTTTGAATGAATCGGGTGATACCTCGCCCCTTGGGGCGGGGTTGTCCATTATGCGAAAAGAGAGCTTTGTTTAATAAAACCCAAAGAGGTAACTTATTTCTCGTCCATCCACCCCAATATCGCCAGCAGGGATGTCAGTATCTTCTCCAATATGCTTTGAAAGCTCGATCATTAGTGACTGACAAAAACGCATAATTTTGCGATCACTCTTTCCCTTAGGATCGAAATCACTTCCCCTTTTACCTCCTCCCATAGGAAGCCCGGTCAATGCATTTTTATACACTTACTCAAACGCTAAAACTTTAAAACACTTTGCGTAACATTGGGATGAAAACGCAGCCACCCCTTATAGGGACCAATAGCGTTATTAAATTGTACTCGCCATGCTCTATTGCAGTGGATATGCCCATCATCATATTTTGCGTTTGCCATCACAAAGGGCATCACTGATCCTGTAAATTCTTGCACAGCTTGATGAAATTCATGTTCAGCTGGGTTGTGCGTTCAACTATCCCAGAATTAAAGACCTAATTCTGTACGTTACATTTTTATTTTGATCCACTGTGTTATCCTATGTTGAACTAAGACGCCCTATAAGAGGTTAATATTTGCCATTTAAAAGCTTACTTTTTATGTCTTTGCCCGGGTGGAACGCGGTGGCAGCTCCAGGGTTTATGCTTCGCATTTTCGCGAACATTTTCGCGAACATTTTCGTCAACGAATTTGTAATAGCCTTCTTTCATCTTTGTCCAAAAGTCATCTGAAATGTCAGCACCGTGTTTACGAATGATGGTCTCGATGCCATCTAAATTGCAATGGGTCGCATCGTAGCCTATATGCAGGGTATTTTGGGCTTCCTCAAATGAAACGGCATCGATACCAAAGGTGCCATCTATTTCCGTGATAATGGTCTCCAAATCACCTTTAGAAATTCCGACTAGCTTTAAATGACGTACCACTAAATTGGCTTCTGTCACGCCCACCCTATGATCTAAATCGCTCATATTTTGCTCCTCTAAATTAATTGCAGATACTTTCCAATGACGGGGTCATCGTCCCGTACACATCACTGGCTTTTCTAGTCGTTTAAAACTGTATTGGCATTAACCAGTTGCTTCATTAGCGGTTGTAAAACTGTCATTCTTTGTTCAATGAAAAACAAATGTTCGTCTACCGAACTCTCCATCACTACAATTGTGGTATCCGATATGCCACTTTCGATGAGGACGAGACTTCTTTGAAGGCCCTGTTTGTATGTTTCTTTCAATACTGCTTTTTGCTCAGCTTCAGGTTCATGTTGGATCCTCTTTTCTATATTTGATACGTAGATATCCATCATCTTCATATGTTCAACGATCAGTGTTTGCTTTTCAGATACTTCGTTAACACGCTGTATGCGCTGCATCAATGCATCCATCATTCGCTCGTTACTTCTCAACATCTCATCCGAACTCATTGATGTCTGCGCACTTGCAAACGTAGCGGATAAAACGCCGCCAACAAACAATATTGAAATTAATGCTTTTTTCATTTTTTAATCCTTATACTGCGTTAGAAAATTTTGAAACGACAATACGTGGTAACCAACCTGGAGTTGCTCGTTTATATTGCCTGTAGGTGTCACCAAACTCAGATTCAGCTTGCTGTTCTTCTCGTTTAGCCAGTCGAACGTAGACAACAATGAGAATGGGGAACATGAACAGGGTCGGTATCGTTGGCCATTGCAACAAAAAACCAAACATGATCAATATAAACGCAACATATTGGGGATGCCGACAACGCGCGTACCATCCACTGGTTGCTAGGCTGCGCGTTTTTTGCGCGTGATGCAGGACATTCCACGAAGCAGATAACACAAAGAAACCTAAAATGATGAGAACATTACTTAAGATGTGTAATACATCCCAATGTGCATCGCCAGATAAACCCAACAATGTATGCCACAAATGACCATTTTCGTGGCTTAAAAAATCCACGCCTGGGTAACTTTCGGCTAACCAACCTGACAAAAAATATATAGAGAGAGGGAAACCATACATTTCGGTAAATAACGCCACGATAAAAGCGGAAAAAACGCCTAGACTTCGCCAATCTGTTTTTGACTTCGGCTTGACGAAACTGAAAGCAAAGAAGATAAAAACCGCTGAGTTTATGATGACTAGCGTCCAGAGCCCATAATCAGATTCACCGTGCATTGTTACTCTCCGTTTTGCGTTTTTCTTTGCGTGCCTGCGCTAACCCTTCGATATAACCTTGTCTATATTGATCATTGTCTTCGGTTTTCTCTTTAAATGTCTTTTCTTCGTGCCCATGAGTGTCATGTCCTTTACCATGACTGCCGTGCATAAAGAAATGCATCACTGGGCATAGCAGTAGGATCAAGTAAGGTAAATACGGGAAAATATGCTCACCATGCTCAACCAACAAGAAATAGCTTGCCGCCGCGATAAGACCTATGGCTGACCAACCACTGGGTGTGCGCCAAAAAGGTATTTTTTGTTTACTCACTTTACACCTCGCTTTTGTGTTGTTTGAGTGAATAGAACCCTGCTGATCACTTGACTACCAAGGTGCCACGGTACATTTGCATCTGACAATGAAACGGATAACTGCCTGCATTTGAGGCGGGAATAGTCACCGTCACGCGCTTGTTGAGCACTAATGTTTCACTGATATCCAACTCCGGTATTAGCAGTGTTTCCGCACACGGTGTCGCATCTTCTCTGTAGAACAGCAGTTGTACTGACTGATTCGCAGGCACTGTGATATTGGCAGGTTGATACACGCCATCTTTTACGCGGACTTCAATGCTGCCGTCTCGTACCTCGGTGGATTTTGTTTGGTACAGCCAAAACCACCACACAATAAGCCCAATTACGACTAACCCTATCAAATTAATCCACATCATCTTTAGGTTCTCCTAGTGCTCTTTCGCTTTAAATAGACGTAATCGATTCGCATTGGTCACAACCGTTAATGACGAGAATGCCATCGCGGCACCGGCAATCACTGGACTTAGCAGTAACCCTAAGACGGGGTAAAAGACACCAGCAGCAAAGGGTATGCCTGCGACGTTATAGATAAATGCACCGAAGAGGTTCTGTTTAATGTTACGTAGCGTTGCCTTGCTCACCGCAATCGCATCCGCTAACCCATGCAAGGAGCCGCGCATCAGCGTTATATCTGCACTTTCTATCGCAACATCCGTACCTGTCCCAATGGCAAAGCCGACATTGGCATGTGCTAGGGCGGGTGCATCATTGATCCCATCACCGGTCATGCCCACGATTTCGCCTTCACGCTGAAGCTCGAGCACTTTGTTTGCTTTATCTTCCGGCATCACTTCAGCAACGTAATCTGTGATCCCTGCCTTTCGCGCGACGGCTTTTGCGGTCATTCGGTTGTCTCCCGTTAACATCACAACGCGTATCTCGTTATCCTGCAGGCGTTTTATTGCATCAATTGAGTCTGATTTTATTGGGTCAGCGACAGCAATGACGGCGACCAATGTCGAATCAATCGCAAAATACATGGGGGTTTTAGCGTCTGCTGCCAGCCTCTGCGCTTTGTCAACGTAGTGATGAAGTGCTATTTCTTTTTCTTTCATCAGTTTTTCATTGCCAAATAGGAGGCGCTGAGAATTGAGTGTTGCCTCAACCCCCTTGCCCGCAATGGACTGAAAATAAGTCACTGAGTGGATCGGTACCTCCTGCTCTTGCGCAGATTCAACAATCGCCATTGCAAGCGGGTGCTCGGAGCCTGACTCAAGGCTAGCGGCCAAAGAGAGCACGTCGTCTTGACTATGATCTGATGCGATAACAACGTCGGTGACTTTAGGAGCCCCTTCTGTAATGGTGCCAGTCTTATCTAATACCATAGTGGTAATTTTCGAGGCAGATTGCAGTGCTTCACCGTTTCGAATAAGTACACCCGCTTCCGCAGCTTTACCTACCCCCACCATCACCGACATCGGCGTGGCTAACCCTAGTGCGCAAGGACAGGCAATAATCAGTACCGTGGTTGCCGATACGATTGCGAAGGCAACCTCCGGAGACGGACCAAAATTAAGCCACGCTAGTGCGCTGACTACGGCAATGATCATAACAACCGGCACGAAGTAGGCAGAAATCACATCCGCTAATCGACCGATAGGGGGTTTTGAATTTTGTGCGCGTTTCACCATGTTGATGATCTGAGCAAGCGCTGTATCTTTCCCAACTCGTTCGGCCCGAAAAACGATTGAACCTGATTTGTTGATGGTACCGGCTACAACCTCATCATCTTTTCGTTTTTCAATTGGCATGGGCTCACCCGTTAGCATTGACTCATCAATACTGGTTTGTCCCTCTGTCACCACACCATCTACAGAGATGCGCTCTCCTGGTCGAACACGGATAAGATCATTGAGCAAAACATCTTCAATAGGAATATCAATATCGTGACCATCACGAATGACGCGAGCGGTCTTGGCTTGTAAGCCGATAAGCCTTTTGATTGCCTCGGAGGTTTTACCGCGTGCTTTGATCTCCAAAGCTAAGCCTAAATTGATGAGGCCGATGATCATGGCTGTCGCCTCGAAATAGACATGGCGTGCCATTTCAGGAACATAGTCGGGAAAGAACACAACCACCATAGAGTACAACCAGGCAGTTCCTGTCCCCAATGCAATCAACGTATCCATATTAGCTGAATGATTTTTAAACGAATTCCAAGCACCTACATAAAAATGACGACCAGAGAACACCATGACAGCCAATGTCATGATCCCAATAATCAACCACACAATTCGCTCTGTGGTCGTGTTAACGCTCATTTCTCCAGTTACCAAGCCATAGATCATGAGTGGCACCCCAAGCGACAATGCAATGACCATGTCTCGCATTAGCTTTTTATAATATGCCCAGTCTGCTTGTTCCTTTTCTTCAATAGCGGCTTCATCTGAGTCAGCATTTGCCAAGGTCGCGTTGTACCCTGCTTGTTCTACCGCGTTAATCAGATCCTGTGGGGAGGCATTACCATTGACAACCACAGTGCGCTGGGCAAAATTCATCTCAGCCTCGTTGACGCCGGTGACGTGATTTAGAGCCGCTTCAATTTTAGTCACACAACTGGCACAACTCGCCCCTTGGATATTAAGTTGAATCTCCCCCGTATTTTTAGACACCTGACTGGTCTGCGTTTTACTATCAACCGACTCATTCGCGGTTGATGTTTTATCGCCGCCACTACAACACCCGTGTGCTTTGGCGTTGTCTGTTTTTGAACTCATAAACCACTCCCTATCTAAAAATTGTTATGACTTAAGCGCTGTGAAACCTTCAATCAAATGGCAAATCGTGTCAGCCGTTGGAGGTTGATCTGGTGTATTTTCCCACTCTGATATGGCTTTGTGCATGCGCTCTCTGAGTTCATGCATGTCCTGATACTGCTGCTCAGTCTCTTCCAACCTTTTTTCTATAAGACGCCGTACTGTTGGACAAGGCGCGTTAGTTTGTGAAGACGTGACCAGGATTTCTTTAATATCATTCACTGAAAAACCTAATGATCGCGCACTTAAAATAAACCGCAGTCGCGTCACATCAGCTGGTCGATAATACTTATATCCATTGTGGGATTTGTTTGGCACAAGGAGTCCAATGCGCGTGTAATAGCGTACTGTATCAACGCTAATATCTAGTGCATCTGCAATTTGTTTAACACGCATTTTAAATCTCTTCTTTTATCTACATGGTTAAGCCATTGAAGTACGCCAATAATCCTATGTTTTACTCTCACCTTCACACGATAAACCTGTGTGTTACTCACAGGTCAACCCTAATCTTTTAGCAGATCCTGGGAATAGTCCTCAAGAAATAGCTGTAAGGCACGAACGGCATGCACACCCACGCCATCATCTCGCTGCAAAAAGTTTCCTACGCCAATAATCGTGTACTGCTTACCCTTGTTCTCGACGACGTCTAATGACATATATGTTTTAGGTGATAGCATCTGTTTCTTTCCTCTGTTAACTGTGAGGCGCTGGAATTGACCAGCCAATCACAAAGGATAAGGAAACAACAATCACACTAAGACTGAATACTTTTAGCGCTGTTAAGCGTTGTTCTTTGGGACGCTGCAATACGAGTCTGAACATAATGAGTGTTTGTATGAGGTAATAAAGTGCAAATCCCTTAGAAGCGAGATTAATAATTTCAAATACGTTAGATGACCAAACTAATATGCCCGCAATCGCGATGATCAGAACGTAGTAAAACTGAGGTGATATGGATAGGTGGAAAAGTTCTTTTAGCAGTCCTCCGCCACCGATAGTATCGGCCAATGCGGCACTTAACTGACTTGCTGTCGCTGCCACTAACAATAATATGGGCAATACCCAAATGGCTTGACCCAGGGTATAACTAATGGTGGTTTCATTCAGTTCGGTTATCGGAAAATCGAGAAAAATGGGACAGGTTAAACCAATAAAAACAACGTAAAGAAAAATGGCAATCCACTGGGCATATCGCCCTGCTTTAATGCGCTGCTCTGCATTGTAGTTATTGCCCATGAAGCGCGTTGTCTCAAACCCTTGCGTAACCATGAGCATACCCGCGAGCATACTAAGGGTTTCAAAATGGCTGAGGGATTGTATCGCTTCGTGTTTAAACCACGCACTTTGGACTTGTATGTCGTAGGTTGCCAGCGCGACAAGCACACCCACAATAATCGCCAACTTAATGGTTACCGCGAATAGCTCGATGGTCTCTAGCCCTCTCGCACCGCGAAGCCAAGCGACCAGCATAATGATGACAAGCAGCCCACTGGTAAACAATTTAATGAGTGTTGTATCAGCGATAGCCAAGCGGTCAAAGACAAACGCGGCAAACAAGCTAATGTAAAACGCCACGGAAATCGCATAGGCAGCGCCAAGTGCCCATTGACTGGCTTTCTCAAACGTTGCGATACTGCCGTGTGGATTGCGAGCAAGCTCAGGCTCTGCGTGACGTATATTGAAGCGAATGACCGAACCCAACAAATATGCCAGAATGGACAACAGAATAATGCCCAGCAGCGCCCATTTACCCATCACCGAATGCAGCAGTGGTGCAATGATCAAAAAGCCACTGCCAATTATTGAAGCCAACGGGGTGACTGTTGCTCGCCATTGGACAGATTGTCGTAGGCGAGGCAGAAACAATACTATTGCTACTATCAGTGAGGTTGCCAGCGCAATGGAATTTGTGATCACGGTTTCTCCCACTTAATGATGCTTATACCAGCCGGCACGTTTAATATCGTTCCAGGAAGTCGATTGATGACAGGCGTAACACGCCTCCACTTTGGCTTTAGGCTCGCCAGCCACTTTGGCGGAAATCATTTTAAAATGTTGCATATAGTGACTGGGCGGCGCCTCATGACATTGATTACAATCACGTGATTGACTCGAAGGATGAATAAACGTCGGCAGTGACCACTTAATTGTACTGTGGCACTGCACGCAATCTTCCCCAAACAACTTAAAATGACGATCATCGTTGCTATGGCACTGTGAACAATTTAACAATGCTTCTTTGTCGCTGACCTCAGGGTGCACAAATAAAGGGTCGGGTGTTTGCTTATTCGTGAGAATGTTTTCCAGAAAAGACATGGTGGCCGCCCCCTCGTCAAACGGTACGTTTGGATTGGGGAGCATATTGAAACCGATATCGACCAATGCAATATGGCTCATTATTGAAATATTGGCATTCTCACCTTGATGCTCAACATGGCAACTTGCACATTCTTTTATGTCAGCATGAAATTCAGTGGGTTGTCGCGCGACGATATGCGTATCATTTGCGTGACACGCTACACACTTGTCGCGGTCCACGCCTTTTACTGGCGTGTGACAACTCAAGCAATCATCAGCCAAAAAGGCATGTGCCTGACTCAGCGAACCTGGCTCAACCACTCGTTCCCATGGAATTTGTGCAAGATCTTCTGGCGTGTGAATAAAGTGGCTTATACCAAAGCCCGCCGCGACTAAGCCAAGTATGGTTATTGTCCACTTCATCATAACCAGCGAAGCCCAAAGTACACTTCACTGAAAATGTGAAAAAACAGCACGACATAGAATGTCATCGAAATCACGATATGAAATTTCAACCAACGCGCAAACCAAATCTTCGCGGTGTCGTGAATAAGAATGCTGTATTCAACATCTGAAATCGCATCGATAATGGCTAGGATCTTACTCTCTTGTTTGAATAACTTACTTTGTGCTGAAGTGGGCACGTTCAAGGCGATGTAAGGAATATGCTTTGCGGATGTTTGGGTAAACGTCGAATACCGTACTTCGCACACCGCGTCTTTCAATGATTGCTTAGCGTAAGAAAGCGAAACGTGTAGTTCGTTTACTTGGCGCTTTTTCTCTTTAACATTTGATGAAATAAGGCCGAGTACATATCGACCAACAAACCCACTGATCACAACGACCATCATAAAGATGACAAGCGAGATCCCCGTCGCACTATCAAAACGATGGGCGCTATGGATCAGCGCAAGAATGGGGCCTAACACACCAGCATAGATGTGAATACGCAGTAGCGTTGGCATAGCAATATGCTTCGTCACAACTTTCTTAAGCGCTTTGCTGCGTTTAATGATCATATAAACCAATGGGATTAACATTAATATCGACGCGGTTAACCCGACGCCAAATCCGGTAAAACTGCCAGGAAATGTGGGGTCCCTATGCCAGACAAATCCGAGCCAAAGCAGGATCATTAGGACAACCAAACTACCCACAATGGTGCGCTCTTGCGTATTCACTATGCTTCCACCTCCACATCAGGTTTTGGGATGGCTTGGCACGCTAAAATATACCCACTGACCTTATCCTCTGGCTCCAACCCGTCATCAACCTCCATATCAACGTCGCCTCGTAACAGTTTCACCTTACAACTGCCACAAGAGCCCGCCCGGCATGAATTCTCAATATCCACATCAAGTCCATCAGCGACGTCCAAAACAGTTTCATCTGGACCGGCTTGTGCCTGAGCATTTGATAGACTAAAGCGCACTTGTCGCGTGTTGTTTGCTGGTGTGTTTGGTGCGACCTTGGGTTTAGCGGCCGTTTTCTTCGGACTCGCGCCACCGAAAGCTTCTGTTTTAATATGCGCTTCAGGCATACCCAATTCAGATAACATATCCTTGGTTGCATCCATCATTGCCGGTGGTCCACAAATGTGTGCAGTCTTTGATGCAATATCCGGCACAAATTCGTTTATCAATGCTGATGAAAAACGCCCCTGAGGCCCCATCCAGGATGTGCCCTTTGCCTGTGTCATACTAACGAGCACTTTTAACCTAGGGTGACGCGCTTGTAGGTATTTTAATTCCTGCTCAAAAATAAAATCGTTAGACGTGCGCGTACAAAACAGAAAATAAATATCGCCGTCCCAGCAGGTCGTCGTTAAGTAGCGGACCGCGCTCATCATTGGCGTGATCCCTACGCCACCTGAAATCAGTACAACACTGTTTGCAGCTTGACCATTGAAGTAAAATTTACCGCCTGGCGCTTTTATTGTCAGCGCGTCACCAACATGCACGGTGTCATGTATATAACGTGAAACAACGCCGAACTCCTCGCGTTTAATGGTGACTTCAAAGTAATGGTGCTCAGTGGGTGAGGATGCGATGGTATACGAGCGCTTCACTGGCTTTGCTACACCATCAATAGTCAATGTAAACGTCACAAATTGACCTGGTTCGAAACTAAATGGGATGGTGTGTCCATCAGGGCTGGCTAGTCGAAACGTTTTGACATCATGAGTTTCATTAAAAATTCCAGTTACCACCACATCGCCAGTAAACACGCCTTTGCGCGGCGCCGCAGTGGGTAAAGCCAATGCTGACTCTCTCGTAGGCGCAGAAGCTGAGTCTTTCTGAGGGATAGGTGTCGTTATCGGTATATCGTTAGCTGCTGCTTTGTGAGTTGATGCGGGACCGCTTGCGGTTTCAGTGGATTTAAGCTGCGCTAGCAATGCCGCAGCTCGGCGCATTTTGAACCCATAGACATACACCATAACGACGGTAAACAAGAGTAAAACAAGCATCACTGCGGTATGAAACGGCGTCATACCAAATAGGGTTGAAGTATCGTTTGCAGGCGCACTGGGCAGCAGATTCATTTGCGACTTGAACCAGGTTAATGCCACTCTCCTGGGCTCTTGGCCGTCTTGTATGGCACGTTTCGCCGCAAGGCCACTATCAAAATGCGCGATCCCCTCTTTAACGGTCTCGACAGCCACTTGCATTTGGGTAAAGTCATCAGCGGCAGCGGCACGGGCAAGCCAATCAAAACCTGTCGCGAGTTGTGTACTTCCTTGTTGCATGCGCGCGGTGGCTTTTCGTAATACAATTTCTCTTTGTTCGGGGGTGGTTGAATGCATCCGCATTAATGTCGGATAGAGATCTTTGGGCTTGGGTGCCCCCATTTTCTCCATCATTTTGTCCATCCCTTTTGCCATACCGGGGCCCATCATGGCATTGCCCGGCGGCCCCTTACCTTGAGTAGCTAACGGCAGAGCGTCTGTGCTTACCCCGACAAGGGATTCATTCGTTTCTTCAGGATGATGACTGGCGTGCTCACTGTCCTCAGTTTGTTGCTGCGCGTAGGGGCGCGTCATTGCTAGCAATAACACAACGTTTACGATGACAACATAACGGAAGAAAACTGTCCCCTGTAATAAAGCGTTTTTCATTTGCCAGCCTCTTGTTCGGCTAGCCAAAGTGCATTTATCTTGCCTACTTGTGATGATGTCAATACCGCAACTGCTTTCCCTACGGAGGTAATAAATTGCAAACGTAAGGCGCTGTTTAAGGCCTCTATTTCGCTAATGGTGTCTTTTATGTTGTCGTATTGGGGTAACCCTTTAGCCGTGAGCTCCCACAACGATGCCTCTAAAGTGGAGCGCTGCTGGGCAATGCTTTTTTGGGTCGACTCCCACTCAGTTTGGATTGTTAACAGCGTTTGATACTGACCATCAGTTAACTCAAGTGTTTCTTTGTAATTCAAGAAAAATGCTTGTTCACCAACGTGGTATAGATGAAGCGCCCCACTTGCACCGGGTAAGGTAACGCCAGATGGGGATGGGGATGTCGCGGGCGTATTGGGTTTAGGAGGCATACCCATCATCGAATTATTTTTCATCATCATCTTGCACATCATCCCCATGCAAGACTTCCCGCCCATTTGCTTCTTGTTTTTACCCTTTCCCATGCCCATTTTCATTGCACCGGTTGCAGGGGACGTTGTTGTGGGTGTGTTGAGAGACGCTGTGGGGTCGCTCGGCTTAACGTCTTTGTTACTTTTTGATTGCGTTGCTAATGAGTCATCTAACGAGCGCAGAGCCGTTTGTATCTTAGCAAAATCGTCAGCTTGGGTTTTCGGTGTATTTTCACCGGCTTGCGACGGTTGTTTTTTCCCTTCTGGATTATTTTCTTGTGTAACAGCCGAACACGCCGTAGTAAATAACAAAGTAGAGGAGACCAACACCACGATAGCGGTAATAAGATGGGTTCGGTAACAATTTATGAAATTCATGACAACGTGCTCTTTGTTATTTTGCTTAAAACCCTGGGTCAAACTCGACCATGTCGTAGCGTGCAATTTTGCCATCTAGCACGATCGCTTCTGCGAAGTGCTTATCTTTGGTTTTACCAAGACGGATCTTGCCTACGAATTCACGCGAGTACCCGTCATCCCCCTCTGAAATGACGTAAGGATCGTAAACGGTGCGATAGACATTAAAGACTTGGTGCTCTTTCAGTCCATCCGTATCCGAGACGCAAACGACCACTTGCTCATTGTCTACTGTGACGACCTGCCCACTCATAATGTAGTCGTGATAAAACTGACTCGCACAACCTCCCAGCAAGCCAATTGACAGCACCAAAATGGAAAAATGTTTGATAAATTTGTTCATGTGACACTCCTGCAATTGTTTCGATAAACGAGGCAGGAATTCGTCGCTGCCTCGTCACACATTGGTTAGTTCTTTTTGTGCTTATGGACCATTTTTGATTTCTCTGCCGTATGTCCCATCATCTGTCCCATCATGTCCTCCATCATGGCCATACGCTTTTCCATCATCGCCATTTTGTCCTCAGTCGACATCTCACTGTGTTTGTGCTTCATTCCCTTCTTACCTTTCATTCCTTTTCCATCTTTCATGCCCATGGAGTTGTTTCCTCCCATCATGCCCATCATGTCTTGCATCTTTTGAGCATGCTCATGCAACATGGCTTCACGCTTCTTTGGATCGGATTCACTTTTAACTGCATCCAAAACCGCGCGCATTTCTTCCATATGCGTTTGCATTTTTTGCATCATCTGACCTTCCATCATCGGCATATCAGATTTGTCAGTGTGTTGATGCGCGTAAGTGGTCGCAATTGGCGCAGCGATTAAAACGCTGGCCAGTAAAAAGGAAGTAAGTGTTTTCATAATTTTTCCTTTGGTATTGCTCTAATGAGCGGTTAATTTTTTAACTCTGTAACTTGCCACCCTAAACCCATGTCTTGCTCTTAGGTCAACAGGCTATTTGGGTGACAAAAATTCGGCCAACACCGTCAGCTCTTCGTCAGTAATAGGCATTTGCGGCATTGAAGAAGAGGAGTTGTTAAATTGAGGCTCTTTCACTTTGCGTAAAAAGAATGCTTTGCCTTTTTCGATGATGACATTATCAAGCGATGGCCCGAGTGTTCCGCCTGCGCCCTGCACCTGATGGCACCCTTGGCAGCCGTAGCGAGTGAGTACATCTCTTGGATCTACCACAATATTTATCGGCTCAATTATTTTCGTCGCTTGTGCAGGTGTCGCGGCAATTTCCATAAACTTGAGAATGGCTTGGACTTCTGACCCGGTTAAATGCGCCTTTTCCCGCATGTGAGGCATAATGACTCTCCATTCACTCATGGAAAACTCTTGTATCGGGCGACTGTTATGGCATCGGGCACAGTTATTATTTATTAACTCTGCGCCTGATAATGGTTCACTACTGCTTACTTGAAGTGAAGCAATTAAAGAAACAAACAGTAAAAAAATGCTAACGATTACTCGATTTTTCATAATAAGCCCTCCTAGAAGCCATAGCTGAATTGCACAGCGAACCGCTTGTCATCAGGACCATCTACAACATCTGTATCCTCATAACCCACCTTAATAACTGAGCGGGGATCCAACCAATAGTTGATGCCAACCATCCAACGATCCGCTTCTTCAATTTTTTTGGTTTGTGCACGCTCAATCACTATTTCCGTGCTGCCAAGACCATCAAAAACATGGCCAATGAAAAATGTGCCTTGTAAAAACCATCCATTGCGAGAAAACGAATCAATCACGTCCTCATGATCGCGCTCAATAAAGGCATCGGTTTTCGTACGAATATATTCACCTCGCAAAATGGCGTGCGTGCTGATCAAATTGATGTCTACGCCATTGGCTTTAACATCTAGTTGTCCATTTTCATCGTATGCACCTTGGTAATAGGACGTGCCAATTTCAATGGAAGGGAGCAGCGCTACGGCAATTCGGCCACCAAATGCTTTATTGCTGTTATTGTCAGAGCTTGTCGCCTCAAACTCTACTTCAGGAAAGGCTTCACCATGTTCATCCTCACCTTCATCAAGATCCAGCGACGTCGCAGGTGAAAACAAACGAGACAGGACTATATCGTGATCGTCATCCACTTCTTCCTCGTCATGTTCCGCTTCTGAGCGAGGCCCATTTGTCATAAAGATATCGAGAAAAACCTTGGCTGATCCCACTTGGTAAACCTGTTGTGCCGCTACACCAACATCACTTAAAATAGGCAGTATGGGATCCATGGCTTGGCTAGATCCGTGTGCTCCATATATACCAGGGGTCCAGATACTGCGGTTGATCCAACTGGGATGCCAGTTGGCACTAAATTGTCCAAACGGCAGTAGAAACTTGCCTGCTGTAATTGTCGTGTTGTCGTTTAAAAAATAGTGGATATCCGCATATTCAAGCTCCGTTTCCGTTTCCCCATCTTCGTTTAAACCCACCTCAAGCTCCGCCTCGACGTGCATTTTGTCATTTAAACTGAATAAGAAAATCGGAACGAAGCGCGCCGAAAAGGCATCGGTACCGGCAACATCGGCGCTTTCGTATTTCACATCGCCGTACCCTACGAAGACGAATCGGTCACTTGATTCTGCCGCGTACAAAGGCAGCTGTATTACAAGCCCAGCCGACAGTATCGTAGCGAGTCGAATTATTTTTATCATTTGCATAACATTTCCCAGTGTGCACTGCGTCTAGTTCTTACGTAAGTGTGCGGCAACGTAAGCGCCGCACAGCTATTCTCTTTTTTAGAATTAGGTATGTAATACAAATGCTATCGGTGGACGATCGTCCGGTGGAATTGAACGTTTTAAGATGACAAACATCTCAGCGAAATTATCGGATGCAATGGTCACGGGCACTATCCAGGAAGAGAGTGCGACAATCGCTAACGACACGTTCGAATTAGCATGCTCAGAGTAGAAGCAATCTGGGCAATAACACGACTGCAGCGATTCGTCATCGGAACCATCGTTGATAACATCGTCTTCATCACTATCTGAATAGGCGTGTGCTTGAAATCCGACTGTTTCAAACGTATGCGCACTTACTGATACAGAATTGATCAGTAATATGGCAATACAAAACAATGATGTCGTAAATTGTTGCACCCTATTTGTCCTTTGCGTTTGATGAAATCCATCTTATTAATCACAGCATAAATGTAATTGATTTGGATCAAACTTTCACGATAATCGGATTACAGTATCATTACATTTCTGTAATCAAATCATTGGCTTATTTATCATTATCTTAACTTTATCTATGCTCAACCAGCGTTAAGTTGATGCACATTTTGGTTATCAATAGCGTTATGCAACGGGTGAGCGTTGTGAGATTCGATTGAGTAAATGGATAATTGTAAAATGGCGAAACAAAAAATTGCTGTCATTACCGGAGCGGGATACGGGATTGGGCTAGCACTGTGTCGTGAATTGCTGATAAGTGATCCGGAAATCTTTGTTGTTGCATTTTGTCGAAAGCGTCCCGCATTAGACGCACTGCAAAAAAAGTTTAGGGCGCGGCTTATCGTCGAGCGTGTTGAGTTTAACCACAACGCAGCGATGGACAATATTCGACGTGCGCTCGAACGCTATGAACACATGGATTACTTGGTGCACTGTGCTGACATTGTCGCGCCTTTGGAACGCATACCTACAATAGATCACAAGGATTGTCGCAAAACACAAAGAGTGAACAGTGATATCCCCTTTTTCATGACGCAATTGTGCCTGAAAAAGTTTGCGCACAGCCGTGTCCTGTTTTTAACCAGCGATCAACCCTGTATTTTGCCCCCCAGACTCAATGTAACGGGCACCTGCATGGTCGAGATAATGTTGATAAAAAGGTTGTCTCTCTCCAGACTCCCAGCCTTTTTCAACTGCACTGATAATTTCTTCAATTGCTGCTTTGTCAGCATCTGCTTGTGATGCAGAGACGCCTAGTGTAATCGTGCTTAACAACAGCATAAATGTTGCTCGAATAAATAACGTCATTTTGTTTACTCCTGAAGATGGAATGATTAATGGGACCAATGGATATGGGTTATTTTCCAGTGGCCATCGATAAGTTTAAGTACCAGTGTTTCATTACCTTGCCTGTCAATTTGCTTCCCTTTATATGTGCCCTCAGTGCGGTTTCGTGAAATGGAAACCGCTGTATCCTCATAAACATGCACATAGTGATCAACCGTCGTTGTGTTGACGGCAGCAGAAAAACGCATATCCGCTTGCAAATGATGCTCACGATACTCTTGTGCGCTGCGTTCAATGCGCGCCCCTTCCAGAATAATGACATCGGGCGATAATACGGCCATTACGGTTTTTGCGTTGCTGTTAGATAACGCGTCATGAAATGCAACGACGGTGCGTCCCGCATCAGTTTCCAATCCGACGAAGTTATCAGGAGCCGTCTTTTCAGTTTTTGATGGACCGTGCGCAAAAGCATGAACAGGTAGCAGTGCAGCGAATAAAAGAACAATTAAAAGGAGAATATTTTTCATGTGGATCCTACGTTAAGATTGAGGGCCAAGTACCGTGGTTAACACGGCAGTGATCATAAAAATGCAAAGTCCAATCACCATTTCAATTTGGATCGAACGTCGCATGTTCATTGCGCCAGTACTGTGCGTTAAGAGCTTTGGGGTTAATTTGAGTTTATGCCGAGCCGCGAGCAGTAAAACTGCGGTGACAAATGTCAGCTTTAACAGCAGACTGAGCCCGTACATATCATTGAGCAAGTTGCTCACTGAGCCAATGAGTTTCCAAGCGAGTAGCCCTCCTGCAACAATCAGTACAGTGACTAGCCCAATGGCAATATGGCCAAAACGCTCCATGAGTTTATGCAGTGATGCTGGGGATAAATATGCACAAGCAGCGGTTAGCGGCCAGAGTGCCCCCATCCAACTCAATGCGATGACGACATGGGCAGCCAACGCGTACCTAAACAGATTATCGAGTTGCGCTGTATGTCCAGAGAGCATGAACGTATATCCGACGCTCCCCCATTGAATGATAGCAACGATGAAAACCAGTGAAAAAGGGGGGGCTGTTTTGCGAACCATCTGCCAGTGTATTGCCGCGCAAAAGACAAGTGCGAGAGTAAATACACCTAACCGACTTATGGTAACCGTTCCCAGTACTGACTGCACGACCATATCCTGCATCACAGCATCAAACATGCCCGCAAAACCAGTTTGCGACAACGATCCCACTTGAAAGAAAAAATCCAATAGTGTCGCGACTACACCGCTTGCGGCAAACACAGCCATATATTTGATCAGGAGAGCTGGCCAACGCATACGAGCTTGTGCGCGCATATCCTGAAGGCGCAGAGCCATGAGGAAGATCAAATACCCCCCTGAAAGCGCCGCCGCCCCAAGATAAATAAATAGCTTTGTGGATAAGAGTAATACTTCCCAGATAGCCATTTTAACTCCCAGATCTAATGATTATTATGCTGATCGCCATGCGATGACTTGTCGTGCTGACCGGAGTTGGCGCTGTGAACCATAAAGCTAAATGTGCCCTCCATCTTGTGCCCATCCTTACCCAATAACATCCACTGTGCGGTATAGGTGCCTGGCGATAAGGCGGGCAATTCATAGTCAAACGACGTATTGGGTTGCGTTGTGGGTAAAAATCCAAACGAAACAGACTCACCCTTTTGAGTATTTAAGGCTAATTTGACTAATCGTACCGGCTCAGTAAAGGTTACCGTCAAATTTGGTGGCGAAGACATCAACATGGCGTTGTCCTTGGGCAGTGACGCTTTGAGTGATGTATGCGCAAAAATGCTTGTACTCAAGAAAAGGGTGAAGACTAGGGTAGTTGAAATTAGTGTTTTCATTAATAAACCTCGTTAATGTTAAGTAATGCTTGGTGGAGAAAATGAATCAATCTGGATGGCACTTTCATCAATGGCGTAATGCAATAATAATTTGGTTACATCGGTCATCATTGCGGGCGGACCACATAGGAAAAACAAACAACGATTGAGCGACCGATGGTTGGCTAAAAACGTGTTTAATGGCGCTTGGACATGCCCCGTTTTTCCAGACCAAATGCTGGTGCGATTCGAAACGATGGGGCAGTAAGTCAGATTGGTATGCTGAGTTTCAAGGGCTTTTAGCCAGCAATGGTTTGCAAGCTCGACGGGATGTTTGGCACCATAAAATAGGGTAATGGGGGCCTTCGTTTGTTCCCCAAATATAAGCTCATCAACTAGCGCCTTAAGCGGTGCAATGCCCGAGCCACCGCCCACCAAAACCATTTCCCTTGAAGACAAATCACGTGGCAAATCAAAGCCACCCGCTGGGTCGGCCGCCTCGACGTGATCTCCGGCTTGGAGGTTCCCTAATACATAAGAACCAATGCCAGGATTTTGCGTTAAAGCGGACGCTGGTTGCATTTTTACATTAAATGTAAGCACGCCTGACCCGTCATTTCGGTTGGCGATAGAGTAATGTCTGACAACACTAGGATGAGAAAAACTCGTCGACACATACTGAGGCCAATAAGGTTGATAGCGCTTGGGTAAGTCTTGCGGGAAACCAAGTGACTCGCCGGCTTCAATTGTGAATCGGACAAAACTACCCGGTTTAAAGTTTACTAAGCCGCTTCCCTTATATTTAAATTTCAATTCTTTAATAAAGGGCGTAATAAATGTATTAGACAATAACTCTAGGGACACTGTATTCGTTTTTGAATGCACTACAAGTTGCACATCGCAGCGTAAATCCGATGCTTGCTGGCAGGCCAAACGATGGCCTGTTGCTAATTTTTCTGGCGACAAACGGTACCGTTCTGCGACTGAAATGGTCGCTGATTGCGTAAGCTGCACAATACATTGACCGCATGAGCCCCCTCCCCCACACACCGATGTTATGGGAAATGCATAGTGCTGTAAGGTGCTCAGAAGCGATGTATTATTCTTCGTTTTAATTTCGTGATTTTGGCCTTGATAGTCGATCACCGTCAACTGGTTATTTTCTTTCGACCAGCTCAGCCGCATTTGTTTATTTTTAAGTAAACTAATTAGCCAGGTGACCCCTGTGATGCTTAGCAATAAAGTGGACAGGGCGAAGGCCTTAATCCACCAATGATTGAACGAGCCGACATTTTCATAATCCATAAAATGCAACATCATCAACAAGTTCGTCCATTCTTTGTTGCTGTCCACGACGCCCGCGATGTCACCTGTCGATGCTCGGATATAAATGTGTGTCGCTTCGGTGTCAGATAAACGTACGCGCCACACGGGTTGTCGCTCTTTGGGTAAATGCTCTATCGGAGGATGAACGAGGCGAACATCTTGAATAGGCGACGGTAAATGAAATCGATTGCCGACTAAATCACCAATATCACGCGCCGTGAGTTGTATTTTGTCTCCTGTCACCGCATCAATTAATGCGTAACGTTTCCCATCGGCATGTCTCGCATATTGGGTCATGATCTTATAGGTCGGGTTACCCAACAAGTTAATCAGCTCAATAGAGCGCGCATTAGGTGAGCGCAAAAGCACGTTCTCTACGGATAATAGGTTTTGCCTAACGGCGGTGCGATCAACCTGTACGCTGACCACTTTGGTGAGCGGCGTGTTATGCTCGGCCTGTCCCAATAAAAACCCGGTAGTGAGCCAGACCATTAGTTGTGAAAACACAATTAACGCAAGGTACTTGTGAATGATGCGCAAGAGCATTTTAGTGGGCTACCTTTCGCGATGATGCCCATGAACGCGGAAGCAATACTAAACCAACTAATGAGGCCAGCAATCCCAAGCAGGTTATGGTCACCAATAGTGCATTACTGACGTCCTCTCCGTCTTGGTAATCCATAATATGGATACGCCAGAGCCAATCAAATACGTGCCAAGGCGCATGCCGAATATATTCCACCGTACCCAAGTCTTGATTGACGTAGAATACTGGTGCAAATAATCCTTTGAATTCAACTCGCCATAAAGGACGCCCTCGCTGCCCTACTGCACTATCTTCATTGGATTCAAGCAGCAAGGTAACATTGTCAACCACATACGATTGGCTTAACCTGGACATTGCAATTGCGGCAGCCTGTTTATCTGAAAAGGGGTCTATCCTGTCACCGGACAAACCACTGATCAGGAGCGACTCACCTCTGCGCGTTAATCGATATACAGGCTCGTCTCTCACGCTAGTTAAAACAATTGAAGTTGCGTCAGGATAACGCACTAAGATTTCATTAAAGCCAACTTTTGGCGTAGATGAAGATGACAGCGCGGGAGTACTTTTAACAAAGTGATCGCCATGAATATAGTGAATATCAAACCACACCATGTAGAGCCCACTTAGTGCCCACAGGAGCATCTGCCCGCCGACTATCAGCATTAGATAACGATGCAACCGACGAGCAAGCCGGATCATAACGACGCCTTACTCATTGACTTGAGCTGCTGCTTTCGCCAGATTAAATAAATGGCGGGCAGAATAAGTAGCGTCAATAAAATCGCACTCACCATACCGCCTACCATTGGCGCGGCGATGCGACTCATCACTTCAGACCCAGTACCTGAGCCATAAAGCACAGGTAACAATCCGAATATTATGGTTGCCGTCGTCATCATGACCGGTCGAACACGCAAACCAGCACCATGCAGCACGGCTTCGGTTAGCATAGCAACAGTGGGTTTTACACCTTCTGATTTGCACTTGTCGATCAGCGCCTGGTACTCATGATTTAAATACACAAGCATAATGACACCAATCTCGACAGCAACACCGGCCAACGCAATGAAACCAACCCCTACGGCAACTGAAAAGTTAAATCCCTCTAGGTACATCAACCATATGCTACCCACCATAGATAAAGGCAACGTTCCCATAATAATGGCCACTTCTATAAAATTGCGGAAATTGAGATACAAAAGGATCACTATGATGGCCAAGGTTAAAGGCACCACATAGGTTAATTTTTCTTTTGCCCGCAACATATATTCATATTGTCCAGACCATGTTATTGAGTAACCCGCTGGCAACACTAATTGCTCACTTACTGCTTGTTGCGCGGTCACAACATAAGAGCCGATATCTACGCCATCAATATCCACATACACCCAGCCGTTAAGTCGCGCATTTTCACTTTTGATACCAGGAGGTCCGTCTTCAATATACACATCCGCTACATCTGCCAACGCAATGCGTTTATCTTGTGGTGTCACAATGGGCAATAATGACAAAGATTCGGGTGATGAGCGATATGACTGCGGATAACGAATATTAACCGGGTAGCGTTCCAATCCTTCGACGCTTTGCGTCACGTTCGTTCCGCCGATAGCGCTAGAAACAACTTGTTGCACGTCGGCGATGTTAAGACCATATCGAGCGGCTTTTTCACGTTGGATATCGACTTTGACATAGCGCCCGCCCGCAACACGCTCCGAATAAACAGACGCAGTTCCGTCAACATCTGAGAGTATCGTTTCAATTTGTTGACCAATCTTTTGAATTTCCATGAGATCCGGACCACCAATCTTTATTCCGACGGGCGTCTTAATACCGGTGGCCAACATGTCAATCCGCGTTTTAATAGGCATAACCCACGCATTAGTTAATCCAGGCAAATTAACCAGAGAATCAAATTCCTTGATTAGAGCTTGCGTCGTCATGCCTTCGCGCCATTGATCCTGGGGTTTCAATTGAATGAATGTCTCAATCATCGTAAGCGGAGCCGGATCGGTTGCCGTATCGGCGCGGCCAACCTTGCCAAATACCGTTTCGACTTCAGGAACGGTCTTGATCAGTTTATTGGTTTGTTGCAGTAACTCACGAGCTTTACCAATCGAAATGCCGGCATAGGTTGTCGGCATGTACATCAAGTCACCTTCATCAAGAGGCGGGATAAATTCGCTACCGATTTTATTAATTGGCCAAAGACCAATCCCTAACACAATGACTGCGGCAAGCATGGTCAACTTAGGAAAACGTAATACCATTTTTAGCGTAGGCATGTATAAAAACGTCAAGAACCGATTAACCGGATTCTTATGCTCCGCAAGCACTTTACCGCGCACGAAATAGCCCATCAGGACTGGCACTAATGTAATCGCAAGTGCTGCTGACGCAGCCATGGCGTAAGTTTTGGTGAATGCAAGCGGAGAAAACATCCGTCCTTCTTGCGCTTCGAGTGTGAAGACAGGAACGAAACTAACCGTGATAATCAACAAGCTGAAAAACAGTGCAGGCCCAACTTCAGACGCCGAGTCTATTACCACTTGCCATCGGTTTTCTTTCGTCAACGGGGTTCGCTCCATATGCTTATGCATATTTTCGATCATGACAATGGCCCCATCGCTCATTGCACCAATAGCGATGGCGATCCCGCCCAAGGACATGATGTTAGCGTTGATACCTTGCATATACATTACGATGATTGCGGTGATGATCCCGATAGGAATGCTTATGATCGCAACCAGCGATGAACGTACATGGAACAAGAACGCGATACACACTAACGCAACAACGATAAACTCTTCTACCAGTTTAGATGCCAAGTTATCTACCGCTCGTTCAATCAATGCCGAACGATCATAAACCGTGACAATTTCGACGCCATCCGGTAATCCTTTTTTAAGATCTTCGAGTTTAGCTTTGACACCGTTAATGGTTTTTTGCGCATTTTCTCCAAATCGCATGACTACGATGCCGCCTACGGTTTCTCCTTCGCCATTCAGCTCAGCCACCCCCCTGCGCATTTGAGGACCTAATTGCACGTCCGCTATATCCCTAACCAACAACGGTGTGCCGTTTTGATTGACCCCCAACGGAATCGTTTCGATATCTTGCTTACTTGAAATATACCCAGTTGCGCTGACCATATATTCAGCCTCAGCCATCTCAATAACAGACGCACCAACTTCTTGGTTGCCTCTTTTGACGGCCATTTGAATATGAGATAGAGGGATCCCATAAGCCCGCAGTTTTTCAGGATCAACTTTGACTTGATACTGCTTTACCATACCGCCTAACGCAGAGACTTCCGACACTCCCGGTACGGTTTGCAGTTCGTACTTAAGGAACCAATCCTGCAAACTTCGTAATTGTGATATGTCGTTTTTGCCCGTGCGATCAACTAATGCATACAAGTAGACCCAACCCACACCGGTTGCATCTGGACCTAGCTGTGGCCGAGCATTTTCAGGTAAATTGGGGGTAACCTGAGAAAGGTATTCCAATACACGACTTCGTGCCCAATAGAGATCCGTGCTGTCATCAAAAATAATATAGACATAAGAGTCGCCAAAGAAAGAGTAGCCCCTGACTGCTTTTGCTCCTGGCACCGACAACATCGCCGTTGTAAGAGGATAAGTCACCTGATCTTCAACCACCTGTGGTGCTTGTCCAGGGTAGCTGGTTTTAATGATGACCTGAACATCAGACAGGTCGGGTAATGCATCAACTGGCGTATTCTTCAGCGTAAATAAACCGCCCCCGAGAATAATTAAGGTCGTCAGCAATACAAAGAAGCGGTTGGAAACTGACCAGCGAATAATAGCTGCGATCATTCGTGTGCTCCTCCAAGGTTGCTGTGATCCATTGAAGCATCTTGGTTTTCAGACTCGATGCTAATGATCTTAAAGCTATCCTCCGTGACCTCGAACGTAAAATTAATCTGTTCACCTACTTTGAAATGGTTGATGTCCATTACGTCAGGAACACTGAAGTCAAGTGTTGCAGCTGGCCTATCCCACTTTGGTATCGCATCACGCGAGATATTGACTACACGAGCCTGCATGTCGATGGCGTTAATGGTACCTGCGACCGTTGCCTCTTGCGCGGATTCGTTATCTGATGATTTTACATGGATGGTTGTGATCAGGTAATCGCTATCACCGGTCTTGGTGATTTGAACATGTAGTGTCATTCCAGCTTCAAACTTTGATAAATCGATATTTTCGGAAACAAAGAAATCCATAGTCATTGCTGGCCAGTCCCATTCGCTGATTGCGCCGTGGTTTACCGTTATCATGTTATGTGAGGGCATAACATCCGTGATGGTGGCTTCAGTAAAGACCGACGACGGTAGTTCATCAGGTGCTTCCATCCGTTTAAAATCTGAACTGATACTGCTTTCTGAATCGAGCAAAAAGTGTGCAGAGGTGACAATCTGATCCCCATCAATGAGACCTGACGTAATTTCAGTGTACTCATCAACCACTCTACCTACATCCACAGTAATAGACTTAAATTGTCCGTCACCGAGGGCTAAAACAACACGATTTTGAATGCCTGTTCTGATAACCGCTTCCGATGGGACGAGAACGCTTTCAGAGTCAAAGTCTGAATGTATAGTGACCTGTGCAAACATGTTTGGCTTAAGCGCGTAATCTTCATTTTTAAAGCGTAACCGAACCCGCAGCGTTCGGGTGCTCTGTTCAAGTGTGGGGTAGACGTAATCAACCTCACCCTCCCATTCTTTGCCTGGCAAAAAATCCAAAGTCATTGTAACGGGAAGCCCAACGGTGACTTGCGCAGATTGTCGTTCAAAAATTTCAGCATCAACCCACACCTCATCCAATGCACCAATGGACATCAGGGTATTGCCGGGTTTGATAAAGAAACCTTCGCGAATATTTAAGTTGTCAACAAACCCGGTTTGAGGTGCCGAAAATGTGATAGTTTGCCGGATTTTTTTTGTCGACATTAAGGACTGAATGGCTTCTTTAGGCATCTGCAACGCATCCAATCGCAACCCAGCAGCATTGATCAAATCTTGATTCCCGCGGCGCATCGCGATTAACAGTTCTTCCTGAGCATTTACCAATTCCGGAGAATAGAGTGAATACAATGGTTCGCCTTTTCTTACGTACTCACCCGACGCTTTCACATGTAGTGTATCAACCCAACCTTCGACCCGCGGATGAATATGTACCAACGTATCTTCATTATATTGAACGTAGCCAACGGTTCGAATAGGTGCGTGCAGCGCCCGACGTTGAACAGAGGCAATTCTTACGCCTAAATTATTCTCAACGTTGGGAGAAATACTAATCGTTCCAGGGCCAGCGTCTCTACCTGTGTTCTTTTCATAAACAGGGACCAGCGCCATCCCCATCGGAGATTTACCCGGTTCATCACGGCGGTAATTGGGATCCATGGGTGCCACCCAATAGAGTGGCTGCTTTTCATCGCGTCGCTGTGCTTCTGTAGATGTTGAACCAGAAGGAAGAATGAATGTATATACCAACGCAGTCATTACACCGCCGATAACACACCCTAAAATGATTGCTTTCGTGTTATTCATTATTGCTCTCCGAATTGAGTCTTGGAAATACCAGCGGTGATACTGAAGTAAGAATTAAGTTGAATGTTTGTTTTGACGAGATCCACATCTATATCCAATGCATCAATACGCGCATTCAAATCCGCAATACGCGCGCGAACAACTTCGGCGAAATCTCCGTCATCATTGGTGTAGGCATTCAAGGACGTATCAGCTTGTTCTTGCATTTGCGCTAATAATTCATCGTTGTATAAAGATTGCCTGTCAGTAAGACGTTCTCGCTCAGCATATAAAGACTGGATAGAAGACATCATTTCTCGCAGTGCGAGTAACTTCTCAGTTTTTATGGCTTCTGATTGGCTAACAGCTGCGGAAACTTCTTTGTCTTGACGGTTTTCAGTAAAAATGGGCAAATCAAAACTTACACCGACTGACAAGAAGTCAGCTCGGCTTGCACCTTCCGGGGTATCATCGCGGAATGCGTAGCTGGCGTTTACGCCCCATTGGGGTTTGTATTTTTCTTTTGCTAGTTCAACCCCGGTTTGACTGGCTCTGATACGTTGGTTGATGGACAAAATATAAGGATGTTCAGCGAGCAGTTCAGCGAGCTGTTGCTGATTTTTTCTTTCAATCTTGGCCAACGTGTTGTCAGTAACTTTTGCAATGGTGGGTAATGAATTAGGCAACTGCAAAGCGCTAAACGCGTCAAAACCAAGTTGATGTGAAGACTGCTGGTTTTTTAGGATCCATTCCAATAATTTACCTGTTGCGCGTTCTTCCAGTGCTTGTAATTTTGTTAATCGATCTTCTAACCGAGTCAATTCAAGCTTTGCTCTAATGATGTCTTGCTGGCGCACGCGGCCAAGGGCGGTCGCATAATTTGCTTTGGCAATATCGCTAAGTTGTTCAAACAATGTCCTATCTTGATGGATTAACTTTATACTTTGCTGCGCGCGATAAATTTCAAGCCATATGTCAGAGACCAGCACACGTATGCGGGCTTTGCGGTCAACTCGCATCAATGGGTGTTCGGCGGCCTGCTCTCGCAATTGACGAGAACGAATATCTAACGAATCACCTCTAGCGAACATTTGCGAAACGCCTACCCTAAATTGCGTCATGGGTTCTTGATCGAATGCAAATCCATCCGTTGGTAAGTTTACCATCCCAATATTGACTAACGGGTCCGGCAAACTAGAGGCTGCCACGCTACTTGAGACAATGGCCTGCTCGCGATACTCACTGCCAACAAGCCAAGGGTCATTGTTAATCGCGATTTCAACAGCTTGTTCCAATGTCAACACGGGCTCTGTTTGGCCCTGAGCCACTCCGGTGTTTAAAAGCGTCACCAGCGCAAATACATAAAATGAAGAACGTGTCATTAGAATTGCTCCTCATAAGTATTGACTTCAGCATAAGTTATTGCTCTGTCATCATCATTTAATTGCAAAATAAGGTAAGGGCGAAATTGGTCACCCACTTCCATACCGGGTGAGCCAATCGGCATTGCTGGCACACTCAATCCGATCGCACCTTCAGGTGTGTTTTCTAGGAATTGCCGAATGAATTTCGCTGGAACATGCCCCTCAAAAACATATCCATCAGCTGACAAAGCGGTGTGGCATGAACGAAAGTTAGGTGCCACACCGTATTTATCTTTAATACGGGACATTAAAGTAATGTTAGTCACATCCGCTTCAAAGCCATGTTTTTCAATGTGTTTCACCCACTTTTGACAGCACTTACACGTGCGGCTCTTGTATACATCTAGGGTGATTTTAGGTTTCTCAGAAATATCCTCTGTTCCATTATTTGCCTGTATCGCATCGGAGCATGCAGTTAAAAAAAGCACGAAAACCAATGTTATCCACAACGTACGTCGCGTCATAATCGCCATGATTACTCTCTCTCGTTTATAATTTAAGGTGAATTGCTTGCCTTTATTTCGTGAACCAACAAGCTGCATTTCGTCCGGCCGGTGTCCAGACGGAGCTATCCTGCTAACTGAGAGAGGGTTTTGGAGGGCGCTGAAATGCGCTCAAAAAGATCTGATGTAAGTTTGAATTGTGGGATTGTATACTCAGCGTTAGGCCATCCTGTGATGGCCCACTGTATCCGGGAACCAGTGCAACTTGAAACATTGCCACAGGGCAACAGCAATCCTGATTACAGCAATCCTCCATGTCATCATTTGAGGAATGTTTCATCATGTCACGAGAGTCGTGCCTCATGCTTGTCGTCACCTCATCACTGCAAGGCATTTGCACCGATGCAAATGAGCCACTCACTTGCACACTGAGCAGTGCAATCACAATGAACATTTTAATGATAGCGCTTTTCACGTCTTTTGCATTCCTTGGTGTTTCTTGAATTACGGTTATATACAGTTTTTAAACTTGTGACGATGTTAGCACCTGCTCCTGTCAATCAGATTACCCTCACATTACAATTTTGTAATAAAACGCACTTCGAGAATATTCTTGGCTGTATATTCTCGGTTTCGTTGCATAATCTGCATGCTAAAGGCTAACATCTTTAACGTTTTTAACGACACGATTCTATTTTTCAACAGAGTGACATCGTCGTCAGCAACCAAATAACTGTAAAAGCAAGATGTTTGAATTAAATAACGGGTTCCGTGGGACTCACAAAACGAGACAAAGTGGATTAACAAATGAAAATTTTGGTCGTCGAAGATGAAATAAAAACAGGTGACTATATCAAGCAAGGATTAGTTGAGTCAGGTTTTGTTGTCGAGTTAGTGCGCACGGGGTTGGATGGTCACCATAAAGCAATGGTTGGTGAATATGAGCTGATTATATTGGATGTTATGCTTCCCGATATCAATGGATGGAAAATCTTGTCTTCTATACGTGAATCGAATAATCACACGCCCGTTCTATTTTTAACCGCTCGAGATCATGTCAACGATCGCGTCAAAGGCCTTGAGTTGGGTGCTGATGATTACCTAGTGAAACCATTTGCCTTTGCCGAACTGCTTGCAAGAGTGCGTACCTTGATCCGTCGCGGCACATCTGTGCCTAATAACACATTGCATATTGCAGATCTGGAATTAGATATCCCTTCACGCATCGCAACACGAGGTGGAAGCAATATCAATCTCACGACCAAAGAATTCACATTGTTAGAATTAATGGTACGAAGGCAAGGAGAAGTATTACCACGCTCACTGATTGCCTCGCAGGTTTGGGACATGAACTTTGATAGTGATACTAACGTCATTGATGTGGCTATTCGCCGACTTCGAGCAAAAATCGATGATGACTTCTCGCCCAAGCTCATTCAGACTGTACGAGGAATGGGATATAAAATGAGCGTTGATGAAACTCAAGAATAAATCTAAACGACCAAGTTCACTTGCCTTTCGCGTAACGGTACTGGTTGGGATAACAATATTTTTGTGCCTGACATTTATCAGTTTAATGGTACAGCAATCCATCGCACAGCACTTTGCAGAGCAAGATGCCGATGAACTAAATGTGGTTTTTAGTGCTGTCAAACGTAAGTTAAGTCAGGCATACAAAGAAGCAATATCACCGTCGAGCATCTTGTTCCAAGCTGTTTCTGGTCATCACGGCGTCTATTATCTGGTCAAAAATGAGGCTGAGCAGATCATATTCAGTAGTGAAGGCGCTAGCCTTGAAAAATACCCCGGTCAAGTCTATGAAATTGAACATATATCGCCATCGGCATTAAGTTTATTTTTCGATGGTGAGCATATGTTACGGGCAACTGAAATTATAGTGCCGATTGAGTCAGCTCAGAGCCAAACACACTATCGGGTCATTGTGGCATCAAACATGGAATTCCATATTAATTATATGGAAGAGTTTGAAAAAACGCTGTGGGGGATCATCTTTTTATCGGGGATCATTACGATCCTGGTTGCGCGCTTCGCGGTCTATCGAGGTCACTCTCCTTTGCGGAGACTAAGCCGAAAAATTGGCTCCATCACCGCGGATAAATTAGACATAAGGTTAGATCCTGCAGAGGTGCCTGTTGAGCTTGCCAATCTCGTTGAGTCTTTTAATGCCATGATAGAAAGGCTTGAAAGTGGGTTTGAGCAGCTGTCTCATTTTTCTGCCGACATCGCGCACGAATTAAGAACGCCCATCACTAATCTTACCACGCAGACTCAAGTTATCCTTAGCCAACCACGTTCGACAACAGATTACACAGAGATATTGTATTCAAACTTAGAAGAATATGAGCGAATGACAAAAATGGTGAGTGACATGTTGTTACTTGCCCAGACAGAGCATGGTTTGCTTAAGCCCAATGCAGAACTGATTGACTGTCAAAAAGAAATTGCCGAGTTAGTGGAGTATTTTCAACTATTGGCTGAAGAAAAACACATTCACATACAACTCCTCGGCCATAACATCACGCTGATGTGTGACAAATCCATGTTCCGACAAGCAGTGAGTAATTTGCTATCCAATGCTATTCGGTATGCCCCTGAGAAGGCGAATGTAACCATATTTACTCAAGCTACAAGTGAACAAGCACAAATATCCATTTCAAACCCCGGCCCTACGATATCACAAGCGCATCTTTTGCGCTTGTTTGACCGTTTTTATCGGGCAGATCCATCGCGTAAACGTGATGGGCAAGGCGCTGGATTAGGCCTCACCATCGCGCGCTCGGTGCTGGAAGCAAACGACGCACAAATTCAGGTCAATTCTCATGAAAACGAGACAACATTCACAATCATTTTTCCCCTACCAAGTTAATACCTGGGGTTCACAAAGCATTACGACGCGACACCGCTTTAATCGTTAAAAGAATACTTTATATTGCTTTCATGAGTGATCCCATACACGAGGATCAATGGATGCAGTGGAATAGTGTACTAGTGAACTAAATTTATTGAATGCAGTGACCAAGTTGCCTTTTGAACTATATCGTCACAGTGGGTATTGCTGCAGCAACGTTATACGGTAGCTTCATTTGCTTTGCCATAAAATAAGCAATGGCAAAGATACCGTAGGTTTGAATAAGCAGAGGAATAGCAATCGGTACAATCGCTTGTGGTTGAGCCAGTATCGTCTCTCATTGAAAGCCGAACAGCAAAACGGCGGTTGCCGAAGGGTTTCGTAATCCAAAATTGCCGTTTTACGCAGTAACCTATTATTCACACTTTCATCTCCTTAATCAGATCCGCAAGTTTTCGTTTTTGACGCAGGCTCGATATTTGTGCTTGCGCTTTCTGAGAGTTCAATTTTTGCATCATTCAGAATTCTTACTCCACCACGCAGAATTAAGGCAGCAATCACTCCGCCAATCACTATGTCCGGCCAGCGTTGATCGAGCCACATAACAAGCACACCGGCAACGATTACACCCATATTTGCAATCACATCATTGGCTGAAAAGATCCAGCTCGCACGCATATGAACATCACCAGATTTTTGTTTGCTTATCATCAGCAAGCACACAACGTTTGCACATAATGCAACTGAGCCGACGGCAATCATGAACCAAGAATGAGGCTCGCTTTCCCCCAGAAGCCTACGTAAAATATCTACCAAGATAAGGCCGCCAATAGCGAGTTGAAAATACCCACTCAGTAAAGCTGCTTTGGCTTTGTGCTGTATCGTTTTGCCCACAGCATACAAAGCAATGCAATAAACAGTCGCATCAGCCAGCATATCGATAGAATCAGCAATCAATGCCGTTGACTCTGAAATCCATCCAAATCCAAACTCAAGAAAAAACATGCTGGCGTTAATGCCCAAAAGCCAATAAAGGATCCGCTTTTGTTCGTTATCTTTGATTTCTACTTCACAGCCACAACCACTCATAACCACCTCAATTGAACTTGTATATGGTAACTGTAGAACCTATAGTAACTATAGAGTCAAGTGAGTTTTAAAATATTATGAAAATAGGTGTACTTTCCAAGGTTTCGGGATGCTCGATCCAGAC
Source organism: uncultured Pseudoalteromonadaceae bacterium (assembly GCA_964640795.1). GTDB lineage: Bacteria > Pseudomonadota > Gammaproteobacteria > Enterobacterales > Alteromonadaceae > M269. Next base: position 60,664 of record CAZXIN010000016.1, on the reverse strand, counting down.
AATTCGATATTATGAAAAAGAAGGATTGCTGAGGCATCCAGTCCGTTCAGAAGGCAATTTTAGACTTTATGACACAGAATCATTGAAAGAACTGGAGTTTGTGAAACATTGTCGCAGTCTGGATATCCCATTGTCAGATATCAAGCAGCTTATAACGCTTAAGCAGAACCCTAAAGATAGCTGCTCTTCAGTCAATGAATTGATTGACAAACAATTACAGCTGGTTAATCGGCGAATCAATGAGTTAAATTCATTAAAGGCCAGCCTTCAGGACATGTCACTCTCCTGCCACGAAAGCAATATGATTGAAGATTGCGGGATCCTAAAAACCTTAGACGAGTAGAAGCTCATTTCTTATATGTTTTTGCACACTTAAACACAATAGCTTGTTTTCCAGCCATATGCTTAAATTGGATACTTGACTGCTTCATGCATATTTTCATATCGGTCCTGCTACACTAAGCGTAGAACAGGTAGCTCCTAAGAAAAGTAATTGATTAAATGCCAGTACCCTCACGAACAATTGGAATGTTAGCCCAAGAATTAGGTCTTAACGTAGAAACCATTCGTTTTTACGAAAGGAAGGGGCTGATAGCGCAACCTGACAAACCTGCCAATGGATTTCGGGTGTACCCGGATTCTGTGCTGAAGCGACTCAAATTTATCATTAACGCAAAAACACTTGGCTTCACACTTGACGAAATCAGTAACTTACTGACTTTGACAGATATGTCATGTGGGGAAATGGCAAACCTAGCCGAGAAAAAGCTAAGTCTGGTTGATAAGAAAATTGCGGCGTTGGCTAGACTAAAAACTGGATTACAAGATGCTGTAAACCAATGCGCCTCGAATAGCGATAAGTCCCATTGCCCTGTACTTGATTCCTTACACGAATAACATCTCTTGACTCCGTACCTAAGTACGGATCTTATAATTGATTCACTAATGCATGAGGTGAATTGATGTTTGGAACATTCGTAGAAAAAGTTGGTTCGACAGGTACATGGCTCTCAGCCATCAGTTGCGCAGCCTGTTTTCCCGCTCTAGGAAGCTTAGGTGCTGCTATCGGTTTAAGTTTTTTGTCTCAGTTTGAAGGTATAGCAATTAATATTCTACTGCCTATTTTTGCTTCGATTACTTTAATAGGTAATGGTGCTAATTGGTGGAAGCATAGAAATCACCTGCGTGGAGTTATCTCGCTCCTGGGGCCAATTGCCGTGCTTTTAACCTTATATCCACTTTGGCAATATGGCTGGAGCACATACGTATTTTATGGTGCACTGATTCTCATGTTAGTTGTTTCTGTTTTCGATCTCCTCAAACCAGTGAGGCCCCAATGTCGAGTGTAGTCCTTGATTCTACCATTTCATGTCCCAAATGCGGGCACCAAAAGACCGAGCAAATGCCCACTGATGCTTGCCAGTGGTTTTATGAATGCGAGGGGTGTAACACTATACTGAAACCGCTCCCTGGTGATTGTTGCGTTTACTGCTCCTTTGGCACAGTAGCTTGTCCTCCCATCCAACAAGGTGACAATTGCTGTGGAAGTGGATAAACAGTCAAAGTAAAGTTTGGGTATATATGTCTGCTTTTTGCTAAAAGTACGCATTCGAAGTCACCATACTGACCGGCAGCTTAATACTTGTTTGATATTGTTCTACCTATCATTGGCATCTTTTAATGTAATAACATAAATAAGGTCGAAGAACGCATTTAAGGGCTCGAACAATGAGGCTGCGTTTTTCATTGAAAACGGCTATTAAAATCAACAATTACATCGATAATATGCCGTTAACCATAGAGTAAACTTAAGCGTTTCTGATACACATTTGCTAGATACAGTGATGATATAGGCTTTTAATACGCTCTAACTCAAATTTATTCGAGCCGCAAAGTCTGAAATACAACTCTCCTTCACTATGAACAATCTTTATTGATGCTTCACCATAAAATTTAATAATGCATCCTCAATTGCTGAAGCCAGTGACTCTTCATCTGTTATGCTCTGCTCAGCTTTTATGTGCTTTAGGATCGCCACGGCCGCTCCCTTGAAGTTTTCAGTTGGGGCGTTAGTTTGTAGTTTAAACATACCTTTTAACTCCTTAATATCACGACTCTTCATTGCGACATCGGAATTTGTCTCTAACCTTTTGGTGTTTTCCCTGTCTTCAGTTGCCAGGTCAAATATATTGTCATATTCGAGGTTTGCCGGTACTTCTTCCTGCCCTTCTCTATCCTTTACTATTTGAGCAAGTTCAGCGTCTTCAATCCCATTAAGAAGCTCTTCTTCACTGATTGGCCATTTAAAATCACCTGCGGCTAACAATCCTTCTAATGTATATTTATTAAGCTGAGTCTGGATACCTCTGTGCTTTATCCATGCAATGGCAAGTTCATCAAAACGATCTGTCGGAATCTCAACCGCAAGCTTGAAAAATGCCTTGCCGTTTGGTAATTTCTCACGTTCAATTTTAAAACCCATAGGGTTTTCAATTTCAATTGTCGCTGGATTATTATTGTGTTCATCAAACGACATTTCTTGATACAAACCGGCTCCTTCTTCCGGACGGTAGACCCATTCTTTTGTACTCATATTCAGCTCCAAGAAAACATGCTTTTCTAGAAACTAATACTAACAAATAACCGCAGCTCTGCCGTATTTTTATGACCTTTCCCTCTAATTTAAAACCCTATCCATCAAATGACTATAATTTACTCTCTTGGGTAATTTGGACATTAAACAAAAGGCCCTGAGATAAAGTTAGGGCTACTACATTTGTGGCATCTGGCTGAGATAAATGGAGACTTTATCAAAGTGTTGGTACTCTTCAATTGTTTGGGAATTAAGTTTTTCGACTCGCGCCAGTTTTTAATAAAACAGCTTGTTCCAACTCGCTAATTGAAGCTAGTAATTCGGCTTGAATGCTCTGTTTTGATTCTAATTTAGTGACCTCAAGCATTAGTTTTTCAAGTTCACCCTTTCTAGTTACTAACTCATGTTCAAGTCTGTCTATTTTTTCGTGTGATGTCGTTAATGCTTCTGTTTGCATTACGATCTTTTTCTTATACTCGTGAGCTTCACTCTCCAACTTGCTTTGCTCTGTCTTTAATTTCTCTAGCTCTAGTTCATGCACCCTAAGTTCTGAAACAGCACTCTGATGTTGCCTTTCATTTTCCCTTAACAGTTTTTCATCACGGCGCCGAGCTTCTTTTTCTACTGATAACTGTTTTTTAAGAGAAGCAATATTCTTTTCGGATTGCTTAGTTTCTAACTTAGCCGAGTCATACATCTGCATCCATCTTGTTTCGGCCTCTTCGTGGCGTTTGGTCTCATGTTGAAACTTAGATTCAATAGCTTGAATGTTTTTCAACGATCTTTCATGCTGCGTTACAGCTTCTTGATGCAATGCTGTCACTTTGTCTTTCATTTCCCGACAACGCTGCGTCTCATTCACTAGTTTTAATTGTAACTCTTGAAGGAGTTTCTCTTTCTCGTGCAACTCAATGGCTTGATCTTCTGTCTGTTTAGCCAACGTACCGACAGCTTTATTGGCCTCAATAACCTCGCTTTTTAGTCCTTCTTTTTGAGATTGTAAAATGTCTTGCTGTTCTTTAAATGATGAAACTTCTTTTTCGAAAAATGCTCTTTCTTCAACAAATTGCTCACTGGCCATATTCACAGCTTGAGTCCACAGGACCTCGATTGCAGGTAACAAAGCTTCCGGTAAATTAACGGGCAAACTGACCAATTGCTTATTTTTTTGTGCTTCGCGAAATATGGATAAATGTTTAGACCACGTTGAATTGCTACCGGAACCAAAGGCCAACCGCGCTCGCTGTGCAGACAGAGGTTCACCTTGTGCGAGTAATTTTATAAATAGGTGTTCTGCTTCTTCGTATGTTACACCCGGTCTAGCCATCTCTCTGTCACTCCACCAATTATATTGTTTTTATTCTAATACATGTTACGTAATATGTATAATAACAGTCTTTTTAATTATGAAATTCATGATTAATCTACTAATCTTGAATTATTCGATAATCAGCTCATAATAAATCAACCTGAACCAAAGCGAGCCTTTTAATGCCTGAAAGTAGCAAGTTAATACACGTTGTTAAGGCCCCTATTCCACTTGATACTCTGCAGTTAGAAAAAGAGCTGGATGGCTCTAGCGGTATGAATCGTAATACAGGAAATGGCAAGTTGATTGATGCCGATAACGACTTAAAGGCTATTCATGCCTGGCTGTCGGAGTTTGAAGGCTCTCCCCAAACTTACCGGAACTATCGCAAAGACATTGAACGCCTATTGTTGTGGTGTCTCATAGAGCTGAACAAACCCTTTTCGAGTCTAAATCGAGATGATATAGGTGCTTACGAGTCGTTTTTACGTTCCCCTACTCCAGTATCGCTATGGTGTGGTCCAAGAACTAAAAGACACTCGAGCAGATGGCGCCCATTCGTCGGCCCGTTAAAAGAAGTCAGTGTACAGCAATCTTTATCCAGTATTGGCGCTGCGTTTGGCTATCTATCGGATGCAGGTTACCTGTTGAGTAACCCTATTAAGCTCATGCGCAGACGAAAGAATAAAGTAAATAGATCCAGACATATTGAGCGTTTTCTAGATCGCTCAACCTGGGAATATCTTTGGCAATTTATCGAACAACTCCCCGAAGGCCTGCAACGTCAACAAGAACAAAAGTCTCGGAAACGATTTCTATTTAGTTTGTTGTATTTACTTGGCCCTCGCGTTCAGGAAGTCACTGATCTAAAAATGAGAGATTTCAAACGGATCAGAGAGAAGTGGTGGTGCTCTATTCTAGGGAAAGGGAATAAACGAGAAGAAATCCCCGTCAATGCCGATATGTTATCCGCTTTGATTGATTATCGACGTGTATTAAAACTCGAAGATTTTCCGTCACCTAATGAAGAAGGATCTGTGCTGCGCAGTATTAAAGGGGATCGTGGTGTTTCAGCGAACATGGTTTACCGTATTGTAAAAAGTACCGTCATAGAGGCGGCTACAGCAATTGAAGAGACTGATCCACAACGAGCAGATACACTCAAACGCGCAAGTACACACTGGTTTAGGCATACCGCCATCACTCATCAAGCAGATAACGGTATTGAATTAAGGCATTTAAAAAAGAGTGCGCGTCATAATGATATCAATACCACTTCTAAGTATTTACACGCAGAAGCCGAACGTTGGCACACAGATCTCAGTAAACATCGGATGCCTGGATAAACGATCAGATAGTGATGCTATACTGCTCAAATCGACCCTCCAGACTCAAATTTGTAAGGAAGTCATTAAATAATAAGCCGCTTTCTTGTTCGTGACTTCCACCAACAATAACCTCACTATTGACTCTCTCAGTAGTAGACACATTATCAATATCCAAATCATTTTCAGGCGCTTCCAATGAGCTAACTTTTTGCTCAGTAAAATCAATATGCTGCTCTAGCGCCAACTCTTCGAATGCCTGATAATCTTCAGGTAGATCATCTCTAAGTCTCTTGGAAAAGCGGATGATATCAGGTTGTGCCGGAACATAAAGGTGGGCATAACGATAAGTCTCACTCTTGTTTACACGCATGATACGCCCGAGAATTTGTCTAAAATGTAGTTCCGTGCGAATACGTGTTAAATGACAGCATACCTGAAGCCTAGGAATATCAGTACCCTCACTCACCATGCCTACTGAGATCAACCATTTTTCGTTTCCCCGCCTGAAGTCATCAATTGATTTTTCACTGTTCGTCGTACAGTGCGTCACCACACGGGTCGATTGATTTAATTCGGTTTTGAATAAATAAGCAATCAAGTGCGCATGCTCAATAGATGATGCGACAACCAGACCGCCAGCTGACATATTGGATTGCCTTATTTCATTGAGTTTTTCGTCGGCTTCTCTCAAACAAAAGGTCAATATTTGATGATTATCAATGATACTTTGGTAAGGTAATGCTTCTTTATCCATCAGTTCGGCCAAACTAGGGTAGTAGCGTTTTATACCGTCGTGTTCATTACTGAATGCAATTTTATTATTGTCTATTGCCGTTACAACAGGTGGCCGACAGACACCATCAGAAATCGCGCTTGCCATTCCATATTGATAATCACAGGTTGCTTGCCCAAATGATTTGCAATACTCAACCGAAGTGATCAAAGCGTTATCGGTTCTCCACGGTGTCCCCGTGAGCGTCAAGAAAAAAGTCGCTTTACGTTGAAGCTTGGTTAATACCTGCAACCCCCAAGCGTTGCTGTCTTCAATACTTTGCCCAGCACAGTGATGTACCTCATCCAATACAACCAAAACTTTGTAGTGATCAAAAATCTGCCAAAGGTCGTTTGAGTGAAAAGGTAATGATTGATATGTAATAACCATACCTGAAGAGCCAAACTTACCATTGAATGGTGTGTTGAGTAGGCTTTCAAACGTATGCTTTGTTGAGTGGCAAATGGAGACAGAGGGTGACACACACAATATAAAGTCAATGCTTCCTTTATCCATGAGTTGCTTTGCTACGGAAGCCGCCATCATCGTTTTACCAGCCCCCGGTGAAGCAAGGCATAGAAAATGCGTCTCTCCTAATAAAAACTTATCCAGAGCTAAGCCAATACATTCGTTTTGCCACTGTCTCAACTTCATAATTGTTGTTGCCCAAGTTCATCCATCAGTGACTCTAGCGCCCTCACCTTCCCAACTAATTTAATATTACTCTCCTTTGCTTGATTAAATTTACTTTGGAGCTGTTTTTTTATATCAGGATAAAGCGTGCTAAGCGCCTCATATTCCTCGGTCTCTCCTAAACAAGTGAGTAATTCCATTTTGGTATTTTCTAATCGATTTTTGAGCACGCTTATTATAGAGGTATTTTCTTCAACGAGTTTATTTTTGGTTCCTACAAGTTTATCTGTATTCATATACGTTCTATTTCTTCCCCGTACATCATTTAGGATCCTAATATAGCCATGTTTAATAAGCGTACGTAATTGGCCATAAACCCACGTTCTTAACTCGGTTTTTGACTCTTTAGGAGAATATCCATCAAAGTATGCATTGCGGACCTCAATGACTGTATAAGGACTATTGCTCTTTTCTCGCAAGAGATTTAGCAACTTTTTATCAGGGTTGTAGATACCTCTGGGCATGTAATGAATTCCTAAGAAACGTTGAAGATGGTTGTTTCACGTTTGAAAATACGGATTATAGTCCGTGGATACATAAGCATCAAGTAGGGATATTAATCACTTTTTAATGGTGTATTAAAAAGTGACCTCTTTAAGAAAGCGTGTAGGAAAAAATATTCGTAAAAAACGTAAGGAAAAAGATTTCTCTCAAGAATCATTTGCATTACACGTAAAAATTGACCGCAGCTACATGGGAAGGATTGAACGAGGTGAAGCGAATATCACTTTAGATATTATTGAAACGATTGCTAAAGCTGTTAGCTGTAACCCTCACGAGCTACTTGAATAATCGGAGCAGAACATGCGTTGACATCATTAATCAAGCTCGAAAAAGTAGTTTCACTGACCGAATATTTACACGCTCTCTTTGTGAAGAAACGATTGGTTAATTTCAAACAAGGGACACCTTTATAGATGGGCATAATTCCATAATTGAACCACTAGAGCGTTTCAAAAACAGGCTTTAAGTTGTAACGTTTAACGTTAAGTATCATTTCCCTGTATTTAACAATCGAGTGATACCGAATTAAGCTTTCCGCTTTTTGACCAATTCAGCTACCTCCTGTATCCCACAGGATCAAATTATAAGTAGATAATAAAAAGACAATTTAAGAACGTAATGATAGGCTATAGTTTGGTATACAGTGCAAATTATATATTTCTTTTTAAAGAATAAAATTATTTTCATATAACACACAGTTATATGCAAATATCTGGTTAGACCAGATGGGTTTTTCATAAGTGGTTGATATTTATTGAGTATGTAGGTTTTATTAGACAGTTTTTTGGATTGTACAATCCAAACAGGAATTCGTCAGTGATAGAAAAATGAAAACAGTGTCACCAACAAATCAAACTTATCAGTCATTACTCTACGCTTACAATTTTTTTAATCAAGCGTTATTTGACACAACGCTGCCCCCTGTTGTCTTCACTTATCATCGACAAAATCGTGTTATGGGGTATGCATCGTTTGAGCGGTGGGTAAATCAGGAAAAGCAATTTGTTGATGAGATTGCTATTAACCCTGAGTATTTCGCAAAATTCCCATTAATGGAAATCTGTCAAACCCTTGTTCATGAAATGTGTCATATTTGGCAAGCTCATCATGGAAAACCTGGTCGACGCGGTTATCACAATCAAGAGTGGGCTGACAAGATGATCTCTATTGGTCTCATGCCATCGTCTTCAGGGAAACCTGGTGGCAATAAAACTGGCGAATCAATGATGGATTACGTACTCCTTGATGGCAAATTTCTGCGTTCTAGTCGGCGCCTTGTTCGAAAAGGCTTTGCATTCCCTTTATTAGACAGGTACCCCATTTTTCGTCATGAGGTCCCAATAGTCGCATTCGACGACAACGATAACCCTATTGATCTAGACAATAGGTTTGAAGTTAGGGAAAAGCATGCTCAACCGATGTCTGCTAAACGAGAAGACAATCTGATACTTGCACCCGAAACACCTGAACTTACCTCCTTTGAAACATCATGGAGTGACAATAAAGAGCCTATGCAAATTACGGCGGTAACCACTCGTCCTAGAACTAAGTCGGGCCGGGTAAAATACATTTGTAAAAGTTGCCAGACTTACGTCTGGGCCAAACGAGGACTTAATATAGGTTGTTTAGATTGTGAGCTAAAATTTCAAGAAGAGGGATGATTTTCAAACTACGCTAAATAGACTGTTCAACAAATGGGAAAACCTAATGTCAACAAATCGTCTATTTACATCAGAAAATCATGACTCACCGCCACATTTCACTTCAGTGCAACGTAAACGGCATCTGTATATTGATAAGGCGTTCAGAGAAGGTGTCTTGGATAATGTCAGAAAAGCTGAAAACAAAGTGTTTTTGGCCCTCGCCTATCGCTATTTTTGTTACACAAATCAATTTTTTGATTCCGCTGTAAAAAGCGATATCCAATTTATCGTCCGTCAATTGAAATGCAAGACAGTACCTGATTGGGACAACTATCAGCGTAACACTCGTAAACGCCATCAACAATTAATCTTGGAGTTCATGGGAGTTAAGCCTTTTTCCAGTGATGAAGCGCAAGCTTTGGTTAGAAGAGAAAATCGTACATATTCGATTTCTCAGCGCCCCTTTAAGTTATGTTTTCAAAACCTGGTGTCAAAGCTACGGAGCCAACGTTTCGAAATCCCCGAGTACCAAGTACTGGCAAGTAGTATTGAACAAGCCTACAACCTTCATGAGCAAGAGTTGCTTGAGACGCTTGATGAGCACCTCTCCATTTCGACTCAAAATAAACTAGATACGTTGTTTGAGAAACACCCCGAAAACCAGGCTAAGTCCTATCAACTAACACTGTTAAAGAAATTTAGTCAAAAGCTGCGCCCTACTGAAATTAGCAAAAATATCGAAGCGTTTCAAACACTTCACGAACTCTTTATTCAGATACAACCGACATTTAATGCACTCAATTTAAACATTGAAGGGTTAAAACATTATGCGCAAACCGTCCAACGATCGCAGGTCTTTCAAATTCAGCGTCGGCAAAACAAAAATAGACACTTGCACCTCGTTGCCTTTATTTCTCATCAGTACTTTACGCTGCAAGATGTGTTTGTAGAAACATTGATCCAATCCGTAACTGCCGCCTACAATGCAGCCGAAAAACAAGCACGAGATCATTATTACAGAGTCAGGCAGAGCCAAAGTGATAACACAAAAAAGCTACTTGTTTCAGCAAAAGAGCTACAGCAAACTTTAGTTGATCTTGAAAGTATACTCAGTAGCCCTTCCCTCACCAGCGAGCAGAAAGTAGATGCTGCTTTAACGGCGTTAAAGCGTAAGTTGGCCAGTAACACTGCCCTAGATGAAACGGTGAAACAAGTTGAATCAGATTTAGACTCGATGAGCGGTGAAGCACTGTTTTTCCATTTTTTAGAGGAAGGCTCGCTTAAACTTCAACGCAGATGTAACAAGTTGATAGATAGTCTGCAATTTAGTGAAGAAAGCATTAATAAACCGTTGCTAGCAGCCATATCCAAATTCAAAGAAAAACAAGGTAATGTTGATGCAACGTTTCCTGTCGATTTTATGACGAAAAAGGAACTAAAATATGTCGATACAAAAGATAAATTCAAAGTGTCATTGTATAAAGTGATTTTATTTCATCATGTGATGCAAGCCATTAAAGGTGATGTTTTATCGATTCAATATTCCTACAAATATCAAGCTCTCGATGATTATTTAATTGATCAAAAATTGTTTGATCATGAAAAATCAGACTACCTTGAAGAAGCGGAAATGCTGGATTATGAGGATCCGATTTCTTTGCTTGATGAATTAGCGCTTTCTATACATGCGCAGTATCAGGAAACAAATGAACACCTGATGCAAAATAAAAACGAATATTTGAAAGCAGATGGACTAGGTGGATTCAGGTTATCTGCATATAGGCGACAAGTACTAGATGATGAAGAAATAGGAGAAGCTTCGATTGATTTATTTCCGGAAGATGAACGTGTTCACTTATGTGAAGTATTAAGTACAGTAAATCGAGCCTGCGGTTTCCTTAATGAGTTTGAACACGTTGCCAAAAGCCACGTTAAAGACAGGCCTGAAGATCGCGCGTTAGTTGCAGGTTTGATTGGCAAGGGGTGTCATTTCAGTCAGCATCAGTTCTCTAAATTATCTCGACAAATCAAAAACTCGTTGTTGGTGACAACACAAAATAATTATTTAACGTCACCAAACTGTTCCCAAGCGTGTAACGCCATCATGCAATACGTTGAACGGATGGCTCTAACAAGCGTGTATTTGCTTGACAATGAGGTACATACATCTAGCGATGGGATGAAGTATACAGTTCCTAGAGATTCGCTGAATGCAAGGAATTCATTTAAGTACGGGGGACGTGAGCCCGTTGTATCAGCTTATGCTTTTTCTGACAGTCGTAACCTGTTTCATCATGTCGAAGTGATTAGTGGAAACGAGCGTGAAGCTCATTATATGATTGATGGCGTTTTGAAAAACTCAGTAGTAAAGACGGAAATGCATGTTACAGATACGCATGGCTACACCGAGATGGTATTCGGTGCCGCACACCTCATGAACATTTCTTTTGCACCAAGACTTAAGAATATTCACCGACTGAAACGATACTCATTTAAGGGTAAAAAAGCATACTCTCATTTGCAGTACCCTATTCTTCCTGATGGCAATATCAATCGAGAGATCATTGAAAAAGAATGGTCTCAGATACTACGAGTTATTGTTTCAATCAAACTAGGCTATACAACGGCTTCACAGGTTTTTAAACGCCTTAACTCCTATACCGAATCAAATAACCCCTTGTATGTAGCGTTGAAAGAATTTGGGAAAATTATCAAGACATTCCATATTTTAAAATACATTGATAGTCTAGAACTGAGACAGGCAATCCATAAACAATTGAATAAAGGAGAGAGCGGCAACAAACTTGACCGTGCTCTTGCTATCGGTCATTCAGGTTTGAATTATGCTACTCGCGAAGAACATGAAGAGGTAGAGAACTGTAAACGTGTAATAAAGAATGCGATTGTTTGCTGGAACTATATGTATCTCACGCAAAAACTTTTGGATGCTAAGTCTAGTTTGGATCGTAGAGCGTTACTTGAGAAAATCAAAGCTTCTTCAACGGTTTCTTGGGAGCATATTGTTATTCATGGTGAGTTCGATTTCTCAGATTTAAAACTCCAAGACTCACATCATTTTACCTATGAAAAAATGCACGACCCTAGTCTTATAAGCGACTTGTAGACTCGTCTATATTGAACCAATCAAGGATCAGGGTGATTATAAGCATGTGTGATTTTCGAACAGTTTAAAGGCAGCTACCAAGCAGTTTTAGTTCAAAAAACATTCATGCATTAGCCCTGATTTAAGGACAAGATTCAATGAGTCTAAGCACTATTTTCCAAAATAGAACAAATATTTCTTGCAAAAATGGGAAATAAATAAACGTTCATGTCATTGAAAAAACCAGTAATTTCTAGTTCTTAATATGCGAAAAGAGAGTTTTGTTTAATAAAACCCTTAATAGAACAACCCATACTCGCTTTTTGCTGCATTGGACCTTTTCCTGTTTCAGCAATTTGTTTCATCGCATTTACCAGTTCTTTATTGCGATTAGCTGGTTTTCCCATACGCGCATCGTCGAGTCGACCTCTATATTGCAGTTCTCCATCTTTATTAAAACCAAAGAAATCTGGAGTACAAACCGCTCCATAAGCGCGCCCGACTTTTTGGCCTTCGTCAACTAGGTATGGAAATGTAAATCCGTAATACTCACTAAACTTCTTCATATAAGAAGGGCCATCTTCAGGAACATAGGTGTAGTCATTTGACATCACTGCAAGTACGTTAATTCCTTCTGACTGAAGCTCTTTTACATCTTCAGCAAAGCGGTCACCAATTGCTTGAACATAAGGACAATGGTTACAAATGAAAGCTATTAATAAGCCATTTTCACCCAACTGTTCTTTAAAGTTGTAGCTATTTCCATCTGGATCTTTAAGGGTAAAATCTGGCGCTTTCCAGCCAAAGTTACATAATGGTGTATCTAATAACATGATTAACTCTCTTATTTTTAATTAAAAAACTTTTCAATATTAATTTCTAATTTTCTTAGGTGCTTTTAAAACATCGTTGGGACGTCTTGTTGGTCCATCCACTGCGTAAACGACTAATGGATGCTCGATTATTTTTAGTACGCTATGGTCAGTGCCCTTTACCCAAAAAATTAGTTCGCCTTCACCAGCTTGAAATGTTTCGCCATCTTCGATAGCGAATTCTGCTTTACCGGACAATATATGAAGATAAGTATCTGAAAATTGATGCTGATGCCTACCCACTGGGCTGTAAATTCGGAATACCCTAATACCTAGATGCCCATTATCTATAAGTCGAACCTCTTCCAGAGCCTTGTCACTCTTGCTCGGTAATGATTTTATTGCAGACTCCACATCTATCTGCCCAAAAGTCATAGGTGCAACCGTGTGTTTTGAATGAGCTGCCGTGGAAAGCACTAACATACTCAATATAATTCCACACAGTATCCTTACCTTATTCATTTTCATCACCTCTTATCCGCACAACATAGTAAGGTGGTTCTCCTCCTGGTGTCCCGCCATTAAAAGGAGTAGCTTTATGAAGTTGGTTTACAGTAACTATTAATGAACCGTCTCTATCAATTGCTATGCCGTCTGGCCATGCAAGTATTTGGTTTTTAATAACTGTGCTTACTACTCCGTCCTTAAGAGATTCTATTGATCCATTTTCCACGTTAGTCAGATAAACTGTTTTGCCCGAAACGGCTATGCCGTCAGAAGTAGCTTTCCCACCTATAGCAAAAATGGCTTTTTCGATTTCGTCGTCCGATTTAGTGAAATCACCCAACACTGATGCAGGTATTTGATAAACAGGACCGGGAGTAATAGTAGAGAATGTCACAAAGCTGCTTTCTTCATCTATTGCAATCGGATTGAGTCCCAGGTTTACTGGCTCACTATTACCATCCGTACCCGTAAAAATCATAGGTTTTTCACCGGCTATCGACTTATATTGAGTTTTAGGCTGAAAATATTTGTGCCCTTCCAAAACTCGACGTGTCGCTCCAGTTTTTAAGTCAACTACAACAATGGCCGGAGAGCTTTCTCCTACCAAATCTCCACGACTCATATCCGCAATAAATGCCTTCTCGCCTCTAATATCAATAGCTAAATCTTGGAAAAAGGGGTTAGAACCTGTGGCCTCCAAGGGGATGTAGTAAATCGATTCCAATTCGTTTTTTGCCACTGACCAACCAAACAGCTTCGGACTTTGCTTCGAGTTCCCCATATCAAGTATCCAAACAATGCCATTTGTTGTAGAAGAGATGCCGATTACGTTGACAAAACTGCGGGATATCTCAGCCGTGGGGAATGGTATCAATTTGCCTTCTGAACTTAGACGAACCACTTTGAATTCTGGTGCATCAAACGGACTCATTGACAAATAAATTTCGCCGTTTGGTCCAATAGCAGGGTTACCTGGCCTCTTATCAAGAGTTCCAATGACCTCCAAAGTTGCGCTTTGTACATGCAAAGTGAAGACCGCAGCAAACAGTGCAGTGATCGTGAAAAAGGTTTTCATCATACTTTCCATTCGTTTGTTTAAATAATGAATCTGTTTAGATACCTGGAAGGAGAAGTAAAGCATCTCCTGTCCAGGCAGGCTTCGTTAATACCAAAGTCTATTTATTTTCTAAACGTCGATACCAATCAGCAATTGCGCGACCAATGGCAAAAGGCTGATCCTCCTGCACATAATGAAGACCGTGCCCGATATATACAGTCTCGATATTCTTCGCTCTCGTGGCCCAATAATCTGCGGCTTCTACTGGGTTTGTTGCACCAGGAGTTGCGTATAGGAACAACCAAGGGATGTTTGTTTCTTCTAAAAACTTGTTATAGTTTCCAATAATGTCAGTTGTCGCGGCAGGATGGCCTGCAATTGGGATCTCATTTGGCCATTGATTCACCTGAACCCGGGACTTCTTAGTCTGAAATGGCTTTTGATATACTTCTAGGGCATCTTCAGCTAATGGGCGAACAATAAAACCACTCAAGTAATGATTTAACCAGGCATTTTCTTCAACAATCAGTTTACGACCATTTTTTGGATCTCGAACCATACGGAAAAATCCACCTAGCCCTTCTGGCATTGCCTCTAAACTCTTTGCGGGCAGGATAGGCGCCATCAAAGATTCCATTGTCACGATGCCTTTAATGTTTTCAGGGTTTTGTGCGGCATAATGCAGCCCAAGCCCTGAACCCCAGTCATGAACGACTAAAGTAATATTTTTAAGCTTCATTTTTTTAACGAAAGCTTCGAAATAACGATAATGATCGCCGAAAGTGTAGTTCAATTCAGGCTGATCGGATTTTCCGAAGCCGATATTGTCCGGGGCAATCAGCCGCCCTTTGCCTTCCATGAATGGCATAATGTTGCGCCATAGGTACGAAGATGTTGGTTGGCCATGTAAAAATAAAATTGGATCGCCTTTACCTTCGTCGACGTACGCCATTTTTGAGCCAAGTATATTGATATATTTGTGGTCATAAGGCATTTCAGAAGAAATCTCTGGTGGTGGCACTTTGAATCCCTCGTAAGGGTTAACTTCTTGTGCGAAAGCAGAGCTTACAAATAGACTTGCAAGAGCAGTTAGCAATAGACCTGCATTAACAATAGACTTATAACTTTTTCTCAATGAGTTTGAAACGTTCATAAATTTCTCCAAAATAAAATTGCGACACTTAGTGCCGCAAAAAGTTAAGAAGTGACGTTATGCTTTCCATGAATTAGCTTGGAATGCTTCGTCAACTGGAGTTTGAGCGATGTGGTTTGTATAGTTAGACATTACTTTTAGGCTAGTACCCAAAATTACGTCAAGGACCGTTTGTTTTGTATAACCCGCCGCAAAAAGGGCATCCAAGTCAGCTTCTTCTACCCAGCCGCGTGTTTCATTTACACGTGCGGTAAAAGTGCGTAATGCTTCAAGTTTGCTATCTGCAATCGCAGAACCAGTGCGAAGAGACTCAACAACGTCTTCTGCTACACCAGCACCTTGAGAAATCGTGGTGTGCGCAGCCATACAATAAGTGCAACCATTAAGACGGTTATTCGTCATCAGAATAATCTGGCGCTCAGTTTCAGTAAGGTCAGTTTTGTCAAAAATACCTGCAAGCGTCATATACCCTTCTAAAAGAGCGGGTGACGTAGCCATTCCAGCAAGCAAGTTTGGAAGAAAACCAAATGCGCCTTTTGCGCCATTTAGTAGTGGAACACTTCCTGCCGGAGCACTATCTTCGGTGTGAAAAGTAAAATCAGTCATCATTTCTCCAAAATATATAAAGTTAAAATTTTCGGCAAATTGTTTGTACCGAACGTTTTAAACAATATAGTTATTATAACGATCAGTCAAGACAATATTAATAAATTAGTGTGTTTATTTGACTTAATTTTCTTAAAGTTGATAAATATTCAACTATATCAATAACATAAGGATGTTAAATTAAGTCAGAACTATCTATAAATATTCTTTACTCTTGATGAAAACTAGTGTTTTTGAGATCCTACAAACTTAAATTAGTACTGTTATCTACTAAAAGCCTATCCATTCAGTAGGTTTTGAAATTTACATTAATAACCTGTCGTTATAAACATTTCACCTACCTGTAGCGTGGATAATGAATTGAAATTTTGAGTAATTGTGAATTGACTAAAAGAATAAACCTTTCGCGCGCTTAAAATGTGTACATTAAGGGCATAAAAAGTTAGCATTCTTTCTGGTCATACCAGAAGGTAAACAATGAATAATTATTTGCAAGAAACACCTGAATTCGATTTCTCACACCCTGATATCCAATCATTAATAAAGAATATTAAACCAGGCTCAGACAAAAAACGCTCGATCGAATTGTATTACGCAATACGTGACGGGATTCGCTACAATCCGTATACTTTTGTCGATGGCAAAAGGGCGTTAAAAGCAAGCTACGCAGCGACCAACAACGACGCCTACTGCATTCCAAAGTCCACTTTAATGGTCGCAGCATGTAGAGCAATTGGTATTCCTGCTCGCCTCGGTTTAGCTAACGTTAGAAATCATCTTGCTAGCAAGAAATTACTCGACTTTTTGAAGTCTGATCTATTTGTCATGCATGGATATGCGGAGATAAAAATAGAAAATAAATGGGTAAAATGTACCCCTGTATTTAATAAAGAAATGTGCGACAGATTTGGAGTGCCCCCTTTAGAATTTGATGGTGAAAATGATTCGATATTTCACTCATTTGGTAACGGCCGTTCATCAAACATGGAATATATTAAAGATCATGGCTCGTTTGCAAATGTGCCTGTAGACTTTATCTTTAAAGGCTGGGAAATGGAGTACCCTCACATTCTCTTTAGTGATTTAGCATAAATAAGTATCCTAATACCTCTTTTTGAATATGAAGAAATGAGTCCAATTGATACCGGTCTCGGCAATTGCAAGGCACCAAACCTTTTACTAAAAAAGCATGGCAACTAACTATACTTGAACCATGCATTTTTGAGGTTACGCCGCGACAGTTTTTTGTTGTTCCACGCCTGACTCGATTACTTCGTTTTCACTTTGATGAGTTAACAAATATTCGAAAGCGGTTAGTGCTGAATTAGAGCCCTCCCCCATACTTACAACGATTTGCTTGTAAGGGACAGTTGCTACATCGCCAGCAACAAAAACACCTTCCTCAGAAGTATTCCACTTTTCATCAATGATGATTTCACCATATGGTCTATGTCGCCCAAACCTTTGACAAATTGGCTATTTGGAATTAGACCTATTTGAAGAAAAGCACCATGTAAAAATTGCCACATCCTTACCTTTGAAAAACGGACCATCGCAGTGTGGCCAATACGCAACATCGTTACCCATATTTTCTTTTCACCAGAAACACCCAACTCACGCCAACGTATACCGGTCGCGATAATGTACGTTTTCGTTGTAAATTGTTCACCTGACGTTAGAGTTACTATCTTCATCTAGCCCTTTTCAACAGATTTGACGCGGGGCTCTCACCCCGAGTGATGTCATAGTAGTTAACATAGATTCAAGGGTTGTACTGAATAAAATGCATTACCAATTTTTCAAATACATTCCTTTGCTCAGCACTAAACTTAGCTTAACAACAAAATCTTCGGTACAAACTTACAGGAACAACGAAGAACAATTTTAAGCCATCAAGACACCATTATATATAGGTATTAGTTATTTTTCACGGTACTCACTTCATACCGGATCATTACATGAATAAATTTGTATTGACTATTCGTTACAAACAATCTAATGTTTATACCAGTCAGTTTAAACTAAATTATTTGGAGATAACCATGACCGACTTTGACCTTTATACATGGGCAACACCTAACGGCTGGAAAGCATCATCCACGCTTGAAGAGCTTCAATTGACTTATACACTTAAACCAATTGATATAACGACAGGTATTCAGAAGAATCCTGAATATATAGCAATAAATCCAAATGGTCGTATCCCAGCAATCATTGACCATAGTGCGGGTGGATTTTCAGTTTTTGAATCTGGGGCAATCATGCTTTATCTAGCCGAAAAGACGGGGAAACTAATTCCGTCTGATTCAAAAGGGCGTTCACAGGTTATTCAGTGGTTAATGTTTCAAATGGGTGGCCTTGGACCAATGCAGGGTCAGGCACATGTATTTCATAGGTATTTTCCGGAAAAAATACCTGCAGCGATAGACCGATATCAGAACGAAACTAAGCGCTTATACAGTGTACTTGATAAACGTTTAGAAGATAACGAGTTTCTTGCCGGTGATTTCTCAATAGCTGACATCGCCAACTGGAGCTGGGCTCGCATACACAACTGGGCAGGTATCAATATTGATGACCTCCCCCACCTGAAGCGCTGGCTCGACCAAGTTGAAGCTCGTCCAGGGTGTGCTAAAGGAGTCGCTATCCCGCACACAACCAATTACGACCAGCCTGATGAAGATTTACAAGAAGCCGCAGCAGCAACTGCCACTATCGTTGGTAAATAGCGAATCAACTAAATCTTTATTTTAACAAATAATTAATCGATTGGAGATATTTATGAAACTTTATGACATGACCGGTGCACCAAACCCAAGACGCGTGCGTGTATTTCTTGCTGAAAAAGGTATTGAAATTGAAAAAGTAGAAATTGACATTATGGGAGGTGAAAACCTTTCGCCCGAATTTTTAGCTATAAACCCTCGAGGTATGATGCCAACACTGCAGCTTGATGACGGCTCTATTGTAGATGAAACGAGTGCAATTTGTCGCTATTTTGAAGAGACGCAACCTCATCCAGTACTGTATGGAACATCACCAAAAGAAAGGGCCATAGTAGAATCTTGGGTTCGTCAGGTAGAAGGTGATGCCTTTGCACACGCTGCTGATGTGCTGCGAAATTCACATCCTATTTTTGAAAACCGGTCATTACCGGGTACTAAAGATACACCTCAAATCAACGAACTAGCTGCTCGTGGAACCGCTCGGCTCAATGCATTCTATAATCGTTTAGATGCGCAGCTCTCTGCTTCTGAGTATGTAGCAGGTGATAGTTTTACAGCCGCTGATATTACTGCAATGTGTGCTATCGATTTTGCAGAGTATGTCGGGGTAGCTGTGCCAGAAACACTAACTAATTTAGCTAAGTGGCGTGCTAAAGTATCTTCTCGCCCAAGTGCCCAAGCTTAAAGGATAAAAGCTAATCACTCTTTAGCTTATTTCAAAGCCCTTTCAATCGAAAGGGCTTAGTCTCTTCGAATAACTTAGTACGTGTATTTGAATAAGATCATGCTAAACAGAGGTAATGAAATTTCTCCAAAAAGAAACATTTGTCGCATTTGCAACACCTGTATAGATTCTACCTCAGTTTACATACTTAAATTTGAGTTTTAAGGGTGTCCATTAGTAACTCTAATCACTTCTAAAACTGTCATCAACGAATAACGATTAAGTTAATTGTGGTTAATCTTCTCATGTCATTTGTCTTGCTATTTTCTATATATTACAGACGGATAACACAATTTCTTTAAGTATGCGTCCCCAACAAGAAACAATGATTAGATTATATCAATTGGTATAAACATTAATTAGAAATCAGTAGACACCTTACTAATTGGTATTTTACTTGCAGTGATTTTTAGTGAGCTGAATTAGAGCTGTAAAATTAGGGATTAATTCGGAGAAAGATAAATTCATAAAACATTGAGGCTTGATTCAAGTTTTTACTGAGATACATATTCACTTTTAAAAGATGGGTGATACTAAAATGAGCAGTATGGCAATTAGATCTATAAACACTTTTCAAAACAGAATATTGTTACTGCTTTTCTTTGTGTTGTCAGTAGTCGTAATAGTTACACTCGCAGTAGTAAAATCTGCAACATACGAGCATTCGAATATTCAACTAATAAGCCATGCTCATACGATTACTGGTGTCTTTAGAGAAAAACTTAGCAACCAAGTGACATTTTTAGACAATGTTTTAGGAGACATCTCAAAGAACTATAGTATTAAAAAACTCATCGCTACAGCCGATATAGATTCAGATTCGTTAAACGTTGCTATGCAAAACTACCGCAATCGATTAGATACGGATATCTACATTACACTGGACGAAAACAAGCGGCTTATAGTTAGTTCCCTGATAATTCCTGAAACTTTTTCATTTGGCAATGTTACCCAATCAGGTATCTCATGGGAAAAAATCAACAATAAATTTTATCTAATTAAGTGGGTCCCTGTTCATTTTGTTCAAGATTCAGGACGCGTAAATGGATGGATTGCAATGGGCTTCCACGCTCATAGACTTCTCGAAAATCTTGATAACATTAAAAGCAACGTACAAATTAGCTTATTAAAATTTGGCGAAGTCAACTCAGTCATCGAATCTACTTTTAAACAAAATGAATTAGGGAGTCATTTACTTCACCCTCCAATTAAAGAAGGTGTATTGAACAAGTTTGATACAAAATTCAAAAAATATGTATACAGCGTTTTGAGAGTAAACAAAAAGTCTGATTTATATGTCCTTGTTGCTACACCAGAAGAGCTTGCATACCTCTCATACGAAAACCTTCTTCTCGAATTAATCGGAGTTCTCCTCATATCCGCCTTGTCCGCATTGCTTGTTGCTATGGTACTTTCAAGAACGATAACCTCGCCTTTAAATTTCCTTGTAAAAGTCGCAAATAAAATAAGCAGTGGTCAAACTGCCAATGAGTTTCCAAAGTGCAGCACTAGGGAGGTTAACGAATTATCAGCTGCGATCAATGAAATGCAATTAGGTATCAAACAACGTGAACAAAAAATCAATGATCTAGCGTATTTCGATGACCTTACGTATTTGCCCAATCGAAACCAATTTAATATTCAGCTTTCTAACAGTCTAAATAATTGTAAGGATGACAATGTAGTTATTGCAATTTTAAATGTTGACCGTTTTAAAGAAATTAACGACACAGTAGGTCACGAGACTGGAGACGTATTGCTACGAAATATTGCCGAGCGTTTTAAATCTTGTACAACTAATACAACTATGCAAGCCCGTCTTGGCGGCGATGAATTTGGATTGATATTTGAAAAAATAAAAGCGTCGCAAACGAATTTAATTGCAACCAGTATTGCTGAACTTTTTGAGCAGCCCTTTTCTATTGGCGGCTTAGTGTTAGATGTGGATGTAAGTATTGGTGTTGCTGTGTATCCAGACGATGCGACCACGCAACAAGGACTTATTCAATGTGCGGATATAGCACTTCACAGTGTTAAAGGTCACCATCAGGCCTGCGCGACGTATAAACCGGAATTGAATAAGTATTCAGTACAACGACTTAATCTTATGTCTGAATTAAAAGAAGCAATAGCGGATTGTCAACTTAAACTATACTACCAGCCAAAGCTTTCTATTGAGTCTAATGAAGTAGATAGTGTTGAATGTCTTGTAAGATGGATTCATCCAATTCATGGATTCGTGCCGCCAGACGAGTTTATTGGGTTAGCTGAACAAACAGGTGCAATTAGATATGTCACACATTGGGTATTGAGAACGGCTCTTGAACAGCAGAAAAAATGGGCTGCACAAGGAGATTCAATTTCTATTGCAGTAAATATTTCAGCGGTAGATCTAGTGGATATGGAACTTCCATCAAGTGTGGGACATTTACTCTCTGAGTTTGGCGCAAACCCAAACATGTTGACGCTTGAAGTAACAGAAAGTGCCTTAATGGGCGATACTGAAAGCGCTACTAGAGCGTTGTATAAACTTCGAGCTATGGGTATTGCAATTTCTATAGATGACTTCGGTACTGGGTTTTCCTCAATGGCGCAGCTGAAAAAAATGCCTGTAAATGAATTGAAAATAGACAAGGCATTCGTTCTTGAATTGGCGTCAAATGATGATGACAAAATAATAGTGAATACACTAGTATCCCTGGCGCAGAATTTAGGACTAAAAACGGTAGCTGAAGGAGTAGAGGACAAAGCGTCACTCAACTACCTCACGAAAATTGGGTGCACAAACGCACAAGGATTTTATTTAAGCAAGCCTATGCCTATAGAAGAATTCGATGGATGGTTTGTGAGCTTTGCAGGTCGTCAAGGTCTCAATGATCAAATAGCACGCTTGGCATGAGACTAACTTTTTATAGCAAAAAATAATCAAGTTCCCTTTGGAAAGTTTAGATCGCTGCTCAGAACTTAGATACATCACAATTAAATTAGGCGACCATTGAATGCTTTTCACTATCTTGAATCAAATTGGCCGAATCTCATTTAGCATTTTATAAAATTTGACCAAACGAGAAAACTAATTGGCATTCAGGTCGGTCAAATTGTCATGTTCAGTATTGAATTACCTCAAAATTGTACCTAGTATCGACCGTCAAAGGGCTTTGTTTCCTAAATCAGTTTGAACTTTCCCATGTTCGTGTGATCAGATCTTGAAACCCACTTCTCTTCCCAGAACATGAGTCAGACACGTTACAAAACCACAAACTGGACACAATACAATAAAGCCCTTATCAATCGTGGTTCACTAACCTTCTGGATTGATGAAGAGGTTATCGACCTGTGGCATTGCTCTGAGCACCATGGTGGTCGCGGAAGAAGGTATACCTATAGCAACTTCTCTATCACGACAGCCTTAATGGTGAAGAAGATATTCCACCTTCCATTGAGAGGATTACAGGGCTTTCTCGACTCTATTTTCAGAATGATGAAACTCGACTTAAGAAGTCCTAACTACAGCTGTATCAGCAAGCGAGCCAGAGAATTGGATGTGGGTATCAAATTTCCTGAAAAAGGCCCTATCAAGCATCTTGCTATAGATTCCACTTGCTTAAGCAAACCCGTCGAAAGATTGAGACGGTTTGTGCCGATGACGCCTATGACTCTCGGGTATGATATGAGGCTATCTATTACAAAGCAGATAACGCATTAATTCCTCCCAGACAAGGTGCAGCGTTTTGGGGTAACCGGCATCCGAGAAATAACGCAGTGATGTCCCAACGATTAAACGGCTCCAATCAACACTGGAAACAGAACACGGATTATCACCAACGCTCCCTCTCTGAAACAGCGATGCATCGCTTCAAATCACTGTTTGGCGGTCAGTTGAGTTTCAGACATTTTAACTCTCAAGTGACAGAGGCTATGGTGGCGGTCAGGGCCTTGAACAAATTAAGTAGGATAGGTATGCCTAAAACGGTTTCGATTGATTGATAATCAAACCATGCAAGAGATATATTCGCTGCTTTTTGATTTGATCAACAAAGCCCCATCAAAGAGTCTTGTTCCTAAGCGAGTGAAACGATTTTTCTAGAGCCAACGGCAACGTTTGAAGCTTGAGCTTTTAGCTCTGAACTCTAGGTATGCCTGTTCGTCAGGTAATTCAATAATTGGCGACAGCTTATAGGAAAAATGGCGTTTAGCAGTCTATTTGATCAACAACGCCATTTACAATTATTAAAGCAATATCTACTCTTAGTTTATTGACGCAAATTGTTTCAACCTATGCAGCTTTAATTAGATTAGGCCCGGACTATTGATTCGTATGCCTTAAAAGTCAATTGCTTCAACCTAGTAGTTTTGCCGACTCTTAAATAATAAAGCGAATGACTAATTACCGTTTTTAATATTAAGTTGAAACATATGCAACACATGTTGCAAAAATAATATCGTTTAAAATAGTGTGGAAAAAAGACTAACTTTCGCCGCACTTTCCATATGTTTTTAATACATCAACATTGGAAGCTATACACCTTAGCCTGCTACTAAATGCCTTTAAACTTTGTAAACGACGACATTAGCTCCAAACTCATCGTGTTAACACGCTTACTGTTGCTTAGAACATCCGTGGCAAGTTCAGATACTTCTCGACTCTTGTCATAAATGGAAGTCATATTGCGTGAGATTTCACTGGCGACCAACGACTGTTGTTCTGTAGCTGTCGCTACTTGCGCGTTCATATCTCTTATCTCGCTAGTATTAGATTGAATTTCGTCTAATACAATTTCGGAGCTTTTCGACAATTGAATCACCTGTTCAACCATCAAGCTGCTACTCTGCATAGACTCATATGCGTTACCAGATGCGTATTGTAATGATTCAATAATGCCTTCAATTTCATTCGTAGACTCTTGAGTTCTATGTGCTAAACTTCTAACCTCGTCGGCTACGACAGCAAATCCTCGACCAGACTCTCCAGCTCTAGCCGCTTCTATAGCAGCATTGAGAGCGAGTAGATTGGTTTGCTCAGCAATAGATTTTATCACTTCAAGAATTGACCCAATGTTGCCACTACTTTCTTTTAATTCATTAAGTCGACTTAATGTCTTCTTCATATCATCACCCAATGCAGCAACGCTAGAACAGTTGTCCTGTGCTACAGTCTTACCTTCTTCTGCGGCATTGGACGTTTTTTCTGTCCTGATATTAGTAACACTGGCGTTGTTAGCTACTTCATTGACTGAGGAAGTCATTTCAGTGATAGCCGTAGATACCATTTCTGTTTCCTGTCTTTGCTGGTGAATAGTATTTGTTGCAACTTCTACGCAGGAAGACATTTCACTGGAAATGTTACATAAAGAATCACAGGATTCTTTTGCCGCGATAACTATGCTTTTAATCTCAGAGATAAAATGATTGAAGGAATGCGCTACCTGCGCAAATTCATCTTTGCAATTGTCATCGAGTCTGGCTGTCAAATCTGCATCGCCACTAGCAACATCATCCATAGCCTCTTTGAACCCATTGAGACGAGAGAGGATACTTTTTGCTATAAAAAACAACAAAATGGATATAGGCACGACAAGAAAAACAACTGTCATAGAGATACTGCGAAGAAATTCAGAGGACAACACATTTACTCTATCGAAATAGAGACCTGAACCGATCATGACGTCCCAAGGTTCAAAGTACATTGCAAAAGCAACCTTGGGCTCGGGCACAGTTTTACCTGCTTTAGGATAACTATGTTCATGATAAACTTGGCCTGTTTGCTTTACAGTTTCTAGCATCTCTTTAATTATATACGCTCCAGTATCGGGGTCCTGCAACCCCATCATACTTGTTCCCACAAGAGATGGATCTGCTCCCAATGCGAGCGTGTTACCTTCAAAATCAAAAGCGTAGAAAAACTCTTCCCCTTCGTAATAGCGAAGATGATTTACGATTTCAGCAAATTTCTCCTTAGCATCACTCCTTGTCAACTTCCCTGACTGTACGTCCGACTCTAAGGATTTAGCTACACCTATGGTCGTTTCTGTTAGTACTTTGAGTTCTGACTTCAAAAGGTATATCAAAAAATCGTTAGTTTTATTTAATGCGAGGACACTCAATAAGATCATCGAAAATATGGTTACTAATGTTACCGTTGTAAGCTTTAATTTAATTGTCATATCGTTATCTCTTCAATAGAAGTAAGAAACCGCCTTCCTGAAATTGATTCATATTTCAACGTTAAATATTGAAACTATGTAAAACATCCAGTTAATAAATTGTTAACACGGTAGAGGAAGCATTAACAATGCCAATATAAATACATCGAAGCTGAAATTTGAATATATAAAGAAAATTGCTGAGTGCGTGCTGATATCTAAAAATATTTAACTAATTTGGACTAGTAGTGTAGGAAGGTAGTGATTGTAAAAATAAGACTCTCTTACTAAATATTTTCCATTAAAAATGAAATGTCTGTCACCCCAACTGGGAGAAAAATCCATAGTCAATACAATTTTAGTACGATAAATTACATTAGGTTGGGCGGAACTATTCCATATCGCTCCATCCTCCTATAAATTGTAGAACGAGATACACCAAGTTTGTCTGAAACTGCAGTAATATTCCATTGATTCTCTCTCAAAAGCTCCACCAATTTGCGGATTTTTGCGGGATAGTGCTCGATTTCTTCGCTATGTATATGACTTGAGGTGGTGATCATTTTTTTTAAAGAAGCATCTGTTATATTGCTAGTTTGACTACTCTCTTCAAATATTTCATCGGGTAAGTCTTCAGGTTTGATCATATTATCTTCACAAACAGCCAGCGCAAATTGTAGAGCATTTCGAAGTTGCCTGACGTTTCCTGGCCAATCATATCCCAAAATAACTTTCATAGCTTCATTTGACATTTTTACCGACATACTGCGTTCGCGTGCTTCTTGAGCAACAAGATTCATAGTAATGAACCCTTTGTCCCTGCGATCTCGCAATGCTGGTAGGCTTAGAATAGCGCCATTGAGGCGATAATATAGATCTTCGCGAAAAGTGCCTTCTGCAATAAGAACTCTAAGGTCCCTGTGACTGGCCGATATTACATGCAGATCTACATTTTCAGGTTTGTTCGAGCCTACTGCCAATACTTCTTTTTCAGCAAGAACGCGTAACAAACGGGACTGAAGCAATAGCGGCATATCACCAATTTCATCTAAGAATAGCGTACCTCCACTTGATTGCATAATTAGCCCTTTCTGGCCTTTATTATTTGCCCCTGTAAATGAACCTGCTTTATAACCAAATAATTCACTTTCAATTAGTGATTCCGGGATTGCTGCACAATTTACGGCTATAAATGGGTTTGATGCACGTTCACTACTATCATGTAGCGCTTTGGCCATTACCTCTTTGCCTGTTCCTGTTTCTCCGCCAATAATGATATTAACGTTTTTATCAATAAGGCGTTTTGCCCTGCCAATTGCTCTATCCATTAAAGGATCGTTGTTGCTCAAATTTTCTAATGGTTTAAAGTTCTTTTCAGGGTTCGTCGCTTTCACTTCCATCGGCAATGTGCCTTTGGGCTCTATCAATCCGGCATAAAAAAGCTCATGCTTTTCTCGTGTAATTAACATCTTTTTAGCCGAATGTTCCCCATTTCTAGCTATAATCATTAGCTGCTCTAAAGAGCACTCGAAGAACTCAACTGCTGACTTTCCTACGATATCTTTCACTGTAGCCCCTTGCTTCAAATTCGAAGCTGCAGCTTGCGTTGCGCCAAGTATTTTTCCGTCACCATCAATGGCCAACAGATTATCTGTTGCAACATCGACAAACTCTGGCGTATTGGTGAATCTCAGTATCCAACTATTTGAAAAATGGCGGACAAAATTGGCACTTTCGATTTTTCGTGCATACATGTTCACAAGTTGGCTGGCTAAGAGCTGACTATCTTTTGGAATCGGGGATCGGAGTGCTGAAATGTCCAATACGGCCAACATATCACCAATAGGATCAAATACGGGAGCTGCTGAGCAGGTTAATTCAATATCTCTTGCATGAAAATGATCAGTTCTATGACAAATTATAGACTGCTGAGTTCTCAAACAGGTGCCTACGCCATTTGTGCCTGAACGTTCCTCACTCCAATCGGCACCTAAATACAAACCTGCATCTTTCAATTCTCCATCGAAACATGTATCGCCGATATAATCTACTGTAATACCTTCTGAGTCAGTTAGTAATAAAACGTAGTTGAGGCTGGATACATGTTTATATAGCCCTTCCATACCTATCCTGGCTACGTGCAGAAAGCTATCAATCTGATCTTTGTGTTCTAGTATTTCGTGAGCAGGCAAAATATGTGCAGGTGCAGGATGCGCAGGATCAAGCTTGTGGACATCAAGACAACGCTTCCAAGACTCCGCAATAGTATTATCTTCATTAATCGTTCCCAAGCTAGTGGAATTAAATTCTTTTGCTGTGGCTACAACTCGACTTTTGTGTACTTCAAATGCGCCTGGTTTACTCATTTTTATCCCATAGCAAAGTTTTCTACAGTGCTATCTAAAATACTTTTCGCTCAACTACTAAAAGCTTCGAATTAAAACCATCATCTCTTTCCAATTAGTCAGAGGAATAACTTAGAAATATCATCAGTAGAAAAACACTTTAGCTACCTTGAATTATAACAGTAATGTTAAAAACTCCCAAGCCAACAGATTGTATATGAAGAGCTTATCGCTTTTTTTACGTGTATTAATCACGACCAAGCGGATTCGACTGTCCTGAATTTGTAAAATCAGATATCGTGTTTAATTTACTGAACTGAAATAGATTGTTGATCGAAGAAAGCAATACAAATCTATGGGCGTAGTTAACATCAAAACCTTTAACGTTATCAATTTCTTTCATTTTAGAGGTTGAAAAAAACTTTTCGCTTGTTTCCTCAAAAATATCGAATGAAACAAGCGTTCTTAGTATTTCGCACACGATCTCTTCGTCTTCATGCACACCCGAAGCAATTTGCTTGACGTGTCTTGGAGAATCAGTGACTTGAGAAGCAATATCGAGTTTAATTGCTGTTTTAAGTGACAGATAAAGTCTCCCATTCATTTTCAGTAACAAATTGGCTTTTTTGGGGTTGAGAGTTCATATTGAGCCTTATTCTGTTTTATGTATGAGATATTTAGCGTACTGATCTGAAATTGCCGCACATTTAGAGTTAGCTGCAACTAATCCGCACATTGCGATTTCTAAATTACACTGCAAGTTCTCTATAAATTGTGCGTCTAAATTCATCTTTCCCTCTGTATCAAATTGCTCTCGAACACACACGTACTCGTTTGATTCGGTAGCCAGTTGACTATCTAACAACGACACAAAAAGAGACCTATCTTGTAAAGTCGGATTGAGTAAAAATGCGCCATGGAGGGTAACAACTATCTGCCCACTGATGCTCTCATGATATTTTATTGTAAATGTCCCAAATGGACATCCATTGACCAATATGCATTGTGAAAGCTCGGGTTTAGATTTACTTGGTGGGATTAATACGACGTTACCAATACCAAAAGCCCTAAAGGTATTAATAAGCGGCATTCCAACGGTTTGATATATACTAATTAATCGGTCACTTTCTTGCCAAGAGTGCGGCAGTGTATAAGCTAACGTGATGTTCACAATACCTTCGGCTTGATAAAAGGAAAGCAGCCTGTTATCGCAGAACACTACAGAAACATTTGTATCGAGTGCTTTTTGTTCAGAAAATGTAATGGCTTCTGTTGATTTTTGCGACCAACGTGGAGAGACAATTGCACTGTGACTTTGCCACAAGCAAAACCCTGCGGTACGTCTATTTTCTAGTACACTATCTAATAGAGAAAATTCACGCAGAATACCGTCTTCAGCAGAAAATTTAGGTATGACGTTACTGCTACCCTTATGGGTATCCAATTGTCCGGAAATTAGTTGATGTTGCATGATTCACCTCACTGATGATATGTCAGTACAAATACGCATCCTACTGCCAAATATTGGCCGTAGGATATTTTCTGTATTAGCGATCTTTTATCAGCGAAATAACATTGTTTCATCCGCTAACTTAAATGCGCAATGCAATCTCCTTTGCCCACAATTTCGTCAACGTGTCTCAAAATGGCAATTCTTCCGTTACCGGGGCTGTGGATCTCATGTTGAATTTTTTCCATCATGATTTCAGCAACCAGCTGCTTATATTCAACCTGCGATCCATCTTGAACTAGCCAAGTTGTAATTACCGCATCGCTGTCGCCATCCCACAACTCCAATGGAATAGAAACCTTCATTGACATATTGATATCTCCTATATGTTAAACTTCAAACATACCTCTACAATTTTTTCTGGATTGGGTAACGCCCACTGTTCCATGATCGGTGAGAACGGAATTGGGATATCCGGATAAGCAACCCGTTGAGGAGCTGCCTTTAAAATTGAAACATCGCGTTCCACGACTGAGGCTATGATTTCTCCGGATACTCCGTAGCTGTGATAATCTTCATCAACGACGACAAGGCGCCCTGTCTTTTTAACGGAGTTGAAAACATGGTCACGGTGTAGTGGAACCAGTGTTCTTAAATCTACGACTTCGGCACTGATACCTTTGTCTTCAAGTTGTTGAGCGGCTTTTAGCCCATGATGAACACCAACACCTAGACTTACAATTGTCACATCGTTCCCTTCACGAACTGTTTTTGCTTTACCAAACTCTAAAACATACTGTTCTTCAGGAACGTGCACATTGGCGCCGGGCTCAGTACCAAGCCACCCCATCCCTTGAAGCGCTTTGTGATACATAAAAATGACTGGGTTATCGTCTCGTATAGCAGCAATCATCATACCTTTCGCATCGTATGCATTACTAGGGACCACCACTTTCATTCCAGGTAAGTGAGCGAATGTGCCGTAAACACATTGTGAATGTTGCCCACCATCGCTATAACCACCGCCGGTAGACGTCATTAGTACAACTGGAACCTTGACATTTCCGCCCGAAAAATAGGCATTCTTAGCCATGTTGTTGTAAATTGCATCAAAGCAGACGCCAAAGAAGTCAACAAACATCAGCTCCACAACTGGCCTCATCCCATCGGATGCAGCGCCAACTGCAGCCCCCATAAACGCAGTTTCGGAAATAGGCGTATCTCTTACCCTCTCAGCCCCGAATTCGTCAAAAAGCCCGCGGGTATTACCAAATACTCCGCCAAGAGGTCCAACATCTTCGCCCATGACAAACACACTTTCGTCAGTGCGCATTTCTTGTGCTATTCCTTCTGCCATTGCACGTGCAATAGTCAGCTTTCTTTCTTTAATCGCCATTTTTATTCTCCAAATCTATACATGAAACGCTCGTTTTTTTTGACGGAACGGTGCACTAAACAAAAACAAAATCCATAGCTTCTTCAGCAGGTGCATATTCACTATTTCTAGCAAATTCCACGGCTTCATCTACACGCGTGCGCGCTTTGCTTTTAATTTTTTCATTTTGATCAGGTGTCAGCTCTTCACTATCTAAAAGCTCTTTCTCAAACACTAAAATGGGATCTTTTTTCAGTAAGCCTTCTTTTTCACCTTTAGGTCGATAATCTTCTCCATCTCCCATGAAGTGACCTGCCAAACGGTAGGTTTCCAAATCAAGTAGCGTTGGTCCCTCACCATTTCGTGCACGCTCAATTGCTTCACCAGCTGCTTCAAAAATTGCAACTGGATCATTGCCTGGAACGAATACGCCTGGCATACCATAACCTTGCGCTCTAACTGCATTGTGCTGTACCGATGTGGCTGTTTCTTTTGCGACTGATATTCCCCAGGCATTATCTTCTACGATAAACACCACCGGTAATTTCCATACCGAGGCTAAGTTTAGCGCTTCATGAAAGGCCCCTTGGTTAGCTGCGCCTTCACCAATATAAGAAATTGCAACGCCGGGTTTGTTTTGCAGCTTTCGTGACAGTGCCCCTCCTACAGCGGGTCCCATTCCTTGTCCAATAATTCCTGAGCACGCGAAGTTCACATCAGCATCAAACAAATGCATGTGCCCTCCTCTACCACCGCTGAGGCCTGTTTTTTTGCCAAAAATTTCAGCTGTCATCTTCTTTAAATCAACGCCTTTAGCAATAGCCTGGTGATGTGGTCGATGGGTAGCTGTAATAATGTCGTAGTCATGTAGGTGAGCACATACGCCTACAGCGCAAGGCTCCTGGCCATTAGATAAATGCATCTCTCCTGGTATCGGGCCTTTCGCCATGTTAAAAACCGGAGATTTTCCCTCTAGATATATTTTTTCAATCGTCTCTTCAAAATACCGGCTAACAAGCATGTGCTCATACATCCATAATTTTTGCGCAAGCGATGGTTTCATTTTTATTCTCCGAATAATGCGTTTACATTGCTAAATGCAATCTGTTTTTTATCGATTGCAACAAGTCAAAATTTGCAACTGAACAAATATATTGTGATCTAATGCTCAGCTATTCGACCTCTGCTTTCTAAAATGAAAAAAGAGGTGCCTAGCGTCAAAATTGCAAGCAACACGCCAAACTTTTTAAAAATTATCAAAATAAACTCTATCCATATGAATAATAAGTAAAATATTAAACTTTCGTAGGGTAAGGAACTGAATTGAAGAAGCCTCACTTCTAATAGATTTCAAAAAATGCAACAGGTGTATCAATGTGCTGCATTCCGGCATGTATGTTCGGATTCATTGATTAGATAAGATCCCAGATAACTAGTGCCTGTTGACCTTTACTGGGAAAATTTTAATGACAATGTCAATTCAGGATCGAATTTTGCATAAATATGAGACATTTGAGTATCTACTTTTGGAGCAATAAAATGTTTGACATAGGCTTTTTCGAAATCATATTGGTTTCTATCGTTGCCACTGTAGTGATTAGTCCTGAACAATTACCCGCTGCTGTTAGGTCGACATTGAAATGGATTAGAAAGACGAAGAATACTTTTGTCGGCATTAAACAGCAGGTCGCCGTCGAATTTGGCACAGAAGAAATAAAACGTGAAATTCACAATGCATCTCTTGTTTCCTTTCTCGATCAAAATGAATCTTCAACTAATGTGGTCGAAAAAAAATCGGCGAATAAAACTAGAAAGTAATTATTCGCCGCAAGAGAACCCTGCTCTATATATTGCTTATGAATTAATACATTGGCAGGTTGAGGAATCAAATTTGAAAATTAAATATCCCTTCTTTTCATCTGATCAGCAATGTAGTCTGCTTGTCTTATAGCAAGAGCTACAATCGTTAACGTAGGATTTGGCGAACCACTTGAAGTGAATTGACTGCCATCGGAAACAAATAAATTGTCTATGTCATGAGACTGCCCCCACTTATTAACTACCCCATCTTTTGCCTTTTCGCTCATACGGTTTGTTCCCATGTTATGACTAGCAGGGTACGGTGGCAGGTTAACCATCTCATCTGCGCCCACAGCTTTGTATATCTTAGCCATGGTAGAGAACGAATGGTTACGCATAACGACATCGTTGTTGTGATCACTTTTAGTCACAACTGGAACAGGGAGCCCATATTGGTCTTTTTCTGTTGGATGCAAGGTAATACGATTCTTCTCCATCGCCAAGTCTTCACCACATATCCAAACTCCGGACATGTGATTGTACTTTTCAATCGTAGAAGCAAAATCCCTTCCCCAGCCACTAGCTCCAGGTTTCATAAATGCAGACATAAAAGGAAGACCCAATGATAAAAACTCTATGGTGTAACCTCCCACAAACCCACGGGTAGGATCATCGCGGCGCTCGTCACCCACAATTCCGGCTACACTTGTGCCGCGGTGCATATTTACTTCTTTAGGCATCACCGCATATACACCTGCTGTGTTATGGCTCATGTAATTTTTACCCACCTGACCAGATGAATTTGCCATTCCATCTTTAAACATACTAGATTCGGAATTAAGCAATAAACGTGGCGATTCTATTGAATTTCCCGCGACGCATACGATTCGCGCTTTTTGAATCTGCGTGTTTCCACTTTCATCTACGTATACAACGCCTGTAGCTTTGCCTTTTTTATCGTGTTCAATTCTGAGCACCATAGCACCAGGACGAACCTCACACTTCCCAGTCGCTTCTGCACGAGGGATCTCGGTGTACATGGTCGACCACTTAGCGCCGATTTTGCAACCTTGCATACAGAATCCGATTTGCTGACATGCTGGGCGTCCATCTCGAGGTGTTGAGTTAATCGCCATGGGGCCAGCTACAATATCTTTATATCCAGTGCGTTTAGCCCCCTCAGCTAATACTTTGAATCCATTATTCCAAGGCAAATGAGGCATTCCTGTTACTTTCCCTGTGACTCCCATTTTCAATTCAGCTTTATCATAGTATGGTGCGAGTTCGCTCAATGAAATCGGCCAATCCAGCACGTTAGCCCCTTTTATCTCTCCATTCAGAGTTCTGGTTTTAAATTCGTGCTCTTTTAATCGAAGCGCAACTCCCGCCCAGTGAATGGTTGAACCACCTACCCCTTTTACTATCCACGCAGGCAAATTCTTGTGATTCTTAGCGTGATGCCAGCCTCCTGCTGAAATACGTTTATCAAGCCAGGAAATTTTACTAAACATTTTCCATTCATCGTTTTCAATATCGCCGAGAGTGAATCTCTTACCCGCTTCCAATACAACTGAACTGATCCCTTTTTGCGCCAATTCATTTGCAAGCGTTCCTCCTCCTGCTCCCGAACCAATGATCACGACAACACTGTTATCGTTTAAATCAAATTTTGCAGCCATTTTAGTATCCTTTAGAATATATAGATTTGATTTGGTACGGTATTTTTACAACCATTTGAGATCATTGAATCCGCGATTTAAGTACCCGCCCTTTTCCCATGATGAGCCTTCGTAACCGAAAAAAGGCCAAACTTCCGGATTGTTATATATGCCTAACATCATTGTCAGCTTCATTTTTGAGAAAAAAGGTGTTTCTTCAATTGAACGCAACAATCTAGCTCGCTCAGACTCCTCTGGAATGTCGATGAACTTTTTACCAATTCGCGTCATTGCTAACTCATCAAGGTCTTTCACACCTTGTTTAAGTAGCTCTCCATCAGACTCTTTTATGGCTACTAAAGGTTGAGCATAAAATTTGTCTTCTAGTATTTCGTGGGGATAAATATCACGAGCGATTCGAAATAAAGTTTTGTCATAGTGAGAGTCGGTTGCCGCCATTGCGTCCGAAAAAATTAACCCAGGGACAACAGCCATACTACCAGTAGCAGCGGTAGTTTTAGCACTAGTCTTTAGAAAATCACGACGAGAGACTTTGTTATCAGCTTTGTTATTCATTGTGTACCTTTAAGCGTTTTAACTGTTTCAATGCAGGCCAACCTCAAAATGCTCTGACTACTTCCTTGCAAGCAAAATCAAAAAAGATTCAAATACATGCACAATAAATATAAAAACATTGAGAAACCCACCATCCAGTACATTCAAAAAACTAGTGATTCAGATGCGCTAGACAGATACAAAACAGCATGAACCATGCCACCCGTTCTTAAAAATCATGTAAATACCATCAAAGCGTTATTTTTCCTTTTATTAACAATTCACATACTGATAAAAAGCAAATGTTAATTTTTTGCATTACAGGAAACAACGCAACACCTGTACCACTAAATGCAACATTTGAAGCATTTTTAGGGATTCATTCATAACCAGAACGAAAGCTACTTCAGATATTTTATTACTTGTTAATCAAAGAATTAACTTAATTTCGGGCTAGGTATATGTAATAAAGTTAAGCGGGCAGCAAACATAAATCATGAATCGCAATAAGAACTATTCGATGAAAAGCGCTAGACCCTGTGCGGCATATGTGTGAGTAAATTGTAAATTGGAAAGAATGGCTCACTAGTTGCAGATATATGTGGTGCTATGCAACTTTTCATTGGTTGAATTGCAAGCGAACCGAAGATTTGAGCGACGTTAGACAACTCGGTAACCAATCCTGAATAATTCGCTCAAAAAAGAACATCTGACTAAAGATAGGAAACAAATGATGCGAATTAAACACCTCAAGCTGCTAGTTCTGGTAGTACTCAGCTCAATCGTGATTAAGGCAAATGCTGCAATGCCGGGAATGAAGGGACCTCAACATATTGGTTTTACAGTACCTAATTTGGAGCAAGCCGTTACTTTTTATGAAGAAGTGATTGGCTGTGAAGCCTTTTTTTCAATAGGTCCATTCGGCCCCTTTGAAGATGACTGGATGACAGTCAATCTTGATGTAAACAAAAAAGCGGTGATCAAATTGGCCTATACCATGCGATGCGGCAACGGTACAAACTTTGAAATATTTGAATACTCGTCGCCTGATCAGAATAAGGAGTACCTAAAAAATAGCGATTTTGGAGGAAATCACATCGCTTTTTATGTTGAAGACATGAACGATGCTGTTAAATATCTTAAAAAGCATAACGTTAAAATTCTAGGAGAGCCTAAAACATTCACTGACACAGGAATGGAAGGATTAACATGGGTTTATTTTCTTGCTCCTTGGGGACAGCAACTAGAACTAGTTTCGTACCCCAATGGACAGGGATACGAACGTCAAACTGAACGTCGTATGTGGGACCCTCGCGATTAATTTCACAAAATCTGAACAAATATACTAGGGGAGCAGCCCTCCCCTAGCTAGATCAATTCCATAGCTATACTAGCTTGAGGTAACTTATGCTAATCGAACTGATTATCAGCGCTTTTAAGAAAGCTAGATATAACCTGCTATTGTGGCTAACGCTATTCGTTTTGAGTCTCAGTAGTGTCGCTTACGCACACTTCGAGCACTTACTGGTACGAATAACTCATATCTCTCAAGGTAATTCGGGAATTGTCGTCTACGCAAGAATGCCATTGGCACTAGCACTACTAACTGAATCTTGGCAAGGTATTGATGCCGGACAAGAATTCGAATATTTGTCTACTGAGCAAAACAATGGAGACTGGAAGTACTACGTTGACGAAAAATATATAGAACTAAACAAAGCGAAACTAGGTAGCAAAATTGTATCGTTATTCACTGTGTCTCGAATTGACGATGAGCTTTTGGCTCCTATTTTTGAAGAGCTAAAGATTTCTTCCTTTAATGATCGTGCGTCGTTCAATACTTTAGAAAAAGCTCAACTTGTATTTAAAAATGATGATACTAAACATACTAAGGCGCGTGAGATTTTTGGAACTACCCGTGACAATAAAAATAGTGAACCTATTGCTGGGCTGTTAAAACAGTCCATGCTCAGCTTAGGAGCAACCCCTAACAATTCTCGTATGGAAGTATTTGATGCCATTGTAGATGTGAAATTTATTATTCCTAACTCATCGCTTACAGATTCGCTTCACATCCGCAGCGATATGGGCTCACACCTTCCAATAATCGAACCGCTTGTCAACATAACGCTTTTTTATGTT
Source organism: uncultured Pseudoalteromonadaceae bacterium (assembly GCA_964640795.1). Classification (GTDB taxonomy): domain Bacteria; phylum Pseudomonadota; class Gammaproteobacteria; order Enterobacterales; family Alteromonadaceae; genus M269. Next base: position 23,666 of record CAZXIN010000016.1, on the reverse strand, counting down.
GAAGATGAAAAAGTTCAGCACACGACTAACGGTGTGTTATCTGCCACATACGATATTAAAGCAAATACAATGGAACAAATTGGCAATCAAATTAGCAGCGGGATCAAACACATTTTAATAGGTCTTGATCATATTCTGTTCATTATAATTTTTATTCTTATTGCTAAGACTTGGGTCGATATCATCAAAACTGCAACTATCTTTACTTTGGGCCACTCAATTACATTGATAATAGGTGTAGTGGGTTATTCGCCTTCTGGAGCATGGTTTGTTCCTTTTGTAGAGACAGCAATTGCAGCTACTATATTCTATGCAGCCATTTCAGTAATACTAGGAAAGAAAAAAAGCTTGTCACATTTCAAGATATTTGCAATTGGCTTACTACATGGTTTTGGGTTTTCCTTTATTTTAAATGAAGTCATGCTTAATAATGGGGATATCCAACTTTTAAGTGTATTGAGCTTTAACCTTGGTATTGAGCTTGGACAAATATTTATTGTTGCAATAGTTACTCCATTAATTTACTGGATTGACAAGCACTGGCTGCGGCGTCCAGTCGGTCTTCGAATAGGTCTGAGTGCGCCTTGTTTAGCAATCGCTTGTTATTGGATGGTAGAACGGGGATTGCAGACTTATCAATCGTTTACATTTTGAGCGATCATGTTTTTGCAACAAATAAGTGACTAAAATTTGAACCGCATAAACTATAATCATGTGAATTTAGAGTGAACATCGAACAATGTTTGTTATGATCGGTCTAAACTGTTAAACTTTTAATCAATTAAGTTTAAATAGAGAAAGAATATGCCTTGGGAAAAGTCATTTGATGAAGAGGTTATTGTAGATCGTGCCATGCAAGTGTTTTGGGAGAAAGGCTACGAATCCTCCTCAATTGCTGATCTTACAGAAGCTACCGGAATCAATCGAGGTAGTTTATATAACGCGTTTGGCGGAAAACTCAAACTCTTTGTTAGAGCACTAACTAAATATGACAAAAATAATCGACGTGCTATTTTGACGGAAATGGAAGCGCTCAATAATCCTAGAGAAGCGTTTAAAAGATTGTTTGAAGCGATTATTGAAGAAACGCGCAGCGATAAGCAGAAAAAAGGCTGCTTTCTTATTAACACTGCTTTGGATTTACCGTCACACGGTGAAGAAGTAAAGCAAATAGTCACTAAAGGGCTTGGCGAGTTTGAAGCATTCTTCCAGCGAGGAATAGAAGTAGCACAAGCAAGAGGTGACATTCCTTCGACTGTTGAACCGGCCACGACTGCTAAAGCATTAATGTCGCTAATTGTGGCAATTAGAGTGCTTGGAAGAGGAGTATTTTCCGAGCCAAGTCTCCGAGCGATAGCGTCAGAAGCGGAACGCCTTATCAATTAATTCACAAAAAGTTTAAAAATAGTCTTGACTGATCGTTTTAAACACATTATTGTTTAAACCAATCGTTTCAAACAATGTGTTGAACATTACAAATCAATGTTTTTGGAGAAAGACTATGTTACTCGATACACCAAGTGCAGATATCGGCTGGAAAGCAGCCCCGTTCAATCTGGCGGATCCCGAAGGTAAGCACTTTTCATTTGACAGTTTAATGGACGAAAACGGGTTAGTTGTAGCATTTATTTGCAATCACTGCCCATACGTACAAGCCATCGTAGAGAGACTGGTTACTGATGCCAATACTCTGCAAAGAGATGGTGTCAACTTTGTCGCTATTATGTCTAACGACTACAGATACGTACCTTCTGACAGCCCTAAAAATATGGCGTATTTTGCTAAACATCACAATTTTACTTTTCCTTATTTAGTGGATGAAGACCAGTCTGTTGGTAAAGCATATGGCGCTGTTTGCACACCAGACTTCTTTGGGTTCAATTCCGCTGGTGAACTTCAATATCGCGGCAGACTAGACAATGCTCGCATGAGCAATGCTTCTAATCGCACAAGAGAGCTAGTTGAAGCAATGCAACTCATCGCAAAGACTGGCAGAGGTCCTGAAACTCAACTACCTAGCATTGGCTGTTCAATTAAGTGGAGCTAGCCTGCTAGGCTTTGGAATATTTATGAAAAACATTAACGCTTTATTGGTGACCAAAGGCCACCCGTTCGAACGTGAATCCTTTTTTAACATGATCGACCAGTTGCAGTATCCAGATCAGTTTACAGAAATTACCTGGACTCACGTTGAACACCCGGCGGCTGAAGCCCTTCTTACACCAGAAGGCGCGGCTCCTTTCGATGCTATCGTGTTTTATGACATGCCCGGTGTGCTGTTTAAAAGAGACATTCCTCCGTTTGAACATGTAGACCCAAGTGAAAAGTTTAAAGAAAACTTTCTGGCATTGCTCGAAAGTGGTAAAGGGATGGTTTTTCTACATCATGCCATTGCGAGCTGGCCAACTTGGCCAGAGTTTGCTGAGATAATCGGTGGTAGATTCCACTTTTTACCCGGTAAATTAGAAGACAAAGATTACCCAGGTTCGGGTTACAGATTTCACGTCAAGCAAGAAATTACAGTTGAAGACCCAACGCACCCAATCGTTAGTGGAATAGCGCCAACATTTTCAATTCAAGACGAAGCTTATCTATATCCCGTATTAGAACACAAAGTTAAACCGCTATTGCGCAGCAACTTTGAATTTACTGCCGATCGGTTCCGAATGGGTGGAGTAGCATTTCACAATCATCCAAAAGGTAGTGACCTAGTTGGGTGGACCAAGCATTACGCCAATTCTCCCATTGCCTATCTGCAAATGGGCCACGGCCCTCACGCATATTTAGATCCTAACTACCGCAAGCTAATTGCAAATGCGGTGAAATGGGCTAGTTCTGCCGACGCATTGTTAGAAAGTCAAAACGCCGTTTAAGACAGATATGAAAAACGGCACGATACTTGTAATCGATTAATGCCCCAACTAAACCTAAAGAGGAAATGAAAAATGGCTACAAACATTATTGTCCCAAATGATTTATGGGAAGAAGACATCGAAGCAGTGATCACAATGTGGTTAACATCTGATGGTAACCCAGTAAACAAGGGAGATTTGGTAGCGGAAGTCATGGCTGAAAAAATTCAATACGAAATTTTTTCACCTGCCGATGGCACACTTTCGATAGTTCAAGAGCCAGATGAAGTCGTGAAAAAAGGCGATGTTATCGGGACGATAGAATAATGATGGAATCTCCAACAACAGTTGTTCCTCTTCGCGGCGTGAGGGGGATGATAGCCGACAAAATGCAAAAGAGCTTGCAGGAGTCTGCTCAGCTTACTCACCATGCTGAGGCAGACGTTAGTGGACTTCTCAGTCATAAAGCCAGTTTAAAAACAGAAGGGTTCAAAGTATCTATTGAAGATCTGTTAATGGAAATTGTGGCCAGTGCTCTATTGCATCATCCATATATGAATGGGACTGTCGAGGGAAAAGAAGTTCATCTTCATGAAAACGTTCATTTAAGTATGGCCTTGGCCTTACCTGGAAATCTTTTAGTAGCTCCAGCGGTATTTGATGCTAATAAAAAACGCCTAACCGAGCTAAGGGAAGCGCGACAAGATCTTTCGGCACGAGCCAAAATTAACAAACTAACTGTTACTGAAATGACGAAAGGAACCTTTACTATGAGCAACTTGGGGTTAACTCGAGTGCATCATTTTACGCCTGTTCTGAATACGCCTCAAATTGGGCTATTGGGCATTGGTAGCGTCGAACAAAAAGCAGTGAAAGGTGAAGATGACGGAGTATTATGGAAGCCCATGATGGGACTTTCCCTTACCTTTGATCATCGGGCAGTGGATGGTGCTCCAGCTGCAGATTTTCTTACAGATATTTGCAAATCAATAGAGTCATTATGAGCCACATAGATCGCCTGTCCTCTTGTGTTCCTAAGCTAGGGACGCAAGAGGCTTTAAACCTCGAAAAGGCCATGCTTGAAAATGTCGTTTCGGGTGACACTAACGCTGCATTGAGCTTTTGGTGTGCAGAGCGATCTATTGTTGTCCCCAAACGTATGCAAGCGATTGACGCGTTTGACGATGCAACATCTAAATCTAATCAAGATGGTTGGCCTGTTTTTATTAGAAATACGGGAGGAGACGCAACACCTCAAGGTGAAGGCATTCTTAACATTTCATACGCCTACGCGGTACCACCAAAGCATAAGCCAAGTATTGAAGAGGCCTACAATGAACTATGCCACCCTATTTCTGAGTTCCTACTCACGTTAAATGCTAAGCCCGAATGTTTATTCGTACCGGGTTCTTTTTGTGATGGCAAATACAATGTTGGGGTTGCAGGGAAAAAAATAGCAGGCACAGCCCAAAGATGGGGAATGCGCAAGGACAAAGAAAAAACAGTAGTGTTGTTTGCACACGCTCTCATACTTGTGGGAGCCGATATAACGTCAGGAACATCAGCTATTAACCGTTTGTATCAATACTGTGGCCGAAAAGACCGAGTCACCCCTAGTGCACACACCAATATTTCAGACCTTGTTCCGACTACAAACGAAAAACAATTAATTAACAAGTTGGCTGCATTCTTGCAAGTTCGTTATACAAAATTACTACACAAACGTTTGGCGGATTTATCCCCTCCAACTACAACTTTGTAAGGAAATTAAAATGTCAAAAGCTGTTCATTGGTTGCTAAAAATAGAAATTGCGCCAGATAACCTTTCTAGTTTTAAAACTGTTATGGATGAGATGATTCTATCGGCTCAAGGTGAGCCCGATACTTTAGCTTACGAATGGTGCTTTAACGAGAACGAAACGTTTTGTGGGCTATATGAGCGCTTCCGTGATTCCGCTGCCGCTAAGCTGCACCTAACAAATTTTGGCCAATTCGCTGAACGATTTGTTGGCGCCTGTACTTCTATAGACATGATCGTTTTAGGGAATCCAAATGACGAAGTGAAATCAATGTTGTCGGGGCTATCGCCTATTATTGTTGAATTTCAGGCTGGATTCGAACGTTGCATTAACAACACTCTGGTTAGTTAATTCTTTATCGGGAGAAACGCGGTGATTGATTTATATACTTGGACGACACCAAATGGTTGGAAAGCATCCTGTACTTTAGAGGAGATGGGATTGGACTATAACGTTGTCCCTATTGATATTGGAACTAATGTCCAAAAGGATTTGCCGTTTCTAAACATTAACCCCAACGGACGAATACCAGCCATTGTTGATAAGGAAAACAATAACCTAGCTGTTTTTGAATCAGGTGCGATCATGATTTACCTTGCTGAAAAAACAGGAAAGCTTCTCCCTACAGACACCAAAACGCGAACGAAAGTACTCCAATGGTTAATGTTCCAAATGGGTGGCCTCGGACCTATGCAAGGACAAGCCAATGTATTTCATCGCTACTTTCCAGAAAAAATTCCAGCTGCAATAGAGCGATATCAGAATGAAACAAAGCGCTTGCTAGGCGTTCTTGACACTCAGCTAAAGGAAAACGAATATCTTGCTGGTGACTTTTCCATTGCAGACATTGCAAATTGGGCATGGGCACGTATACATGGATGGGCTGGTGTTTCAATTGAAGAGTATGAAAATCTACAACGTTGGTTGGCGTTAATTGAAGCTAGACCTAGCTGTGCAAGAGGGTTGAATATTCCCAAAAGCACTAATTTTCATCTTGCCAACTTTGACAGCAACCTAGTCTAAGGGAATTTCAATGGCAATAACATTGGCTTTTGACGTATATGGTACATTGATCGACACTCAAGCTGTCGCAGAAAAACTTCGCGAGTATGTCGGCTCACAAGCGGACGAATTTGCTGCCAATTGGCGGCAAAAGCAGCTCGAATATAGTTTTCGAAAAGGACTTATGGGCAAGTACGAAGACTTTTCAATATGCACTAAGCAGTCTCTGGATTATACATGCGAATCAATGCAACTCGCGCTATCAAAAGATGATCGTCAATCACTATTGCAGGAATATTCGTCACTTCCTGCATTTGAAGATGTAAAGAAAACTCTGGCAGAATTGAAACAACATAAAGTAAGAGTTTTTGCTTTTTCTAATGGATTACGTGAACAGCTAGAGCCTCTTTTACAGCAGGCAAATATTTTGCACCTTTTTGAAGGTGTAGTTAGCGTTCATGATGTTCAAAGTTTTAAACCTGATCCCAAAGTATACAAACACTTTTTGAAGCAAACCCTGTCAACTAAAAACGAGACATGGTTAGTTTCAAGCAATTCTTTTGATGTGTATGGAGCGTTATCAGAGGGTTGGAAAGCTGTTTGGCTTAACCGAGATAGCAAGGGCCACTTAGACCCTTGGGGAAAACAACCTACTGCAGAAATAGAGAACCTTAGAGAATTGAGTCATTTGTGTTTGGAGGCTGGCTCATCAGAAAAGGCCAAGGATCAAAGTATTTTATATTACGGTGGCTTACCTTTTAGCTTGAATGAGAGAGGTTAAACATGTCAACTGCACGCGTTCAAGCCGGAGTAAAACTTAGAGACGATCAAAAAGTAAAACATATCCCGATTACAATATTGCCCACTGAAAAAGAGCATAGACTAAAAAAGCCAGAGTGGATTAAAATCAAGCTCCCTAGCTCTACTGAGAAGGTTGATTCGATTAAACGAACCCTCAGAAAAAATGGCCTTTATTCAGTTTGTGAAGAGGCAAGTTGCCCCAACTTAGCTGAATGTTTTACCCACGGTACAGCGACATTTATGATCCTAGGAGACATATGCACAAGGCGTTGTCCTTTTTGTGATGTAGCTCACGGTAAACCATTGCCTCCTAGTGCAGAAGAACCAGAGAAGTTAGCTCGCACAATTGCTGAAATGAATCTCAGCTACGTTGTCATCACGTCAGTAGACAGAGATGATTTACGGGATGGCGGGGCTCAACATTTTGTGGATTGCATCAACGCTATTCGCCAACACAGCCCAAATACTAAAATCGAAGTCCTGGTTCCTGATTTTAGGGGCCGTATGGACAAAGCTCTTGAAATATTTAAACAAGGCGTTCCTGACGTTTTTAATCATAATTTGGAAACTATTCCTCGCTTATATCGTGAATGCCGACCTGGTGCAAATTATGAATGGTCTCTAACTTTATTGAAAAAATTTAAGTCTCAGCATCCTGCTATTCCGACTAAATCTGGGTTAATGATGGGGATGGGAGAAAATAAACAAGAAATGGAACAAGTGTTAAACGACCTTCGTGATCACAATGTGGATATGCTAACGCTGGGTCAATACTTGCAACCAAGTAAACATCACTACCCATTAAAACGCTATGTCCATCCTGATGAATTTAATGAACTCAATGATTACGCTAAAAAGGTCGGATTTACTCATGCCGCATGTGGCCCAATGGTGCGTTCTAGCTATCATGCAGACAAGCAGGCAGCTGGAGAAGAGATATAATGCTTGAACCAATAGGTATTAACAAAAATGTCAAAAACATGCCAGGTACTTCTATGGGGCAACGCTATAAAAATCCTTTGAACTTTTTATTGGGGTTATGGGGCATTTATAACTGGAGGTCGATAGACACCATCTGAAATGTCGCTTGTCATCTCATACTGACGACACAATTGAACGCATATCACGCTTTTCCATGGATAGAGAGTCTAATGGTGCTAATCCTCAAGTATTCGAATATAAGATTGTTGACGACAGACTTAAAGGCTACGTTTTTCTGATGAAATTTTATGGTGCCATATCAATTGCCGTTGCCTTGGTTACAAAGAATAACGAATACGGCTACTCAGTGCCCAATGTATAAGGCTTATTAGTGATACTGGTTTAGACTGAATGATTAGCTTGTTGTGTTATTTGTATATAGACTTATACTTAGTTTAAGCCTGCTACGGTGTTTCATTACGAAACATGCAATCGACTTCTTCAGTCAGCTGCAGCAAGAAACCGCTCACCAAGGCGGTTTTTTTGTGCTTAAAGTAAAGACATGAACAGATTATTGCGTAATCCGCGAATAGCCATATAATTAAGCTTCTAGCAAAGGTGTTTCGACACGACTTTGGTTGAGAGTAATCAACTCGATCAAAACAAAAAGCCGCGAAAGCGGCTTTTTTGTGTTAACACAATTATCATGCCCATCTCTCAAAGAATTCTCGTTGTAGTAACGTGTAAGGTTTAAAGAAAAGTTGGTCAATTCAAAATTGATTGAGGGTAAGATATTTTGATTTCTCACCATACGTTTTTCCTAAAACTAAGAAAAACAAGGCTTAATCGAAGTTAAAAGCCTTAAGAATTGACCGTTATTTGGGAATACAACTTTCAAAATAAGTAATTCACTTACTTTTACCTTAAGAACAATCACTTAAGCTGAACGCGCTTCTACGTTGATGAAATTAAATTTTGTGACTGCTTATCCAAAAAGATTCACGTAACGTGACGAGGAGAGCTGGGGCGAAAACTTAAAAACTTTATTTGGAATTTAAGTGAATTACTTGGAAGAATTTAAGTAATTTAGTTGTACGTCCATTTGGTTTTTTAAGAAAACCTACAGGTAATCATTTAAATTCAACCAGTTATGATAAAATATCATAAATTTGAGACCTAAACGGAAGTTCAGCCATCTTATGAAATATCATCCAATTACCGATACTTTTAAACTGATCCCACAACAGTTGTCATTGATTGGCTCTAATGAGTTCAATCACATCTATCCTTCTTTAACACTTTATTTAGAAGATATTGAACATTCTGGAGTCTCCGCAAAAAGAGATTTGAAACTACTACTCGGTTTCTTGAACAATGTCGTCGGCAGCTCTGTTGGTACACAAAATCGTTTTAGAAATGAATCAGAAAGGTTTATCTTGTTTTTATGGAATGAAAGAAAAAAGTCCATTTTAGATATAAACGTTGAAGATGTCAGAGATTATATTGATTGGATATGGTCACCTCCTAAAGCGCTGATAGCCGACACCACAATTGCTAGTCGATTTAAATCTAAAGCGAAAACTGATGTACGCATTGTTAACCCAAACTGGCGTCCTTTTGTCATGAGGCAATCGAAAGCCAGTCGAAAAACAGATGAGCTTATATCTCCAGATAAAATCAGCATGACACGCCCAAAGAAAGCTTACAGTATTAACCAAACTTCGTTACAAAATGCTTATGCTTCACTCAATGTCTTCCTAAAAGAGCTCAATGAGTCTGGCCATATACTAAGGAACCCGTTACCTCTTGTTAAACGAAGTTGTAAATATTTGATTAAAGGTAAAGTTTACAAGCCTCCTCATACTATAGATGATGATACATGGGACTTGTTTGTTGAAACTTTAACATCTGCCGCTGATGAAACCCCTTATTATGAAAAACATCGTTTTTTAGTGCTTGCATTGAAAGTACTGTTTTTGCGCATTTCTGAGCTATCTCATAAGGATTACTTCGTTCCTGTTTTTGGTCACTTTAGACAAGATGCATCCGGCGAAGGTTGGGTTTTAAGTATTATTGGAAAAGGTAAAAAGGAACGTTTGGTCACGGTTCCAGACAGTTTTGTTGATCATGTTCTCACCAGATACAGAGTTGCATTAGGTCTGAGCCCCCTCCCCCATATTGATGAAAACACACCCATTATGCCATCAATGAAAACAGGAGCACCGCTGCATCAAGATAGCTTGAACAACATGGTTGAAGAAGCTTTCGACCTAGTCATTAAAAAGCTAGTCGCCAATAACAAACATCAGCAAGCACATGCTATTGCAGGTGCATCTTCTCATTGGTTAAGGCATACAGGAGCAACACAAGCTTTAGACGAAATTAATGAAACCATGCTAGCCGAAGAATTAGGTCATGCAAGTGTCAAAACGACAGTGGAAGTTTATGTAGCGCCAGCTCACCGCGATAGGATTAGAAAAGGAGCCACTCGTAAGTTATAACACAAGGGATATGCCTAACTCTTATCAACGCGTTATATACAATAATTACTATTACTACCGTTCTATAGGTATAAAATCCTCTACAATCAACCCTGCAAACTGAGGACTATCAATGCGCGAAGATTAGGCAACAGCACGAGGTTGTAATAAGTGACCCAATTTTTGCATGACCTTAACCACAACTTGTTGTTTGTATTCCTCGATAAAAAAGTGATCACCTTTGAATTGCACAAACTCAGATGTGCCGTCAAAAACCTCTCGCCATGCTACTGAGCTCTCTACCTGAACCTCATGATCTAACTCGCCACGAAAAATAGATAAGTCCACTGGTAATTTTTCGGAAATCTCATATTTAAATGTATCAGCAATCTTAAAATCGGCTCTCAACATGGGTAAATAAAGCTGCATTAGCTCTTTGTTTTCAAGGACTTCTCTGGGAGTACCATTAAGGTTACCCAGTTCTTCGATAAACTCTTTGTCAGGTAAATTATAAAGTATCCTCTCTTTGCTAGGTTTATGAGGCGCACTGCTGCCAGAAGCAAAGAAGTGAGATGGTAATTGTCCGCCAACTTCTTTGAGCTTTTTGCATAATTGCAATGCCACTCTGGAGCCCAGACTATGGCCAAACATAGCGTAATCGCCTTCAACTACCTGTTGAATTGAAGGTAGCAAAGCATCAACGATAACATCCATTTTGTCGATAGCTGGTTCCATTATTCTCGTTGCTCGTCCAGGTAATAAAACAGAAACAACGCGAACCCTTGGATCCAACCACTTATGCCATTCATGAAAAGTAAGAGGGCTACCGCCTGCGTATGAAAAACACAACAGCGTTAACTTCGGATTAGGGCTATCTTTGAAGCTAACCCACCATGGATGTAACTGTTTCACTATAACTCCTTGAATTCGGGTCTAAAAATTAACCGAGGCGAAACTCTCATCGCCCTCATTGAGTTTCACTCTAACCGCCATATCAGGTAGGATACGGTTGTCTCGCTGCAACAATGACAGCCTCACCTTGATGGTTTCGTTTCTTCTATCAGCTGTCGGAATAATGGCAATCACTTCTGCTGGGAACTCGACTTCGGGTACGGCATTCAATGAGATGGACGCGATAGCGCCAGAAGCTACGCGGCTGATGTAGCTCTCACTCACTTCAATTTCCACTTCTAATGAGTCCATATCTACCAATGTATAGATACCTGTTCTGGTAAAACCACCGCCTGCGGAAGACGGAGATACGATTTCTCCTTCATTGGCATTTTTACTGATGATAGTACCGTCAAAGGGCGCATAAATAACGAGATTTTCCAACAGTTGCTTTTGTATAGCCACTTCGTGTTTTTCTACGTTTACCTGTTGCAATGCAGCTTCATAAGAAGCCTTTTGGATGTTCATGGCAGACTCAAGAGTTTCCAGCTCGTCACTGGAGATAAACTCACTTTTCGCCAGGTCAACGCCTCTTAAATATTTGACTTCAGCATCTTTAAATTGAGCTTTAACTTGATTTGCTGAGGCTGAAGCACTGGCCAGACGCGCTTCAGCCAGCCCCAGCTGATAGGTCTCAATTTGATTATCAAGCTGAGCAAGTTTTTGATCTTTGCTGACCTTAGAACCTTCTTCTACATAAAGCTCCTCAATGCGACCTAATACTCTGGAAGACACCGTTGCCTTTCTTCTGGCGATAACATAACCCGTCGCATTTAGCTTTTCTAATGCATGAGATTTATCGGAGGATTGCACAGGTTTTTCAGGTATCGGAGTTGCCTTCGATTGTGATACAGCGACTGTTAAAATTTCTGCGGTAAGCTCGTCAGACTTTGAAGTTACTGCATCAGGAACCAGAATATTTTCATTCAACGCATCCTGTGCAACGATCCCTGAGACTGCACCTACCCCTAATAACAAGAAAACAAAGACCGTAGTCTTCACTTTGGAATTATTTCCCGAAGATTCGCTTGAGGCTTCTTCAACTCGCTTTAGGTCAGCGATATATTGTGCCCTTGATTGTTTATTCATTTATAATTCCGCTCTTTAATTTTTAGTACATGCCTCGAGACAATCTATTGTCTTTGGTTACGAACCTATAGAAGTTGCTCACACGTTCTTCTCTCGCCACTGAGTTACTCTGGGTATTCACAAGTTCGAGTAATGGTTTACCACTTGATTGTTGACTGGATAACCAGAATATTGCCCTGCCCAGCAAAGGTGAGAGCCTGTTATCTAAATCTGCAAGCCAACCATCTGATATCTTATCCAGATTACCCGTCACTAAACGTTTATAACGGTTACTCTGCAACTCACTTGAATCAATGAACTTATCAATTATGGAAAATTGCTTTTGCCAAAACAACGCCTGAACCATCAACATATTGTTGAGATATAAGTCTCGGTATTCCTGCATTTTGAAAATATTGAAATTCTCACTCTTCTGATCTTTCACATACCAGAAATGCCTTGAGTGCTCAGCACCCAATAAGCAGTGTAATTTCCTTGGACGCATATGATGTCCCTGATGAATTGGTGAGGGGCTGCAGGCATCAATCTCATTACTTCTTCGAGAATCGTGAAATCCATGAAACTTGAGGCTACGTAGGTAAGCATCAAACCCCGATAAAACTGTCGTGACTAAGCCAAACATAAACCACTTAGGTAAGAAAACCAGGTATACACCAAGGACTAATAAGCCTAAAAAATAGTTCCTGATACAGTTTTTAAATAAAGCTTTTTCTGCGCAGAAATACAGGTACCGCAATGTCTCCAGAGGGACTAGCCTGACAAAAACACCGTGCCATAAAACACCTTTTTGAAAGGACAGTAAACGACTCTGATTAAAACGCAACGTTGAGACCGGATCTGCTGGTCCATTGTTTTCTCTATGGTGGATAACAGCATGAGAGTAATGATAAATACGGGGCATGAAAAAATTAACAGGCCAAACTAACCACACGCGCCCCTTTTCCATTAGCCACATTAACTTGTCAGAAATGTGCTTGGTGTTCCGATATTCTATTAGCTTTCCACGTGGAGCGTGCGCAGCTATATGTTCAATGCGATAGTTTATTAAAAAGGTAAATACTGCCAGTGCAAAGAACACGATAATTCCCTGACCTAATGCATCAGCTGAAAATAAATAAAATGAAATAATCAGGAATATGAAATACAGAGCGATCATCCAGGAAACCACCATGGGCGCCCTACTCCATTCATCATCCACGAGATATAGTGGGATCTTCTGACCTAAGGTACCAAAGAAATCATTTAAACTATTACCATTAGGATCAGGCTTAGATGGCACTACTAGACCATCATAGGCGCTTTGTATTTCAATAAGAACATTAATAATAACAGCGTGTGAAAACATCAAGATCGCATAGCACAAAAACTCAAGCATCAAATTTATGTAAACATGCTGCCAATCTATGTAAAGGAGAAACGTTGTAATACCCATATTCACTTTTGCATAAAACAAAAAGCTGTTCCGGTTCAAACTTCTTGTTGATGAGGGGATCAAATAAATGGGTATTATAGCTAGATGCACGCAATTCCTGAAAATAGGCTTAAATGCACTATGGTATAACCAGCTCAATAAAAAAACAGGCAATCCCAGCAACGCTTGTGCATCACTTAACAAAATGACACGAAAAGGCTTATGAAATCGGGTGTAAACTTTAACTTTTATCATTATAAGCTACTTAGCGATAGTTCATATACATAGTTGCGAATATAATCACAGGGGACAAAACCCCCTTTTTGATTAATTAGCACAAGGCTTCAGCAACGGACATTTTCCTAATCTTAAGTAGTGAGGCCACACTGCCTATAACTCCTAAGATCAAAGCCAGTACAAAGGCCTTCATTGCAACGTTTGCATTAATGGACAAGGTAAAGTGAACTTGTGAGAAGGACACTTGATTCACAGTAGTGACTTCATAGCCATTCGCTACTAGGAACACTAAGCCAAGACCAATGGCCGCTCCTAATAACGCTAGGAATAATGACTCAAGTACACAGGACCAATAAACACTACCTGGTTTATAACCAATCGCTTGTAGTGTGCTGTATTCACGCATTCTGGAATCCACCAAAATTCCCATAGTATTTACAGAGGCTAATATTGCACCAAGGCTCATTAGCACAATCAAAGGTAAGCCTACCAAAGTAATGAACCTGCTTATATCCATGGATTGTGAGTTGAAGTATTCTCTTTCCGTCATCAATTGCACTGAAAGACGTGCATCATTAGCTAATGCCTCGCGCATTTCCTGCAAGGCAACAGGATTATCAAATTTCACGCGAACAGAAGAATAGCCTCGGTTAAACAGCTGGCGAAGTAAGATAACATCCATCCATATCTCAGACTCGTAAACAGACCCCGCATCCGCGAAAACGCCCACTATGTTCCACTCAACATTACCAATTTCAATCTTGCTGTTGAGAGCAGGTGCCCCTATTTCAACATAAGCTTTAGCACCAACGATAATCTCAGTAGTACCCGATTGAAACATCTGGCCTTGCAGGAAAGTCGGAGGCTCATGAACCTCAAATACATTATCTGCTACACCTCTAAGACCAATATTCAAGAAGAAGTCACTATTAGGGTGAGGCAATTCAGCACTGGTATAGAGTTCTCTTGATGCTCCAGAACTACCAATAGTACTGGCGATAATATCGGCGTTTTCCGCACGCATAAAGCTACGCATCTCAGAACCCGCTGAATCTCTTATCACAATAGCAACATTGTCTTTTCCTGCAGACTGTACTGTGTGCTCGAAACCATTTAACAGCGCCATAATGCTAATGAGTACTGCAGATACAGCAGCAATACCTGTCACTAGAACAGCACCGGTACGCCATCTTGAAGGTAAACTGCGAATATTTACCTGAGTAAGTTTCAATATTTGCTGAAAATAATTCATTTATTACCTCTCAATACTTGAGCGATTTGGGGCTGACGGACTCGCAAAGTTGGAGCCAACACGCCTATTGCACTAATGAACAAGATCAATGCGATAGAAGTGACAAAAGACTGATTATTGATGGTGATATTTTGCAATTCTGAAAATGAAAGAAATTGAGGAGCAATGGCTTCAATACAAATTTTCGCTAATGCCAAGCCGCACATTCCCGCAACTGTTATCAATGTGAACACTTCCGCCACAATCGTGAGGATGATAGTTTTCGGAGAAAATCCCAAAACCTGCATCACCGAGTACTCACCAATGCGCTCCTTTACTGACGTGCTGATATTATTGGAAGTTACCAATAATATGGTAAGCAACACAGCTACTGTCACAAATACAATTACCTGCTCCAGCGCTTCATACCGCTTATTGAACTGGGCTTTAAATAGCAACTCTGGTCTGGAGCGCGTTGCCACACGTTGATCAACAAAAATGTCGTCGATATTTGAAGCCACTTGGTCAACGTCAGTGGTTGGACTAGCAAGAGCCAAAATTTCATCCACGTTGCCTTCCCAATATAGATTGTTTTCTTCGTAGTAATCGAAGCGCATAAGCACCCTCTCTTGCTGCATTGATGCAGCTTCTGTGATGCCTACCAAAGTGAAATACCAAGTAAATTGATTAGGTTTGCTGGGCCAGATGTAAGACTGAATTGGAATCTTGTCACCCACTTGCCAACCATTGTTTGCTGCCAATCCAGGTGTTACTAGAATACCATCTTTCGTAGATTCCCATCTTTCCAAGGTTTCAGCCGAAATTTGTAATTCAGGGAATAACTTTGCGTAGCTTTCAGGATCAACAGCATAATGGGCAAACTTGTTTTTGACTTCCTTGAAGTAACCACCAAACCAGGATTGACGGCTGACAGCTTCTACACCTTCAGCTTGCGCCATATAGCTATGATAAACCATAGGAACAGGCTGAGTAATGGTGAGTCGATTGGTGGTGACGATGCGTCTGTCGCCGGTCTCATCACCAGTATTGGCGTAATATTGTTGTACCGCGCTTAAAAAACCGAACAACAAAAACGCCACCATGACAGAAAAGAAAGTTAGGAAAAACCGTAATTTGTTCCTAAACATGTTCTTTAGTACTAAAACTGATAAGTTCATGTCACTACCTTATTTTGCGGCAGCAGACTCCGTCTGCTCATCTTTTTGAGAAGTTAACATCAAAGTCCTTGAGGCATATTCTGCTGCCGATTGATCGTGAGTCACCATGATGACTGTTTTGCCCTGCTCTTCATTAAGAGCTTTTAACAATTCCAGAATTTCAATGGAGTTTTCCTTATCAAGACCACCCGTTGGTTCGTCACATATCAGAATATCCGGGTCTGCCACAATTGCTCTTGCAATAGCGACTCGTTGCTCCTGACCACCAGATAATTCAGAAGGAAAATTCTTCGACTTATCTCCCAAATTAACCAGCTGCAAAGCCGAGTTAACCTTGCGCTGACGTAGGTCTGAGTTGTCTTTACCCAATAGCAGTGGCAGCTCAACATTTTGCGCAGCATTTAGAACTTGAATTAGATGATAAGATTGGAATACGAAGCCGAGGTGTTTGGCTCTCCAATCTGCCAATTTACCTTTACTAAGTTTATTAATATCTTCACCAAATACGTTAATGCTACCCGAATCAATTTGGTCAAGGCCACTGATGATGTTTAAAAGAGTGGATTTACCTGTGCCCGAAGGCCCCATAATGGCGACAAACTCACCTCGCTCAATAGTTAACGAAAGATCTTTAAGAACGGGCACTTTGAGTTTACCTTTGGTATAGCTTTTATTCGCTTTATCCAAAACGACTTTGTTGCTACTCATCTTTGATTTCCTCTATTCCAATAATGGTTATACTTTTTCTGCTTCTTGTTGTGTTGTACGAACACGCTCTTTAACTAACCTGGCCTGTTCTGCCGGAGTAGAAACTTCGAACAAGAACTCAATAGCAATATCAATTCCGTATTCTTTTTTGATATTGGCCTGTATGCGCATTTGCTGCATAGATGTTCCACCAAGATCAAAAAAGTCATTTTCGACGCTGATATCTCGAATATGGAAACACTTTTCCCAGAAGCTCACGATGCTCTTCTCGTATTCGTCAGAAGGCGCAACGTATTTGCGCATCTTCCTGGTGAGTTCTTCAGGACTCGGTAAATAGTGACTGGTCAATGCCCGACCTTTTGTGTCTGGCTGCTCATCCAAAAAGACGATATTATCCGGCATAAAAGCTTTAGGGAGTCTTTCCTGAATCCATTCTTTGCATTCGGCAATCCGATCATAGTAGAGGCTGTTATCGCTATAATCGTCTTTGTAACCAATAGACTCTTCCATGGTGATGTAAGCCACCATCCGGGTTTTCGTACCAGGATCATTGCGTATTATGACATTTACATTTACAACACCTTCCATTGCCATAAGCACATCTTCGACGGTGTTGAGACTCACCATATTAGAGTTTTTAGTAATGTGCCTTAGAGCTTCATGAGCTAGTGAATACCTTGCGTTGTCACGAGCTACAGCTAGCACATCGTACGCATAATATTTTACACATCGATTATCCATTCTAAGATCTTCGGATGAATTGTCAACCGTATTTGTAGAAGCATTTTCGATGTCAACCACTGTATTACCGGAGATGACTAAACTGCCAACTGCATCAAGGGGTTGCTGCAAATTATCAGTATCAAATACGAGTCCATGAGCATTGCCAAATAAAGCAAAATCTGGAACAGATGCCAGCTCAGTAACATTGGTATTGATGAAAGAAAACGTCGTACTTCTGGGGTCCAACATAACAAGGTTTATTTTGTCGTCTTTGAGCTGGCTCGCCAGATTTTGGTGCTCGAATGGGTCATATAAATAGTTCACGCAGGCAATGCCTGATAAATCAAAACGACGTTTCTTCAATTCTTGGAATTCGTTGGCAGTCACGGTCACCATGGTGGGCGCTAAGCAGTCGTCAAAACAAATTTCATAAATATCTTCCACCAGAACTACGGTTCCAGCAATGAGTAGTGGTGCAAAAATACTAAACAGGGATAATGGACTTGAAACAGCACTGCTGAATAATGTTGCTGACAGTGCGTCACTCTTGAAATTATCTAAAGCAGCATCACTCATCGCCAGTACGTTACCATGGCTAACCCACAAGGCTTGATCTTGGTTGCCGTTGGTGGCGGTATTTTGTAGTGCGAAGCGGGTATTGAAACTAATGGTCACATCTGGAGCATGCTTCTTCTGTTTTGAAATTTTCTTAGCGGTTTTGCGATCATCCAATAGAATAGTATTGATCTCTTCAAGTGGATAATAACTTTCAATATCGGCTTCGGTTATCGCTACACCATGGCCAACCTTTTCCAACAACTTCAAGTTCCAGTTAGTTGGATCATTGTTGTCTAGCAAAACGAAATTCGCCCCCGCTTTAGCAACACCCAAAATGGCTACCACTAAGTTAATCTTCTTCTCCATGGCAATAGCCACTGTCGATCCTTGACTCACACCAGCTTCTATAAGGTAGTTACTCAATTGGTTGGATTTTTCATCCAAATCTTTGTATTTGACAACTTCGTCACAGGAACGAATAGCAACAGCTTTCGGATTGTTTTTAGCAACCTCAATGAACCGGGTTACAACATCACCTTTCATTGGGGTATTCTCTGACAGAGACTCTGTCGATAATTTCTTAGTTTCAGTTCTGTTAAATATGGCCTTCAGTTCAGAAATTGGGGCTTCTAAACTGGCGCTAGCGACCACGTCGATAACCTTATATAATCTGGTTTGCAATCGTGCAATGAAAGCATCATCAAACAGATCGTTTCTGATCTGCAGACTAATACGAAGCTCCTGATTGTGCACTGACCAAGTCACTGTGCATGGGTTTTTATATTCCTGTTCTACGTGACCGGACAAAAACTTGACACTATTGTTTGCTGCTTCCGACGCTCCCGTAGTCAGTGACTGGTAATTGTGGGAAATGAATAGCGTATCAAAAATACCATCAATATCGGCGTCCGTCAGCTTATGTAATTCCTGCAAAGAAACATAGTTATGAGCGTATTTCTCTCCGCTATCTTTGTGCAGATATTGCAAACAAGCCTTCAAGCTAGCGTTGGCTTCGAATTTAACTCTTGTAGGAACCGTATTTAACATAACACCCGCGATGTGTTCAGAACCTTCCAGATCCGAAGGTCTGTCTGACCATGGACTACCGAAAAGTACATCGTTACGACCTGCATATTGCATTAGCAGCAAGCCCCAACAGAGTTGCATCGTGGTAAAGAGTGTCGTTCTTGCTTCTCGAGCAACGTTGCTCAGAGCTTTCGTGATTTCTTGGCTGATTGCAGGCAAATGGATAGTTGAAACCGTTGCCTCTTTCAAGAGAGGCGCACCAGTGGACCTATGCAGGCAAGGCTGTAAAGAAGCATCAGCAAGGTAGTCTTTCCAATACTTAATACTCTCATCTTTGTTTTGTGCTGCAAGCCATCGGATATAATTTTTAAATTGCGGCTGTGGTTTTGTATCAAGAGCACCTGTTTCAATATCGCCCCCACCGTTTTCATAGGCTTGCCAGAAATCGGCGACCAGCACATGTAACCCTACACCATCAAGGATGGTATGGTGGAAACTCCATAACATGGTGAATTGCTCTGAGTCATAATTGAATACCGCACAGCGAAGCAATGGAGGTTTACGAAAGTCAAAGCTTATGGTCTTCTGGTGTGCTTTGTAGTCGTCGATAGATTCAGCACGGGCATCATTGTCTTGCCCCAGCAAATCCACTTCAGTCACATTTACCGTAGCTTCAGACAATACAACTTGTTTTACCTGACTGGTTTCAAGACCCGTAAAGCTGGTTCTCAAGATGCTGTGTTTTGCAGTTAACGCCTGTAATGCCCCTTTGACACGAGTGGTGTCTAATTGTTCCTTAACCGTACTTTGATAATGCAATGTGTACTCACCGCTTTGCTGTGACAAATGTTCTTCAAATAACATACCTGCTTGTACGGCCGTGGCGGCATAAATATCGCTGAGTAAGGGTGTTTGATGAACAATTTCTTCAAGTTCTTCTTCCGATAATTCCGCTAGTGGAAAATCACTTATTGAGAACTTGGTTCGATTTGAAAGCACTTCTATTAAAGCAGGTTTGTGCTCTTTCAACATCTCGATCAATTTGTTGTCTAGGTTACTTTCAGCATCGATAACTTTCAGCTTTCCATCGTCGATACCAATGCTGATGTTGCGCTGTTTTAGTAGGTTAAATACATCCGTTAGTTTCATCTTTTTATTACCCTGTATTTTATTTATTTCCTAATTTAAATTGGCTTCTGGCAGCCAGTTCAAATTGTTAGACTAATTTCATCTTCGTCAGCTTCTTCAACCTCTGCGTCATCACCTTCATTGCCACAGAGATTGATGTCGGTGATAGCCTGCATCGCAATTGCAAAGGTTCGTGGGGTCGGATATTCAAACATCATGGCTACAGATATTGAGGTGGAGAATCTAGTATTCAGTTCATTGATGGTAGTTGTCGCTAAAAGAGAATGTCCGCCGAGTAAGAAATAATCGTCCGTTGATCCTATTTGCTCTTTATTAAGGGCATCCGCCCAGATTTCACAAATAGCCTTTTCTAGGGAATTTTGCGGTGCTTCATACTTATTTATCCCTGATACTTCGAAATCCGTTGGAAGGACACTGCGGTTTATTTTCCCGTTAGGTAATAAGGGTAACGCTGGTAACCAAACAAAAGCATCAGGCAACATGTAAGAAGGCAAGAATTCCTTCAATTTAGTGTTAAGAGTGTTGGTGTTTAGCAGACAATAAGCAGGCTCCAGAGCCCTTTCAGCAACAGAAGCCTCCGAAAACTCATCCATACTCCCTGAAACGTAAGCATACAACCAATCGTTTCCAGTTCTGGTACCTTTACCTTTACCTTTAACTAGTGAAACAACCGCATTTTCGACGCCTTCCACTTTTAACAATTGGTTTTCAATCTCACCTAACTCAATACGGAAGCCACGCCTTTTCACCTGTTGATCATTACGGCCAAAGTACTCTAGCTGTCCCAGCCCATTCCAACGCCCAATGTCACCAGTTTTGAAAATCGTGCCTCCAGGATTGAATGGGTCTGGAACAAAATGTTTCGCAGTTAATTCAGGATCATTTAGATAACCTCCGGTGACTGGATAACCCGCCACACAGATTTCCCCTTTTGCGCTAACAGGCAAGAGGTTGTTCTGTAGATCTAAAATATAGATTTTTGTATTGGCTATAGGCTGTCCCAAAGGTACAGACCAGTTATCCCATTGCTCCTGAGCAGACTTAGTTAAGCTAAGTCCCAATACTGATTGATTACCACTATCTACATCTGCAAGCTCCGAAGCAATATCGAGTTGTTCTTGTAGAACCTGCTCAAAATCGGCATAGCTTACCAACGGATTAGATACTACAACGCGGAACACAGTGATCAAGCCGTCATTACTGCCAAACGCTCTCAATCTGGTACGGGAAACGAAACTGCTTCCCCTGTCAAATTGTGTACGCTGGATCAAGTCTGTAGCATCGTTAATGGCCTGCACCTGCATTTCAGATAGTGCCTTTCCTTTGGCGTAGCGCACCGCTTTCGGCACATAAACATAGTTGATAATGTTCAGTTGTGGTTCCGCCACCAACCAGAAGGCTTCGTTTTGTACCAGCAAGTTTCTGAACATCCGAGTATTGTCCATACTCTTTTGGATCAATGCCTCATATCCAGTTTTAGATATTAAGTGGAATGCCGCATGCATAAGCAACGACAATGCAGGACGTGAACCCTCAAGTGAATACTGTCCAAGATCAAAGGTACCAGGTTGTGACTGGTAGTTAGCGTGTACAGGCAAAATACCATTTAAATCAGTATTTTTGATGACACAAACACTGATACCTTGTGGTAAATACAGTTGTTTATGGGCACAGAAGGTGATGGTATCAGCTCTTTCTACCCCCTTAATACGCTTCTTATAACGCTCAGAAAACTGGAAAGCACCGCCCCATGCTGCATCCACATGAAAGTGAATATTACGTTGCTCCGCGATATCTGCCATGACTGGCAGTGGGTCTATATTGCCAGTTTCTGTAGCACCTGCGATACCTACCAGAGCGATCACCAATCTTCTTTCTTTCTGACATTCATCGATCATGGTCTTGATCTGGTTCGCTTGTACCGTCAGGTTTTCATCGATATCCAGAACTCGGATGTCTTTTTCACCCATACCTAAAGCGACCAGTGCTTTTTTCACAGAATAGTGAGCCATTGGTGAACATAGAATAGCCATACTGTCGTAGCCTTTCTCCCTCAATATTTCATTAGCGCCTCGTTGACGTAGCTCAGTCTTTCCATACCCCAACTTCATTAGCGCATTGTTACGAGATGTCAGTAAAGCTGTAATATTAGCTAAGCTACCACCACTGGTAATGACACCGAACACATGAAATGGGTCTTGAACATGAGCTTTGTAGAACTCATCATCTTTTTGGTAGAACAACTGGTGGATCATGGCTAACACTTGTCTTTCAAGTAATGACAAGCTCTTGGATGTTTCCACCTTCACCATGTTCTGATTAAGAATTGTCATAACTCTGGCAAATTCTGGCATAAAGTTAGGAAGAGCTGAGGTCATGTGACCAATGTAATTACTCTTAGAAACATTGATCAAATATGGGAAAACAGACTCGTTAATTTGCGCTAGGTAACCGTCCATTGATGCAGGTAACTCCGGTACCTGATAATCTTTAAATAGATCCTTTAGCGAATGGAAATCCACATTAGGCGTCGTGAAACTATCGCTATCTAGAAGAGCCAGCTCCTGAACTTCATTGTGCAAGTTGGTGTGCTCAAATTTAACGCCTTCTGTCTCAGAAAAATAAGACATCACATCGGTAACAGAGTTTTGCGTGATCTCGTGTGCCGTAACATCAGCAGTAACTTCACTAGAACCATAAAAGTTAAATATGCGAACCAACGGCAAGATGCTAGACGCTTTTTGCGCAATGCTTAACGGTAAAGTTTCACCACTACAAATGATGGTCCGCAAGTCAACCAATTCAACAAATTGAGCATGGCTCATCATGGCTTTTAACAAGCTAGGAATTAAGGTTACTCTAGTGACGCTATGCTTAATCATCAAGCTGATGAGTCGGGCAGTATCCATAACATCTTCATCACTGACAATGTGCAACGTACCATTGCTAGTGAGAGGTTGGAGTACTTCGGCTACGTGATCCACAAAGTTCATTGAGGTTTTGTGGATGCATACATCTTTGTTTTTTAAAGGACAAACGTCATTAAACCAATTCAACCTATTGAGGACCGAAGCCTGTTGCAACGAGATAGCTTTTGGAGAACCCGTAGAACCAGAAGTGAAGATGGTCAATAGGCTATCGTTTACTTTGGTTACCTGAGGAGCTTCTGCAGGTTGTTGTACCAATTCTGGTGAATCAATATTGACCACAGTAGCGTCAGATGCAAAAGTCAAAGTTTCCACGATTTCCTGACGAGAAATCACAAATGCTAACTCAGCTTTGTTGAACATATATTCTAGGCGAGATTCCGGGTATGAAGGATCAAGTGGAATATAAGGGATCTTCAATTTCACAGAAGCTAATATGGATATGACGGATTCAATACTTCTCTCAAGACAGATGCCGATATGATGTTGTGATTGCACACCGTTTTTGATAAGCAAGCTTGCTAGCTTATTAACCCTTACATCGAGCTCGCAATAAGTTAGCTCAATTTCACCAAAGACAAGGGCCGTATTATCAGGATTGTTTTGCACCTGCTCTGCGAATA
>CAZXIN010000015.1:0-102650 GCA_964640795.1 uncultured Pseudoalteromonadaceae bacterium | reverse complement strand
CTTACAAGGCGAGGGTCACTGGTTCAAGCCCAGTAGCGTCCACCACTCTATTTTAGCTTCAACATATGGACGCTTAGCTCAGTTGGGAGAGCATCGCCCTTACAAGGCGAGGGTCACTGGTTCAAGCCCAGTAGCGTCCACCACTCTACTATCTAACTGGTTTAATTGAGTAATTTCGAAACGCAACAACGTTAAAGCTAAAAACCACATTTTTGTATAGAAAACGACAATCAAATTTTACCTATTTCGAAAATAACTTAGCTTTTGCTTTCTCTAGATTACCGCGTACTACTTTAGTATTGGGATGATCGTTACCCAAAACTTTATTGAACACCGTTAGGGCCCGTTCATAATTCTCTATTGCTTTATCATATTGGCCCAGTGATTTATATGCTGAACCTATGTTATTACGACTTGTAGCAACACTAGGATGGTCTTCACCATAAGTATTTATATCTGATTTAAGGCCCTGCTTATAATACCCTATCGCTTTCTCGTATTGACCTAATGATTTATATGCTACACCCAAGTTATTGAATCTTATGGCAACACTAGGGTGATCTTCACCGTAAGTCTTTAAATCTGACGCAAGCGCACGCTCATAGTAATCAATCGCTGTATCATATTGTTCTAGTGAGCTATAAGTTAAACCCAAGTTATTTTGTGTTGTGGCAACATGGGGATGATCTTCACCGTAGGTCTTTATATCTGATGCTAATGCCTGCTCATAGTAATCAATCGATTTCTCGTACTGACCCAATTTTTCATAAATCACACCCAAGTTATTACGACTATTGGCTACAATAGGATGATCTTCACCATAAGTCTTTAAGTCTGAAGAAAGAGCTCGTTCAAAATACTCAATAGATTTCTCATATTGCCCTAATGAATCATAGGTCAGGCCCATATTATTGTGTGTAATGGCTATCCTAGGATGGTCTTTGCCAAAGGTTTTTATATCTGAAGTAAGAGCCTGTTCATAGTAATCAATCGATTTCTCATATTGACCCAATGAATAATACGCCAACCCCAAATTGTTATGGGCGCTAGCAATGTTGGGGTGGCCTGCACCATAGGTCCTTAAATCTATGACAAGAGCTTGTCCATAGTAATCAACCGCTTTATTGTATTGACCTAGTGAGTAATATACCGCTCCCAAGTTATTGCACCTGATAGCAACAGTAGGATGATCCTCACCATAGGTCTTTAAGTCCGAGGCAAGGGCTAATTCGAAATACTCAATCGCTTCTTTATGCTGGCCTAAAAAATGATACGATAAACCCAAATTATTGTGCCGGTCTGCAACAATAGGATGAGCTCTATCGTAGTTCTTTATATCTGAAGCTAGAGCAAGCCCATAATACTTAATTGCTTTATCGTATCGGCCTTGTGAATGATATGCTAAGCCTAAGTTATTATGCGCTATAGCAACACTCGAATGGCTTTTACCGTAAGCCTCTATATCTAAGACAAGGGCCTGCTCTATATATTCAATTGCCTTGTCGACGTTACCTAGCGTTAAGTTTATCGTTCCGGCTTCATTTAGATAAGTAGAGTTTCGAGGTTGTAGAATGGCTGCTTTTTCGAAAAAAACTTTTGCTTCTATGTACTTTTGATTTGACTCTTTAATTTGTCCTTGTTGATAATAGGTTTCGGCTAACTGTTCAGCCTCACCAGCTAAAATAACGGATTTAGTTTCATCATTAACTCTACCATCTTTCAGTAACTCGGCAATATACTCTCCAGGCTCAGTAGCCTCCCCCTCAAATTCATTAATGAATACATTTCCAACATCGTTCTTCACGCTTCCAGCACCTTGAAAACCAATTGAATCATCACTATTAACTTGCGTTACAGGGATAGCTTTAGCATCTAACCAAAAAACAATTAGTACGGCTACAATAGCCCCTCTCATACCAACCGAAAAACAGGTTATATTCCACCAAAACTGATATAAGGTTTTAGCTTTATTAGAGATATATTTTGCAGAATAAACGCCGCAGGAGTAGGGAACAATTGCCTTATTATCACACCTAACACCTTTTTGGGTTTCAGTAACGCATTGGTTGTCATTCATCATCAATCCATGTCACAAAACTAAGCCTTACATAATCAATTTACATTTTGTTTAACTAACATTCAACAGGAGACTACATAGGTAACGGTATACAAGTAGTGCTCACTTTCTCAGTCAATACCCTTTTGATTCAATTAAATGAACAAATTAACAGTAATCACCTGTCATATTGTTAAGTAACATACGCTTGTATTGAATAATATGTTGTTACTCAGGCTATTAGGCCCTAATGTAATACTCAATACATACGATAAATTAACTAAGTACTCTCGAACCATTGCTACATGAACGAAACCTTAGCTGAAAGCTGCAAAGTATTAATTGTTGATGACCAAGTGCTTGCACAAGGTTACATGAAGTATTCCCTAGAAGAACTGGGCTTTACTGATATTACCTATGTCGACAAGGCGCAAGCTGCTATCGAGAAAATCAGCATTGAGAACTTTGATCTTGTGGTGTGTTCGTACAACCTAAAACGCGATCAAGACGGCTACTACTTATATGATGAGCTGAAAACTGGGCGAATCCTGCCCATAACTTGCGCTTTTGTGTTTATTAGCGCCGACACTACAGCAGAAGTCGTTCACAGCATTGTCGAATTACAACCTGACGATTTCCTCGCTAAACCATTCACCATAAAAGAGCTCGACAAACGCTTAACCCGTTTACTCATGCGTAAGCGTGCGATGCACTCAATATTTAGCTATATGGAAGGGAAGCAGTTCGAGAATGCCCTAAGCTTGACCGAAAACTTATTAACAGATCCTAGTCAATCAGCCTACTTTCCGACAGCATTAAAAACTAAAGGTGAATTGTTACTGTCATTGCAGAAACCTCAACAGGCAAAAGAGTTTTATGAAGCCATTCTCAATGTACAAGATTTTGCTTGGGCCCAGTTAGGTCTCATTAATAGCCTTATAGAATTAGGCAATGAAGAAGAAGCTGAGCGTCTTATTTTACGTGTTGCATTTAAACCAGAATTGCAATTAGCCGCTTACGATTTATTGTCAGATTTGCATATTCAAAGCGACGATCTAGATACTGCACTTGAAACCATACAAATGGCGTCCGAAGTATCACCTCGCAACATAAGAAGGCATGAAAAAGCTCGCGACATATCACGTATTACCCATGATTATGATGCACAATTCGAAGCGTCTAAGAAAATTGTTAAATTCGCGAAAAACTCCATGCTCGATAAGCCCGAGAACTACCTGAACGCTGCCAGAGCCGGTATCGATTACGCAATGACAATTACTGAAGATGATTCAGACGATCTCATCAAACAAGCTAACAATTACGTTAAACAATTTACCCAAAGCTTCCCTAAGTCCGATTTAAAAGAGCAAGTCACTGTGATTAATGCGAGGCTATTGCTGGTGCAGGACGAAACAGAGAAAGCGGCCTCATTAATTGCAGAAGTTGAAGATAACAATTTTGAAGATCAATCGTTAGAAGATCTCATCGATAAAGCCAAAGTATTTCATGAGTTTGGCCTTTTTGAACGCTCTGAAGCTGTACTCGATGAGGTCGAAAAGCGCTGTATATCGGATGAAATGGGTGGTGAGTTATTCCTACGATTTGTGCAACAGGAGAAAAAAGAGAAAAAAGAAATTAAACAAACACCTAAGGCATTGAATAACAGCGGTGTTCAACATTATGAACGTGGTGAGCTTGAAAATGCACTAAAAACATTCCGTCAAGCTTATACCGTCATGCCCAAAAACCCAGCGATAGCATTGAACCTACTACAAGCTATCGCGATGAATTCAAAACAAAAGCGACTGCCTAAAAACGCCTCTTCAATGGTGCATAAATGTATTAAAACCATTGAAGAAGGTACATTGACAACAGAGCAATTGGAGCGATATCAACGAGTCAAAAGCCATCTTCAAGAGACAACTTAATCCTTGAGAAAAGAGCGATAATTCACTAAAAATTGACACAAAACGTCCAGCGTTACGCCAATATCAGCTTCTGTAATCGCTTCTGCTGGATGATGGCTTATTCCCTTCTCACACCTGACGAAGAGCATAGCAACCGGCCATAAAGCACTCATTGCCATGGCATCATGCCCTGCCCCAGAAGGTAATTCAAATGCCTTTTGATGCACCTCTTCAGACGCTAGCATCAGTTTATTTTTAAGATTTTCATCACAAATCACAGCATCTGCATTGTGTGTTTCGGTCCAACCAACCGACACATTGCGCCGTCCTTCGATGTCCTTAACCTGACTCATGATTAACTCAATGGCCGTATCGCGCGCTAAGTTATCTTCGCTACGAATATCAAGGCTCAACTGTACTTTACTGGCAATTACATTAACGGCGCCAGGCACAGTATTGATTTTACCTACCGTTGCCACAACACCTTGTTTTAAAGCGATACTTTCAATGAGTAAAGCAACTTCACTGGCTGCATTTACCGCATCACGACGCATAGACATGGGTACTGTACCAGCATGGCCAGCAACCCCTTTGACATCAAGGGTAAAACGTCTTGCACCGGCAATACCGGAGACAACACCGACAGCTAAATTTTCTGACTCAAGCACTGGGCCTTGTTCAATATGCACCTCAACAAACCCTAAAATATTGTCTCGCTCGCGTGACGCTCTGTGCACTTGATTAATATCTAAGCCAGCTTCGCGCATTGCTTGCCCTAAACATTTTTTGTCGGCGTCCATCAACGATGCCCACTTGTCATCCCATTGGCCTACAACCGCTTGACTCCCTAGTAACGTTGAGCCAAAGCGTGTACCTTCTTCGTCTCCAAACCCAACAATATCAATATTAAATGGAAACTTAATACCGTTATCATGAAAATACTGGATCAAACTAATCGGTATAAGAACACCTAACATACCGTCATACTTGCCACCGTTAGGCACTGTGTCCAAATGGCTACCTAAGATGAAAGTTGGTGCATCTCTGTTGTCACTAGAATAGCTTCCCCATTGATTACCTGCTTGGTCTTGCCATGTATTCATTCCGGCTTGCTTACACCACTGAGCAACTTGTTGATTAGCCGCCATATGTTGAGTCGTCAGATAACGGCGATCTAAAAATTCATCACTTTGACTAAGCTGAGCTAATTCATCACAGCGTGCATAAACCTGTTCTGCATATACACTAAAGTCAATCATGTGTTTTCTGCTCCATACACAGATAACGCATTATCAACAGCTTCTCCTGATGACAATTGATGACCAGCTCGTCTCAAAACAGTTTCTAAAGACTGTAAGGTATGTAGTACTGTATCTTTTCGTGCGTTGTAACCCATCGTACCGATACGCCATATCTTCCCATGCAATGGTCCAAAGCTAGTACCAATTTCAATATTGAAATCAAGTAACATCTGGGAACGAACCTCATCTCCGTTCACACAATCAGGAATATAGACTCCAACAACATTGGACATTTTATGAGATTCGTCGCCAAACACGCTTAGATTCAACCCTTTAACCCCTTGGAGCATAGCGTTACCATGCAAGTGATGGCGCTGAAGACAGTTATCCAACCCTTCTTCGATGAGGTTAATTGCGCATTCACGGGCACAGTACAGCATGGAAGTTGCTTCAGTATGATGGTTAAGGCGCTCTTCTCCCCAATAATCTAAAATCATTGGTATGTCGAAATAGTTTGAGTGAATTCTAGAACCTTTAGCAGCGATATGATGTTCTGCTTTAATACCTGCTTCCACATGATGACGTTGTCTCACGAGGTCAACATAACGATCACTTAAAGTAATAGGTGCACTTCCAGATGGGCCACCTAAACACTTTTGAAGTCCAACAGAAACAGCATCGAGCTGCCATAAATCAGTTTCAAAGGGGTTACCACCAATTGATGCTGTCGCATCACAATAAAAAAGCACATCATAACGGCGACAAATTTCTCCGATATTTTCGAGCGGCTGTAACATAGTTGTTGAGGTATCGCCTTGCACCATGGCCAAAACTTTAGGGCGAATCTGTCGTATCGCTTTTTCTATTTGCTCTGGCTGGAAAACCTCCCCCCAGGCGACTTCTATCGTATGAACATCAGCGCCTGCACGCTCAGCTATTTCTTTCAACAAATGTCCAAACCGCCCAAAGACAGGCACTAAAACCTTATCACCGGGTTCAATACAAGAAACCAACACAGCTTCAATACCTGCTCGGGAGGTACCATCAATAAGTAGAGTCGATTGATTCGTTGTTTTGAATACCTGCCTATATAACCCCATGACCTCGTTCATATAACGAGTCATGACGGGATCATATTGTCCGATCAACTGAGTAGACATAGCAGACAATACTCTCGGATAACAATTAATTGGGCCAGGCCCCATAAGCAATCGAGGAGGTGGATTTAAACGATTCAAATCAATGTCCTAAAGTAACAGTTAAATAATTACACAGAGCAAGCCAGAAATAACAGAAAACTGTTTAACCTCATATTAGAGCGTATTGATCTTTGCTCTCTTTTGAATAAGTAAAACTGTCTTCGACACAAAGGGTATGTGTATCATTAAGTTATCAGGCTTTTGGTCAAAGGCTATAATGACTATAACACAACTGAAACAATTATTTCATTATAAATAAAGTTGAAACAAGCAACCACACTACACCTTTTCCAGCTCCTCCATTTGATTATATAAATCTGATATCGCCCCTGTCCTGCGCTGTGCATCAACACCTAGAGCTGCAAATACTCGATTACATATAATTGAAACAATACTCATAGGGACTGCATAACTGTCAAATGCTTGTTCTTCTCCCAATGGACAAAGAAAAAGGTGAGATACTTGATGTCGATACAATTGCCCTGACGGATCGGTTAGTAACGCGAGTTTAGGGCCACTTTTGTTATCTTCACCCTTCATCTCATTCAGGCGTTCAATAAGTGTTTTAAATACTTTTGGCCGCCTTCTAAACCCAATCAATATAACCAACTCTTCATCTTCAATATCAGCGAGCTCTTCACTTAAGGTTTGTCCAGGTTGAGGTATTAATCTAACTTTACTTCTCATCTGTAAAAGCTGCTGCCTAAAATGCATAGCGACTGGGTAGCTATTTCGAAAACCAATGAGCTTGATTCTTGGCGCTTCGCAAATAGCTTTAGTTAAAGCGTCAATATCTGTTGCTTTAATATCTTGCCAAGCCTCACCTACCCGACTTATTTCTTGTTCAATGTCATTTTGATCATTAATAACAGCTTTTAATGGATAACCGCTTGCACGTAGCTGACGCATTTCTTGTTTGACATCTAAATGTGAGTCATAGCCTAGTTGGCGGAAAAATCGGCTTACAGATGCTTTTGAAGTAGATGTTATTTCTGCAATATCAGCCACCGAGTGCGTAATAATATCCATTGGATTATGCTGCAAGTAGTTAGCTATCTTACGCGCATTGGGCGACAATTCGGCGTATGTGTTCTCTATTCGAGTGATAAAATGGGAGCTTTTCTGCACAATCAGTTAATCAGCAAAATAAAATATGAGCATAGTGTACCGACTCAACAGCTTTTTTCTATGAATACTCTTTGGTCAGCTGGTTAACTTTTAATCTCATCATGAAGTATCGTAGAGTAAACAAGCTTAAACTATGAGATTGTGTTGATATTTGCTCTATACTAAAACATAGCAAAAGGTAGTGTTTAAGGCATGATTAATATGAGGACTGCAACAAATCATGAAGCTTAATTTTAAGCACCTGTATTATTTTTTAGTCGTCACGGAAGAAGGCTCAATTACTAAAGCGGCAGAACGCTTACACTTAACCCCGCAAACCGTTAGCGCTCAATTAAACCAACTTGAACAATCTTTTGGTCGCCCTTTATTGATTAGAAGTGGTAGGCACTGGGTTGTCACAGAATCTGGCGCAGTCGTTATAGAGTACGCTAAAGAGATATTCGAGCTTGGAAAGGAGCTCTCGGATGTTATGCGTGGCACACCGAGTCACCGCCCTATAGAGCTTATCGTGGGCATTACCGATGCAATACCGAAAGCCCTCGCCTATAAACTGATTGAGCCCGCATTAAGTATAGATAAAGAAGTCACTATCAAATGCTATGAAGGGAGCTATCAGGATCTAGTCGGTCGCTTAGCCGTTCATTCTATTGATGTCGTACTTGCCGACCGTCCATTAGACAATCAGCTTCATGTAAAAGCTTACAGTCACCTGCTAAAGCGCAGCACATTAAGCGTCCTCTGTTCACCCAAACTCAATGTAACAGGCAATTTTCCTGACAACCTCAATAACCTCCCCTTTTTACTGCCCACTGAGCATCATTGGCTTTCAAGGGTTCTAATAGAGTGGTTTGAGGAGCACGATGTTTCTCCAATAATACAGGGGCAATTTGATGATTCAGCCTTAATGAAAACATTTGCTAAGACAGGGCTGGGGGCATGTTGCATGCCCACTGCCATAGAACAAGACTTAATCAAAGAGTATGACCTTAAAGTATTAGGTCATATAGACAGTATCAGTGAGCATTATTATGCGCTGACAATAGAAAGAAAGATCACCAATCCAGCGATACAAGCTATTTGTGACGCTAGCATAGGTGATGAAGAAATAATCAAAAACCAGAAAAAAGTTGATCTTATTTAAGTTAAAATCAGTTTTACTCTACAGAGGTACATAATTAGAATGTACACGTTTTCACTGAAGTTGCGGACTCCATATTAATGCCTGAGCAAAAGTTAGATATAAAACGAACACGAAAAATACTTTTTGACATTGTTCGCCCCGACCGTAGCTTTCTGTACGTTGCTCTTGTTTATGGATTGGCCATAAGCTTGTTAACACTAGCAGTACCAATCGCGGTACAAACCCTAATCAACACAGTGGTCAATATTGCTTCAACACGAGCAATCACTATTTTGGCAAGCCTTTTATTCTTAACACTCGCCATCTCGGGTGGTTTAAGTGCAATGAGAACACGCGTTATGGAGCTTTTTGAGCGTAAAATATATGCTCGCCTTACGGCACAATTAAGCCTAAAAACAATGATGGCACAATACAATTTCTTTGAAGGTCGACGTAACACCACCATTATCCACCGTTATTTCGACATAATGACATTGCAGAAAAACATTCCAGCACTGCTCATTGATGGTTTTGCGTTAGTTCTACAAATGATTGTCGGCTTTACTCTTGTTTCTTTTTATCATTCAAGCTTATTCGTCTTTAATACAGTCCTTATACTCAGCGTTTATCTTATCTGGGCCATATGGGGACGAGGTGCTCAACGAACCGCAATAAAACTCTCAAATTCGAAGTACAACACAGCAAAATGGCTGAATGATATGTCATCAGCTCATGATTTCTTTAAATCCAGTAAACACATGGACTATGCTGGAGAAAATACAGAACACTTTATTGCAGATTATGTCGAAAAACATAAGAAGCATTTTCACTATACCTTTGCACAAACGATTATGTTTCTCGTCCTCTATGCATTGGCAAGCTCATTGTTATTGGGCTTAGGTGGTTGGCTAGTCGTAGAAGGCGAACTATCAATTGGGCAACTCGTAGCCGCTGAGTTAATACTCTTCGCTATATTCTTTGGGTTATCGCAATTTAGCAACTATTTGAAGCTATACTACGAACTGCTAGGTGCAGCTGATAAAATTGGTAAAGCCCTCGCTATTCCTCAAGAAAAAGTAGATGAAGACAGCGATCATATTCCAAACAATTCTGAATTGCAGGCCAACAAACTCGCGTTAAGTCATCTTGGCGAATCTTGCCAACTGGATTTCAAAGCCGAAGCTGACTCTAAGCTATTTATCACCACCGATAAAACCTGGATTCAACAACAATTGGTACAAATTTTAAGGCAGCATAAGCCGATAAAACATGGGTGGATTCGATTGGGTGGTTTAGATATAACCGACTATGACACTTTCGAATTACGACAAGCTGTCGCGTCAATTGACCGGTCTCTCATTGTAGAGTGCTCTATTAAGGAGTATCTGAGAATGGCTGCCCCCAAAGCTAGTATAGCCGAAATTAAGAGTGCACTTGAGCGTGTTCAGCTAGATACTCGCATTGCAAACTTGGAGCACGATATAGACACCATGATGTCATCGTTGGGTAGCCCTTTACTACCTTACGAATTCTTATTGTTAAAATTAGCTGCGGCATTTTTATCAAGCCCCCAACTCATCATACTAAATCAGCACTTTGATAACCTTCCTAGCGAGCTTCACACCAGCATGCTCAAGGAGCTAGAAAAGCAAAAATCAACCATATTCTATTTTACCCACGACCCCATTGATGGCGTTTTTGACGGAACATTGTTGCTAGACAATTGTATTAACCATGACTCACCGGTTGGGAAAGAATAAAACGTGAAAAAATACGAACAAAATTACAACCAGCACATGAAAACATTTAATGAACTGTCTGTGCCTAGAGTTCACAAAGTCATTTCAAGGCTTCTCATTTTCGTCATTACCATAGCTTGTATTGTATTGTGGCTTACTCCTTGGGTACAAACGTCCATGGGAGAAGGCGTGGTCAGTACATTAGATCCTAAGAGCCGAACTCAGGCTATATCAGCACTTGTGCCGGGACAAATAGAAACATGGCACGTGACAGAAGGTGACAAAGTCAAAAAAGGCGATCCTATAGTCACCTTGATAGACACGGACCCGTCATTAATACAACGACTCAATGCCCAAATCGCTGCAACTGAGAGACAGCAAAATGCTAATGATCTCGCATTAAGAAATGCAAACCAAGATTACAAACGTCGCCAAGATTTATTCAAACAAGGGTTAGTTTCAAAGCGTGAAGTAGAACAAGCTCAAATTAGGCTGCAAGATGCAGAAGCAAAATCAGCACAAACACAAGCCGAGTTAAATCAGGTTAAAGTTAATTTAGCCAGACAGTCTATACAAACAAAAAGAGCCCCTGCGGATGGCACTATCCTCCGCCTAATGTCAGCCGGTAACGCAACATTCGTCAGAGCCGGAGACATGCTGGCTTCT
Source organism: uncultured Pseudoalteromonadaceae bacterium (assembly GCA_964640795.1). Taxonomy (GTDB): domain Bacteria; phylum Pseudomonadota; class Gammaproteobacteria; order Enterobacterales; family Alteromonadaceae; genus M269. Next base: position 91,594 of record CAZXIN010000015.1, on the reverse strand, counting down.
TTTATACCTGATGGTGTAGTGCGCTCTGTTGTACTCAGTGTTAATGGTCTTGATGCGCCTTTAGTAACACCCGGACGGCATGTGAGACTGCAATTTGATGGCTGGCCCGTGTTCCAATTTAGTGGCTGGCCTTCAGCTGCTATAGGTACTTTCGAAGGTATTGTGGAGTTTGTAGAGCCCATTGCAGACGCAAATGGAAACTTTAAAGTTTGGATAAGAGAAACGACAACCGATAGACCTTGGCCTAATGATCGCTACGTCAGATTAGGTAGCCGAGTCAAAGGCTGGGTTCTGCTAGAAGAAGTTAAACTCGGTTACGAGCTATGGCGCCAACTTAATAGTTTTCCTCCCAAATACCCTAAGAAAGAGTCGTAATGTTGATACGTTTAGTTGTACTGCTGTTTATCACTGCTTTTAGTTATAGTTCGGTAGCCAGTGATATCACATTGATAAACCTTATTGAGTCGATCAAGTCAAACCATCCTACTTTAGCAGCAGCAAAAACGAAAAGAGAGCAAAGTGAATACAGAGGCCAGCAAGCCGCTGGTGAGTTTGACTTACAGATTAATCAAAAATCTAAAGTTCGAACAGGTGGGTTCTACAATGGTTGGTACTTAGATCAATCTGTCACCAAACCTCTGCAAAGATACGGGGCTAATGTCACCGCTAGATACCGCCAGTCTGATGGGACTTTCCCCGTTTATGAAGATTACTTTTTTACGGAGTCAGGCGGCGAAGCCAGTTTAGGGCTAGAGTTTTCTCTACTCAAAAACCGAGACATAGACAAACGCAGAATCGGCTTGGAGAATGCCAGTAACTTTTTGGATATCGGTATCAACCAAGAAGTTAACTCAATCAATAAATTGATATATGAAGGGATCAGTGCCTACATCAATTGGTATCAGGCTTACAGGCAAACAAAAGCCATATCAGATTTAGTTGACTTAGCCCTAACTCGTCAAAAAGGGTTGGAGTCGCGAGTGGCTAACGGCGACCTTGCTGAAATCAGTAAAACAGAGTTTGAAACCATACTACTTACGCGACAAGCGTCTCTACTAGAGGCAAAGCAAGATTTAATGCAAGCACGCCAGTTACTGCGCTTCTACTGGCGAGACAATCAAGGCTTGCCTCTCCCTTTATCCGAAAAAGACTCACCACCTGAACAATTGAAATGGCCTTTTAGCTTGACTAAATTTGACGAATTATGGCGTGACGCCATTATTAGTCGACATCCTTCTCTTGCTGAATTGGAAGCACAAATGCGCTTAGCACAAAACGATATTCGATTAACAAAAAACAACCTTTTGCCTAAGCTCGACATTGAACTAAAAGTGTCTGAAGATATCGGCAGAGGCGGCAGTGAGACATTGGATGGCAACGAAACTTACTTTGGTGTTAGCTTTTCAGTACCACTTGAAAGACGGACAGCAAAGGCCAAACACTCCATCGCCGAATTAAAGCTAACTGAATTAAAGTTTCGCCATCAAGCACTGGAAGATCGCATCATGACAGACATTGATACGCACATTGCCCAACTTGATGCCTTACAGCAACTCGCTGATTTAAGAGCAAACCAAGCTATTTTAGCCAAAAAGCTCGAACAACAAGAACATAAACGTTTTGATGCTGGAGACAGTGATCAGTTTCTTCTCAATGCACGAGAAACTCAAGCCGGACAAGCAGCTTTAGACGCTATTGAAGCTCAGATTAGATGGTGGCGAAAGCGCCTCGACCTCGTCGCCTTAGGGGGCAGGTTAGCACAATGAACACCATACAAGCCCCCATTATCATGAGAACTGACGGGGTCTACACACACTTTCATTTTTCATATAACGGAGTATAACTAAGAAAAACCTTTTCCTATTAAATACAACAGGTTAAACTAGGTTGAATTTATTGACTAATTGGTCAACTTTTATAGAAGTATTGTATAGTAAGCATTCGCTTTACTTTATTTTTATTTAAGCTAAATCAAATAGATACAACATTTTCAACATAAGGCGAATAATATGACTATTTTTCGACGACTCTCCCAGCAATTGTTACCTTCGCTCGTTTTACCACTATTGCTTACCTCATTCTCTACTTTTGCTGCGCCTAAAACAGCTTGGTTTGAACAATTTAAAGATACCGCTACACCTGAACAGCTATACCGATTCTTACACGCTATGCCAAAAGGTGGAGACTTGCATAACCACTTAAGCGGTTCTAACTTTTCGGAATGGTGGTATGAATTAGCCACAGATCAGCAAAAGAATGGTGGATATCAGTACTACACAAAAACATCTATCAAACAGTGTTTAGGGTTTGATAACAACGAGTTTGGCTTTACACCACAACTCTTGTTATTCAGAACCATTCAACAAAGCAGTTACGACAAGCTCTCTGCCTGTCAAAAATCTGAATACAAACAGATTGAACAATTAACCAACCAAGAAAAAAACGCATGGATGGACAGTATCCGTTTGGATAAAAAACATGAAGGTCGCCAAGAATTTTTTGCAACACACTGGCAGCGCCTTAATGAGCTGCCTCAAAACCCATTTATCATGGCTGAAATGCTAATCAACAATATGAAGGCATTTGCCGCTGAAGGGCTTGTTTACCTCGAAACACAAGAAACCAATCATAGAAAAATAAAGACTGATGGCAGTTTTTACTCCCCTCAAGAAGCTGTTGAAATATTTAAAAAACGGCTTGCTCAAAAGGATGCCAAAGACACTGGCGTAACTGTCAGATTGCAAACAACCATACTCCGCTTCTTACCCAGTGCTGAGCAAGATCTAGAAGCGCTTTATCAATTTGTCGATGCCAATAGAGATTTATACGTCAGTGTCAATATGGTTGGACGAGAAGATGATGATAAAGGCCACCCTCTCAGGTTTTTACCGACACTGCGCAAGTTAAGAAAAACCATACCGGAATTAAAACTTTCTATCCACGCCGGTGAAGTAGATGAACCTAATCATCATGTGAGAGATACCTTGTTATTAGGTGCATCACGCATTGGACATGGTGTTAACTTGATTGACGATCCAGACACCATGTTGTTGATGAGAAACGAAAAGGCTTTGGTAGAGATTAACCTTATCAGCAACCTCTTACTTGAATATGTCTCTGATTACTCACAACACCCTTTTCCTGAATATTTAAGAACAGGTATCCCTGTCACCTTATCAACAGACGATAGAGGTATGTGGGAATCAAATATGACAGATGAATACTATGTTGCAGTGAAAGAATTCGACCTATCTTGGGAAGAAATCCTAACGATGGGTAGAAACTCGCTAACCTATAGTTTTGTTGAAGACGACATTAAACAAACACTGTTGAACAACTACGATAATCGAATAAAGCAGTTTGTTAAATCATTCACTAAAAATGAAAGCCGTGTATTAAAGAGTCAAAAAATACAAACACGCGCGTTTATTTGCGATCGCTATAATCTCTGCTTAGCCGATTAGGCAATGTAACATTTTTGTGGCTAACCTTTGTTGTTAGCCAATTCCATTGCAATCAACATCGACTTTTTCACGTCACACGCAGATGTTATGCCTTTTTCACACTTTTCATAAGTCTCCGGCATCATCATTTTAAGGTGTTTATGGTTTTCAAATTCTCGAGATTGAGTTGAACCATTCTCCATGCATATCTCAATATCCTTATTAATCTTCTTGCTTAAGGCATGAGCGATGGGTTGTTCTTTTGCATTTGTTGCTTCATCTGCATTAGCAGGAGATAGTAGTAATAATGAACAGCTTGTTATAGTTAACGCTAAAAAAGTCGACATATTATTCATAAAGCACCTCCAAATGGATACACACATATCTTACAGTGATTAACAAAAATCAACATACCAAAACTTTTAGATAACAAACATATCACATCATACATAGTTATATTTTCTGATACTTATTGAAATACCTTATATACCCAAGTCACTTGGGTATAGGCATGACATTGGACCAATGTCTGGCAATTTGTTCACGTGTGCACACCCATACATCATCATGTTGATTCATGTACTCAATAAATCGCTTTAATGCTGCAAACCTCGCTGGTCGGCCAACAATACGACAATGAAGACCAATCGATAACATTTTAGGAGCACTCTCTCCTTCTTCGTACAGTACATCAAACGCATCTTTTAAGTATTGATAAAATTGTTCACCACTATTAAACCCTTGTGCCGAAGCAAAGCGCATATCATTTGTATCTAATGTGTAAGGGACAATTAACAAAGGTTTGCTGTAGTGATGATCGTAATAAGGTAAGTCATCTGCATAAGAGTCCGCGCAATAAAGGATGTCGTCTCGCTCAGCAATTAAGGCAAGTGTGTTAGGACTGGTTCTACCGGTGTACCAACCAGCAGGTTTTTGGCCCACTAATTTTTCATGCAATTGAATAGACTCATCAATCAGCTGCCTTTCATTATCAATATTCATATCTTGATAATGAATCCAACGCATTGCATGGCTGGCTATCTCCCATTCTGCATCAATCATTGCTTGCAAAGCTTCAGGGTTCCGTTGCAGTGCCATAGTGACCCCAAACACAGTCAATGGCAGGTTATTTTCAGTAAATAGCCGGTGAAGTCGCCAAAAGCCTGCGCGGCTGCCATATTCATATATAGACTCCATACTCAAGTGGCGGTCTTTATATTGTGTAGCTCCAATGATTTCAGACAAAAATACTTCAGAATGTTCATCACCGTGCAAGACACAGTTTTCTCCACCCTCTTCGTAATTCAATACAAACTGAACGGCTATGTTAGCTTTATTCGGCCATTCTGGGTTTGGCGGCAATTTTCCGTAACCCACCATATCGCGAGGATAGTTCGATTTCATTGTTCAACTCTCATTTATTCCGATTTATATTGCGTAGGTACATCCAATCCACAACCCGTCAGTATCATTTGTATTAAGCTCTTAGTTGCAATCGAGAAGTCATCAGACGTCATGTGCTGTCCTCTGAGATGAGTGATTTGCGAAGAGAAATCAGCGTAATGCTGAGAACAAGCCCATATATGAAAAATTAAATAATACGGATCTTGCGTTTGTATCAGCCCTCTATCAATCCATTGCTGAATAACATCAATACGCCCCTTCATCCATCGCTCGTGATCATCCTTAAAAAAGTCGGTGAGATTCTGACCGCCATTAATAATCTCCAAGGCAAAGATTTTAGAGACTTCGGGTTTTGTTTGGGATAAACGCATTTTGTCAGAGATATACTGCGCCAGAACTTCAGCCGGATCATGATCAGCCGTTGCAGTGTCAAATGCAGAGTTCCATAAGTTCAAGATCTGCTCTAAAACGGCAATGTACAATTTTTGCTTCGAGTTAAAATAGTACAAAACATTAGTCTTAGGTAAACCTGCACTGTCTGCTATTTTTTGAACGCTGGTTCCTTTGAAACCATGCTCAGCAAAAGCCCGTTCAGCAGCAGTGAGTATTTTTTGCCGATTATGCTGCCGAATTGCCCCTGACTTTGCCTCTTTCGCCATTAATTTACCCTTTTAATCTATCATTTAATATTGATGTCATTGAGACGGTGCACAAATTTGTTGACCAAATGGTCCATTTCTTGTCACTATATCGTACCGGCCCATTATCGGCAATTATTAGGAATATGGCATGATAAGTTTTATGCTGAATGACCAAGCAGAACATATCAGTGACTTACCTCCTGATACAACACTGCTTAATTATTTACGTGAAAACAAAAAACTAACAGGTAGCAAAGAAGGTTGCGCATCAGGTGATTGTGGTGCATGCACCGTTGTAGTTGCTGAAAAGAATAGCGATAACAGCGCTCTCGAATACAGAGCAATCAATAGTTGTGTGACATTTTTATCAGCCCTAGAAGGCAAGCAGCTCATTACGGTTGAACACTTAGCTGATGAGAATCAACTTCACCCTGTACAACAAGCATTAGTCGAGTTTCATGCATCTCAATGCGGCTTTTGTACTCCTGGTTTTGTGATGTCACTCTTCGCCTTATACCATCAGTCTGGCACACCCAATCGAGAAGACGTTCAGCAAGCGCTATCTGGCAACTTATGTCGTTGCACAGGCTACCGCCCTATCATTGATGCTTCCATTAATGTCTGCCATAACAAAAGCGCTGACAAATTCGATTTAGCAGAAGAAGCCACTTTAGCTTCTTTAAATGTACTGAGCAATGGTGAAAAAGGTATCTCTGGCTTGCATATTCCTCAGAGCCGTCAGGCGTTAGCTCAATTAAAAAAACAACACCCTGACGCACAGCTTTTTGCAGGGAGTACCGACCTCGCCCTAGAGGTCACACAGCAACTTAAGACATTCAACCAACTCATCAGTGTGCGTGATATTCCAGAATTAAATGAATTGGATGAGGAAGAAAATGGCATTCGTATCGGCGCTGCTGTTTCATTGAACAAGCTTGACCACCTGCTGCTAACACACTTTCCATTTCTAGATGAACTGCATTGGCGATTTGCTTCTATGCCTATCCGCAATCAAGCAACCATGGGAGGCAACATTGCCAACGCCTCTCCTATAGGAGATCTTCCCCCCGTATTATTGGCGCTAAGTGCAACGATTACCGTTGACAATGGCCATGCAAAAAGAGAAATCCCAATCGATAAATTCTTTACTGGATATCGTCAAACTAACTTAAATTCAGACGAATGGGTTGAATCAATTTATATCCCCTATATTTCAGAAAGCTGCCAAGCAAAGGCTTATAAAGTATCCAAGCGCATTGAAGATGATATTTCTGCTGTCTGTGCTGTCTACAACCTCGTCTTAGATGAGCAACACAATATCTTGCACATTGATAGTGGCTTCGGTGGTATAGCTGCAACACCGGTAAAAGCAGGCAATCTTAAACAACTTATCGGTAAAAACTGGACAAAAAAGTCAACTTACCAACAAGGTGCAGAAATATTGTCTCAGTCATTTAACCCAATAGATGATGTCAGAGCGAGCGCAAGTTACAGGCAACAGATGGTGACTAATCTATGGCAACGCTTTTGGTTAGAAACAAACCCAGCAACAGCCGCCATACAAACGCGAGTTATTAGTCATGCGTAAACTCATCGAAATACCCGAATCACCCACCAGTGATCAGCAAGGCCGTATTGGTCATTCAACCAAGCATGAAAGCGCCAAACGACAAGTGAGTGGACATGCACGTTATGTTGACGATATGCCAGAGCATGCAGATTTAACCCATGCAGCGATAGGAATAAGTAATCAGGCTTCTGGCGTTATTACGGCGTTAGATCTAGAGCAAGTTAAGCTATCTGAAGGTGTTATTGATGTCATTACTATTGACGATATTCCAGGACACAAAGATATCGCCCCCGTTTTTGATGGCGATCCTATATTAGCAGACGGACAAGTAAAATTTCACGGCCAGCCTATTTTTGCTGTATTAGCACAGACAACCACACAAGCAAGAAAAGCAGCACTCAAAGCATCTATAAGTATTGAGGATTCACCTTCAGTTCAAGCGTGTTTGAGCATTGATGACGCCAAAAGACAAGCTCATTATGTTCGTCCTCCTTATACAATGAAGCGCGGTGAATTCAATGACGGCCTATCGGCTAGTCAGCATCATGTAAGCGGCCAGTTTAATGTTGGTGGTCAAGAGCACTTATATCTGGAAGGTCAGGTATCTCTGGCGTTACCAGAAGAAGATGACCGTGTCATGATCTACACATCAAGTCAGCATCCAAGCGAGGTTCAAAAACTTGTCGCAGAGGTACTCGATGTCAAATTACACAAAATCACTGTTGATATGCGCCGAATGGGTGGAGGCTTTGGCGGCAAAGAAACTCAAGCGGCACAATGGGCTTGTCTCGCAGCTTTACTTGCACAGCGTAATAACAAGCCAGTAAAACTCCGTTTACCGCGCATGCAAGACATGATGGTCACCGGTAAACGCCACCCATTTTTAAACTCGTTCAGTCTCGGCATTGATGAACAAGGTGTTATTCAAGCGACAAAAATAGAAGTAGCAGGCAACTGTGGGCATTCAGCAGACCTTTCAGATGCCATTGTTGACAGGGCAATGTTTCATGCAGACAACGCTTATTACTTAGCAAATTGTGAAATTTCAGGTCTACGCTGCAAACTAAACCAAGTGTCTCATACGGCTTTCAGAGGCTTTGGTGGGCCACAAGGTATGTTAGTCGCCGAAGCCATGATTGATGCAATAGCTCGTGAAATCGGTGAAGATCCGCTGACTGTCCGTAAACGTAACCTATATAACGACAAAGATCGCGATACCACACATTACGGTATGCAAGTTGAACACAACCTGCTCCCTGATCTTATAGAAAAACTGGAAACATCTTCAGATTACTGGCAACGACGTCACGATATCAAAGCATTCAATGCCAAAAACCCCATTGTTAAGAAAGGACTGGCATTAACCCCTGTTAAATTCGGTATTTCGTTTACAGCCAAACACCTCAATCAAGCCGGTGCACTGCTACACATATATACCGATGGTAGTATTCAAATTAATCACGGTGGCACCGAGATGGGCCAAGGGCTGCACACCAAAATAGCGCAGATAGTAGCGAATGAATTCGGACTCCCCATCGACTGTATTGAAGTCACTTCCACTCGTACCGATAAGGTCCCTAACACGTCGCCTACGGCCGCATCCAGCGGCACAGATATCAATGGTAAGGCCGCGCAGAATGCTTGTTTAATCGTCAAGGAAAGGCTGGCCGCGTTTTACGCAGAGCAAGTCAATGGACGCCCTGAAGAAGTTCAATTCCAAGGCCAAAAAGTTATATCAGGTCAAAGTACAGTAGACTTTGCAGACCTTGTTCAGCAAGCTTATATGAGTCGCATATCACTCTCTGCTTCAGGCTTTTATAAAACACCTAAAATCCACTACGACCGCGATAAAGCAAGTGGCCGACCTTTTTTCTACTTTGCTAACGGTGCGTCAGTGTCTGAAGTCACCATTGACACACTAACTGGAGAAACCAAAGTCGAGCGAGTTGATATATTGCATGACGTTGGTAGGAGTATTAATCCAGCGATTGATATTGGTCAAATTGAAGGTGGGTTCATACAAGGCATGGGATGGTTAACGACCGAAGATCTCAGATGGGATGAAAGCGGCCGCTTAATCAGCAACAATCCAGCAACCTATAAGATACCTGCCATTGGGGACGTTCCTGACATATTCAATGTCGATCTCTATCCAAGGCCTAATGACGAAGATAGCATTTATAACTCTAAAGCGGTTGGCGAGCCGCCCCTCATGTTGGCGATGTCAGTGTGGTGTGCCATTAAAGATGCCATTTCAAGCCTGTCGGACTATCAAATTGATCCAAACTTAGATACGCCTGCAACGCCCGAACGAATCATGAACGCCATCAATCAGTTAGCAAAAGATGGAGCGTTAGTTCATGAACGCTAATCGTTGGTTTGATGCACTACACCAATGCGAGCAACAAGGTACGGGCTATGTTCTTATCACACTGCTCGCCTCCGCTGGATCAACACCAAGAGAAAATGGAGCTAAAATGTTGATAACGGCCGATCGTGAGTTTGACACTATCGGTGGTGGCCACCTTGAGTATGAAGTCACGCAGAAAGCAAGACAGCTCCTAGTTGAAAATAGACAACAACAGCAAGTCGAGCACTACCCTTTATCGAGTAAGTTGGGGCAATGTTGTGGCGGTGCAACAAACGTTTTGTTTGAAGTAATGGTTAATCATGGTCAACCCTTAGCTGTTTTTGGTGCGGGCCATGTTGCCAAAGCACTCATGCCAATACTCCAGCAACTTCCTTTACAAATTAACTGGATTGATTCAAGAGCTGATTTGTTCCCTGATGACCTAGACAAAGCAAACAATCTTACTTGCCTTGTCGACGACGAACCAGCAAGCATTGTCAGTCGCCTTCCAACGAATACTTGGGTGCTGATCATGACACATAATCATCAATTAGATTTTGATATTGTCTTAAACGCGCTAAAGCGACCTGACATTAATTATATAGGTATGATTGGGTCTGACACTAAGGCTCGTCGTTTTCATACTCGGTTACAACACCGCGATTTTAGTACCAAACAAATCAAACGTTTAATTAGTCCCGTCGGCCTATTAGACATTCCGGGTAAAAAGCCAATAGAGGTGGCTGTTTCAATCAGCGCTCAAATTATCCAATGGCTAGACCAAACATCACTCAACGATAAAGACATGCAAAAAACACACAAAAAGCACCAATGGGAAAACAGCAAAATGTTGAGCTCCCTGTTATGACACAACTATCAATTAGCACCTTAAATGAACTTTCACAGACTGATGCCATTAATTGGTTCACCGCATGCTGTGCCTCAACAAGATGGTCTCAAAACATGGTCAACGTCAGGCCATATACTGAGTTAAATACTTTGCTGCGTTCAGCGAAAGAGCAATGGTCATTAACGACTGAAAGTGACTGGTTAGAGGCTTTTGAAGCACACCCTATGATTGGGAATGTCGATAGCTTACGAGAAAAGTTCTCTAATACTAAGCAACTGGCAAGTAATGAACAATCAGGAACAGCATCAGCAACAGAAGAAGAACTCAAAGCTTTACATCAGCTAAACCATGATTACAAAGATAAGTTTGGCTTTATTTTCATTATTTGCGCAACGGGCCTCAGCGCTGCAAACATGCTCGAAGCATTGCAAGCAAGAATGAACAACACACGTGAACGGGAGTTAATTATTGCTTCTGAAGAGCAACTTAAGATCACCTTATTGCGTATCAATAAAGCATTAAACAACAGTGAGCAAAGCACATGAAATGTAGCCTATCAAGCCATGTTCTAGACACCACATTCGGCCGTCCTGCCAATGCTATGAAACTGATATTAACAACACCCAATCAACAGCATATTGAGTCCATGACCAATGAAGATGGCCGCTGTAATGATTGGGGAGATATCACACTAGAAGCAGGTGTCTACCAATTGCGCTTTATAACAGGAGATTACTTAAAAGAGCATCATCAATCAGCTTTTTATCCACATGTTGATATTTGTTTTGAGATGACGGAAAACGGTGGGCATTATCATATCCCTCTTTTGATATCGCCGTTTGGTTTTAGTAGCTATCGCGGAAGTTAAAAGGAATTAAATGCATGATCAAAACTTTTCGAGCTTCTTTGCTCCATTTTCCTCAATCAACAGAACAACCAGATGTTGACTTTACCTATTACTCAGACGGCCTGTTAGTCGTTGAGAATTCTAAGATAAAGGCGATTGGTCACGCCAAAGACATATTACCTGCATATAAAGACGTGACCGCAGAGCATTATGATTATTCCGACAAGCTCATCATTCCCGGTTTAATAGACAGCCACCTGCACTTCCCTCAAACAGAAATGATTGCTAGTTATGGCGAAAAGCTGCTCGACTGGCTAGAGAACTACACGTTTCCAACTGAAGCCAAGTTTGCTGATAAAGATTATGCAGCGGAGATTGCCGACATTTTCCTTGGCCAGCTGTTTAAGAATGGCACCACCACAGGTATGGTCTATTCCACCGTACATAAATCAGCAACTGATGCTTTATTTGCGGCAGCGCAGCAAAAAAGTATGTGCTTTATTGCCGGCAAAGTGTGTATGGATAGGAACTGCCCAGACAATCTAAAAGATACAGCGCAAAGCGCATTAAATGATAGTGCAGAATTAATTGAACGTTGGCATGAGCAAGATAGATTGCACTATGCGTTAACACCTAGGTTTGCACCTACCAGCACCCCAGAGCAGCTTGCCGCATTGGGTCAATTAGCCAAGCAGCACCCCAGCGTTTTTATCCAAACACACTTATCCGAAGACAAACAAGAAATAGACTGGGTTAAAAGTTTATTTCCCACCGCTAAAAATTATCTAGACGTATACGACCAATACGGCCTAGTCAGAGAGCGTGCTATGTTTGGCCATTGCTTGCATCTGGAAACTGAAGAGTGGAAAGTCATGCAAGACAGGGGGGCATGCATCGCTTTTTGTCCAACATCAAATTTGTTCTTAGGTAGTGGCTTATTTAATCTCGACCTTGCAAAACAACACAAAGTCCCCGTTGGGTTAGCAACGGATGTTGGCGCAGGTACTAGTTTCTCTATGTTAAAAACAATGGGAGAAGCCTATAAAGTATGTCAGTTGCAGAACCAAAAACTACACCCTTTCATGGGGCTTTATCTCATGACTCAAGGCGCAGCTAACGCCATGAATCTAGAAGACAGTATCGGTAATCTAAATCCAGAAACTGATGCTGACTTTGTCGTGCTGGAACCTCAATTTGACACATTAACCAAACAACGATTAAACGCTAGTAAAGACCCTGCGGATATCTTATTCGCACTCAGTTTGCTCGGGGACGACAGAGCAATACAAAGCACCTGGATTGCCGGCAAATCAGTTTACAACAAAAAGGAGGTAATGAATGCCTTGGCTTGAGTGGTTTTCTCTCTTTGTGCGATGGTTTCATGTCATTGCGGGTGTTGCATGGATAGGTGCTTCTTTTTATTTCATCTGGTTAGATAACAACCTCAAAACACCACCTACATGGAAGAAAGAAAAAGGAATAAAAGGCGATTTATGGGCCGTTCATGGAGGCGGTTTTTACGAAGTCGCTAAGTATGAATATGGTCCAGAAGCTATCCCAGAGCCTCTACATTGGTTCAAATGGGAAGCTTATACAACTTGGATAAGTGGCTTCCTATTACTCACGCTAGTTTATTATTTTGGTGCATCTGCTTACCTGATAGACCCAACCGTGTTGCCATTATCACCGGCTATGGCAATAGCATTAGGTGTCGGCTTTATTTTTGGCGGGCTTGCTATTTATGAACTCGCCTGCCGCAGCCCATTAGCAAAATCCCCCACGGTGTTCGGTTTATTCTTTTTATTGCTCCTAGTTGTAGCGAGTTGGCTAGCCACGCATTGGTTCAGCGGCCGAGGTGCTTATATTCATGTCGGTGCACTTATCGGCACCATTATGGCTGGCAATGTTTTCTTCAAGATCATGCCAGCTCAGCGGCTTATGGTCGACGCTGTCGCCAATAAGAAAGCGATAGATCCTAGTTGGGGATTAGGCGCGAAGCTGAGATCAGTACATAACAACTATCTTACTCTCCCTCTGCTTTTCATTATGATTAGCAACCATTATCCAATGACCTATCAACATCCATATAATTGGTTAGTGCTGGTATTAATTGGTGTTATCTCTGCATGGATAAGGCATTTCTTTAACCTCAAACATATTGGTCAAAACAGGCCTTCAATTCTTGTTTCCGGTGCGGTCGCGATGTTAATACTAACCTTATGGGTTTCATGGCCTCAAAACACAATTGAAACCGCTGCTAACAACACGGATAACGCTCATACAACAAAAACAATTACCGACCAGCAAATACATGCACTGATTACAACACATTGTGTTGGTTGTCATTCTGCAACACCAACTGATGAAACATTTAAAGTGGCCCCACTAGGATTAATACTCGACACTTTAGAGCAAATTAAACAACGTGCGGCGCCTATTTACCTTAGAACAGCACAAACCAAAGACATGCCTTTCCTGAATAAAACACAGATGACACAAGAAGAGAGACAAATGATTGCGACTTGGTACTTAGATAATTTGAATCATTAAAACAAATGCTTGCCTTGACAACACTGAGGTTACTGATTAGTTTCCTAAGCTTAGTTTCCGAGTCCAAAACAGAAAGTGAGCTTTATGGATATTAAAAAGTTGTTATTAACTGCTAGCTTATGTTTTGGATTACAAGCCTGTCTTATTACCCCAGACTATGAAGTGGTAGCGGGTGTAAATCAACATGCAGAAACTGAGGCTAACTTCAGCCGTGTTGTATCTCGCAAAAACTCTGTAGTTTCAATAGAGGTCGATTCTTTTATCGACTCCAAGTTCGATTATCCTTCTGTTTATATTGGGCTACACAATAACCAAACTGAAACTGCATCAGTCGCTTTAGACAATATTACCGTAGAGGCAGATGGCGAATTACTCATTGTCAAAGATCCAGCTGCGCTGTTTGAAGAAAGGCAAAACAGATTGGCTCGCCTTACCATATTGTACAATGGTCATGACAAACCCAAGCAGCGTACTCATGCTGAACGTATAAATCGACATCGAAGGGGAGAAGTCAATGCTGAATTCAATAGCCACAACAACAACTATTCAAGGTATGTTGAGCAGCAACTTATGGACAATGATATTGAACCCAATACATCATATGGTGGCTATATCGCCTTTGATAGATTGGACCATAAAGTCAAAAACTATAAAGTAACTGTATGGTTCAATGACGAAGAGCACGTATTTATCATTAAGCGCTCTTCCTAATACCTTGGGGCTTGTGTATCTTTGCCTAAAGATTAATTCCCAAACCTGTAAACATAAGAAAAGTTAAAAAAATCTAAGCCCGGATTATTGTCATTCAAGCCACCATTGGAATAGTGGAAATATCGAACAGAGGCAAAATTCTTTTCTTCCTTATCTAGAACCAACGTCAATCCAAGACGGTCTTCAAATTGATAATGCGATCCAATATCTTTGCCTGCAAATTCGGTGTCATCCACCAAAGAAATACCGATCCCAGCTTCCCATTTAAGAGGACGCCCCCATAACCTCGTAAATTGTTTAGAAAATACCGGCGAAATAGCGACGGCAAAGTCCGTTTCATGCCGATTTGTGCCGGAGAACTCCCAAACATTAAAGCTGACTTCCCAATATACGTCCAAATCACCTAACCACTCAAAAGTCCTAATCGTTCTCTCATGAGGCCTGTAAGCTAACCTTAAACCTGACACGTCGCTTTCGCCAATTAAATAATCCACAGCTATTGCCTGATTCGCCTGACTCTCAACCGAAAAAAACAACGTAAGAATGAGTAAAAACGCCATATTAAGTTGTCGCATAGTTATCTCAAAAGTTTCACAACATAATCTAAAAGACCGCAAGCAAGCTCAAAACAATTCGCTAGAAAATTGAATTTCATATAACAAAAACCAATAAAAACAATATGTTAAAAGCATGTAAACAGCTATCCGCTGGAGAGTGAGTTCGTGAGAAGTTAAGAGATCAGTTGGTAATATAGTTAGTTTATAAGTGCCAGCTACTTGCGAGCTCACACTAGAACGTGTTGCTCTAGGATATCGATATGAATTTCGTCACAACCACCTATTCAGCCAATACGCCGAATCACAATGTCAATAACTCGGAATAAGCGTTCAGGTGAAATAGTAGGTTGTGAGGACAAATAAAGTATTGATTTAATGATACTTACCCAGCTATAGGTAATGGGTAAGCCACTGTTTAATGGTGACAATGTATTGTTCTTCTGCTTCTTCTGAATAGTTATCTGAGTATGGATTCATAAAGCCATGATCAAAATTGGCACGTTCACAATGCACATTATTAGTTTGTTCAAGCTTTTCGTGCAGTTCATTCACATCAAAATGTGGTTCTTGTTGAGGTAAAATAACGGAGGTAGATACTGACGATTCTAGCTCACTGAAATGTCTGATCTGCCCCGGATAAAAGGCTAATAATGCCTTAACTGTTGTCTCCATATTCTCAGACAACACTTTATACAAGGCCGAGCCTCCAGCACTAAAACCTAAAACAACATCAGGTTCCAATTCAAGTACCGCTCTGGTTAGGTTGTCGCAGTATGCATCCAAACCACCTTCTTCATTAAAAATGTCGTAAGCATCTTGCTCTGAATAAAAATTTTGCTCTTGAGCACCATAGGGATCAATAACCATGCAGTTTGCATTAGCAGGTAAAACTCGATGGATCATGTCGTCGATATGAGGCCCGATACCAAAAATATCGGTCGCGATAAGTAATAACATTACCTTTCCTACAAAAAAGGACTCTAATTGAGTCCCAGTTTATCTTATCGTCGTTAAGAATGCTTTAACTGGTAAAGCCACCATCGACTGTTACGGTTGTGCCAGTGGTATAACTAGAAGCATCTGACACAAGATACAACACAGTACCGGCCATCTCATCTGGGTGTGCCACACGGCCCAATGGGATGGTAGCTAATGCAGTCTTTAATATCTTATCGTTAGTCGTCAACGCTGAAGCAAACTTAGTATCAGTCAGCCCAGGTAAGAGTGCATTAACGCGGATATTCAATGGGCCACATTCTTTAGCAAACGCTTTAGTCATATTGATAACTGCAGCTTTAGTAATGGAGTATATGCCCTGCATAGGACCAGGGGTAACACCATTCACTGACGCGGTGTTGAGAATGACGCCTCCGCCCTGTTCGCGCATCATCTTTCCACCCTCGACAGACATAAAGAAGTAACCACGAATATTCACATCAACTGTCTTGTCATATGCACCAAGATCTGTTTCCAAAATATGGCCAAAGTAAGGGTTTGCAGCCGCGTTATTTACCAAGATATCCAACTTACCGTATTTATCCTTAATATGCGCAAATGCGTTAGATATATCATCCATATTACCAATGTGACAAGCAACGGCTTCTGCTTTGCCACCGTTATCTCTTATAGCTTGCGCTACTTGTTCACAACCATCAATTTTACGGCTCGATACGATAACTTCAGCACCATAAGCTGCTAATAACTTAGCTATCGACTCACCTATGCCTCTGCTTGCACCGGTTACCAAAGCAACTTTACCAGTTAAATCAAAAGGGTTTGTATTCATATAAAAGATCCTTACGCGGTCATTCCGCCATCAAGAACAACATTGTGTCCGGTCATAAAGCTTGATTCATCACTACAAAGCCAAGCAATAGTGGCAGCAATTTCACCGACCTCCCCTAAACGCTTCATCGGGTTTCCACGTGTCAATTTGTTCGCCATTTTTTCGCCGACATGCTCCAACATTTTCTCAACCATAGGGGTACGAATAAAGCTCGGACAAACCGCATTCACGCGAATATTGGCCTTAGCGTATTCAACTGCCGCAGTTTTGGTCAAACCGATGACACCATGCTTAGTCGCACAATAAGGTGCAACCAGTGGAGCAGAATGAATACCTGCCACAGAGGAAATATTGATAACATGACCACCGCCATTAGCAAGCATTTGCTTGATACCTTGCTTCATGCAATACCAAACGCCCGTTAGATTAACAGCGATATTCTTATGCCAAATAGCATCATCCACATCGGCTAAGGCTGCGGGTAGATGATCAATACCTGCATTATTAACGACTATATCAACAAGGCCATAGGCATTTTTTGCCGCAGCAAACACTGACGCAACAGAGTCAGCTTCACTCACATCAACTTGTAAAAAAGACGCAACAAAGCCATCAGCTTTGATTTGTTCGACGACCTCTTCTCCTAGCTCAACGTTCATGTCTGCAACAGTCACTTTAGCACCGCGGCTTGCTAATAGCTTAGCCGACGCAGCCCCAATGCCTGAGGCACCACCGGTAATTAAGATATGCTTGTCTTTAACTGAATCATCGGCCATATTAATCAGCCTTTAATACAAGCTTACCGAAGTTTTCACCACGGAAGAGCATCATTAAAGTATCTGGAAAATTCTCAAACCCTTCGACAACATGCTCTTTGGCAACCAGTTTGCCTTGAGCTATCCAACCGGCCATTTCAGCAGCTGCCTTGCCATAATTGGCTGCATTATCAAAGACAACAATACCTTCCATACGTGCACGATTCACCAGTAGTGACAAATAGTTAGAAGGCCCTTTAACTGGCGTTGTGTTGTTGTATTGACTAATCGCTCCGCAAACAACAATACGCGCTTTCATTCTAATTCTAGTTAAGACCGCGTCAAGAATATCACCACCAACATTGTCAAAGTAAACGTCTATGCCTTTAGGGCATGCACGTTTCAATCCAGCATTAACGTCTTCATTTTTGTAGTCAACAACTTCATCAAAACCCAGTTCATTGATTAGGTAATCACACTTTTCCTGACCACCAGCAATACCGACAACACGACAGCCTTTAATCTTCGCGATCTGTCCCACAACACCACCAACTGCGCCAGCAGCACCAGATACGACAACAGTTTCGCCTGCTTGAGGCATACCCGTATCTAAAATACCAAAATATGCTGTCATACCTGGCATCCCTAGCACGCCGAGGTAACGCTCAAGTGGCGCAAGGTTAGGATCTATTTTATGGAACCCTTGAGACGTTCCGGCATAGTACTGCTGAACACCACATCCACCATATACGTAATCACCTTCTGAAAAAGCAGGATCTGTTGATTGGAGTACTTGACCTACTGTGCCAGCACGCATAACAGCACCGATTTGTACAGGCTCTATATAAGATTTGCCATCATTCATCCAACCACGCATCGCCGGATCCAGAGAAATATAACTCACTTTAACTAATATCTCTTTCTCACCCAACTCGGGTACATCTGTCTCAACAAGGTTCCAGTTATCTGCGGTTGGTTCACCGACAGGTCTTTTAGCCAATAAAAACTGTTTATTTTTCATCATCTTTTCCTTCAACAATATTATTATCGCGACAACTGTTAGCTGCCACTTAAACTTAAAACCACTCAGGTTGCATGGATGAACATGTATCATCCATCTTTTCTAGAAGTTCTAGATCGCGTTTTATCGTAGGTAGTTCCCAATTAACAAAATATTTCGCGGCATGAACCTTGCCCTGATAAAACGCTTTATCTCGTTCGGTCAACGTTTGTTCTAGTGCCTTTTCGGCCGTTATCGATTGACGGATCCAAATCCAACTCATCACGATTTGTCCAAAAATATTCATGAATGACTGTGCATTAGAAATCACAGCTGGTAGCTGTTCATTGCGTAAGGCTTTACCAACTGTCATGAGGACAGGTTCCAACTGTTTAATGTAATACCCAACATCGGCAATAAGTTGTTGACTGACAACGCCAGAAGCTTTCGCAAAATCTGACGATATTTGTTTTTGCAGCAACGCCAGTCCTGCCCCGTTCTTCTGCCAAACTTTACGCGTCATCAAATCTAATGCTTGTATTCCATTAGTCCCCTCATGGATTGGATTCAGCCTATTGTCACGCCAGCACTGCTCAACAGGGTATTCTCTTGTATAACCAGAGCCTCCTAGTACCTGAATAGCGAGATCATTCGCTTTAGGGCCATATTCTGATGGCCATGCCTTAACCACGGGCGTCAATAAATCTAGTAGCTCAAAAGCTTCTGTTCGCGCTTGTTCAGTTTCAGCCGTATGCACATCGTCAACTAACCTAGCAGCAAAAAAGCACAATGACATTGCGCCTTCAGAGAAAGCCTTTTGTGCAAGCAACATGCGCTTCACATCACCATGTTGAACAATAGGTACGGTTGGGTCTTCAGGGTTATTTTTTGGTGGTAAACGCCCTTGAGTTCTTTCGTGTGCATAGTCGAGCGAATAACGATATCCACGATAACCCAGAACAGCCGCACCAAAACCTACTCCTAGCCTTGCCTCATTCATCATCTTAAACATATACCTAAGACCTTGATGAGGTTCACCAATAAGGTAACCATGACAATCGCCATTTTCGCCAAAGGTTAACGCTGTTGAGGTTGTACCTCGATAACCTAGCTTATGAATAAGCCCAGCCAGTGCTACGTCATTCCGCTCATTAGGTTTACCTTGCTCATCTAACCGATACTTTGGAACAACGAACAAAGAGATTCCACCGACACCCGCAGGGGCGCCTTGGATCTTAGCTAAAACCAGATGCACAATATTGCTCGTCAATTCATGATCACCGCCAGAGATATAAAGCTTACTACCTTTAATGCGATAATTGCCGTCATCGGCCAATGTGGCACTGGTGCGGATATCAGCAAGGCCAGACCCAGCGTGCGGTTCTGTTAACGCCATAGTGCCGGTGAACTCACCACTTAGCATAGGCGGTAAGAAGGTATCTTTAAGTGTTTGAGAAGCAAATGCTCTAATGACATTCGCCGCACCCATGGTTAAAAAGGAGTAGCCTGTCGTAGAGACATTCGCCGCTAGAAAGTAGCCTGAGCATGCTGTCATAATGGTTTCAGGTAGTTGCATACCACCTTCTTCATAGTCATAACGCCCAGCAGTAAAACCTGATTGATTGTAGGCATCAAACGCCACTTTAACGTCATCAATCATGCTCACTTTATTGCCATCAAAAGTAGGCTCATTGGCGTCAGCTTTAGCATTATGCGGCGCAAACAATTCACAGGCTAACTTATCAGCTGTATCTAAAACGGCACCGAAGGTTTCTTTATTGTGCTCAGAAAAGCGCTCTCGGCTGCACAAGGATTCTGTATCCAACACTTCATAGAGTTGAAACTCCACCTCGCGTTGTTTTATCAATTCGTCACTCATTGGTTCTTCACTTTCATTCATTCGTGCTAACACTAGCACTTCACTGTTGGGAACAATTCTATCTAAGCTTGTCATAAAGAGCCTTTGGCTTTAATTGTCACATATGACACAATCATGGTCATTTAAGACAAAAGGCGAGTCGTATCATTTCAATGAATATCTATGTATAACGTCATCATATTAGGCTTTGATTTAGCCCTTTCTAGTGCAATAACTGGCGCACTGGATTTGTTTTCAATGGCAGGAGTAACATGGCAAAGAATAAAGGGAGAATCCCCAAACCCTTTGTTTAATGTTCAACTCGCGTCTGTCGATGGCAAGCCAATCAAGTGCAATAATCGCGTGGTTTTACACCCCCATTTATCTCTAGCACAGGTGAGAAAGGCTGACCTTATTTTAGTACCGACAATTGGTGGCTCGATTGAACCTGTTTTAAAGAAAAACGATGCACTGATTCATTGGCTCAAAGACAAACATCTTTCTGGCACCGAAATCGCAAGCAATTGCACAGGCGCTTTTCTATTGGGTGAAGCCGGCATTCTAGATCACAAGCAAGCAACGACCCACTGGGGGTACGCTGATCTCTTCCGTGAAAAATACCCACTGGTCGATTTACAATCAGAACAACTGATCATCCAACAAGACAATATCTTCTGTGCTGGCGGTGGTATGGCTTGGTTTGATTTAGCGCTACTACTCATTGAACGTTATGGTGGTAGAGAGCTAGCAGCAGAAACGTCTAAATCTCATGTTATGGATCTGAGACACGGAAACCAAGCGGCATATGCCAACGTCAACAGTAAGAAATATCACCAAGATAAGGATATATTAAAAATACAAGATTGGATGGAGTTAAACTTCCAGCAGCCTATCGTGATGGCGTCACTCGCAGAATCATTCAATTTAGTACCAAGAACGTTCATACGTAGATTCAAACAGGCAACGCAGAAAACACCTTTAGCCTACCTACAGAGCTTACGTATAGAAGCGGCAAAATCTTTGTTGGAGACACAAAACCTACCACTTGAAAAAATTGTACAGCAGGTTGGTTATGAAGACCTAAGTTCTTTTACCCGCTTGTTTAAAAAATCAACTAATTTATCACCAAGCCAATACCGCAAAAAATTTAATCGCCAGGTAAAGTGATTTCGATTGTTTATCCGGAACTCAGGTTATTTCTTAGGCAGATTAGAGCGTCGATAAAAAGCAATACCGATGATTCCAATAGCAGCAAGAAATAGGCTTGATGGTTCTGGCACATCTTGCGCCTGAGGTGTTAGTTGAAACGCAGCTTGTAGCCTACTAGGCACTGGTGGTGCAACTCTCGTAGGGGCATTAGTAAATCTTGCAAAAATTGCCGCAGATGCCCCACTTAAATCGTTAGTTGCTGAGACCAACGTTGTTTCTATTCGATCTGCTTGCGAAGAGGCAAGACTTTGATTAACTGCCGAGCCAGCAGAAACTGCATTTCCGCTGACGGATATTGGAACGAAGGCAATGCATATACTAGGTTGTTCACAGCCAAAAGTTAAACTAGGAATATCGTCAAACAAAAAGCTCCCTACATTGACAAACACATTGTCTATGAGAGACGAGGTAAACGCACCTACATTCAGTGTTGTCGCGATAATATCAAACTCACTGATCTGATTAAAAGCTTGGTCGATGAAGTCAACGTCAAATATACCGACACCCGCAACATCGACATTAAAAGCGCCGATTAACTGATCATTATCATATTCAAGCACTGTATCAGTCGTAAAAGGTAAATCACTAAGTTCAATCCTTCCACCGTCGCTTGTACGTATAAGGCCAGCTTGCGCAAACTCAATATTTATCAGTGTGATGGCGAGTAGTAGGAGTACAACCTTTGTTATTTTCATTATTAACACCTAAAAGAACAACTTTAAAACCAACTCTTTCCTTTTAAGCATTCTTGCTACTGTTAATTTGTGTCCAACACCCTTATCGCCGAGTAGTCTATGTCAGGCAACACGATACTTTCTATACGACTTTAGGTTGATATTCGTTTAAAAATCATAACCTTGGATGTAAATGTAATGAAAAGATTAAAAATCAAACAGCTAAACACCTTTACGAGGCAAAAAATGATTCCGTATTTTTTGATTCAGCGGCTCCGAAAACCAATGAAATATAACTTTCCCAAACCAGTAAGAAGCAAGACAAGCGCACAATAAAAACGGTATTAATAGATCAGGGACACTACTAAGCTCTTTGTGAACTGCTGACGCGCCTATAACAATGAACATATGTGTAAGATAAATCTCATAGCTGTATCGCCCCCAATTCACTAACCAAGCATATGTCCATGACAGTTTAAGGCACTGTTTCTTACTCCTAACGTTATTGTGCAACCAGATAAGTGTTAGCCCTGTCCCGAGAATAAGTAAGCTGATATTTAAGCCATTTGTGGTCAAACCTAATCTGTATATAGTGCCTTTATATGCAAAAGAAAAAATGAGTAAGTTCCCCCCAACGACTAAAGCTATCCAGCTCACTACCTTTTTCAGGTTTGAGTGAACACAAGCCAAAGCCACTATGCACCCCATAGCGATCGCATCAACGTATGCTAAGTGATTCCGATCTCCTAATTCGTTACCTGGAAACAGTCCTACTCTGGCCCATGGAGAAATAACAAAGAACACCAGTAAAAAACCAACAAATTGCTTCTCACTGCGAACCAGTAAACACAATAAAGGAAAGAAAAAATAAAATGACTCTTCAATCGATATGGACCATAAGACATCCCAATTTGCCGGTAGATAACCAACTTGTATTTGTAGCCAATTCATTTGAAACGTTAGGGTTGCTAAAAGCACCTTAACTAGAGAAGCTTTGTCAGGGTTAATCACAAATGCGGGCACACCGAGGAGGTGCAGACTCGATAACAGAATCAACAAAGCACAAAGTAACGGCAATATTCTTGCTGCTCGCAAGAGGTAGAATTGCTTTGCATTAAGCTTATGTACAGCTCCCCACTTACTGATGGCAGAAAGCGTTATGAGGTAACCCGACAGTGTAAAAAAAACAACCACGCCATTGTAACCACTCCAAAAAAGTAAGCTGTACAGCTTACTAGGCAACCACTCTTTAACAAACGAATCGCCTAGTGAAAAATGAATATTCAGATGTAAAAGAACAACAAAAAGTATTGATAAGCCACGAAGTATATCAATCCCAGTGTTCCGATAATAACGAGGTTTAGCAATACTATTCATCTCAATGTGAGTTGCCTTTATTTGCTACAAATAACCATCATAATACCTATTGTGAATGAATGAGATGTTTACATTGCTTAACTGCAACTATTACAGTGCCTAACCTTGTCAAAACAATTGTTGACTTGTTTTGACAAAGATCACAATCTATACAATAGAATCAATGACTTTTGGTAGTTCTAACGTTAACTTGGGATAAGGAAATAAGGTTATGGCACAGTATTCGGAATATAAAGTTGTACACGTTGTCGAAGGTGGTTGCGGAACTCTCCTACTCGGCTCATCAGGTCTCCCTTTAAAAAAGCTGGAATCAACCCTCAATAAAGAAGCGGTTGATGGTTGGCAATTAGTATTTCAGGTAATCGAAAACAAGCGTTTCTGGCTTTTTTGGACCAGAGAAGCGGTAATTGTTACGCTTGGCAGATAGTAAGATGAAAGGCGTGACTCTAGCCGCCATCCGATGGTATCAATCCAAAGGTGGTTCGAAACATTTTTTCAGTATAGAGTGTAATTTTGAACCTAGTTGTTCTGAGTACACGCATCAAGCTATTACGCGATATGGTTTATTTAAAGGTATTGGCCAAGGGATAAATAGAATAAGGCGTTGTACAGACCCTGAATGCCTTGAAAAAATTAACGATCCCGTTCGATAAGGAATAATGATGACTCAGGAAGACCTCAAAGCACAGGAAGAAGAGTTACGCAAAGAAATATCCGCTCTCCCGAATGAACAAAAAAAGCACTATTACACCTTGGAAGAGCAACGCGTTAAAGACCCTGACACATACGCCGTTCTAAATTACTTTTTTCTAGCTGGATTACACCATTTTTATCTAGGTAAATATCGATTAGGTATAGTTAATCTAATTGCTATGCTAATTGGTATTTTGTTTCTGGAAACATTTGGCTGGGTAATCTTTGTTATTGTGATAGCCATTGAGTTACCTCAACTTTTCCGAAGTCAGCTTATTGTACAGAGATATAATAATGAGGTCATGCTAGAAACCTTGAGAGAAGTGAGTTAGGTGGAAGAAAACCATAAGCGATGGCTTGCTATAGGGCTTTCTATTACCATTGGTATTTCCATTGCTCTTTATAAAGTGTACTCAGTCATTTTACCTGGTGCGTCTGAGTACATTGCAGAAAGAATTCCTAATGAGGTCTATCAAAAAATTGGTGAATCCTCATTGAGGAGCTTCGATCAATCCGAATTTACAACATCTCAGCTAACCGTCGAAAAGCAGAGTGAAATATCAGCTCAGTACAAGCAGCTTATCGAAAATTTGAAGTTGGATCCTACAAAATTTAAAATTCACTTTCGATACTGGGACGGAAAAATGAACGCATTCGCGCTCATGGATGGCTCCATAGTAGTCACTGATGCCTTGATCACTAACCTAACTCACCATAGACAAATCGACGCCGTCCTTTTACATGAAATTGGGCATATTGAACACAATCACATAATGGAAAATATCATTAGGGTTTCATTATTCTATATTTCCATGTCCTTTATTTTTGGCGATGTTAGCGTTGTGAGTGACTTATTAATTGAAGGCTCAACTTTGGGAATAAATACTTCTTACTCTCGGCAGTTTGAAGGAGAGGCTGACAGCTATGCAATCGAACAGCTAAATGTGTTGTATGATGATTCATCTGCAATGAAAGATGCTCTCAGCATACTGTATAAAAACAGTGAAGAAGAGCAATTCCATTGGCTAGCAACGCACCCAACATTTGAAGCTAGAATGGAAAACATACACGAGCAATCGGTACAATAAGTAATCTTTCACCCTCATTTAGTCATACTATGGCTATTTCAATGTTTCTCTCAGTGCATCGCTATCTATCAACAATCCGATACAGCTCTCGCTTGATTCAATAAAGCAGTCTTTAGTAAATATCGACTCAATGCTTTAGTATGGTTTTTATCCACTAAACGACCTAAGGCTATGTCACATCTCCATGCAAAAATTAGTTAAGTGTTTATTCATTCTATCTCTCTATTGGTCGACGCAGTACGTCGCTATCGCACAAGAAAAAAGACCTCTCACTGTTACCGACATCATGAAATTCAGGGAAGTCAAAGACGTTAAACTCTCTGACAACGGACAGTGGATGGCCTACATAGAGCAACCCGATCGTGGGGACTCGTCAGGCCATATTAAATCAACTAATGGTTCAGAAAGCATCGATATCCCCTTAGCTAAAAAGCCTATTCTCTCAAAAGATGGCCAATGGGCAGCTTTTTTAACAAGTACTAGCTTACTGGAAAAAGAAACTGCTACTAAAAAGCAGAAGAAAAAATTTAAAGATGGAGCCGTTATCGTCAACACACATTCTGGTGACATGACGAAGTTTGAGAACGTCAAATCGGTCAGTTTTAGTGGCGACAGTAATTTTGCTTTCGTTCATTATAATAAAAGTGACGACACAAAAAACGAAAAAAACGAGAAGAAGAATAACGATAATGAACAAGAAGGAGGCGATCAAAAAGCGCAGCACTTCTTAAAGAAAGAGCACATTGGCACTCCTGCGGCACTGATTAACCTAGCAACAGGCGAAACCAGTGCTTTTGATAATGTAAGAAAAGCCACGTTTGCGAATGAAGGTAGCTACCTTGCGTATACCAAGGTTGTTAAAGAAGGTATTGAAAATAAGCTCGTTGTTATTAATACCCTAGACCAACAATCAACTGTTTTGGATAGCACTGCTTTAGCCGCCTACCCTCACCTAAAGTGGAGCGATGACGGGCGCTCTCTTGCTTTCTTAAAAGGCTCTTACGAAAGCAAAGAGCGCAATCGTCAACATGAGCTTTTGCTCTACAAGGTTAGCGAGACAAAAGCTAGCATGATGAAAACCCAGCAAAAAGGTTGGTTTATCAGCCATGACAATACACTCACTTGGAGTGACGATAATGCGAGGCTGTTTTTCGGTAAGAAACCCATCGTTGAGTTAGTTGAAGCTGATGAAGACGTTAAAACAGAAGATGACTTGTTTAATATCAGTAAGCTCACCTCAGGCAAAGAACTTCAAGTATGGCATGGTGATGATCCACGAATAAAACCTCATGCCGCAAAAGAATATAAAGATGACCAAAGCCATACTTGGCTTAACGTTTTGTTTGTCAAAAATAAAAATAGCGTCGCTTTAGCCGACCTACAGATCTCTTCTGCTGAGCCTAGTGACAACAACAAAGCTATCCTTGCTTTTGATGACCAACCTTATAAAAAGTTAATTACTTGGGAAGGCTTCTTTGCCGACCTTTACCATATTGATTTAAAAACGGGACAAAAAAAGCTGGTATACAAAAAGCTAGCGCGAGGTAATGCTAGTGATGCAAAGCTATCTCAAAGCGGACGCTACATTACCTATTATCATGACGGCTCTGTATGGACATACGATAGCAAAAAGAACAGCACGATCAATCTGACTAAAGGACTGGGTGTTCCCTTTGCGAATGAATTACATGATTACCCTAGCGCAGCGCCTGGGTATGGTGTAGCCGGATGGTTGGAGAATGACGCCGGTGTTCTAGTTTATGATCGCTACGATATTTGGTTGTTTACCAAAGCAGGCAAAAGCACAAACTTAACTAACGGTGATGGCAGAAAGCGCAAAGTCATCTATAGAATCATTCAAACCGATAATGAACAAGCGTACTTCGGTAGACAACAAGACCTATTACTTAGTGCTTACTATGACAGGGAGAAGAACTTTGGTTTTTATCAGTTATCACTTAAAGGTAGCAAGCTGTCTAAGCTATTAGAAGCAGACAAGAAGTACCAATTCGTCAAAAAGGCAAAAGATACCGACACGCTGCTATTCACTCAAGAAGATATGCATGAGTTCCCAGATATTTGGACAACTAACCTTAAGTTCGATAACCCAAGAAAATTAACAGACACCAACCCACAAATTGATGAATTCTTATGGGGATCATCAGAGTTAGTAGAATGGCGTTCTACAGCTGGTAAAGAGCTGCAAGGGGTGTTAATTAAACCAGCTAATTATGAAGAAGGTAAACGTTACCCTGTATTGGTGTACTACTACCGTTACTTTAGTCAGCGTTTACATGAATTTAATGCCATGAAGGTTAACCATCGCCCTAACTTTCCTTTCTACCACAGTAATGGTTACGCTGTATTTTTACCTGATATCAAATTTGATGTAGGCCTACCGGGGCCATCAGCTACACAAGCTTTAGTACCCGGCGTTCAAAAGCTAATAGACATGGGGGTTGCTGATCCAGACGCTATTGGTTTGCATGGTCACAGTTGGTCAGGTTATCAAAGCGCATTTGCAATCACGCAAACCGATGTCTTCAAAGCAG
The DNA here is from genome assembly GCA_964640795.1 of uncultured Pseudoalteromonadaceae bacterium. Classification (GTDB taxonomy): domain Bacteria; phylum Pseudomonadota; class Gammaproteobacteria; order Enterobacterales; family Alteromonadaceae; genus M269. Next base: position 63,679 of record CAZXIN010000015.1, on the reverse strand, counting down.
CTGTTGCAGGGGCTCCTGTGGCTAACATGACAAGTGCGTACAGTGGTATTCGCTTAGGCTCAGGCTTATCGCGCGCATTTCAATATGAAAGCGGCCAAAGCCGTATTGGTGGTGATTTAATCGATGATTTGAACCTCTATATAGAAAACTCCCCCGTCTTTTATGCGGATCGTATTAACACGCCGTTACTTATCCAGTTCGGTGACATAGATGATGCCGTACCTTGGCAACAAGGTATCGAAATGTACACCATCATGCGCCGTTTAAATAAGCCGGTCATCATGTTGCAGTACGAAGGCGAACCCCATCACCTGAAGAAATACCCTAACAAAGTGGATTACACTATTAAGATGAAGCAGTTTTTTGACCATCATTTGAAAGGTACATCAGCACCTGAGTGGATGACCAAAGGCGTACCATATAGCGAAAAAGAAAAGGACTAATTTAGAAATGATAGCCTGGAGATTTTCAGGCTATCTCTCACTGGCCTCTATTAACACCCCTTAATGAAAATCCCGAGACTTGGTATTCAATTCATCTAGTAGATGAGATTTATCTTCGATCCTTCCCGCTATTACATGAGTGACGCCACCATCTCCACGTTCCAAAATACCTTTTACCGCAACGATAGTGGATTTAAGAAAGTGCTTTTGTTGACATCTGGCAGTCGCAAGCCAAACAATCACATTAATATTGCCGGTGTCATCTTCTAGCGTCATGAAAGTAACACCTCTCGAAGTACCGGGTCTCTGCCTACCAATAACAAGCCCGACAACACTGATGACTTGTTTATGTGGAACATGGTGTAAATCGCTAGCACTTGTGTATTTAGGGAGTAACCCAGCTTCTTTTAGCAAACGTATAGGATGCAGTTTCAGACTCAAGGTTGTTGCTTGATAATCTTCAATAAGGTTTTCTACATCATTCGCAGGGGTTAGTTGAAAGCTTTCAGGATCATTAGGTGATTGAAATAACGCAAGCTCATTTTCACCGTCCATCAATGACCAACGCGCTTGATAACGATGTTGCTGCAATATACTGAAAGCGTCTGCACTAGCAAGTGCTTCAAGATCATCTTGCTTTTTCACTAACTGCTTAACTTGGCTGATACAGCTAAAGCCACCTTCTGGGCGCAACTCAACAAGCTGTCTGGCAATGTTAGCAGACACACCTTTTATCAGTCGAAAGCCGAGACGAATAGCCCACTCACCTCGATAGTATTCCAATTCATGTTCATAACCAGATTGGTTAATACAAATAGGCAACAAACCAACTTGATGACGCTTTGCATCTTGTACTAATTGATTCGGAGCATAAAATCCCATAGGCCAGCTATTCAGTAAGCCAATGTAAAATGCTGCAGGATAATAATATTTGAGCCACGATGACACGTAAGCTAAAACAGCAAATGATGCTGAATGCGATTCAGGGAACCCATACTCACCAAAACCTTTTATTTGTTCAAAAATACGCTGAGCATACTCAAGACTATAGCCATTATTTAACATACCCTCTATCAGCTTTTTACCATGCTTTTCTAGTTCACCTGTTTTTTTCCAAGTACCCATAGCACGGCGCAGCTGATCTGCTTCGCCACCACTAAAACCCGCGGCAACCATCGCAATTTTAATGACTTGTTCTTGAAAAATAGGTACACCATTCGTTCTCTCAAGCACCGTTTTTAACGCTTCTGACGGATACTCAGTCTGTTCTGGTTTTTCTCGATTCTTCAAAAAAGGATGTACCATTCCCCCTTGGATTGGCCCAGGACGAACAATAGCTATCTGAATAACTAAATCATAGTAACTCCTAGGTTTAAGACGAGGTAACATACTCATCTGTGCGCGGGATTCAATTTGAAACACACCCACGGTGTCTGCACGTTGTATCATGCCATAAACCTGCTTATCGTCCTGCAAACAGGTAATATCTGGGATAGTCCAACGATGTCCATAATGTTGTTCTATCAAGGCAAAAGATTTACGAATGGCTGTCAACATGCCGAGTGCCAGAACATCAACCTTTAACAGTCCTAAGCTTTCTAAATCATCTTTATCCCATTGAATAACTGTTCGCTCCTCCATTGCTGCATTTTCAATGGGCACGAGTTCATAAAGCGGCCCCGATGCGATAACAAACCCGCCAACATGCTGAGATAAATGCCTAGGGAAGCCTTTAATCTGCCCAACTAATTCAGTAAAAAGCTGACTCTGTGAAGAGTGAGGATCAAACCCTAAATTCTGAATTTGACTTTGCCACCCTAAAGCTTTGTCTCTGTGATTAATATTCTTAATAAAGTAATCTAGCTGAGTATCGTTAATACCCAAGGCTTTACCTACATCTCTAAGCGCACTTTTGGTTCGATAAGTTATCACCGTGGCTGCCAAAGCTGTACGGTGCCGTCCATACTTTCTATAAATGTATTGAATCACTTCCTCACGACGCTCATGCTCAAAATCGACATCAATATCAGGCTCTTCATCACGCTCTTGAGAAATAAAGCGCTCGAACAATACGTCCACTTGACGTGGATCTACCGCTGTAATTTCCAAGCAATAACACACAACCGAATTGGCTGCTGACCCCCTCCCTTGATAAAGAATCTGCTGTCGTTTAGCAAACTGAACAATGTCATGTACAGTAATAAAAAAATGTTCGTACCTTCTTGATGCGATCAGGGTCAGCTCTTTTTCTATCGTCTCTAAAATATCCAACCTATCAATCAAGCCATCCGGGAAACGCTTCTTAATACCCTGTTCAACTAATGCCCTTAAATAAGTTGTTGGCGTTTGTTGTTGTGGGATTAACTCGGCGGGATATTGGTAACGTAGCTCACTTAAACAAAAGCAACATCGTTGCGCGATACTCACCGATTCCGCCAACCACTGAGGTTTAAATAGATGCGCAAGCTTAGCCAACGGCCGTAAAGAATATTCACTGTTAGATAAAAGCCCTCGACCTAATTGTGTCACTGGTTGCCCCAAACGAATGGCCGTTAATGTATGCTGTAATGGCAATCGCTCAGGATGATGCATCAACACACCACCACAGGCTGTTACTGGCATATCGTAATCAAAGCTTAGCTGCTCGCAATGTCGAATATAATCAGCTTCATTAGCGGTAAGGTGTCGTTGACAACCAATCCACAAGCATGTTGAATAAAGTTGGTTGAGTTGCTTTCCCCATTGTTCATCAGCCTGTTTATCACCACTTGGCAACCAAATGACCAAACAATGCTTTATCGTACGTAAATCCCACAGTTCGAGTTGATAATCACCTTTAATCGAGCGACGTCTTGCATTAGTGATGACTCTGCACATTTCCGCATACGCTTTATGATCGGGGCAAAGCAATACCAAGGTTAAACTGCCTTCCAATCTAAACAGACTGCCGACAATCAACTTAATAGGTAATGCTTTTGTTTTAATCTGGGTGTAAGCACGTGCAATACCCGCTACCGAGCACTCATCGGTGATAGCTATTGCTTGATAATTTAGAAAGTTAGCTTGCTCTACTAACTCTTGAGGATGAGAAGCACCTGTTAAAAAAGAAAAGTTACTCTGGCAAACCAATTCAGCGTAAGCATGCACTTAACTAAAGATTCCATGTAGAAACCACTGCTGTTCTGGTGTACGAAAAATCCAATGCCACTGCCCCTGAGGCGTACGCGCAATAAAATAATCTCGCTCAATCTCTGTGCTATCCCACCACCCAGTTTGAATACGCTCCGGACCATGTTCAATACTCACTTTTTGATTCAAACTGATAGGCTGAGGCAGTAAAAAGGTAGGACGCATAGGCTGCGGTGTTCCAGTATTCTTTTGTGAATGGAAAAGATTCGAACTTTGGTTTGCTCGCTCAGGACGATGATCATTAACAAACACCGGGCTCGATACAGCCTGCTCACCAAGCTTAGCCTGTAATATTGCCATAAGTTGCAGACGTGTCAATTCCCCTTGTTTACCTGAAAATAAATCCGACTTTTCTGGTATCCGAACATGCGCATCATCAACACTCAAAGTGAGTGCAGATACTGGCGATTGTAATGTGACATGCTCTAATTGCAGCGCAATTAAACGCTGCCAAACGGCAACACGGTATTCACCTTGCTGAGCTCCTACACTGAAATCCAACGCTTCATGCTCACGCTGATGCAAACGCAGGTTAATTCTTATCGTCAATTGATCACGTAAGACTAAAAACTGTTCCATTGCCTTCAAGAGCTGACAAATCGGATAGATCAGTGTTTGGCTGCTACTGATTTCATAAAGCAGCTCAACATAACGTTCAAAGCGCGCTGTAGGGTGATAAAATTCAACAGGGTGTGGCTGCTCACCAAATAAACGACCTAGATACTCTGCTAACTCATAAGTGAACCGTTTGGCAATATCAACCAGCGGAATATTGACTAATTGACCTAACTGCCTGATCCCAACCCGATTCAGCTTTTGTACCGTTTTATTATCAAGTTCGCTCAATTGCAATGAGCAACGCATTAAATGCTGCTGTATTTTGAGATGATCTTGTGTAATTTTATCCCAATGATTAAGTGCTAGAAGCTTCGCTGCTAATGGTGTCAGTGCAATACCATAATGATACGTGACCTTTAAGCTTGTTAATTGATGTTGGATCGCTAACCAATAAGCGTCAAGGCCTCCATAAAGTTTAAGCATCGTATGAATACGAAGCAGCAAACCTGTCTCTGTGAAAAAGCAAATATCACTCGTCAGCATATAGAGCTTGTCGGCCACTTCTGTCAGTTTGTCTGTTTCAATTCTCGCTTGATAAGGATGCACCTGTAAGTCACCACATAGAGTCGTCGCAGCGGCTAAACTCATTCCCTGACAAATGCCAGCATCAATGGCTAACTGACTCAGTTGAGTTACCTGAACTTGAGATTGCTCAACGATAACCAATGCGGCACCTTCTTCACGTTCTTGCTGTGCGAGCAAACTGTCCAGTTGCAATTGCGGAAAATGCAGATAGATCCATAAGCCAGTCATAAGCTAGCCTTGTGTTGCGGAAAATGTAGTAGATTATCGGGATTTTTTGGCTTGGTTAATTGCGGCCACCGCTTATGCATACTGACTTTAAAAGGCGCTAAAGGCCAACCACCTCGACGCTTATTAACCTTGACTTCGATACCTTGTGCAGTAGGAAATACCTCTATAGAAAGAGAAAAAGGCAAGCTTTGATAAACTCGTTTGTGGCTAAAAACCACATTGAGAGCATCGCCTTGCTGTGCAGCTAATTGCAAACGCTTAACTTGATGCACTTGCAAATTGGCTTGCCATATCAATACAGCTTCACAACAGCCACTTTTTAAACATTGCTCTGCACTCCAAAGCTGCGAGTCACGACTCTCAGGTTGCAGAAGGATAATATTTTGCAAGTCGAATCCATGCTCACAAAGCATTTCTGCGTTGATCGAACATGGCGGTGATATGATCACCAGTAATCGGTTGCTTTGCTGACAACGTTGCTTTAAAGCGGGTAGAAAAAGTCGTAATTCCCCTACCCCTAAAATGCTTTTTAATGACACGACGCCAGCCTGCGGCCATCCACCATCTAAAGCTTCGTCAACCTCACCAAACCCCGTCTGGGTATATTGAAATGAACACGAAGGTTGATGACTAGCTTTCCATACCAGGCGCTTATTTTGCAGTAACGAGATAATATTCTTCATACATAATACTGTATATAAATACAGTATTATGTCAAGTTTGAAACACCTACAAAACCAAGCTGTATCCTATGGTGTAAGTAACTTACCGCGATATTAGATACACCTTAATTATTGATACGACGTGAGAGCTTTAGCCTCCTGAGAGTCAATAACCCCAAAAGCCCGTACAGCCCAAAACTCATGCTGCCACCTCCAGAGCTCCCCGAACTCTCAGGCTGTGGTGCAGGTACTGTAGGAGGAGTTGGAGGTGGAGGTGGAGGTGGAGGTGGAGGTGGAGGTGGAGGTGGAGGTGCAGCAACAAATAAATCACTTTCATCGTCAATGAGTCGTAGCGATCTATCAATGCCACCGGTGTCATCTTCAATACCGTCAGAGTTTTCATGGGCAAGCCATGAACCATTTTGCCAATCGCTGATTGTCGCGGGGTTCGCATCTAGAGATTGTCCAACCATATCGACTGTATCAACAGAAAATGCAAGCAACTCATGCGCATCAAAATCAAACGCTTGCGGCAATGTAAAAGGCAACACAAACGTGTCTGTTTGATATCGCTCGTATAAATCCTCGTCTAATGTCCAAACACCATTTTCACTTTGTAAATCCCATTCAACCGCCTCTGTTGTTCGTCCAACCAACGATACATCTAATTCCCTAACAGCTGACAAGTTTGCAAAAGAGACGACTTCATTATTAATAACTCTCCGCATAGGTTTGTTAAACTGCAATGACAATTGATATTCAACGCCCGATTGTAATGATTCACTATTCGCAATCTCTAGTACACGCCCTGTTCCATTATTCGCAACCCAACGACCAGAGAAAACAACACTTTGATCATCTACACGGCTTATTGTTGCGCTCTCCAATAAAGGTAACTCTGTCATAGTGTACAAACCAAGCATGGTCGCATCACTGGTTTCTGCTCGCATTCTGGTTACTTCACTTTCAGGCAATATAAAGCCATCATGAGACACGCCAAAGCCACCGTATTGCAAACCTCCCATGTTCCCTGGCTCTACTTCTAACGTGAAGGAAGGTACTTCAAAAGTATTCGCGAAATATTCATCCGTTGCACCTATACCAGTCCCTGCCCCTGAAGGACCAAAAGCATAACTGAAATTATTCGCTGCGCGCATTGAAGTGGCTACACGAGTCGTCACATCATTTCGCCGAATATTTCCTGTTTGTGGCGTAAAATAAATCTGAGTAAATGAATGCGTATCCATATAAAAGCGCAGTCGTTCTTGTCCTACATCAATAGCGGCTTGTTGTAATGCTTGTGTTTCAGGCTCAGAACTAGCAACAGCACCACGATGGACAATGGAGTTCTGGTTTGGAGAACTCCCCTGATCGTCACTACCAAAGAACGGATCATTATTACGATTAAGATCAACACCAAATAAATTATCTGCCGAGGTCAAAATATTTTGGTCGACATCACGCATATTCTTACGCCGCATACGCCCATCTCGCGGCACGGCTTCAGATTCGGTGACCTGCGTAGGAAAGCGCTGAGTTTGAAGAAAACCGTCAATATTGAGCACAGGAATAACCATAAGCTCCAAGTTTTCAATAATATACTGATGGACATATTCATCATTCTGCTGTTCGAATAAGGTTTCAATAAAACCAGTTACGGCTTCCGGTGACTGCCATTCACGCGCATGAATACCCCCATTAATGACCGCACTACCTTTATTGGCACCAGACACGGTTTGCTCAGTAAAATTACTAATGAAGTAAGACCAAATAGGCCTTTGCTCTATCGTCTGTCCTACCTGTCGACGCTGAATAAAGGGTGCCATATCTGCTAATTGTTGGTGACGTAAATCCAAGCTGTTATATGTTCTATAGCCGTCAATTGGCAATAAAGAATCAATAGGTATGGGTACAGGGTAACCTAATGGAATTTCGTTTTCGCTACGTACAAGTTCCGTATAAGTAAATACTTGAGCGCATGTCGCGCCGCTGAGCAAACATAAAAATAATGCAGAGAGTTTCATTGTATTTCTCCCCCAAGTTGCTTAACAACTTGACGAGTAAATGTCGTTGTAGGTTGCTGCTGGTAATGCCTTAAGAGTTGGCTTCTAAACCTGTCGTCACCTAACAATCTTAAGGTTCCTAAAGTTGCCGATGATAGCTTTTCGCTTTCAATCGCTTCTCTAAGGAAGGACTGTACATTGGTTTGATCACTATGGGTTTTAACTAAGCTAAACAGTGCTTGCGAACTCAGTTTGGGGTTTTGTGTGGCAAGAATAATTTCTTCTACGTTTTCCCCTTCATCAATAATGCCTTTTAAAACATGATGACTGTATGCATCACTTGGTCGCTGCCACAACACACTAAATAATTCAGTAGATGGCGCTCTTTTAAGCAGTAAACTGAGCTGGCGGTTATTGCCAAGATCGTATTGAAGACCTTCTTCTAGATAACTTTCGGCAAGCAATTGCACTTCTGAATCTGACAAGTCATCTAACCAAAATACCATAGCCATCCTTTTCACAGAGCTTTGCTCAAGAAAATACTCAGCCCATGACCACCCACCGGATTCCCAACGTTGCTTAAACTCGTTTTGTACTTCATAAGCTTGCCAGTGCCTATCGACCATATTAGCCGCATTCGCAATATGAACAACAATCAAAGATTGGTTAACATGCTCAGTAGATGGCATAGACAAAATACGCGTACTTTTCGACTGCGCTTCTCGCCACGCTCTTTGCACCAGTGTTGGACTTTTAACTAAAGCAAGTTGATTCAGTATCAAATGACTGAGATAGATATTTTCTTCAGCAGAGTGGCTGTTTTCATCAACATAAGCAGCAGGGTTTTGTATATAAGGCGATAATGAGACGTTTCTATATTGGTCTTGGAGTTGCACAAAATCTTTTATAGAAATAGTCGCAGCTTTAGTGTCAACACTACCTAGAAATACATAAACAAAACACAGTAATAATGCAGCATTTTTTAATCTTTGCATGGGGCACCACGAACATTTAGTCTATAACCAATCCTCTACTATACATTTAGTAGGTTTCATAGTGAATACCAACCGTGAGAATCAATTCGGTTGGTATAGTGCAATAAACGTGCTGCTGTATTTCGTTACCCCCAAGGTGACTTTTTAGCTTCAGGTGGCTTATTTTGAGATTGTTCGTTTTCCGCTTTTGGCTCTTTTGATGCGAATTCAGTAGCAACAGGCTTAACTCCATCACCTTCTAGTGACGGATACATCTGCATCATTAAGTAAGCATAAACTGTATTAAATGCACTTTCCTGAAAAATTTTTAAGCCGCTCTCAGTTAATGATATTTGTAATGGATTACGTTTAAGTGCTTCTTTAATTTTTGTTCCTGTCATTAACTCAACATCTAGGCCTTCAATAAGCTGAATAGCGGCTTCAATCTTAAAGCCAGGCGCTCCACCAGCAAACTTGCCTTTGGTTGGTCTTTCTCGAATAACCACTTTTTCAATTTTATAGTCAGTCATAAGCTTTGCAAAAGTAAACTGAAAGTGGCGCATAGCTTGAGTGCTTGTGCCGCCTTCCAGTGTCACTTTTCTCGCCCTACAATCTGGGATTTGGAATAACCCGTCATCAAGCGACAACAAACTAATAATGGCTTCGCTACCTTTTATATCAACACCGCATGTTCTCATTTTTATTACCTTAGAAAGCTATCAGGACTGTTTTATCACATAGTCAAATCCACCAACAACGGCAGCGACCTGAGCTAAGCAGCATATTTCATCGTTACTCTTAGGGCTATCTGGATAGACCTCTGTCGTAGAGACAAAGTTAGCATCCGTCATACCACCGCATAATTTCAACTTAATTTTATCGTAGTTAATCACACCCATTTGCTCTAAGGTCGCTCCAATAATGTTACCTGAAGCATCGGGTTGTGCGATATGTGTCACCTGCTTAACTGACTCAATAATGGCTTTTTGAAACCCTTCAGCTGGTCGATTGGTATCACCCACAGTGTAAAAGCCATCGGGAATTTCACTGTAGTCATCTTCCACACCATTCTTAGCTGCGAGTGCGGGTCTAAATTCTGAATTATCTGTATCGGTGGTCTCATGCAAATCAATATGACACGCAATCTGAATAGATAGAGATTGAAGAAAAGCCATCAATAACTCTGCTTCAGGCGAGCCTGAGTTTTTGAAAAAAGAACGATTGGGATCGATTGCCATAGGGTTCCAACGATTAATCGTTTCATAACCCCAAGGGCTAATACAAGGCGCAACCAACACATTGAATACATCACAATATTCGTTAGCTTTTGTTTTTAAAAAAAGTAACGCCCCTTGAACACCACTCGTTTCATACCCATGCACTCCACCGGTAACAAGCAAGGTCGGCTTATTGTCGTCCCAGTTTAAATTCTTACAAACAAACAAGGGGTAACGCGACTCATCATATGGAAGAGCACCGTATTGAACAACTTCATAGCTTTCCTTTAACGCTTCTATTTTACAAAGAACTTCGTCTTTATATGAACGTTTAATACTCTGTTGCGATAACCACTGCTGTTTTTCTTCCTTACCCCAAGGTTTATTAGGTGTCCCAATGGGGTACAGGCGTTGCTCTATCATGTTATCCCTTATCGTTTTTTGAAGGTTAAGTTGCACAAATTTAAGATCTTAACACAGCATTAATTATAATGACTCATGCTCTTCAATCATTGAAGTCGTATGATTTAGCAATAAACGCTTAAGGGACATAATTCGCAACAAATACAATGCACAATATTTGTATTTATTGTGGGATAATGTCGGCATAAACCAACAAATAGTGAAATTAGCCATAAATCTCATAAAAATATTCGGGAAGGATAAAGCTAAAAATGTAAGGCTTTGAATTTTATGGCATTTAATCTATGGCACAAAGAATGCTTAATCTTGTGCATAAGTTTATAATTTCACTATGAATAATCAGGGGAATAAAATGGAACGCCAATTACCAAGCTACATAAAAATACTAACACTCAGTAGCGCACTTATGTTGGGGGCAACGTTGACAGGATGTGGCGAAGCAGAAGCAACCGCAGACTCAGAAAAGAAGCCTGAAGTTATCGCTATTCCTGTTGAAGTCGCTGAATTAATCAACGGCAATATTTCTTCAAATTATTCAACAACTGCTGTACTTGAAGCAAAAGATGAAGCTTTTGTCGTTCCGCGAGCTCAAGGGATTATCAATGAGGTCTTAGTGGAAGAAGGTGATTACGTTGAAAAAGGGCAAGTTCTGGCCAGCCTAGACCCAGAACGTTATGAACTCAGTGTTCAAAAAGCAACTGCCGATTTAACGGGCATAGAGAAAGAATTGGCAAAAATTGACAAAGTCTACAAAGAAAGACTAGTCAGTGGCGATACTTTCGACAAGCTCACAGCACAGTTCAAGTCAGCGAAAGCCACACTTGAGCTCGCTAAATTAGATTTAGCTGAAGCCACAATTAAGGCACCTATTTCAGGCTTTATCGCAGAACGTAATGCCAAAGTGGGCAACTTAACTGAATCTTTCCAGCGTGAACGCATGTTCCACATCGTTGAACAAAAAGAACTTTACGGCATAGTTCATTTACCAGAAAAAGAATTATCCCGCGTCCACAAAGATCAGCAAGCAACGTTAGCACTGACAGCCTTAGCCGATAGCACAGTCAATGCTTATGTCGAACGTATTAGTCCAGTTATTGACTCTACTACGGGTACATTTAAGGTGACATTGCGTGTTCCAAATGAAAATAACGTATTGAAAGCCGGCATGTTCGCTCAAGTTAAACTTAACTACGACACACACAATAACGCCACATTACTCCCCCGAAAAGCGCTATTAGCTATTGACGACAAAGTTAATGTATTCGTTATTTCTGATGGGAAAGCACAAAAAGTGACGGTTAAGACTGGCTACCAAGAAGGTGAGTTTGTCGAAATTCTCGAAGGACTCAACGGAAATGAGAAAGTAGTGGTCACTGGCCATCAAAACTTAAAAGACCAAGCCCCTATCGAAATAGTTAACGGTTAAGAGGGAATCTAACATGAATATGGTCGATATTGCCGTAAAACGGCCGGTTACCGTGTGGATGTTTACTTTTGCCATTTTACTCTTTGGCTTTGTTTCACTGTCTCGGTTAGCTTTAGATTTATTACCAGAGTTGTCTTACCCTACTCTCACCATACGCACCAATTATACTGGCGCTGCTCCAGGTGAAATAGAACAGCTTGTTTCTAAGCCAATTGAAGAAACAATAGGCGTTGTCAAAGGTGTAAGAACCGTTACCTCAACATCAAAAGCAGAGCAATCAGACGTTGTTCTAGAGTTTGAATGGGGTACTGAGATGGATATAGCCAGCCTTGAGGTCCGAGAGAAGCTCGATATTTTGCAGCTTCCATTAGATGTTGATAAGCCACTATTACTAAGATTTAACCCGAGTTTAGACCCCGTCATGCGCTTTGGGTTCGGTGCTATTGTTCCTCAAGCGAAAGATGAATCAAACAATGGTCCCAACGAGCAAAATGCCAATACTAATAAGGCAACTGCTGACCTTATAGAGCTAGATGTCAATGGAATGAAGACACTACGCTTGTATGCCGAAGAACAGATTAAACGTAAATTGGAATCTGTTGAAGGTGTTGCTTCTGTACGTATTGGTGGCGGCCTTGAAAATGAAATTCAGGTACTAGTCAATCAACAACGTGCCAGCCAGTTGAACATCACGTTAGCCGAAGTCATTCAACGATTAAAAACAGAGAACGTCAATACAGCCGGGGGGCGTGTTGAAGACGGTTCTCAGGAATATTTGGTCAGAACATTAAACCAGTTTCAAACTCTCGACGAAATGCGTGACCTATTCATTGCCACACGAGAAGGTAAGCATATTCGCTTAGGCGATATTGCAGAAGTAAGAGACACTTACAAAGAACGAAGCTCAGTCACACGTTTCCAAAGCTTTGAAGGTGTTGAGATTGCTATCTATAAGGAAGGCGATGCTAATACGGTTAAAGTGTCAGAGAATGTTCAGCGACGTTTGCAAGAAATAGACAGAGACATGCCTAGCAACTACCAATTGCAGTTGGTTTATGATCAGTCTATTTTTATAGCCAATGCCATTAACGAGGTGAAAACATCAGGCATGATTGGCGGTGTTTTAGCCATGTTGGTTTTATACCTGTTCTTAAAGAATATTTGGCCAACTCTAATCATCTCAATATCAATACCTGTCTCTATTGTCGCCACGTTTAATTTGATGTACAGCAATGACATTAGCTTAAACATCATGAGCTTAGGTGGTATTGCACTTGCTATTGGTTTACTCGTTGATAACAGTATTGTCGTTCTTGAAAATATCGACCGCCATAAGCGAAAGAACAAAAACATAGTTCAAGCCGCAGCTAACGGTACAAAAGAAGTTTCGATGGCAATAGTGGCTTCTACGCTCACCACAATGGCAGTGTTTATTCCTCTTGTCTTTGTTGAAGGCATTGCGGGTCAGCTATTCAGCGATCAAGCATTAACCGTCACGTTTGCACTAGCCGCTTCATTGCTTGTTGCATTGACAATTATTCCAATGATGGCTGCGAGAGAAAAATCCAGTAGTGACAAAACAGAATTAGATTTAGGTGAAACGCAGGAGGCATCTAAGCCTACGACTAAACTTGGCTTAGCACTCTACTACATATTGTTTGTGCCAAAACTGTTATTCAAAGGCATTGGTAAATTGATTTACTTTACCTTACTTGCCATTAGCAGCCTTAGCGTACTCATTACCAGAGCATTAAGAAAAGTATTAGGCTACTTATTCACTCCCATCCTTTGGGTTTTTGATAAGGTATACAACTTCCTAGAGAAAATTTACTTTGTCTCACTAAAAGGCGCACTAAAAGCGCGAATTATGGTACTGAGCTTAGTTGTTGTTATCGCTGGTTTCTCAGTGACGTTACTCCCTAGATTAGGCCTTGAATTAATACCTCCACTCTCTCAAGGTGAGTTCTTTGTTGAAATCAATTTACCAACGGGTTCTAAACTTGAAAATACCGATGCTTTGCTCGCTGACCTTAGTCGCTTTACACAAGCATTACCTGAAGTAGACAGAACATACTCTCTGGCCGGTACAGGCAGTTTGGTCAACGCTTCGCCTTCTCAAGGTGGCGATCATTGGGGTCGTTTGAATGTTGTATTGAAAAAAGGCACTGAAGACATTCAACAACAAAGAGTCATTAGCACAATGCGTGATTATCTTCGTAAGCAAGCAGGTGTTCAGAGTAAGTTTGGTAAGCCAGAATTATTTAGTTTCACCACACCGCTGGCTATCCAGATTTCAGGTTATGATCTCAATATGCTTAAGCGGTACGCCGATGGTGTTGTTGAAGACATGCAGAAAGTCGATCGCTTTGCCGACATTGAGTCAACATTACAAATAGGTAACCCTGAACTCAAAATTAATTTCGACCATGCTAAGCTTGCACAACTGGGGTTAAATGCGCCGGATGTATCGAATTTAATATCAGCCAAAATTGGTGGCGAAGTCGCAACACGATACAGTGTTGAAGACAGGAAAGTGGATATTCTAGTTCGAACACTTGAGCGCCAACGTGATTCTGTCAGTGACATAAGTCAGGTGATTGTTAATCCTGGAGCGACAAACCCTATTCCACTCAATGCAGTAGCTGATATAGAGCTATCAACAGGCCCTAGCGAAATAACACGTATAGGACAAGAGCGTGTTGCGGTTATCTCAGCCAACTTAGCATACGGTGATCTAGGTGAGGCAGTGATAGTAGCGGAAGAGTTACTTAAGCAACAGAATTTCCCATTGAGCATTCAAGCGCGAGTCGCTGGTCAAAGTGAAGAAATGCAGAACAGCTTCCAATCTTTGCAATTCGCCTTAGCACTCGCTGTCTTTTTAGTTTATTTGGTCATGGCTTCACAGTTTGAGTCTTTACTTCATCCATTTTTGATCTTGTTCACCGTCCCTCTTGCTTGTGCTGGTTCAATCTATGGATTGTTCATTACGGGTACTAGCATCAGTGTTGTGGTGTTTATTGGCGTCATTATGTTGGCAGGTATCGTTGTTAACAATGCCATCGTACTCATTGATCGTATCAATCAGTTACGTGAACGAGGAGAAGAAAAGTCAGTGGCGATTATTGACGCCGCGCAAAGTCGATTACGTCCTATATTGATGACAACAATGACCACAACTCTCGGGTTACTGCCGATGGCAATTGGCCTTGGTGAAGGTGCTGAGATCAGAACGCCTATGGCGATTACGGTTATCTTTGGACTATTATTTGCGACTTTCTTGACGCTTTTTTTAATCCCTGTGTTGTATAGCTTGTTTGATAGGAAGAAATTCGCACAAGCAAGTTCCGACTCAACCATCAAAAACGAGGATACAGTTTATGGATAAGTTTCAATCTGCAGGCGCGTCGTTAGCTTCCTTCGCATTGAAGCGCCCCGTGACTGTATCTATGTTTTTCTTATCAATGCTGTTTTTTGGCTTAATATCTAGCCGACTACTGCCTTTAGAAAAATTCCCTGGTATTCAGTTACCGTTTTTAGTTATACAAGTACCCTACGCTAATGCCACTCCCGAAGAAGTCGAAAAGAGCATTACACGCCCAATTGAAGAAACCCTAGCGACCATCTCTGGCATTAATCGCTTATGGTCAGAATCTAATGAGAATCAGTCTCAAATATTTATGCTGTTCAGTTGGGGCGAAAACATCAAAGCGAAGAGTGTTGAGGTGCGCGAAAAGGTTGATGCTATTCGACACCTGCTGCCAGACGATGTCGAACGCGTTATCGTCCACAAGGAAAACACATCTGATCAAGCTATCTTCCAGATGCGCGTTTCAAGTGAGAGGGATCTATCTAATGCTTATGATTTACTGGCCAGAAACCTTAAACAACCTATTGAGCGTGTCAAAGGCGTCTCTCGCGTAGAGCTATATGGTGTTGTTGAAAAACAAATATCGATTCGATTGGATGCAGAGAAAATAGCAGCACTGCATGTTGATGCAGCTCAGTTAACCCAAACATTGAGAAATGCTAACTTTTCAATGACCGCTGGTAGTTTCTTCGATCTTGACCAAAAAATTACAGTCAACCCAATCGGCGAATATCGTAGCTTACAAGAAATTGAAGACTTACTGATTAATCGTACTGTCCGCTTGAAAGATATTGCCGAGGTCAAATATGAAAAACCCGAACGTGTTGAAGGGCGGCATCTTGATCAAACATTTGCAATTGGTTTAGATGTTTTTAGAGAGTCTGGCGCTAATCTGGTTGAAGTATCCGACAGAGTATTAGCTGTCGTAGAAGATGCTAAAACTAACCCAGCCTTTAATGGCATTAACTTATTTTATTTCAACAATGAAGCTCAGAGTGTTACCTCATCGTTAGCGAACCTGCTTAACTCAGGTTTAATCGGTGCCCTCTTATCAATCATCGTCTTGTATTTCTTCCTACGTAACATTTCATCAACACTGATAGTCGTATTGTCTGTTCCTTTCTCCATCTGCATTACTCTAGGAGTTATGTACTTAATGGGGTATACGCTCAATATCCTCTCTATGATGGGATTGATGTTAGCCGTCGGTATGTTGGTGGACAATGCTGTCGTGGTCACTGAAAGTATCGAACAAGAGAAAGCACTGATAAAAGACCCAAAAGAAGCGACGAGATCAGGCGTTGCCAAAGTGAGCTTAGCGATTATTGCAGGCACAACAACAACAGCCATCGTCTTTTTACCCAATATCATTGGTGTCAAAATTGGCTTAACTGTATTTTTAGAGCACGTCGCTATCGCGATCTGTATTTCGTTATTCGCCTCTCTTTTGTTAGCGCAAACACTAATTCCTTTACTCGCCTCGAAGATCAACTACCAACCTAAGAAGCCTAAAGCGGCAAGTAAGCCAAGCATGTTGAAGAAACGCTATCAGTCAATGATTGAGTGGATGCTTGCTCACCATGGCCGAACAGCATTTATCGCCTTTCTTATTCTAGCCAGTACAGCCATTCCAATGAGTGTAGTTTCTACTGACGATGAAGGTGAAGATGATCGCGACCGTATTTGGCTTAACTATGATGTTCAAGGCAATTACACTTTGGAAGAAGTTGAAAAAGCAGTCACCAAAATGGAAACTTTTTTATATGCGAATCAAGAGCGTTTCCATATTACACAAGTGTATACCTATTACACGCCTGGCTCGGCAGTTTCAGGCATCACATTAGATCCTGATTTCCCCGGAAAAATAGCTGATCTGAAAAAAGAGATAAAAGAAGCTATGCCCAAATTTGTTAGGGCAAAACCTTCATTTGAATGGCAAGATGGTAATAGTGGCGGTGTTAGATTGTTACTACTTGGCCAATCATCCGAGGTTCTTAGCCAAATTGCGGATAGTGTTGTGCCAGTACTGGCAAATATCGAAGGTTTTACTGATGTAAGAACCGAATCAGGCAGCCAAAAGCAAGAGCTAAGAATATCTATTGATAGACAAAAAGCTTTTCGTTTTGGTTTAAATAGCTCAGAAATCTCTACAACTGTCGCTACAGCACTTAGAGGCTCAAATTTAAGGACATTCCGTCACCCAGAAGACGGTGAAGTCGACATTCGGTTGATGTACGATCAAGAATTACAAAAATCTGTTGAAGAGTTAAAGAACTTACCTGTTAAAAGAGAGTTAGATCAAAACGTTACCTTAGATATGGTTGCTGATTTAACCTTAAAGCCAGTGAAATCAAGAATCCAACGCCAATTCAGACAAACATCCGTTAGCATTGGTGCTAACTTAGAAGATGAAATGACATCGGAACAGGCGAAAGAGAAAATCGAAAACGTTATGCAGCATATCCAACTACCAACGGGCTACCGTTGGACATTAGGAGGAGGCTTCCAACGTCAAGACGAAGAGCAATCGCTAATGGCAACCAATATGTTACTCGCAGTATGTATGATATATGTGGTTATGGCGGCATTGTTTGAGTCCTTGCTGCTACCTACAGCTGTTATCACTTCACTGCTTTTCTCATTTACGGGAGTGTATTGGGCTTTCCTAATCACAGGTAATGCCATGACGATTATGGGTATGATTGGTATGCTCATATTAATGGGTATAGTCGTAAACAATGGTATTGTGTTGGTCGACCGTATAAATCAACTGATCAACAGCGGTTGGTCTGTACAAAAAGCAATAGTCGAAGGCTGCCTAACACGTGCTAGACCCATCTTAATGACAGTAGGTACAACGGTTCTTGGTTTAGTGCCTCTTGCCTTAGGTGGTGCAAGAATTGGTGGTGACGGCCCAGCATATTCTCCAATGGCGATCGCCATCATCGGTGGATTACTATTTTCAACAGCAACGAGTTTGATCTTAGTTCCTTATGCTTACTTAATGTTACTGAAACTCAGAGCTAAAACGGGCCATGTTATCTCAAACAGTCGAGTACTAGTCGCTCGCATAATAAAAGCATAATTGTCTAAAGTTATTGCTCCCTTCAACTATGGGTAACGACTTCAAAAAGTGTTGAATCGTTACCTTATTTTTCGTTTGGTAGGTTATCTTAATTACCAACTAGCCAGTATAAGCGCTATTGTACGGTTAGCAAAGAACACGAGGTTTGTGTAAGAAAACTGCGTTTTTTCGCTTCAATAGGCTTCCATTTCTCTTCATTTCCTAGCATTCTGGTACATACCAATCAGTTGTTATATAAAAACAACAGTGTAAGCGTGTGTTGATTGGTTTATCGAATACTATCAAATAAGAAAAGGGCTTTAATTATGAGTGATGACGTTCGCATTCCGAGAGACAAAGAGAACGACTATTCCATTGAGATGGCTAAAAAACGCCGTGAGTTTTTAGAAGAGAAGACAGGGGAATCACTGGAACACACGGGACAGTTTTCGATCGACACTTCTGTTTTACCCGGAAATATCGAGAACTTCATCGGTATCGTACAAATGCCCGTGGGTATTGCTGGTCCAGTTAGAATTAATGGTGAAGATGCCAAAGGCGACTTTTATATACCATTAGCAACCACAGAAGGAACATTGGTTGCGAGTTACAGTCGTGGTATGCGCGTTATTAATGAATGTGGCGGTGTAACAACTACAGTTGTCGAACAGTTTATGCAACGCGCACCTGCCTTTTTGTTTGATAACGCTCGCGAAGCACGTGAGTTTGGTGAATGGGTTAAGGAAAACTTTGAACAAATAAAAGCTGTCTCTGAAACCACCACAAGCGTTGGTAAATTACAGCATATCCATCAATGGTCTGTATCTAAAATGCGCTACCTACGCTTCAATTACACGACAGGTGATGCAGCGGGTCAGAATATGGTCGGTAAAGCAACTTTAGCGGCTTGTGAATGGATAAAACATAACTATCCAGGCGGAGCTAACTATTTGTTGTCAGGTAACATGGACACCGATAAAAAGCATAGCCACCTAAATATGCTCCACTCACGCGGAAAACGCGTCATTGCTGAAATCGTTATTAAACGTGAAGTCTTAGCTAAAGTGATGCGTGTTGACACTCGTATGTTAGCCAAAGCAACGGTTCTAGCTAATACCGGTGCGTTAATGGCTGGTGCTGCCTACAATGGCCCTCACTCTGCTAATGGTATCGCTTCTTTATTTATTGCTACAGGGCAAGACGAAGCGAATGTGGTTGAATCTCATGCAGGTTTACTATCACACGAGTTACTGGACAACGATGATTTATACATGGCTGTTACGTTACCGTCACTTATTACAGCAACTTATGGCGGCGGTACTGGCTTACCAACACAAAAAGAGTGCTTAAATCTACTAGGTTGTTACGGTAAAGGCAAAGCTAACAAGTTAGCTGAGATTGTTGCAGCAACTGTACTAGCAGGAGACATATCGCTAGGCTGTGCCGTCATTGCGGGGGATTGGGTAACAAGCCACGATCAACTCGGACGAAATCGAGTCTAGAAGACTATTCTATGGACTAAAAAGAGGCTTACGCCTCTTTTTTCATAAAGATTCCCATGTAAAGCTTAATATCACTCAGCCCCTATACACCGTATTTACGTTTCTCATAACTATTACCAACCAATGCTGTATCGAGTCCAGAGCCATCCGCTTTAAGAATCGTTTTACTCAAAATACTAGCGCCTTAAAAAGACTCGGCCCTTAAAATTGCATTCTTTCTTATATTCATATGAAAGATAGCAAAATTGGCGCCATGCATAGCGTGATCACTGAACAGACCGAGTTCAGCATAGTTGCTACCTGTCGGGTCATTTACATATAAAAGGCCCTTTTTACACTGCGCCTTTGTGTAGTTAGTCGTTATTGCTGGCACACTAAATCCAACATCATGGGTATTCGAACCATCGTTCATTTTAAACTTACCCGATATACTGGCTGCTCCAAGATGTAAATCATCATGCGCATAACGCTCGTTATAAGCCCAAGAAAGCGGATTAACACATACGGATTCTCGTGAAAACGGGAAAATCAGCTGCCCTCCCCCATCACCAATGGTTTCCCAATGAATCAAGCACTGAGTATCTTCTGGCGTTGTACACACATCTAAATAGGAGAGTGAGTCTACATAACGAGAAGAAACAGGTGTGATAGCATCACCTATAGCGTAAACAGCGATAATTCGATTGGTTATTTGTGGGAAGTCATTGAGCTCTGTCAGCAGCCTTTTAATTAACTGCGTCCCTTGGCTATGGCTGACAATAAAAAACGGTCTGCCACCATTTCGATTCATAATAAAGTTGAAGAACGCGGCCTGCACATCTTTATAAACATGATCAAGAACCCTATTCCCATCGCTTTCGCTCAGGCCGAAAAAGGTGAATAAATTTGCTTGCCTGTACCGCGGAGCAAAGATATTACAGCAAGAATTAAAAATACTTGCTTCATTTGCCAAAGAAAACTTTGCGTTATTTTGCGTATTGACATCACCTTTCAAGCTAGACGTCCAAGCACTCCCGCTTATGAAGCCTGTGCCATGAATATAAAATGCGTCAAATTTCGCATTCCCATCATTTATCGATGTCACTCCTACGGGGCTAATATCTGCTTCATCAGAAAACATTGGCAAGGATAGCCATGCTTCATCCTTGTTAAAATCTGGTTCCTTAGCCATTTGCAATGGTGAGAATTCAACATCGGGCTTATAGTACTTTGCACTGATTACTATGCCATAGTATTGGATCTTACCGAGGTTAAATATTATTAACATAGTTGCTGCTATGGCAACTATGAGTCGCTTTTTTTTACTTATCAGTTTTAACATATTCTTGATTTTCCATTTCTGGAAGAAAAGCCTTCACTTCGGCTTTCTTACTTTTGTTTGTTTTGATACATCTTGCTTAATTTGCTTCTTTTCCACGACTTGTGTAATCGATTTTTCAACATTAGGAACAGGCATAATGATATGCATCATCATTCCTAAGCCTATTGCAGCTGCTTTTCTCTTTCTTGCCCATTTGTACAAAATGAAGCAGGCAGCTACGCAAGTCATAAAAATCAAATAAGGAAAAGCAGCAAAAAAAACCGATACGAATAGGTTCATTGACTCTTTCTCAATATAGAAATTTGGAGGTGTCTAACGAGTTACGCTAAACAGATATACTTGCTAAGTATTAAATCGGCTGGACTAAGCCTGATTGATAGTACAGATAACAGAGGTAAGGTGCTCTATTGTTACTGATAAAGTTGAAACAGTGTGCAAAGTGAGACTCTAAAGCGCTATTGCTCTCCAGCCCAATGTTGACTGTAGAAGAAAAAGGTACAGCAAAGGAATCGTATTGGGAGGTATTATCCTCAACATTATCACTGACGCCCACTTGGTGGGCCTGTTCCTCAACTAGTTCAACTCTAAACGTGCTGTTATCTGACTTATGAGTTTCTTCAAGATATCTGATGTCAGCCTGTACAGACAATGCTGTAACAAACATACAGGCATACAGCATCACACAAATTAACCTGAGGGTGAGCGGTTGCTTATTAACGTGGCTTTTCTTGAAAATATTCATCTTCTAGTATTAGTGAAGGCATATAGCGCGACATTCAAGTTGATACCTAAATTAAATAATCAATACGTTGTTAAAAAGAAAACAAACCGAAAGCTAACTCTTCCCTTGCTTTGTAAAATGTAAGACATAACCCACTACAAATAGGCATGATGCAACCCCAATGAGGAATGGCAACACTGAATACTGTGCAAAATAAATATCTAATTCTTTTGACCTAGCACTTTGCAGTAGAAGCAAACACATCGCGATCAAAATGCTTAGATTAAAAGGTGCGAACTTAGGTAAGTTAAGAAAGATATTGGTAATTGTAGCAGCCAGAGCCACACATAAACCTTGAAAAAAATAACTGTTTATATCTTGGTTGATTGAAAGATTAATTGGTAAATCAAAAATTCGTGTTGGAGAAACTGCTGTATAACCAACATACATTGCAGCTCCCATCACAAATACCATGATTATATATTTAACTTTACTATTCATAGACGTCTAACATGATAAGCAAATATTCGCTGGCGATAATGGCAGAGTAGCTAAGAGGTGCAAAAGAAGCGCGTTAAGCGTTTTTAAGCAACCTTTCTAGCGACTACAATACAACGCTAACTAGCAGCATACACGCTAGAGCAATTGCAGTTGTGACAATGCCAACGTGCTTATTACGTAGCCAGCCAGACAAACCGATACTCCCTAAAAGTGAAAACACCCCTATTGCCATTGATAAGGCACTAATGATTCTGGCACCCCGAAGCGATATCAGTCCCTCCTCTAGCTCTTGCGGTGTTGCTTGAAGCCCATTAACTAAAGCTATAGAAGTACACGCGCAAACAATAAAGCTACAAGCAGACAGAGCGGAGGAGATGACAATCCAATTGGTCATTCTTTTTTGCGAATCAAAAACCAAAATAGCCGCAAGGAAGGTCGCAGAGAAGCCACCTAGAAAAGCCGACAACAAAATCAACTGTTCTGTAATGTTGAGTAGCAGTTCGTTGCTCAATAGTTCCTCCATACGTTTAGATATTCGGTACTATATAACGACTGACATAAAGAGCAACTACTCCTTGGCTATCATGCAAAGCAGCAAGAGAGTATTTGCTTCTGCATGCGACAACGAACAGCTTGACGTTTTGTATCGTTTTTATTTTTGCTCATTTAACCTTTCCATAATAAGTTGATAAGATTCCTTTGAGTCTGGAATAGGATAAGGGTTGAAATGTATCCTACCGAACTGCCACCACTCTTGTTCTGATAATTTCCCCAACGCAGGCGCCCAAGTTTTATTGAAATCAACGTTTGATAGTTCTAATAGACAATGAGCTTCACGACATTGAAAAGCTATAATGGCAGATGTAGCGCTCTCATCAGGTAAATAGCTGAGTTGTTCAAATAAACCCAATTCATTTTCGTTGGCCCAATCGTAGTCAATACCTTCTTGATCAAAATGGGCTAAAGCTTGATCAAAAGCAGATTTTTGTTCTTCTCGCTCCTTAATAGTGGGGAGTGATATTGAGGAACGCTACTCTTTAGCCACTTTCTCAGGTTTGGGTAAATCAATATTTGATTTAGGGCTAACGTAGTTTGCTGAAGCCTTAGGTAGTATGTTGTTTACTTTTTCATTCTCAGGTTCGGCTTGAATCAAATCTGCATATTCGGATGAATATGAATCTGTTTGGCTCAATTGTATGGAGAAATAAAGACTAATCCCCCCGACCAACATACCTAAAATAAAAATACCAATTGATTTCATCTGATAATGCATCTCCTAGAATCCACCGCTAATCTAAGCGGCTGCAGCGAGCTTGTGTTCGATTGAATGTTCTATTCACGAAGACTGAGAACTGTCAAAAAAGAAAACTATACCATCTTGTGCAAAGCCATCGTTAAGCGCTTAAAACTATAAACCGCCTGTTCGGTACTTTGACAATGAACCGCGTATATATTTGTCTTCCCTGACTCGTTCTAGCTTCTCGATTAATTAACTTGAATGTAGAAGAGTGTTCTATTCCCATTTAAAAACAATGGGATATATCTATCAAAAATCTATTTTTATTAACAAATATATTTTTGATAAGACTCCCAATATTAAATTTCATATCGTCTTGTTAACTTAAAATAAGGGCATTACTTATGACATTTAACCCAATACGCAATTCACTCATTTCAACCTTTGCTTGCCTAATACTGCTCTCAACAATCATATTCACCGCCACTGTACGAGCAGAGAGTGCGACGGACTTTATCTTTAAACTTAGGGCACATTATCAAAAAGCACCGAAGCTTGAAGTCTTTGCACTGAATTACCACTACTTAGGCAGAGAAAACCCCTATCAAACTTGGGATTATCAATCACCCGTGAGGTATATGGCATTGCGCTTGGTTGAAGTCGACTTGAAAAAAAAGCACTTTGCCGAAAATGACATACATCACTTTTCAGGAGGCCTGACAGTCAATAGAGTTCAGTTCCACAATGACAAGGAAAGCGTGTTCTATGACAAGAATGGTCTCTCGCTAGGTAGAAGTATCATTAATCAAGGTTTAGACACCTTTGAAGAATTCAAAGCTCAAAACTTCATGAATCTCGATTTCCTTGCGGTAAAGCCCTTACTTGGAGAGGTTAATATTGCGACAACCATCAGGCTTCATCAGGATAAAGCATCAGAGAAAACAACGCTCACACACACAGTTTCTGACAATAACATCATTGAGTATGTGTTTGGTGAGAATCCATTGCAATTGCTGTCGATTAACAATATATCCTTACGTAAAGTCTATCTATATGACGATTACCAAACCACCAACGGCATAACCTTTGCTCGCTCTATTCTTAAATATTATGATGGCGTAACAAAACCCAGTTTTGTCCATCGTATTGATCAATTGCACATTCTTGATGAAATTGAACCTGCTCGTTTTTTAGTGCCAAAGGAGTTTGGTCCCATAATCACTGACAGTGACAGGACTTTAGTATCAAAAGAAATTGCCCCCGCCCTTTACCTTGTTACCAACGCTGCTACCTCACTCAATAATCTATTCAAGGTAGATGGCGATGAAATCACAGTGTTTGGTGGTGCTGTTAGTCCTCAACGCGCAGAGGAGACAATTAACCTAATTCTTAGCCAATTCCCGAAACATAAAATAAACGCCATCTACGTAACTCACCCTCATGGCGATCACATTGCCGGTCTATTAACCTACGCTAAACGGGGAATTAGTATCCAAGCTGATGCATACTCTATTGCCGCTATTAAGGACTATCCACCTTTTGCTGACGACATAGCTCAATTCAAATTTAAAACTATTGAACACAATCAGGTGATTGATAATGTTCAGTTTTATGTATTGGAGAACTCCCACTCTAAACGCCAAAGCTTTGCTTATTTCAATGATAGCGGCATTGTTTTTCAAGCTGACTTTCTTCGAATCGCTTTCGATAATACCATTCCTAAGGTAATACCTAATTACACCACAACCTTTATTGATTTTGTACGAAGTAAAGAGCTTAAGATCAATCGAATTGTTAGTTACCATCGCAATAACAATATTTCTCTGGAGACCATGAATAAAACCTATCAGGCCCATTGACACACTTTGCAGTACGATGAAAGCAAAAGCCCGTATTCATTGGAGGCTAGTTACTTTATGTCATTCATACTTCGCCAAGACGCGGTGGCATTATCGTTAATGTATTGGGAATAAAAGTCACAGTTTATTTGTTGCTTACAGAGCAACAGTGCCGCATCCAAGCTCAATGAACGGTTACCTGCTAACTGTGCTTGTTCAAAGGTGCGCTGGGCATGGCTTATCATCTTATTTTTTTGTTGCTTAGCTTGTGCCATCAATGTTTTGAGATAAGAGTTGTTGCCATTATCTGACGTCACGCCATTAATTAAAGCTTGGGCATCAGCTAGTCGGCCTTGCGCAATATACTGCTGCATAAGTTGCCTTCTGCTCGACTGCGCAGCCCAGTCTTCAGGCGTTAATGAGGCAAGTTTGAGCACTTGTTTAAGGTGAGGTTCCTTTTCTGACAAGGTTTTGGCAAACGTCGCATAACGATAGGATATCCGAGCGAAATGATAAATAGGCAACTGGTAAGTATTCATCTTACTTTCAGCCTGTTGTAAGTAGAGGTACTTATCGTCATCGTTCTGATAATAATGTGCCATCATAGCTAAATGAATGAGGACCTCTATCTCACCAAGCTTATTGTCTGCACCATAGGCCAGTAGTGAAGATTTCAACAAACTTGCCTTCAAGGCGGTGTAATCTTTCTGTTTATGATCTAGCCGCGAGTGGAAATACCAAGCTTGTGACTGATGTTCTAAATCGTTTATGTCTTCAAAGAGTGCTATTGATAGCTTTAGCTTCTGTGCACTCAGATCATACAACTGCTTTTTTCTTAATATTTTACTCTGATAAAGCAGAGCCCTCCCTATGTGTTGGGTGTTATTTTGAGACTCAGCGATACTAATCAATTTGTCGGCCATTGCCATGGCTTTTTCAAGCTCATCAGTTTCATAATAGGCAATGGTCAGCTCTGCAAGAATGATAAGGTCATTAGGGGATGCTTGATGAGCAATGGACAGCATAGCCTGCTTAAGTTCAGGTGGTTGAGGTTTGCTGATAAGCTCATAGATAAACAGCTGCTTTAAATGCTGTTGCAGTTGTTCGATTACCTCTTTCTTTGATAGGCCTGATAACTGCCCTTCCCAATCTGCAAAAGGCCCTTTCACCATAAAATCTACATAAGCTTGTTGCTTGTAGGTACGGAATATCCCAGTAAGTACAAAGGGATGAGCACTCGACAGTTTAGCGTACTCAATCTCCATTGCATGAGTAAACCGCTCCCTATCTAGGTGGGTTAATTCAGTAAAAACTAGGTCCGTATTATCTTCAAGAATAAAAGGAGTATGCTCGGTCGTGTATTCATCATTAAGGCTAGCTATTGGGATATAAGCTAGTTTAATCATTAAGTCTGTACTTTCACCCAAAGGTTCTTTTTTTAAATAAATAGCTGCTATCGTTATAAGGAAAATGCCGAATAATACGGCAAGCATTTCAAAAGAGCGTCTTTTGACTAATATTGAAAATGAGGAGCGCGGTAGTGGTTTGTGTACCTTTAGTAGACGCTGACTACTTTCTGTAGGGTGAGTTTCAAGCGAAGTAGCCTCCACCTCTAATTGCCACTGGTAACCACGCTTTGGAAAGGTTTTAATCGCTCCGTTACCAAATATACTTCTTAGATGACTAATATTTTGAAAAACAACTTGTTCAGACACTACTTTGTCTTGCCAAACATGAGAAAGGATATCTTCCTTGTTTAAAACAGTATCAGCATATTCAAGCAACAAAGCTAAAACTCTGGCTTCGGTATGACGAATGTCCAGTGCTTCACCGTTTTTAGTCAAAAGTAAGTTTACGCTGTTAAATTCAAATCCATTAAAGCGATAGTGCATTTTCTCTTGTGTGACCGACTTACCTTAATATTTGCTCTCTATCCTAACTTATTGCCACTAAAAAACTATCACTATTCAAGCTAGGCCTCTAAGCTGTGGATTATTAATGAGAGAGATCTCTACAATTCCCCCAAACCATCAACGCAGTCTAATGTGGTTACAGTCCAACAAATCAGCGAATAGACAGGCAATAACTTTGATATGCTATATCAGAGAAAAGAACAAAATCTTTATAACTCATTGATTTATATAGAGTGTCGTAATATTGTCGGGCGATATTATTAGACTCTACGCCATTATTTATAGAAGCTTCTTCGCACAGCTTATAGGAGTTTACATGCTGATATCAAAAGACAAGCTCAAACAAATTAGGCAGGACAACAGTTGGTCTCAGGAGATTCTAGCTAAAACATCAGGACTGGCATTGCGATCGATTCAACGTATTGAATCAACAGGCAAAGCATCAGCAGAATCAGTCCTAGCCATATGCTCAGTCTTAGATATTAAGCCATATGAACTACTATCAGCTAAAAATGCTATTGAGGCTAATTGGACGTGGAGAGAGATTATGCAAGGTTTGGTTATTTTAGGACTGTTTTTTGGAACACTTATTTCTTTGTTTTTTATGGCATCTAAGCCCGAGCATTACTTAGATGGGCCATCACTTCTTTTTACTTGCTGTTTTATGTTTTTTTTCACGGCTTTAGCTTTTGGCGTCAAAGGTCTAGCGAGCTCACTAGCAGGACTGAAGTATTTGTTTGTACAAGATTTTGTTGGTGGGAAAAAGGCAACTTGGCTCTCCAAAATATACGAAAGCCAAATCAAATTTTGCTACGGGGGTGCGATAATTCTATTTTTTATTAGCCTAGTTGCCGTTATTAATCTCATTGCCAAAAGTATTCCACAAGACAATGTATTGTATACGGTAACCTTTTATGTGCCCGTTGTGTTTATGCCTTTGTTCTATGCAGCTATTTTGTGCGAAGGGTTATTACGGCCATTGAAAGTTAAGCTAGAGACTAATGAACTCAGTTCTTAATATTGCCTTTGTGGACGGAGAATGTGGGCCATTTGTTCGATATTTTAGCCTCTTGGAGTAAATGGTTAGAGGCTTATTACCTAAGACCGAGATTGACTTAGGAAGTGCTAAATCCAAATACATCTCCAATTCTCCGTATTATGTCATTCGCTCAAAAGCGTAGCTGTTGCAAACTTATGTTGTAGAGCTTCCGTATATTAACATTACTCACTCATACAAAATAAATACGCATAATTTTCAGATTAAGGTATCAGTCAGAATTAACACTGTAGCTGCATCATAGGCTAAAGTTCGAATTACGGTCATTGACATTTATTCCGCAATAAATTGATGGTTTGGTTTACGTTAAAAATTGTCACCTGCGTATTAAAAAAATAGCCTATCAGGACACCTTTCTAAAATAATACGAACAAATTTGTAATAAATACATCTGTTCGCCCTACTACACGCTTTAGCAGTAACTGAAACGCTGTTTGTTCAGGCCCTTGCTTGCAACACAATTGTCGTTACTCATTTATTTGGTATTTTAGATATTCAAAAATACGATCCCTAGCTAAACATCAATTTTATTGAACAAGGCGGAAGTCCGTTGCACAAACAAAAACCAAGATAGGACGACTCGTGAATAAAACGGAACGTTTCGAACAGACAATAAGTCAGTTTGGTCCAGCAATTGCCCGGATCGCAGCGTCTTATGAGATAGACCCACGAATACGTGAAGATCTACTACAAGAGATTGGCCTAGCATTGTGGACATCCATTGGGAATTATTCCGGCAAGGGCAGCTTTAAAGGGTTTGTGCTGCGTATTGCACATAATAAAGCCGCTGACCATGTTGCAAAAGAGATGACCAAGAAAAAATACTTATCAGCGACTGAACACGAAATTGGTCACACGCCAACATTTGAAACGAATATCCAAATCAACCAAGAGCAAGCCAAACTAATATCTGCTGTTCAGAAAATGAACTTACCTCACAAGCAAGTTATGACGCTGTTATTGGAAGATATGAGCTACTCAGATATCGCTGAGATCCTAGGTATAAGCGTTAGCAATGTTGGAGCTAGGGTTAATCGCGCGAAGCATTGGTTAAAGGAGCATTTGAGATGAATCAGAATGATTTTTTAAGCGAGATCAAAGCCATTTGGCAATCGGTACAACTACCTCACGAAGCATTGCTCAAGAGAGCAAGGTATAACTTAATTTGGTATTGGTGTGGAATAGTGTACACCACCCTTGTTGCGCTTGCTTCTGTTGTGGGTGGGATAGGTTTTTTAATTCAAAGTGAAGG
This sequence comes from uncultured Pseudoalteromonadaceae bacterium, assembly GCA_964640795.1. Taxonomy (GTDB): domain Bacteria; phylum Pseudomonadota; class Gammaproteobacteria; order Enterobacterales; family Alteromonadaceae; genus M269. The sequence goes on along the minus strand of CAZXIN010000015.1, from coordinate 34,198 downwards.
TGACCTTCTGTTTTGGATGTTGGGGCTAACCCTTTTATTTCTTATCCCAGTGTTGTCTTACATTTCAATTAAGTTGAGTTGGCCTTATGTGCAATGGAGAGACAAGAGTGCAAAAGGCACATTGACACAGCTTATTAGGCAATGTGAAATTGAAATAAAATTAAGCCTCTTTGCCAGAAACACTGCGATAACTTACGTTGCTGTTCTACCTGTTGCTTTGGCTGTTTATTACTTAGACCTTACTCGGATTTCATTCAGCAACATAATTGCTGGTAGCACAGGGCTGATGGCTTCTTCTCTCTTCATTTTTGTTTGGCTTCATTTTCGTATTAAACGAAAGCGCCAGCAATTGGCCACTTTATTAGAAATGCAGTCAGATTGTAGATAAAACCCCAAAAAGCATCTATCGAATAAAATAGCCTTAATACACAGAAGGCTGACTAGCCTTCATTGATGGAGTGGAGTTCGAATTAATGAATTGAATCAATGGTATAAGGAAACAGAGGGGCACCTTGAAAGTAGCCCCCTAGTCACTAAATACAGGAATAATTCTCTGCGCGATAAGTTGCTGTGTGCCATGCTCTCGGTGAGCCGCGGTAACTATAACAACTAAGTCTAGCTCTTTAACCATTGAAATGAAGATTCCACCACCACCTTGTGCAGACGCGCTGGTATAAACTTTATCTTTATATTGCAAGTCAGTTACCCACCAAAAATATCCATAGCCTTGATTCAAGACATCCTCCCCACCGCCGAAGATATCATCATCGCCATTGAATAAAAGTCTCTCTGTAGACTTCTCAATATAGTCTTTCGAAATTAACTGCTCGCCGTTCCACCGACCTTTATTTATTGCGATTAAGCCTACCTTAGCCATGTCCCGCGAGGTTAAACTGACACCCCAACCAGATTCAGGTATACCGCTTATAGCTGTTTCCCACCCGTATCGATGAATGCCTAACTTGTCGAGTAACTCACGTTTAATGAAGTCTTTGGCTGTACCTGGCACAACAGCTTCAATGACGTGCATCACAATTCCGGGACCTGTGCCATATTTGAACGTCTTAGAGGCATGAGTTATAGGTGCTGTTCGTTCAAAAATCTCCTGAATTTCTTGTTGCCCTTGAACTAAACTAGGATCCTCTCGTATCACTTTCCAATTTTCTTCGGTGATGCGGATACCGGTTGTCATTGTTAAGGCTTGATGTAAGGTTATTTTATCGACGCCGTCAGCAAATTTCGAAGGATCTAAGTCTTTCAAAAAATGGACTATTGGCTTTTCAAGATCACTCATTGTCAGATACCCCAGTTGGATAGCTCTTCCTAGTGCTAGACTGGTATAGGATTTTGTTGCCGAAGACTGAGGGTGAGGCAGGTTAATACGACCGCGATTGTAATAAGATTCAAATAACAACTTGCCATTTTGTGCAATCAGTAAGCTATCGTATTGGCCGTGTTTGCCTTCTGCTATTTCCTGTGCCAAAGCCTGTATCTTGGCTTTATCTCCCGCACCTTTGCCCAAAAGGCCAACTTGAATACCGTCTTTCCTATCTTGTGGTGATACATCAAAGAATGCATTTTCTAACTTTGGAATATCCTCGAATGTCTCCCAATGCATTAAACTTGCCTCAGCATCTGTAGCCTCTGGTGCGCGCTGCAGCACTTCGTCAGAAGAAACGACAAAACTGAAACTGACGACAATTGTACTAATAAGTAATTTTTTATAGCTTGACCAAGATTTCATCTTTTTCTCTTTTATACATATTCACTTATTTGGTTAATAAGCTAGTGCTTTACAAGAGAATTTGCATGAATAAAACCTGATTTTTCACTGACTTTCTGCTGCTTATCTAAATCAGTGGTTGCTCATCGCACAATGCCGAAATAAGGTGATAGAAACATGATTGATAATGCTTCTATAGATAACTTTAATTGCATGAATTCAATTGGTCAGTACGTGATATTTCGTTTTGTCGTCGTTGAGGAATAGAAAATTGTATGATAGCTCAACTTAATGACAGTGCCTTATATTGCCTACAACGTTAAATCAAATCCTTATCTGCAGTAGCTACAATAGCCGGATTTATTTATAACTCTGATGTTTGTCACTTCATCGATTATCCCTTGTTAAGCTATGACGAGTCGAATAGTTTGCCAAAGTTATGGAAAGCAGCAAAAGTTATTACCTAATGATGGTAAAGCAGAAGACAATTCACTCTTACAAACTAGCTTTCGTTGCCAACGAACTGTACTGTTGATAACTCATGTAAAACTTTTTTCTGTACAATTTCGTTACTTGCTTTTTTTAACATCTTCCTAAGATTCGGTTTTAAGTAGCTTAGGACTTCCTCTAGAGGGATTCTCTTTAAAGCAAGGAATATTGCCAGCGCGTATGAGTTTTCTGCTTCTGACAAATAGCCATTATGGCTAGATTGCCAACCTTGAGCATCAGCATCTAAAAATTGTTTAAATGAAAAAGTACTATTTGCCATAAAAACACCGAAGCCTAAAAAAGTAGCTGTTATATCCGTCGCAAATTCCCAATTTTCCCACCCTCCGGGTGGAGGCTCCTTAGCTGTTGCAGTCAAATAGTGAGCCAATTCATGTGCAAATGTTGCGACCATCTGCTCAGGTTTTGATAATAAAGAAGGGTTATAGGTAATGACGACCTCTTGCTCTTCAGTTACGGCGAAAGTTCCAAGTGGATTTACAGGAGTATTCTGAATAGCAATTGTAGGTGCAATCTGGGGGTTAATATCCCCTTCTTGAACTTCCAACCTACAAGGCCAATTTTCCAAACCACAATATTTTTGGACTGCTCTAAATGTTGCTTCAGCAGCTTCGGATTCACTATCAAATTTACCGGGGAAATGCTCTCTAGTCGGTAGCACTAAAATTGTATCACCGAAAAAATCATTGCCACCGAAATATTTCAATAGCCATTTAAAGGTTTCTAACTGGAAGTAAGAGTCCTCACTACTCAGTAAACTCTTGGGTTTTAAAAAGTTGAACATAGCTGTGTACCAATCCTTTGATAGTGATTTGAGCTAACTGTGTAATTTTGAGTTATTCGATGATTATTTGCCTCTAGTTTGCGATAATTCTTTTATATGATCAATCTATTGAAGTGTAAGGTTTTTAGGGTCTCCGTTACATCCCTTTTGTGTCATAAGTCGTCGTTGAGGAATAGAAAATTGTATGACAGCTCAACTTAATGACAGTGCCTTATATTGCCTACAACGTTAAATCAAATCCTTATCTGCAGTAGCTACAATAGCCGGATTTATTTATAACTCTGATGTTTGTCACTTCATCGATTATCCCTTGTTAAGCTATGACGAGTCGAATAGCTTACTTCTATGCCAATATCGAATGCAAAACGTACTAATGAAAGCTAGATCCATTTTTAAATTTTTATCATGTTTCGCCTTGATAGTCACTTGCCAAAGTTATGGAAAGCAGCAGAAGTTATTACCTAATGATGGCAAAGCAGGAGACAATTTTGGCTATAGTGTTGCAATAGATGGCACAACAGCACTCGTCGGTGCGCACAAAGCCGACAATAAGAATGCTGAAGATTCGGGAGCAGCCTATATCTATTCACTTGGATCTAGAGGCTGGCAACAGCAGGCAAAATTAATCGCAGAACCTGCATATACTGATGACACTCTCGGCGGTAATGTGGCGTTGAAAAACAACATGGCAATGTTAGGTGTGATAAGAAGAGATGATAAAGGTAAAGATGCCGGTGCGGTATTTGCCTTTGAGAGAAAAACTAATTCATGGTCGCAAAAGCAAATTTTAACCGCGATTGATGCCAAAGCTGGCGACACCTTTGGTCAAAGTATCGCTCTTACAGAGCGCTTCCTTGTCATTGGCGCACCTCACAGTGATACACCACATAAAGACTCAGGGTCAGCATACGTTTACCTACGAAACAAAGACGCATGGCAGTTTCAAGCCAAACTAACGGCAAAAGACGGAGCTGCAGGCGATTTGTTCGGCATCAGTATAGCCATTCACAATGATACTATTCTAGTTGGCGCTGACCTAAATGATGAACAAGCAGAAAAAGCCGGTGCCGTTTATGCCTATACCTTTGATGGTAAGCAATGGAATCATCAAGCAAAGCTTATGGCTAAAGATGGCGCAAACACAGATATCTTTGGCGTAAGAGTTGCTCTGTATGGCGATACAGCACTCATCTCTGCCAGAAGAGACGATATAGAAGGTGTTGGTGTAGATGCGGGTTCTGCCTACATATTTGAGCGAACAAAAAACAAATGGATTCAAACACAAAAGTTAGTTGCACCTGATGGTAAGGCTGATGACAGATTCGCTCGTGGTGTGGCGCTATACGAAGAAACGGCCTTAATCAGTGCTATGCACCATGATGCTATTGGCAATAATACAGGTGCTTTGTATGTGTTCAAAAAACAACAGGGGCAATGGCGTTATACATCGAAAATGATGGCTAGTGATGGTATGCCAGAAGATAGGTTTGGTTGGAATGTCGCTCTTACAAACAAAACCGCGATCATTGCGGCTCCTCAACGCGATGACAACGGCAATGAGTCAGGCGCTGCGTATGTTCTGGACTTGATGGATTGAATGCATCGGTGAGGGCTAAGCCGTGTCTAGTTTGAAATATAAGGAATGTTGCTTGGCCTTTAGTTGCAAGCACAAGCAATTCAAATAAGCCATATGCGTTCTTCGATATAGGAATAACGTATTTTAAAATAGCAACCACTCGCTTTTGAGCTTAAGTGAAGGGTCTAAACTTGGCTTTCAACGAAACTTCCATGTCGTCTATTCGCTCTAAACGAAACATCGATAATCTGATTAAATGCAGAGGTCAACTCAAAATGCTTCTGACTAGCTGGTTTATTTTTATTCGTGGCTTCGATAACAATTTAACGCCAATTGCGAGCCTTCCGAGATGAAAAGCGTGTAAAAGTTACTGTTAAAATTGGGTTTTCGTTATTTAGTACTTATAACCAAACCCTGATTAATTTTGTATTGCATGTATATCACATGAAAAACTGACGTAATAACAGGGCTTAACCAAAGGCTATCACCTCTTTTTGAGCCAGAAATTAGGTTAATACGATGACGAACCATAATTATCCACGCTACATCAAAAACACTCGAAACCATATGGATACCTATTGTTCTGTTCAAAATGGTTAGGCCATGAAAATTAGCTAAGTCATAAAGTAAGCTACCTAATGAAACAGTAAATAATAAGATAGTTATATAGATAAAAACTTTAGGTATTTTTAAATCTGTCTTTTGATTAATTTGGCTGGAAAAGCGATAAAGCTTATACATAAGGTAGGAACCAACAGTTAATATGCACAGCACTAAAACCTTTATTACAGAATCAGTTTCAAAGACTTCCGCAAGCCCCCTTCCACATTTATTTTCCAATACTAGATACTTTTCAAAATGATTGACGATTAACCAATCTAGGGTTTTGTTTTTTATTTTCAACCTCTTTAGCCTGCAATATCATTCAGTTAAAAATAATGTAGATAAATGCCATTCGGCATAGAGGACGATATCGGTATGTGAATGTCCACGTTACATGTTGCTATATATATTGTGAGAGGCGGCAATTCACTCTTTCCGGATAATGCTCATGTGAAAAGCAAAAGATTGTCTGGCGTTGCGTTAATTCTCGCTTTCACACAGTTTGTACTCAGAAGAGACCACCATATGGTGTGTATTTTATAATCACAGCAGCAAACACTTAATACCACTTGCCCCAGAAAAAATAATTTCAACAACTTAGAGGGAGAGTGTCAGGAAGTTCAAAGTTTACCTCACAGAGAGCTTTCATCTTCCTAAAGGGGCCAAACTCAAAGTATCAACATTACACCAGTACCTAGATCTAGATTCTGGTTAGCCGAATAATCAATTACAATCAAACCTACTCAAATCTTTTTGTATATGTAATGGTAACTAATATTGAAAAATGGTCTGACTAGGTATTACTTTCAAAAGCTTTCTGAAGTTGCAGTAATTGCAGTAGCGATTACAGTAAGCTTTTATTCATATCTTGGTACTAGCTTAGTTAGCGACACATTATATACATTAACCTTACTTAGCTTGGGGCTGCATTTTCGTTATGACAAAAACTTACTAAGCATATTGATTATTATTACTTTCAATCACACTTTTCCAGATATTGTTTACTACTTTGATAGCCTTAGGGCTAATGTCGTTATCAAGTCATTGATTTACATTTTCTCGGCATATACTTTCTTTCAGTTAAGATATGACAAGCTTGCAAAGTTTGCTTTAGCCCTCCTTTTATGCATGGTAGCTGCAGAATTATATTGGTTACTTACAGCTTATGACCAAACACCCTTAATTACTTTTTCTATTATTGTTGTTGCCGCCAATATTATTAGCAGACATTTAATATTGCAAAGAGTCACTGCTTTCAAGTTTTGGTCAAAAGAAATACATAAAACGCCAATCGATTGGAGCTTGTACAATTTAATCGGCCTCGCGGTCCCGATTGTTGCTTTATTTGTTATCGAATACTTTTTCCGGCATATATTGAATATTCAATCAGCTGTTATATATAACATTTACTCGCCACTTATTAATTTGACCAATGCAGCTGTATTATGGGTTCTTTTAAATTACGCTTTGAAGAAAACATTTCTTTTTCAAGCATAAATACAAGTCTTGCTTAAAACCTAACCATTGAGACTCAAAATACCTCTCTATACTTCCCATTAACTAGGTGGAATCAGGGACTTCACAGCAAGATGGGAATGCTCCGAAGAGGAGCCCATAGTTTCAGAAACATTGAGAATTACAAATTAAGTTCGAGATTATACCGATCCCCCGTTAAGTGGGTAGAGCTGTAGAAAACGATACTGACGCCATTCAGATTTCTAACCACAATACATTTAAAATTCATAGACTTAGAGGCTGAGAAAAAATCGATTAAATAGAATCAATAAGATAAGGAAATAATGGACCTTCTTAGAAAAAGTTCGAACTATTTGTTCGAACCTTTAGTCGACTGGAATAATTATTTAAACGAAGATTGCTCTGATATCTATTAGCTCACATGTGTGATTCATAGAGATCGTTTCAATCTTGCTAAGGCCAAATTACATTTATAGTTTGCAACCTGAATACGCTCCAGAGCTGGACCATATTCTTTGCAAGCTTCATGAATTACGTTATACAAACCATTTAGCAACTGGCCAAATACATTTAGCTAGAGGGGCCCAAAAAGACTTTTTAAATTCATCAACATTCTCTGGGTTATACCAAAATCTAACGATATTAAGAGGCACTCTGTTCGCACTTTTAGAATACATGTTAGCGTGCATAATTATTTGAAGCTGCTCTTCGTCTTGCTTCCATATAACCTCTGATTTGAAAAAGTGATTGCTACCACCATGTCGCACAAATTTTGTATTGAGCGGCACAAATTTTGCGGACTGATGGTTAGTAGTAAACATCCCCCAACCATAGCCGTAGAAGTTATTGCCCGAGGTAGTCATTTCGACGTGTTTATCGGTGAGTAGATTGATTAGCTCTTCTGTTAAGATTTCATGATTCGCCAAGGCTGACATCCATTTATGCATGTCAGATAGCGTTGTATGAATGCCGCCATTCGCTTTTACCGTCCAGGTCACTTTGTTGGCTTTTTGGTACTTTGGAATAAAGGTATCACGTTTATCGTCCTGAATTTTCCCGTATAAATAGTACTTAGGGTAAAGCGATGCACCCCAGTCTGGTATTAGGGAGCCTGTTTTACTCATTCCCAAAGGTTTGAAAAATACGCGATTTAAAAAAACTTCATACTCTTCAGTCGACACCAGCTCAATTATCCGGCCAAGGATGGAATAGCCAACATTTGAGTATTCGTATTGAGAACCCGGTTCAAATTTTAACTTTGTGGAAAACGTCTTACTGAAGAACTCATCTGCTTCCATGTCAATGCAATCTGAGTCACCTTTACAACGAGAGTAAGAACGAATACCAGAGGTATGTGTCAGTAACTGATGCAGCGTGATCTTCTGTTTATCTTCTGGCAAGTCATCAAAAAACTGAGAAAGTGTGTCATCTGTTGATATTTTACCTTCTTTAACCAGCTGTAAAATACCTGCCGCAGTGAATTGTTTTGTCAATGAGCCCGAGCCAAAAACCATGCTAGTGGTGGCGGGAATCTTCGCTTTTTGATCAGCGTATCCATAAGCTTCCTTCAACAGCACTTTGCCTTTGTAAGAAACCAGAACGGCACCAGAAAACCCATTTTTTTCAGATTCATTAAGGAACTGCTCTATTTTTTGAATCTTTTCAGATATTGGGTAGTCGTTACTTTCCTCAGATTGAACGCTAAAGACAGTGAAAACAATCAATAACAGCAACGATTTACCACTACAAAACCAGCTTATTAATTTATTCTTAAGATACTTCAATGGCCATCTCCTAAAGTCATTATCGGGTTGTGAGTATGTCTGGTTGACGTTGCGAATTAATAGCAATGAAAACTCGTCCTTTCCACCCACTACCGAAAAATCACGACCGATTTTAAAAATGGTTCTACTTTTTCAAGACTGGTTAGAGCCTGTTGACCTTTTCTGTATAGATTGTGTTCTAAATAAACGCGTTTTGATCACGTCAGCACATTGCAGGCATACAGGAGTAAGTCAAAAGGTGTTGACAAAGATTAAGAGACTTTAGATTCACCCAGTGCTGTTTTACGAAATTCACCTGCTGATTGTCCCGTCTCAGCTCGAAATGTTCGGTTAAACGTTGTCTGTGAGGAAAACCCACCGTTGAGTGCTAACGTTAAAATGGGTGAACGGGCTTGTTCTGGGTCAGATAGTGCATCTTTGATAGCTTTAATACGATAACTTGACAGAAACTGGGTGAAATTCCTGAAACCCATTTCACGATTGATCAAGGTGCGAAGTTGATGTGCCGGGATACCGACACGCTCGGCCAGTTGACCAACGGTGAGGTCAGCTTCTAAGTAAGCTCTCTCTTGTTCCATGACCTGAATGAGACGCGAGTGGTAAGCATGGTTTTGCTGTGCAACTTTTGGTGAGTCAGATTCAACGTTCGTGACAAATGTAAAATCGAGTTTCGACGCCTTGAGCTGTGTCAGCCAGAAAAACCAAAAGACACAGACAGCAAACCCTTGGGCGACGTGAACCAGTTTAGCAACATCATCGCTATCAAATATTAATAAAGAGACATTACCTACCAATAAATTACTTACCGGCAATAAAATGATAACCAGTCGCAGGATCCGACGAGAATTGATGAGATCATCTTTAAGGCCTGAAAAGCTCACCCACATAATGTGTAAAATAACAGCGAGCGGTATTATGTCATCTGCAAGATGAATGACTAAATGATATCGAGGGACCAGACCAAGGTCGGCAAGAACAAAAAAGATCAACAGCGCAGTCGATACACACATACCCGACCAAGCAGCGGTATTGAGTCGAAACCCTTCTTTGAGAAGCGATAAGCTAAACCACCATAAAAGCCCAACGTGAGGCACAGACACAAATTTGGCAATGACATCATACAGTTGAGGTGGGTGCAAAGCCTGAGGTAAGTTATAAATAATATTCCCTACTACGCTAAAACAGAGCAAGATAAGAATAGACTTAGAGAGATTACGCGTTCGGTCGGCCAAACAAAGCCCTGCCATCAACAGCAAAACGTTGATCGATGCTATGGCGAATATGAGGATGAAGGTATGGATGGTTGAATACAAAAGTAGGTTCCCGAGTGTTGAAGCTGCACAGAGAAAGGCCGTTATAGTTTTAGTTCAATAAGTTGTAAAGATAATTGTTAATTTTTATCAGAGTCTGCTGCTCCTTCCTTTTCGATTTTGCAGCAGTTTGTTTGTGGTTTGAAATAAACTTTGAGAATTACAGATTAAGAGTGATGACTCATTGTGGCTGGGATGGAATAATGAATAGAACAAGATGAATGCCGATCCCCCGTTAAGTGGGTAGAGCCAGAAATTTGATGATTCTGAGATATCTTAAAGGAAATGGTGGGCCGTTCTGGAAAAAGTTCGAACTATTTGCTCGATATTTTGACCGAATGGAATGCCTATTTACAGGAAAATTGTACTGATGTATATGCGGGCACCAATATAGAACCTGAGCCATAGTAGCGATTCAAAACACCAACAATAACAGTCGTAATATAAATATCGATGATTACCACTGATTAAAAGTGACACTAGATGCGTTAACTGAACAACCCCCTTCTTTTATTCTTTCTAAGTTACTTCTACCACTCAAGAACCTAAAACAACCACTCACGAATTATCGCCACGATAAAATGGAAAAATCAGTAAGATAAGACTTAAGGTCTTATGAAACGAGTGATTAATGAGAAGCTTGAATAGTAAAGAAAGAAAAGCGGCTTTTGCGCTGTTGGCTGGGCTTTGTCTTATACAGATTATTAATGATTGGTACATTCGTGGAATGCAGTTTGGCTGGGAGCTACCGGCTAGCACATTGGCATGGCTCTGTTTTTTCTATTGGTTACCCTTCGCTTTATTGTTGTTTGCGGATAACTCAATAAACACGCAACTAAGTTGGCGCAACATAAGATTATGGGGCCTATATTTCACCAGCATGTTACTGGGTATTCTGTTGGTCAACATCTCCCTTTCTTTACTCTTTTCCGGTTATAGCATGAGCCTATTTACCTTGATATTTTCATCTTTCCTTTGGAGTCTCTTTAATTTTACCCTCTACCGTTTTTTCATTTTGTACAAAACCCTGCAAGTTGAACGCATCAATCATAAACAGAGTCAGTTAAATACACTCAAGCAGCAATTGAATCCTCATTTTCTGTTTAATAGTCTCAATACTGTGTCTGCCTTCGTGCATGACCAGCCACATCAGGCTGAGGATGCCATTCAAAACCTGGCCGATATATTACGCTACAGCTTGGATATGACCGAAAAAGATAAAGTTTCTATTGCAGAAGATGTAGAAACGTTGAAACGCTATCTTGCTTTGGAACAGGCGCGCTTTGGCGACAAATTAAGTGTCTCACTCGATATTTCACCTGAGAGCCTTGATAAACTCATACCGCCGATGCTATTGCAGCCAGTGGTAGAGAATTGCATAAAACATACACAACACTGGCCACTAATAGTCACTATAGAAATTTCTCTGAAAGATGACAATCAACTCAATCTTGTCGTGCGAGATAATGGCGGCGGTATGGTGATTAATGAAAACGAGAACAAGCCTCATGGTCACGGATTACGCATTACACGCCATAGAATAGCGCTAAGCTCAGAAGCCAATATACATTTTAACAACGTAACGACTTCAGAGCAGCAAGGTTTGCAAGTGACCATGGAGTTGAACGCATGAGTGCCATGAGGATTCTCATTGCCGAAGATGAAATACCTGCTTTAAACAGGCTTAAACGCCAACTTAGCCAGTGTTCTGACATTGATATTGTTGGCCAAGCTGAAACTGGACCTGACGCTATTCACTTAGTTAATGAGCTTAAACCCGACCTATTGTTAATGGATATTCAAATGCCCGGTATTAACGGGCTTAACGTGGTTACCAAACTCGAAGGGCACTGCTTAGTAATATTTACTACCGCATATAATCAATACGCTGTTGATGCCTTTGAACAAGGAGCTGTTGATTATTTACTAAAGCCATATGATGTAGCTCGGCTGCAACTCGCACTAGAAAGAGTCAGAGAGCGCCTGACCGAACAAAGCGGACGTCAAAAACAGTCACGCATAAAAGCGGGGGTGGGTCAGCGAACGCACTATTTAGAATTAACCGAGATTACACATTTTCACGTTTTGTCTGGCACAACTTGGGCCTGTTGCTCTAACAAAACATACCTAATTGACCAGTCTTTGAATCACCTAGAGAAAATACTCCCTCCCTCTTTTATGCGAGTCCATAGGAACATCATTATCAATAGCCACAAAATACAAGAATCACAACGACAGCTAAATGGCACGTTAAAAATCTGCTTATCTGGTGTGGAGGTATGGTTAACAACTAGCAGAAATGGAGCCAGAAGGCTTAAGACCCATTTCGATAGCATATCGGCCATTTAGACCGGATTACACCGATACTAATGACTAATAAGGAAAACTCATGAATAGCAATTCACTAAAAAGTATCTTGATATTATTAATCCTCCTCTCTTTGTTAAGCTGTAGCGACAAAAGCAAAGCACCAAACCAAGTAGTCTACACCAATGCTCAGGTCATTGATCTTGAAGCGAACGAGATAAAACTTCGACATATAGAAGTTAAAAATGGGGTTATAGTTGACCTGCATAAGCACCTGCCACCTAAAACAAATATTCAACAGATTGACCTAAAACAACAATTCGTTATCCCTGGGTTTTTTGACATGCATATTCACAGCTTTGGAAATGCTAGTCCACAAACGAATTATCAATGGATAGGGTCTAATGGAACAACGGCTGCCAATCTCTATGCCGGCGTCTTCGGCGTATTAGATTTGTTTAGCGGCGAAGATGAAATATTGGAATTTCGTCATCAACAAACGATTCAACAAGCTAAGCTTTTTGCTGCCGGTCCTTGTTTTACTGCTCCTGAAGGGCATTGTACCGAATATGGTGCGAAAACGCGTACCATTGAAACCCCAGCAGACGCTATTCGAGAACTTAAGGAGTTGGCTCCTAAAAAGCCTGATGTTATCAAAGCCGTCTATGATAATCGCCTTACTATGCCCACAATTGACAAAGCGACACTCACAGCTCTAATTGAACAAGCTAATGCTTTAGATATACCTACAGTAGTGCACATTGGTGAATGGCAAGATGTGATTGACTCCGCAGAAGCTGGTGCCACCTTGATAACGCATATGCCAATGACGCCTATGCCTGACAATGTTATTCCCACCCTACTAGAAAGTGGCACTGGTATCATACCCACCCTGACAGTTCAGTCTGAATGGTTAACCATTGAAGAAGATAAAAGCTATTTCGACCACCCTATGTTGCAGCCGCTCACGACGCCATCATTACGCGAGGATTATCGCGTAGATTTCCAATCACTCCCTCACATCGCTTCATGGATTAAAAAGATGAAAGAAACGAACGTAGTCGAAAACATGGACACCAGCTTTAAAGCATTGTTTGACGCCGGCATTCCTATCTATGCCGGTACCGATGCAGGCAACATGGCTGCCATCCATGGGTTCGCGATGCATCGAGAACTCGTGCACATGGTAGAGTCAGGGTTAAGCTCTTGGCAGGCATTAACAGTAGCAAGCTTAAACTCACAGAAGTTTTTTAGTCTCAACTGGGACATCAAAAAAGGTCATCAAGCTAATTTTGTTATCTTGAAAGAATCTCCAATAGATAAAATAGAAAACACTCAAACATTGACCGCGCTAGTTAAACAGGGAGAATGGATAGACCGAGAAACAGTCGCTGACAAAATAAACCCTAGTTTTTGGCGTAAAATCTGGATGTTTATAAGCTACCCTTTCTGATGAACGTTAGTTGCTGCAACTCGTTAAGAACGTAGCCTATTGCCACGGTGTTGTTTGAAAACTTGTATAGGTTATTAACGAAACATTCACAACCTTTATCTTTAACTTTCTAATCAATAGCAAACACTCAGCACCATTCTGGTTTCGAACCACAATATCTATGTATTTCAGGTGGTTAGGAAATCGGTTTAATTTATGGCTTTAAAATTATTGAATTGAATCAATGGGGTAAGGAAATGGTGGGTCGTGCTGGATTCGAACCAGCGACCAATTGATTAAAAGTCAACTGCTCTACCAACTGAGCTAACGACCCATTTCAAAAGAATCCGTTGTTTATGCTTAGAGAGCTAAACAACGGCCGCATATGATACTGATTTAAAGCGGTTAATCAACTAGAAAGTACCAAAATTTGGCATTTTTTAGTGACTATATTAGATAAGCGGCTTAGTTTAGTGCTCTAAGTCTATTATCGGCTAATTTACGAGCGGAAGATTCCGGGTATTCACTAATAACTTGTTCAAAAAGCTGCTTAGCACGAGCGAGGTTGTTTTGCTTTTGTGCAATTTCGCCAAGCTTTAAAAGAGCGTCTGAACGTTTATTAGAATCAACATATTGATTCACTACCCGTTCAAAATGACTTTTCGATTGAGCCCATTCTTGCTTATTAAACAATAACTGTCCTAACCAATAATGCGCATTCGCCGCATAACTTGAATTTGGAAAGTTCGCTAAAAAAGACTCAAATGCAGGGACTGCTTCATCATAGCGCCTTTCTTTCAGAATTAAGTTAATAGCTTTATCATATGCATCATCTTCCCCTGCTGCCAATACATAGTTTTGATCACTATTAGGCGCTGCAGGTGTCGTGGGCGCAGGCTGGCTAACGGCACCTGACGCAGTAACAGCTTGTATGCGATTATCTATTTCTAAGTAGAGTTCACGCTGCCTTTGTAATATCTGCTCAAGCTTAAAATTATGTACTTCGAGTGTACCTCGTAGTTCATTAACTTCATCTTGAATAGTGTCTAACTGACTTTGAATACGGTGCTGCGCTGATGTGCGAGAGCTAACCAAGCGTTCTAGCTCACTAACCCGCTGTTCAAGGCTACCGGTATTAAGATCAGAAACGGGTGCTTGAGCTACAGCATAACCTGCAACTCCAATTAAGCACCCGAACAATAGTTTGGAATAAATAGTCATCCGTTATTAGCGATAAGCCAATACGCCACGACGATTCTTTACAAATGCACTTTCACTTGAGCCTCTTACAGCTGGCTTTTCTTCACCGTAAGAAACAACAGAGATTTGAGAGCTACGTACACCTGCATTCAATAAATAGGTTTCAATCGCTTTAGCACGACGTTCGCCAAGTGCGATGTTGTACTCTGGCGTACCACGGCTATCACAGTGACCTTCAACAGTTACACGTTGAGAGCTATTTTTACGCAAGAAAGCAGCATGCTTATCTAGAGTCGCATAAAACTCAGATTGCAATGAAGAGCGATCAAACTCAAAATAAATCACTTGATCGTTTTGAACAGCAGCAAGCTCTTCTCTGTACACTTCTTGTGGGCTCTGTTGCTGTGTTGCGGCACCAACTTGAGCATTCGATCCGGTGTTAGATGAGTTAGATGTTTCTGTCTGAGCGCTTTGATTTGTCTCAGAAGCTTGCTCATCAACACTTGAGCTAGAAGAACAAGCCATAAGAGTCAAAACTGGCAATGCTATTACAAAGCCTTTAACGATTTTATTCAGACGCATGCGATGAATCCTTATTGTTTATATTTTATTCTGGTTAAAACGAAAATAATTAATTCTATAGTAAAAATGGCGACCAACTGGGTGACTTAACCTGACCATCAGCTGCAGGCAGTCTCGCTTTAAAGCGTCCATCGACCGACACTAATGACAACACCTGCTTACCCGAGTGTAATGTACTGTAGATAATCATGCTGCCATTCGGCGAAATGCTAGGTGACTCATCCAAAAAGGTCTTAGTCAATACCTGCATCTCACGATTCTTAATACTTTGCCGAGCTATGTGGTAATTTCCTCTGGTACGGTTGACCATAATCATTTGCTCACCGTCTGGGGTTATCGTCCCACCAAGATTCATCTCACCATCGAACGTCAATCGCTCAGTTTTTCCTGATGCTAAATTTACGCGATAAATTTGTGGTTTACCACCCCGTTCTGAGCTAAATATCAAGCTTTGACCATCTGGAGTCCAACTTGGTTCTGTATCAATGTAACGATTATTTGTCATTCGGCGTAATTGTTTGCTGGCAATATCCATAATATAGATTTCTGGATTACCATCTTTTGACAAAACCATAGCTAATCTTCGGCCATCGGGAGAAAACCTAGGCGCACCATTTATACCTTCAAACTCAGTCATTTTTGTTCGACTTTTGGTATAAATATCTTGTGTGAAAATTTGCGGTCTTCGACTTTCAAAACTGACATAAGTTAATTTAGAGCCATCAGGAGACCAAGAAGGAGACATCAAAGGCTCATCAGAACGCAACAGCACAGTCTCATTTTCCCCATCGTAATCTGCAACGACAAGTTGAAATGGTAAAGCGGTACTATCTTCTCGTACTAATACATAAGCAATTCGTGTACGAAATGCTCCCTTTTCACCCGTAAGAGCTTCATATACTTTGTCTGCAATAAAGTGTGAATGATTTCTAAATTGGTCACCATTAATCACGTGACCTGCGGTCTCAAGAATATGATCTTTAGTGCTAACGAGCTTACCGCCACTTAATATCTGTGTTTGGCCACCAGTAATTTGCCCTCTGACAACATCAATAAGTTCATAGTTTACCAAATAGCGGTCAATCGAATATTCTTCAACACTGCCAACAAGAATGGCATCTACCCCTGTTGATGCCCAAACAGAATAATCAACTTCACCATCGCTGCTAGGAAATTGAGGCATCGTTGACGCGTCAATCGGATTAAACTTGCCACTCCGACGCAGATCGGCTGCAATAACATTCGTCAAACGAGCTGGCATAGGGCCATCACCTTTCCATTTGAAAGGAACAATGCCAATGGGCCGAGCGGTATTAATGCCTTCGGTAATAACAATCTCCAATGTTGCTTTACTATCGTCACTCATTGCGATTGTGAAGAGGAATATCGTGAATAATTTTAAAAGCTTGCTATACATTATATTTTAGGCTCTACCGTTAGGTTGATATCTTTAAGTTGTTGATAAACGTCCTCTTCACGAGAGACAGGTAAAGTATCGGATTTGAAAACTGCCGTTTGTGCCGCACGACACAATATAGCGTCGCCAGCCAAAACCGTTACTTTAGTGACCAATCCATTTGATGCCAAACGAATGTTCAAACGGCACTTCTTACCGCGCATACTGTCGTCGACAATCAAATTACGTTCGATCGTTTGTTTTATCAGTGCTTGGTATTTATCGACCTCTGAAAGCACTTGTTTATTTCGTCTTTGTTGCCTAGCAGCTTGTTCTGCTTTCAATTGTTCGTCAAGAATACGTTCTTGTTCTGCTTTTTCCGCAGCTTCTTTGCGCTTGCGCTCTTCTTCTTCTCGTTTCTTTTTAGCGTCTTCCGCTGCCTTTTTCTCTCTTTCGCGCTTTTCCTTTGCGCGCTTGGCTTCTTCTTCGGCTTTCTTACGCTCAGCTTCTTTACGTTTACGTTCTTTTTCAGCTTGCTGGGCGCGCTGTTTCTCTTCTTTCTGTTTTTTCTTAGCTAAAGCAGCTGCCTGATCTGCCTTTTTCTTTTCGTTAAGCTTTCGTTGCTTTTGCTTTTCAAGCTCCTGAATTCTCTGCTCATTCTGCTTACGCTTCTTAGCAGCATCAGCAGCCCTCTTCTCTAGTTCTTTAACTCGCTGCTCTTCTGCTCGTTTAGCAGCTGCTTTTTCTTGCTGAATTTTCTTTACTTGCTGATCTAATGTATTTTGATCAACCACTGTCGCTTCAATAATAGGGACAGCGACGTCAGGCAACTCTGGCTGCTTTTCGGAGCTAAAGTCTACACTCGCCACCAAAAGAATACCTAGAACCAAATGTAGTCCTAGTGATTTACCCAACGCTCCAAACAAACTGTTCACTTTACTGCTCTGGCGGCGCTGTCATTAAGCCAACGCTAGGTACACCAGCCCGTTGCAAAAGAACCATTAATTGAACAACATTGTCGTATGGAACAGCGCCATCTCCTTTCACAACAACAGGGGTTTCCGGCTCTACCTTCAAATGCGCTGCAACTAATGTCGCCAGATCGACAGCAGATAAAGGTTCATCTTGCGTATCACCAACATTAATAAAGTACTGTCCCTGAACATCAACAGAAGCTACCAAAGGAGGTTTCGAATCTTCGTCCAATGCTTCTGCTTCTGCTTTAGGTAAATCAACATTAACGCCTTGCGTTACCAAAGGGGCTGTTACCATGAAAATTATCAATAACACCAACATAACGTCTATGTAGGGTACAACGTTAAGTTCTGATACCTTTTTGCGTCTTTTACGAACGTACAAAACTAACCCACCTGTTGTGAGCGAGATTCAGAAGAAACAAGCGTTTGTCGATGTAAAATACTCGAAAACTCTTCCATAAAATTACCGTAGCTGTTCTCCAATTTTTCTACTTGCGATATAAAACGATTGTAAGCAACATAAGCAGGAATTGCTGCGAATAAGCCCATAGCGGTTGCAATCAGAGCTTCAGCAATCCCCGGAGCTACCATGGCCAGTGTTGCTTGTTGAACCTGACCGAGAGCAATAAAAGAATTCATGATCCCCCATACAGTACCAAATAGACCAATATAAGGACTGATAGAACCTGTCGTCGCGAGAAATGGCAAATGACGTTCAAGTTCGTCAATCTCTCGAGACAAAGATACTCGCATTGCTCTAGATGAACCTTCCATAATAGATTCAGACGAGGAATGTGCCGATTTTCGAAGCCTTACAAACTCTTTAAAGCCAGAAGTAAATAAGCTGGCCAATCCCGACAAGGATTGTCGAGCCGACAACTCTTGATAAAGTTTATTCAAATCAGCTCCTGACCAGAACTTATCTTCAAATTTCTTTAGATCTACTTGTGCTTGATTCAGTGCTTTACCACGCTGAAAAATGAAAGCCCATGACACCATTGAGGTAACCAAAAGCAACAACATAACAAGCTGTACTAATAAACTCGCTTCTAGGAAGAGATCAAAAAATGATAACTCAGATGACACCAGATATTTCCTCTATAACTGCCTGCGGGATAGCAATGGGCTTCATTTTAATGAGGTCAACGCAAGCAACTCTGACTAAAGCATTAACCAATGTTTTTTGTTTCTCGTCTACAATTTTCTGCCGAAACAGCAAACTAACACGTTTAACGTCATGAATTTCAGTCTGCACTTCAAGTTGTTGATCGAACTTAGCCGGTGCAACATTATCCATTTCAACTCGTTTGACGACAAAACCCAAAGAATGTTCCAAAAATTTTGATTGAGAAAAGCCAAGCTGACGAAGCCACTCCGTTCGTGCCCTTTCAAAAAACTTGAGGTAATTTGCATAATAAACAATCCCACCTGCGTCAGTATCCTCATAGTAAACGCGAATAGGATGTGAGTGAACCAAAGCCATTGAATTTCTCTTATTATTAGAGACATTAAAATACCACACTTTTAAGGCTTTGTGTTGCTCCAAGCATCATAGTTATCTGATACTTTCAATCGACTGGCCACAAACAAAGCTCAAACTATCAGAAGGAGACAAAAACACTATCCTATCTAGCAAATTCAAACACTTTTCAAAAATTAAGCTCTTTATCTTAATTTATTTAATTCCGTTATTGCAGCCTCAAACACAAAGAAATCAAATAAGTTAAATTAATGTTAAAATCATGTGTTTTTCATAAAAACTTAACAAAGCTCGTTATATGCTGATTTGGATACACCATGCATTTTTATAGCAGGCAGTAAACAAAGCACCCTACTCGTCGTAAAAAGTTAATTTAATCAACCACAAAGCTAAACGACAGCTATTGGAAAACATCCTGAACAATGAAAGTTAATGTATCGACCATTTACTTTACTGTTTCAAATGAGAGACACAAGTAACATACCATCAACTAAAACGATCTCTCAAAAGATTGGCAACACAAAATTAAGATTAGAAAAATTAATGCGAAAGGCTAATTTAATTCAATTGTAGTATTTAATGACATCTATAAAATAACGTCATGTTTGAAGAGTTGAGCGCAGTAATACCTACGAACTTCTCAAAAACACAAATTTTTCATTTATGGCAAATTTGATTCCTGGATTTATTCCTATACATTTATACTTGTTTATAGCCCGCTTTTAGCGGGTTTTTTTTGACTTAAATTCGATAGGTTTAACAGCAATAATTTTTGAATTAATCGGGAGTGTAATCAAAGCCGAAGTGGAGATAGGCATTTTGTGTCGCAATACGGCCTCTAGGCGTTCGCTGCAAAAAGCCTTGTTGAATAAGGAAGGGTTCAATAACATCTTCAATTGTTTCTTTCTCTTCACCGATAGCAGCAGCTAAGTTATCTAGACCTACAGGCCCCCCCATAAATTTCTCAATAATAGATGTCAATAACTTACGATCCATATAATCTAAACCTTGCTTATCAACATCTAACATGTCTAGCGCAGCACTGGCAACCTCTGTCGTTACGTGGCCGTTCGCTTTAATCTGCGCATAATCACGCACACGTCGCAATAAACGATTGGATATTCTCGGTGTTCCACGAGAACGTCTAGCCACCTCAATAGCGCCTTCATCATCAACTTTCATGTTTAAATAACGAGCTGAGCGTGAAACAATTTGTGTTAAATCTTTAATGTTGTAGAACTCAAGTCGCTGAACGATACCGAAGCGATCACGTAAAGGCGATGTCAGTGAACCCGCACGCGTCGTAGCCCCGATCAATGTAAATGGTGGCAAGTCCAGCTTAATCGATCGCGCAGCAGGGCCTTCGCCAATCATAATATCCAACTGATAATCCTCCATTGCTGGATATAGGATTTCTTCAACAACAGGGCTTAAACGATGTATTTCATCAATAAACAGGACATCATTTGTATCGAGATTGGTTAGCAAAGCAGCTAGATCACCCGCTTTTTCTAATACTGGGCCTGATGTTGTTTTAATATTGACGCCCATCTCGTTCGCAACAATATTGGCTAATGTCGTCTTTCCAAGACCTGGAGGACCGAAGATAAGTAAATGATCAAGTGCATCGTCCCGCATACGGGCAGCTTCGATAAAAATTTCCATTTGAGAACAAACATGATCTTGCCCTGTGTAATCTGCTAATAACTTGGGGCGAATAGCTCTATCAATTGATTCATCATCAACGGCTTCTGTCGCTGTAACTAATCTATCAGCTTCTATCATTCTCTATCTCAGTATGCTCTTTTTAACATAAAGCAGTGTATATATAATCAGTAGTTAATGCTACTAAGGTCTGTTTATCTTTGCGGTATACTTTTGCAACGAATAGCAAACAAACATAGCTTGGATGAGTTCATTTAAATGCCAAAGTTCAGCAGACATTAACCCATTGCTTTTAGCGCTTCGCGAATAAGTTCTTCGCTACTTTTACCCTCTGCCTTCAGTTTATTCATGACCAAATTAGCTTGAGATGATTTGTAGCCTAGCGCAAGTAATGCACTTAGTGCTTCATCTTTCGCACTGCTTTGCGGCATGAGTAAAGGTGTTTCTTCACTTGTAACTGATGTAAGAGCTTCTCCTTGATTACCATCTGCGCTGACACTAAGCTTTTGCAGCCTATCTTTCATCTCAACAACAAGTCTTTCTGCCGTTTTTTTCCCGACACCCGGCAATTTAACTAAAGCTGTGACATCTTCAATGCTAACGCAATGAATAAACTGAGATGCTGACATACCCGACATAATGGTTAATGCAAGCTTAGGCCCCACACCATTAGCTTTAATCAGCTCACGAAATAGCGAACGCTCTGTTTTATTAGCAAAACCAAACAGTAATTGAGCGTCTTCTCGAACGACAAAGTGAGTAACAACTGTTGCCTCTTCTCCAACTTCTGGTAATTGATAAAAGCTCGTCATTGGCATTTGAATTTCATAGCCAACGCCGGCAGATTCAATCAATACATCTGGAGGCAACTTCTCAATTAATGTACCTCGAATTCGACCTATCATGTTATATCCTTCTCATCAATGAGTGTGTTAGCGTAATCGCCGTCTTACCGTTTTTGATGCTTGCCCAGACATCTTTAATAAACTCTGGCTAGTATGCAGGTGGCACAATGCTACGGCTAAAGCGTCAGCTGCGTCAGCTTGTGGACTTTTTGTCAGTGACAATAATTGGCAAACCATATGTTGGACTTGATGTTTGTCTGCTGCCCCTTTACCAACAACAGATTGCTTTATTTGCCGAGCTGAATATTCTGCAACAGGCAGCTGCTGGTTAGTTGCAGCAACAATTGCAGCCCCTCTCGCCTGCCCTAGTTTCAAAGCCGAATCAGGATTTTTAGCCATAAATACTTGTTCGATGGCAAACTCATCTGGGTGATATTGACTGATAATTTGACTCACACCACTGTGAATTTGCTGTAGGCGCTCTGGAATACTCGTAACCGACAGTCGAATACATCCACTCGCAATGTACTCCACTTTTGCACCGACTTTCTTTATGACACCATAACCAGTAAGGCGTGAACCTGGATCTATTCCTAGAATAACCATATGATATCAACCTGTGTGAGATTTCATTCTACGAAATACGCTTTCAATGATATGAATCTTGAGATATTGATAGCGGTAATACTGGTTCTATAAACTTTTCTATCGCATCTTTATTGCTTTTCGACCAAGCTATCTTAATCGCATCCTTCTTGGTGTGCCACGCAAAAGACAAATGTTCTGTGAGTTTTATATTATCTGTTCTCTTCACTTCAAGCACAAAGCAATACTCAGTATTGTAAACGGTATCGGGTGGGTATCGGTCGAGCCATTGAGACCTTATCTGATATTGATTGGTATAGCGACAATCAATCAATTGATAGCCTTCGGCAATCACATCAATACCAGTTTCTTCCAAAACTTCTCTTATTGCTGTTTCTACGGGCGATTCGTCGCCTTCCATTGTGCCAGTCACAGACTGCCAAAAAGTGCTATCGTCATCCCGTTGTAATAACAGAACGTGTTGGTTTTGATCATGAATCAAAACCAACACAGATTCCGGGCGCTTGTGAGCCAAGCTACTCGGCTTCTTCTTCTTCGATGATAGTAGCGATAGACAATTCGGTCAGTTGTTGTTCGTTTGCAATACCAGGGGCATTGGTTAATGGGCAAGCTGCTGTCGTTGTTTTTGGGAAAGCCATAACGTCTCTAATTGAGGTAGCACCTGTCATTAACATCACAATACGATCTAAACCAAATGCTAAACCTGCGTGAGGTGGAGCGCCATACTGCAATGCATCAAGTAAGAAACCAAATTTACTTTGTGCTTCTTGTTCATCAATACCTAAGATATCGAATACTGTTGACTGCATTTTCTGATCATGAATACGAACAGAACCTCCCCCCAATTCAACACCATTTAGCACCATGTCATAGGCATCAGAAATAGCCTCAGCAGGGTTTTCTGTCAATTGTTCTGGTGTTAAACCTCTTGGCGAAGTGAATGGGTGGTGTAGTGCATGAAATTGTCCATCAACCTCTTCAAACATAGGGAAATCAACAACCCATAAAGGCTTCCATTGTCCCTGAAGTAACTCTAGGTCCTCGCCGAGTTTCAGACGAAGAGCTCCCATAGCTTCTGACACGACTGTTGCACTGTCTGCACCAAATAACAAAATATCACCACTCGCAGCGCCAGTGCGTTCAAGTAGTGAAGCGGCAACGTCTTCATTTAAGAATTTCAAGATAGGTGATTGCAATCCATCCATACCGGCATCACTATCATTAACCTTAAGCCAAGCTAAGCCTTTTGCCCCATAGATTCCCACGTACTTTCCGTAGTCATCAATTTGTTTACGCGACAGTTTTGCGCCACCTGGAATTTTAATGACAGCGACGCGGCCTTTCTCATCATTAGCAGGGCCAGAAAAGACCTTAAACTCAACATCTTTAACTAAATCAGCAACATCCGTCAGCTCAAGTGGATTTCGTAAATCTGGCTTGTCACTACCGTAGCGTCGCATTGCTTCTGCGTAGGTCATTCGAGGAAAATCACCTAGTTCTACATTAAGTAAATCATTAAATACTTGTCGAATCATGGTCTCTGTAATGCTCATGACACCGTCAGCATCTAAGAATGTCGTTTCCAAATCGATCTGAGTAAACTCCGGCTGTCGATCAGCTCGCAAATCTTCGTCACGGAAACATTTAACAATTTGATAGTAACGATCCATACCCGACATCATTAACAACTGCTTAAATAGTTGAGGTGATTGAGGTAAAGCAAAGAAACGTCCTTTATGCGTCCGACTAGGAACAAGGTAATCGCGGGCACCTTCTGGTGTTGCTTTAGTCAACATAGGAGTTTCAATATCTAGAAAGCCTTGAGATTCAAGACTGTTACGAACAGCACTTGTCACTTTGGCTCTGAATTTAAGCCTATCACTCATGATTGGCCTACGTAGATCAATGTAACGATACTTGAGGCGCTGCTCTTCAGAATTGTCTTGATTAAAATCAAGCGGCAGTGGAGCTGATTTGTTAAGGATAGTTAGTTGGCGACCAAGTATTTCGATCTCACCAGTCGACATGTCAGCATTAACCTGCCCTTCCGGGCGTGCACGAACCAAGCCTGAAATTTGAACACAGAATTCATTACGCAAACTATTGGCTAATTCAAATAAGTCTTTTTCATCAGGATCATAAACGACTTGCACAATACCTTCGCGATCACGAAGGTCGATGAAAATAACACCACCGAGATCACGTCTTTTGTTAACCCAACCACAGAGTGTAACTTCTTGACCTACAAATGATGCATTAATGTTGCCGCAATAATCAGTGCGCATGAAACCTACCTTTGGCACGTTACTAATTCTATTTTAGCCAAGACTAAAATAGAATTATGAGAGTAAATTAGGGCGCGTATTATACATACGGTATTACCTATATGCACTAGGCGTGGCGTGCAATTTCATCAAAATTACACTTTGTATAGCGTCAAGTCTTGATTCGGTATCTTAGCGCGTGTCGCTAAGATCGGAAATCAGTCGCCGTTAGATTATGTTTCTTCAGCAACTTATGCATATCAGTGCGATTCCTTGCGGCAAGCTCAGCTGCCCTCGTCACATTGCCTTCTGTCATCTTAAGTAGCTTAATCAGATAACGCTGTTCAAAAGCATCCTTAGCTTCGGCCAAGGTAGGCCATGCATGTTCGGTTTCAAACAAAGCTTGCTTAACAAGGTGTTCAGAAATAACGGGAGTTTGAGTTAGTGCAACACACTGCTCAATAACATTGACGAGCTGTCTAACATTTCCAGGCCACTTGGCGGTTACCAATTTCTGCAATGCGTCATCTGAAAATCTGGTGATATTGAGTTGGTGTTTCTCTGCACTTTGTTTCAACAGGTGTTTGGCGATGAGTGGAATATCTTCCGCACGTTCATGCAAACTAGGCAAACTGAGGTTAACGACATTGAGTCGGTAGAACAAATCTTCACGGAAATTGCCCTCTTCCATTTCGTCTCGCAAATTCTTATGAGTTGCAGAAATGATTCGTACATTAATATCAATTTGCTTGTTACTACCTACTGGACGTACTTGTTGCTCTTGTAATACTCGAAGTAACTTAACTTGAAGTGCGATTGGCATATCGCCAATTTCATCCAGAAATAGTGTGCCGCCATCAGCTTCTCTAAAAAGCCCAACATGCTCACTAATCGCACCTGTAAATGCACCTTTGGCATGCCCGAATAATTCAGATTCCAATAAGTTCTCAGGTAAAGCACCACAGTTAATAGCAACAAAAGGTTTTTCGGATCTATCACTTGCTTTATGAATTGCCTTAGCCAACAACTCCTTACCAGTACCACTTTCACCACTAATTAATACACTGACATGCCTTTGTGCTACGCGATAAGCCTGCTCAAGCAACTGTTCCATATGTGTTGATTGAGTAATGAGGGCTTCTCTCCACTCGTCTGACAGGTTAGCGCGTCCAGAGCTTAAATGTTTACTCAGTACAGCCCTCAACTCGTCATGCTCTATAGGCTTGGTAATAAAGCCTGCAACCCCTCTTTGAGTGGCTTCTACCGCATCTTCGATAGTGCCATGTGCAGTCATTAGAATGACAGGGATAGTTTGGTCGAGTACCATTATTTCATCGAAAAAGGCTAAACCATCAAGACCTGGCATTCGCAAATCACTGAGCACGAGATCAAAGCTCTGACTATTAAACAGCTTAAGGGCTTCCTTAGCTGATTCACAAGTGGTTACTAAGTAACCCTCGCCTTCTAACCTTAGTGTCAATAAACGCAGTAAGCTAGCGTCATCATCAACAAGTAAAACTTTTGCAATATGTGATTCTTGTTGTTTCATCGATTGGGTTCCCTTACTTTTTCGACAAGATTAGTTTCTAATTTCAAGAGCTGTTCAAGCTGGTCTTGATGTTGCTTTATTAATGCCTGCATAACGTCGATCTCTTCGGCATGTTTTAAATTCATTTTATTTAATGTCACTATGGCTGATTCAAGCTCAAGCACTTGTTGACTCGGTTGGTATATCAGTAGTTTAACAAACGATTGAAGTGGTTCTTCCAAATTGGGCATAATATCTTCTGCCCATAGTTGTGCTCTCAATCTATCTTGATAAGGTGTATCAACGGATTGACTCAGAAGGATTTTTTTCAAAACGTCTTGATCGCTTTTCCCTAACGAATCAATAATCACTTTCCTGTCTTTCCAGGTCACAAGCTGGTAATCGAACACAAAATCCAGCCACTGACTCACATCACATAAATCTGACGATTTTCCATCATTGAGATCGACTACACAGTTATTTTCAACGGCAGCTTTTTCTTTCTGAGGGAAATTTAGCAATTCGCAGGCTTGTAGAAAAAAAATGCTTAGCAATACAACTGCTATTCTCATTAAACAGACTCCATGGGTAAAGAAACACGAATACAAACATCCATACCAGATTCGGACACAACTTGCGCATGTCCTTGCATCAATCGCGCACAATCAGCGACGATAGATAAACCTAAACCTGAACCAGACACTTTATCGTTACGAACGTGGTTAATTCGATAGAAAGGTTCAAATAACTTGTCATGATGAATCGGATCAATCTGTGTCCCTTGATTAGCAACATCAAGGTGTAGCTGATTGTGAGCTTGGTAAAGTTTTACGACGATAACTGAATTGGTGCGACTATGAGCAACAGCGTTGGATAGTAAATTATCTAAAATACGTCGAAAAAGCATCGGATCGACAGTAATTTTATCAGCCTGAAGCTGCAACTCTATCGACTGTTTATTTTGTTCCAGCAAAAGCGCGTTTTCATTAACAGCCTTACTCAGCAGAGGCTCAGCAACAATTGTCTTCACTTCAGGTTTCGCTTGTTCCAACAGGCGGTTATAATCCAACAATTGAATAATAAGTTGATTCAAACGCTCAACACTATTGTTCAACAGATCCAATACTTCTCGCTGCTTCGGCGTTAAATCACCGACAACTTCATCAGTCAATAATGAACACCCTTCTTTAATACTTGCAAGCGGCGTTTTCAGCTCATGAGAAGCATGCCTTAACATCGAATGCCTCAAATCTTCCAACTGATTAAGTCGATCAGATAACCAACGTAGTTTGTTATCAAGACTCTGAAATTCTTTAGGGTTCAACGTTGACTGAATAGGCAACGATTTCTCTTGGGTAGCAATTGCAGTAATCAGTTTATCTAGTCGTTCAATGGGCTTTGCTAATAATCGCGTATTAAAAAATATGACAATCAACGTCAATATGACCATAACGCTCACCAGCCAAACTTGTCGGTCTTGCATCGACTTCACATAGACTTGTTGTTGAGCAATACGTTTATCTATCAGTTGATCAGAATTCTCAGATAACAAATTTAACGCCGTATTAATCGCAAGAAGGTAGTTGGTTAGCTCCTCATCTGACGCTTCAATGTAAGTATTGTAGAGTTGGTCGACTGAAGTTTTGAGGTCATCACAAGCTACACTTAATGCTTCTCTCTCGCATAACTCAACCAACTTACCAGCAAAAAGCTCCATATAGTTGTCAGCTAATTGCTGTAATTCAGGCTTCCTGAGTATACGATATTGACCAATGAGTCGTTCGTTGTCATCAGCCATGGCTTTGATTTGCTCAACTGACCGCACTTGTTCGACCGCAAGCTGCGCCTCTGTTACAGCAATACCCCCAACCTTAGAAAGCGTATTTTGACTTGACCAAAGTAGCAGAGCTAAAGGTATCATTGCCACAACAAAGCTGAAAAAAATCAACTGTCTTATTGAACCTGGGTGCAACAATATCTCTCTGATCATCTGGGTGCTAATGCGCCATTATCCTACGTTAACATAATGAATAAAAGACCAGCTTTGCTGGTCTTTTAAGAACGAGCGTAAAGGTACGATTTAACTCATTCTAAAATCTAAGAAAACAGACCTAGCTAGTTACCTAGTTACTAGCTAGACCCGTTAGCCTAGCTTTCCTTTTAAGACGGTTTCTTTTGCTGAGCAATTAGCGTAGGTAACTTATTTTTAAACTCGCTTTCCATTAACTCAGTGCGGCTGATTTGTCCATTTCCATCGGCATCAATACTGCCAAACGCAGCTAAAAGGTCTGGATGCACAGTGGCTTCTTGAATGCTAATATTGCCATCTTTATTTTTATCAAGCGGAGTTAGGCGTTCCTCATCCGCAAAAGCCGTAGCAACTAGCATTATTGACGTTATAAACAAAGTTAATCTCAACATATCTTTCTCCAATTTCTTAATATTTGATCGAGGAAAATCCTCTTATGAGCATCGAAGTGCGGCCTATTTTTGTCTTTAGATAAACTGGCCTGTTTCTTATATTTCACTTCAAAAAACAACATGCTCGATTAACTTATATCAACATTGGTGCCAACTTTTATTTTTCATTAATTATCAATAGCTTAAACCAACCCACATGCACCAAGAGGTAGATCAAAGAGCATTTGTGTCGCCACAAGCAGACACCAACAAAGCAGATAAAAACAAATCTAATGAAAACAAACACTTACCATGAAACCATAAACAGACATCCTAGCCCAACACCTTGCAACACAAGGCGAGTGCATAAGCTAATGCCTATTCACAGTACCATCGCAGAGTCATAACAAAAGTGTCTCAAAATACTAGTATTGCGCCGTAAACTCATTAGTATGAAGCTATTAGCAGAACCTAATGCCCGAAAGCGAAACCAATTCAGTGAGATATAAACGATATATTCAGACTTTCTTATCATTCACAGCGATAAGCTTAAGCCATAGCGTTGGAGCCGGTAAGTTTGACGTATCTGGATTTGCGAGACTCGTTGCTGGCACATTGTCAGGTAGTGATGCGAGCTATTTTGGTTATGAAGATGATTTATCTATCGATAATGACAGCCTTTTTGCGTTGCAAGCAAATTACGAATGGAACCCCAAATGGTCAGCTACGGTTCAAGGGTTGGTGCACACCAGTGATACGAGAGAGTCTGGTATTGAGTGGGCTTATCTAACTTATCAACCCAATAATAACTGGCAATTTAAGTTAGGACGACTGCGCACTCCTCTATTAAATTATAGTGATGTGAGAGATGTTGGCTTAGCTTTTCCTTGGGTTCGCCCACCTCAGCAAGTTTACGATACGTTCTTGTTTTCTAATTATGAAGGAATATCGATAACACGAACTAGTGCATTTGATAATACATCCATTCGGCTTGAAGGGTGGTTTGGTTACTTTGATGGCAATGTTCCAGCAGTAGATTCAACAGTCAATGCTGACCTAAATCGGCTTGGCGGTGCTAACGCGACCGTACGTCAAGGAAATTTGGAGTTTAGAATTTCTTATACTAAAGGTTCTGCTGATGTTGGGTTAACAGAGATAAACCAGTTTACAGATGTATTGCGTCAAGTCGGTTTCGACAGAAACGCAGATGATTTAACAACATCCGATACAGCCGCTTTTTTACATGGCAGTATTTCTTACGACAACTTAAGGTTTTTTTCTAAGAACGAATTCATAGCCATTCGCTCATCAGAATTTTTTATTCCGGATCTAAATGCCGCTTTTACCAGCTTCGGCTACTACTATAAAAACTTAACAGCCTATGCAACACTTGCTTTTATAGACACCGAATATACAGCACCTGACAATGAAATCCCTCTGGGCTTATCACCAGAGCTTGATGCACTGTCATTAGGTTTTGACCAAATTGTCGACGGCTTTTTGGATGATGACTTACGCAGCCTATCACTTGGATTACGTTGGGATATCTTACCGACACTGGCACTGAAAACTGAAATCATTTTCCTTGATGGCGAAGATAACGAGCGCTCTTTCTTTATTAACAACACCCCTAATACACCACTTGATAATAAAGGCACGCTATCACTTATTGCGTTAGATTGGGTATTTTAATGAGAGCTATTTTTATCGCTTCACTCTCATTTTTATTCTGCTTTTACAGCAACACTTCCATCGCAGATGAGTTGGTCATTGTCGCCAATACTACGGAGCAAAATATAAGCATAGACAAACAACAACTACGTAATTTATTTATGGGCGGCGCAATTCAAGGCAAATATATACCCGTATCGATGACACCTAACAAACGATCTCGAATTGTTTTCAATACACGTATCATTGGATTGACCGAATCGCGTATTCAATCATATTGGGCACAGCTCAAGTTCACAGGACGTAGTAAACCACCTATTGAGTTTTCTACTGTAGAGGAGTTGATTGCTTATGTAGAAAAAACACCTGGCGCAATCACTTACCTACCTGGTAGTGCTTCAATTCCTGATTCACTTCAGGTTATTTTTTCGATTCCTGAGTAAAGGCACCGAGCCTTGCAGGCTTTCCAAAAAAATACCCTTGCAGCTGATCGCAACCACAAGAAATTAAAAACTGATACTGTGTGTCATTCTCAACACCCTCAGCACACACCCTAAGGTTTAAGTGGCGCGCCATGTCGATAATAGTTTGAATAATGACGGTGTTCTTTTCTGATACTCCGACATGTTCAACAAAAGACTTGTCGATTTTAAGCGTATTGATATTAATTTGAGTCAGATATCCAAGAGAGGAGTAACCCGTACCGAAATCATCAAGCGCTATAGTACTGCCCATTTGCGTAATATCTTTAAAAAACAAGTTAGCGCTATCTAAGTTTTCAAGATACGCTGATTCGGTTACCTCGAACTCCAAGCACTGAGGGTTAACGTCATATTTCTCAAACGCTGATTTTACAAACTGAATAAAGTTAGGATTCTTTATATCATGTGCTGACAAATTAATGGCTGTTACGCAATTGCCACAAACATTAGCTTCTATAGCAGGCAAATCTTGTAAAACGCGGGATATTATCCATTGCGTTAAGCTAGATATTCTTCCACTACGTTCAGCGATAGGAATAAACTCGTCAGGAAAAATAGCGCCAAGTTCAGGATGTTGCCATCTGATTAATGCTTCAAAGCCTACGATTTCTCCCTTTAAATCAACTTTGGGTTGATACATAACATAAAAATGGTCTTGCTCAAGTGAAGGTATAATGGCATTAGCAATTAGCAACTTCCTTTTATTATCTTCTAACATGCCCTCTTCAAATAGCGTATAAACGCCACGGCCATTAATTTTAGAACGGTACATTGCAATGTCGGCATAGCTGATAAACTGATTCAACTCAAAACTTGCATCACTGGCATTGGCAATACCGATACTGACACCTGTTTGAACTTGCCACTCACCAATTTGGAATGGCTCTCTCATCCCCTCAATGATACGTTCCGCAATATTCGTTAACGTTTGTTTTTTGGGGTTATGAGGTAGCAGAATCAAAAACTCATCGCCCCCCAAACGCGCAAGTAGATCTCCATCTCTTAAATAATTTTTAATTTTTTTGCTCGCTTCAATAAGCAATAAATCACCGACTTCATGTCCCAAGGCGTCGTTGACAGTTTTAAAACCATCAAGATCAAAAAACATTATCGAGATGTCTTCAGAATAGCGTTCCGCTCGAACTAACTCATATCGCAGCATCTTCATAAAAAACTGACGATTAGGAAGTCCAGTCAAACTATCGTGATTAGCCAAACGTTCCATTGACGATTGTTGTTCTAGCAACTGATCAGTAAACGCCTTATTGCGGTCGATTTGTTGTTCGATAGTATTCAACATGCCATTGATGTTCTGCGTTAACTGAGCAACTTCACCTTGCCCCTTAACTTTACTGCGTAACCCATAGTTATTTGTCTTTTCTACTTCCATTGCAAATATAGACAAGTCATGTAAAGGGTTAAGCAAATAACGATAGGCCCACAAAGATGATGCGATAGCAATAAACATCAACAACATGACGAGAGGTGCTGCACTTAAAAACAGATGAAAAGTACTTTCTTCTATAGGTCCTTGGAATGAATGTACTATCAACAGATATCCCTGAGAAAAGGCTTCTTCACCAATTCGATGAACTGACACCAAGACGTCATTTTGAATCGAGACACCTAATGGAAAGCTACGAATCTCTTCTTCTGTATAAGTGAACAGAGCATCTTGCTGTTGACTAAAACTCGGACTAACGTAGTTTTGAAGCGTTTGCCAATCAACATCATAAATACTGGCATACTGAACATCTTCATACCGATCAAGTTTCAGTAGCGTCGTCGTTAACCTAAATAGATCAGGCTCAGTGGATAGTATTGATACGAGTTCATCAGACATGTTCTCTGACAGCCCGGTTAGATTTCTAACAACGGATTCTTTATAGAGGGTCTTATGCTCTTCGATGGTTAAATACATCACACCAGCTATAACAGCCATCATACCCAAGATGTTCAAAACAATAAGTTTTGTTCTTATGCTATGTATTACCAAAAACAATCCTCTAACTGAGCTTATGTCATTTCAAACTGTTTAGTTTATGTCAAAAGCAACCACATGTTGGACATCTAAACGAATACCAATGAACTCACCTATTGCATGATTATGATGACTTGGAGCCAAGCATAATACTTGTGTTTGTTCATCATCCGTTAGTTCCAATGTAAACATGATATGAGAGCCACGAAACGCTCGCTCAATAACTTTTGCAGTCAAATGGCTGGCATCATCATGTATAATATCATCTGGACGAATGAGCACTCTAACGCGGTTTTCTGAC
Organism: uncultured Pseudoalteromonadaceae bacterium; assembly: GCA_964640795.1. GTDB lineage: Bacteria > Pseudomonadota > Gammaproteobacteria > Enterobacterales > Alteromonadaceae > M269. The sequence goes on along the minus strand of CAZXIN010000015.1, from coordinate 1,318 downwards.
GCTGAACGACTCAAGTTCGAATCAAACTCTCCCATAACCGTACGAACTTCACCCCGTTCTAATAAAACACCGTTAATCAAGACACCTTCTCCAACAAAGTTAGCCACCCATTGATTAATTGGTGTGTGATAAAGGTCAAATGCACTACCCCATTGCTGAATACGACCGCCATTAATCACACCAATAGTATCTGCAAAAGCAAAAGCTTCATGTTGATCATGAGTAACTAAAATAGCCGTAATCTGCTGCTGATTCACAATACGCCTAATGTCTGCGGCTAGTTCTTCTCTTAAACTACTGTCTAAACTTGAGAAAGGTTCATCCAAAAACAGTATATCGGCATCTGCTGCAATAGCCCTTGCCAAAGCAACTCTCTGCTGCTGTCCTCCTGATAATTCATGTATTTGCCTATGTTCTAGCCCGCCTAAACCCACCAATGCCACTAGTTCTCGAAGGCGAGCTTGTTGTTTTTCTTTGGATTGTTTAAACAAGCTAAAGGTAATGTTTTCAGATACATTCAAGTGTGGAAATAATGCAAAGTCCTGAAACATCATTGCAACGCGGCGTTTCTCTACAGGGGTCATCACCGAATCACTACTCACCGTTTCATTACGTAAGCTGATCTGACCAGAGTGGATAACCTCAAGCCCCGCAATAGCTCTCAATATGGAACTTTTACCACAACCAGAAGGACCAAGAAGGCAAGCTACCTCACCTTTTTTAAGCGTAAACGATGCTTCGTTAACAACAACATTTCCAGCATATGCGATAGACAAGTTGTGGACTTCAATCATGTTGTTCAAGATAGTGACTCATCCATTTTTTTAGCAAGTATAATTATTGGCAATAGGCCAACCACAACAATGGCAACAGCAGGCAATGCGGCATCAACCAAACGCTCATCAGAAGCCAATTCATGTGCTCTCACTGCTAAAGTATTAAAATTAAAAGGTCTCAGTATTAGCGTTGCCGGTAGCTCCTTAAGAACATCGACAAAAACCAAAATAAAGGCAGAGAGTAAACTGCTTTTTAGTATAGGCGCATGAATCTTTAATAATACTTGTCTGGCGTTCAGTCCCATGATCTTAGCACTGGCATCCATAGAAGGTTTAATTCGAGACAATCCACCATCGGAGTTCTGAATAGCGACGGCCAAAAACCTAATGGCATAAGCAAAGATTAAAGCAAACAAGCTCCCTGACAAGAAAAGCCCCGTACTGATATCGAATAACGCTCGCATGACACTATCTAATTGTGTATCAAACCAAATGAGCGGCAACATTGCCCCAACAGCGACTACAGCCCCAGGTATGGCATA